>NZ_JAVQNN010000029.1:0-33183 GCF_031798975.1 Acinetobacter sp. V110_1 | reverse complement strand
TGATGGTAGTGTGGGGTTACCCATGTGAGAGTAAGTCATCGCCAGCTCATTATTCCAAACACCTCAATCTCGAAAGAGATTGGGGTGTTGCTTTATGCGGGGAATAAAGGCGAAGTTTAATCCACTAAACAACAAATCTTTCCGATAACTAAAATAGATTATTAGACGCAGCTCGAAATAACTTTAATATTATTTTAGAGGAATAAATTACTATTTTTCTCATGAAATGCGGAGTCAATATATAGGAGAAACCATTACTATATGCTATAAATAGCAAATAGGCATGATTTTTGCTTGTTTTTTGGAAAGAGAAATATATGAAATTATCTGTTGGATTGAAAGTTGCGAATTCTCTATCGTTAACGCCTCAATTGCAGCAGGCAATCCGATTACTGCAGCTTTCAAGTTTAGAATTAGAGCAAGAAATTCAGATTCAATTAGATAGTAATCCATTACTTGAAAAAGTGGAAGATGAATCACTAGTAGAAAGTTTATCCACTTTAGAAAAAAAAGAAGCAGATGATCTTACGACAGAGTTAAATGCAAACCATTTACCAGATGACTTGCCTGTGGATACTGAATGGGATGATATTTATACCCATCAGTCTACAGCTTTAGCTACCCCTGAGTTTGAAGAGCGTGAGGATAACCGTCAAGTTCAGATGACACTTAAAGAGCATATGTTAGAACAAGTCAACTTACTGCACTTTTCAAAAATAGATCAGTTGATTGCTTATTGTATTGTGGATGCGTTAGACGATAAGGGATTTTTAGATGCTGAGATAGAAGAAATTATCTTAGCTGTACAATATTTATTAAATGACATGGATGTTGAGGAAGAAGTCGAAGAAGATGAGGTCTTAGTTGTTTTAAAGCATATTCAACGCCTTGATCCAATTGGTATTGGAGCTCGTAATCTTGCTGAGTGCTTAAAAGTTCAGTTAGAGTTTTTGCCTAAAGAAACTGAATATCTAAAAGAAGCTAAAAATCTACTTCAATATTATGAATTATTGATTGCGAACGATCTCAATAAATTATTAAAGCAAACAGGTCTTTCTAAAGATCAGTTAAAGTTTGCAGTTGATTTATTAAAGACATTAAAGCCTTACCCAGGTATGGATTTTGAAAAGCAAGAATCAGAATATCAAATTCCTGATGTAGTAGTTGCTAAGAAGGATTTACATTGGCAAGTTCAGTTAAATCCTGATGTTATGCCAAAACTAAGAATTAATTCTTTTTATTCGAGTATGATTCGTAGGGCTGATCAGAGTGATGATAATTTATATTTGCGTAATCAGTTGCTTGAAGCCAAGAATTTTATAAAGAGTATCGATGAGCGACATAAAACTTTATTAAAAGTCGCTACTTGTATTGTTGAGCATCAAAAAGCATTTCTTGAAATAGGTCCTGAAGCAATGAAGCCATTAGTACTACGGGATGTTGCTGAAGAAGTGGAGTTGCATGAGTCTACCGTTTCTCGGGTTACAACAAATAAATACATGCTGACACCACGTGGACTTTTTGAGTTGAAATATTTCTTTTCTAGTCATGTGGGAACAACAGCTGGAGGGGAGGCTTCCTCTACCGCAATTCGGGCTATGATTAAAAAGTTAGTTTCTAATGAAAATCCACGTAAACCGTTGTCTGATAATGCAATTGCTAGTTTATTAAAAGATGAAGGGATAGAAGTTGCGAGGAGGACTGTAGCAAAATATCGTGAATCGTTACATATTCCATCGTCATCCGAAAGAAAAGTCTTGATCTAAATTTTGAAGTATGACTATTCTAGATATTCATTATGACGAAATAATGAAATTTCAATTTCACCAAGAGGAGTAGCTAAAATGATTTAATTGTCCCAAATCATCTTTTTTAGATTGCATTAAATCGTTTTAGTTCTTCTTTATATAACCCAAAAAGGTGAGGGATAGAATTATGCAAATAACGATTCGTGGACATCATTTAGCAATTACACCAGCTATAGAAGAAAATATTAAAGCAAAATTTAATCAGTTAACGAAACATCTTGATCAGGTGAATAGTATGCAGATTAAATTAACGAAAGATCATCAGATTGATAAGCGCTCACATAAAGGTAGCTCTAATCATGTGGCCGAAGCGATAGTCCGGTTACCTGGAATTGAACTATTTGCTCAAGCAACAGCAGATGATATGTATACTTCAATTAAAAAACTGACTGAAAAATTAAAAAAACAATTGTTAAAATATCGAAAAATGCAATGCACGTATTCACAAGTTGCTGTTTCTATTTAATAAGTTTTTAATAATTGAGAGAGGCTTGAAATATAGCCTCTTTTTTATTGATAAAATATAAACACGTACTGAATTCTTTGAAAAAGTTATAGTAAAATACTTCGTTTTACACCGTAGGTTGTGCCAGAGGTCTTTGCAATGAATAGTGAACAGCTCACTCAAATTTTAAAAGAAGCTTTTCCTGAAGCGGAAGTAGCGGTGAGCGGACAGGCTGGAAAATTTGACCTCCGTATTGTGGATGATCAATTTGAAGGTAAGCGTACTGTTGCCCGTCAACAAGCAGTTTATGCACCATTAAATACTTATATTGCAAGTGGCGAAGTCCATGCCGTAACAATTCGTGCGATGACCAAAGATGAATGGCGCAAAGCAAGCCTTTTCGGAGCTTAAATATTAATGGATAAATTTTTAATTACGGGCGGTGTTAAGCTCGAAGGGGAAGTACGCATTTCTGGTGCTAAAAATGCGGCTTTACCATTACTTGCGGCAATGATTCTTGCTGACTCTCCAATTACATTAACCAATGTTCCAAATCTTAAAGATGTAAATACTTTGGTGAAATTAATTGGTGGTTTAGGCGTCACGATCAGTTATGAGAACGATACGGTCAAAGCTGATACCTCTACTTTAGATAACCAGTTTGCGCCTTATGAACTTGTAAAAACAATGCGTGCATCTATTTTGGTATTAGGGCCATTATTGGCACGTTACGGAAATGCCAAGGTTTCATTACCTGGTGGATGTGCTATTGGCTCTCGTCCAGTAGATCAACACTTAAAAGCCCTAGAAGCATTGGGTGCACATATCGAAGTTGAAAATGGTTATGTACATGCCACTGTTGATGGTCGTCTGAAAGGCGGCGAAGTGGTTTTCGATATGGTCACTGTAGGTGGTACAGAAAATATTTTAATGGCGGCTGCTTTAGCGGATGGTGTAACTACTATTCGTAATGCTGCGCGTGAGCCTGAAATTACTGATCTTGCTCAAATGCTTATTAAAATGGGCGCAAAAATTGAAGGTATAGATACAGATACACTAGTTGTTACTGGTGTGGAAAGTCTACATGGTTGTGAATACGCAGTTGTTGCAGACCGTATTGAAACGGGATCTTACTTAGCTGCAGCGGCTATTACTGGTGGTCGTGTAAAAACAACACATACAGATCCTTCATTACTTGAATCTGTTTTAGACAAATTTGAAGAAATGGGTGCTGAAGTCACTCGTGGTGATGACTGGATTGAATTGGATATGTTAGGTAAGCGACCTAAAGCAGTAAGCTTTAGAACTTTACCTCACCCAGAATTTCCAACCGACATGCAAGCGCAAATTATGGCCGTAAATGCAATTGGTCGTGGATTTGCAACGATTTCTGAAACCATTTTTGAAAATCGTTTCATGCATGTTCCTGAATTGTCACGTATGGGTGCTAATATTCAGGTTGAAGGCCATGATGCTGTAGTGACTGGGGTTGAAAAACTACAAGCAGCTCCTGTAATGGCAACAGATTTGCGTGCTTCATTTTCTTTGGTTTTAGCAGCTTTGGTTGCTGAAGGTGATACAGTAATTGACCGTATCTACCATATTGACCGTGGTTATGAGCATGTCGAAGAGAAACTTCAAGGTTTAGGTGCCAGAATTAAGCGAGTAAGTTAATGAATGACGTAAGAAACGATGATCCTAATTTTGATGTAATGGGTAATTTTGATCATGGTTTGACCTTGGCACTGAGTAAAGGGCGTATTTTAAAAGAAACTTTACCTTTACTTGCAACAGCAGGTATTAACTTGCTTGAAGACCCGGAAAAATCTCGTAAGTTGATTTTTCCTACAACACATAAGCAAGTTCGTATTTTGATTTTACGTGCGTCTGATGTGCCAACCTACGTTGAGAATGGTGCAGCTGATTTAGGTGTAGCAGGTAAAGACGTACTTATGGAACATGGTGCTCAACATGTTTATGAGTTACTGGACTTACAGATTGCAAAATGTAAGTTAATGACTGCTGGTAAAGTAGGAATGGAACGTCCAAAAGGTCGTTTAAAAATTGCAACTAAGTACGTCAATCTAACACGTCAATACTATGCAAGCTTAGGTGAGCAGGTGGATGTTATTAAGCTTTATGGTTCTATGGAGCTAGCACCACTCGTTGGTTTAGGTGACTATATTGTTGACGTAGTTGATACTGGTAATACTTTACGAGCAAATGGGCTTGAACCATTAGAAGAAATTTGCAAAGTATCCTCACGTCTTATCGTTAATAAAGCGAGCTTTAAGCGTAAGCAAATTTTATTAAACCCAATCATTTCCCAACTTGAACAAGCTGTTCAATCACGTTAAAAGTAATTTCCTATCATGCTTTTGCGATAGTTGTAGATATGATGCCCACAAGGCCTTAGAAAAAGAGTAAACTTGGTTTTTCTTTTTCGCCTTGTGGGTAAATTGATGCGACGTTTATCGACTCAAGATCAGAACTTCAAACAGGTTTTTGCAGAGCTTTTGGCTTTTGAAACCGTTAATGATCCTAATTTAGTTCAAACAGTAGATCAAATTATTGCTGATGTACGTCAGCATGGTGATGATCATGTTTTAAAACTTACTCAACAGTTCGATCGACATTCAGCGCATCAATTTTCCGATCTAGAATTGTCTCAACAACAACTGAAAGCTGCGTTTGATGGTTTAAATCAAGAGATTCGTGAAGCCCTGCAACTTGCGGCTGACCGTATTCGTACATTCCATGAGGCTCAGAAACAAGATAGCTGGACTTATGTAGATGACTTGGGTAATACCTTAGGACAAAAAGTGACTCCTCTTGACCGAGTTGGGATTTATGTACCTGGTGGTCTTGCATCTTATCCTTCTTCTGTACTTATGAATGCAGTACCAGCACATGTGGCAGGTGTACCTGAAATCATTATGGTGGTACCTGCACCAAATGGTGAATTAAATCCATTAGTTCTTGCTGCAGCTTACCTTGCGGGAGTTAGCCGAGTGTTCACTATTGGTGGGGCACAAGCTGTTGCAGCTCTAGCTTATGGCACTCAAACTGTTCCACGCGTAGATAAAATTACCGGTCCCGGAAACCGATTTGTAGCAGCAGCTAAACGTGCTGTATTTGGTCAGGTCGGTATTGATATGATTGCAGGGCCTTCTGAAATTTTAGTATATGCAGAAGGAGTGAATAATGCTGAGTGGTTGGCGATGGATGTATTATCTCAAGCTGAACATGACACAGTCGCTCAAGCCATTTTTATTACTCCAGATGAAGCTTTGTTAGAAGCTGTAGAGTCTGCAATTGAAAAACATTTAAGTGAATTGCCAAAAGCTGATATTGCACGTACATCGATTGAAAATCGTGGGGCTTTAGTTTTAGTAAAAGATCGTGCAGAAGCAGTTGATTTGATTAATCAGGTTGCACCAGAGCATTTGGAATTGTGTCTTGATGATGCCGAAGCAATGAGTCAAGACATTCGTCATGCAGGGGCAATCTTCATGGGACGTTATACACCTGAAGCAATTGGTGATTACTGTGCTGGGCCAAACCACGTATTACCAACATCTGGCACAGCTCGTTTCTCGTCACCACTGGGTGTATATGATTTTCAAAAGCGCTCTAGCTTGATCATGTGCTCAAAAGAGGGTGTAAAAACATTAGCTAAAACTGCTGATGTACTTGCTGTTCAAGAAAATCTTGATGCTCATGCACGCTCGGCTCGTTATCGTTATCAATAAGCTTTAAGCCTTGTAGAATTTTTAATGATTATTCAGGGCTGACTTTTCAGCCCTTTTTTGAGATAAGACTATGACTGTATCTACAGCACAAATGCGTTTTTGGAGTCCTGAGGTTCGTGAGTTGGAGCCTTATGTGCCAGGTGAACAACCTAAAATCCAGAATTTATTGAAATTAAATACCAATGAAAATCCCTATCCGCCATCACCAAAAGTAGTAGAAGCAGTTCAAGTTGTGCTACATGAACAAGCTGATGCTCTGCGTCTATATCCAGATCCAGATGCGACAGCATTAAAACAAGCAATTGCAAAACAACAGAATATTGATGTATCTCAAGTTTTTGTGGGTAATGGTTCTGATGAGGTATTGGCTCATATTTTTAAAGCATTTTTCCTTCAAGATGAGCCAATTCTGTATCCGGACATCACTTATAGTTTTTATCCAGTTTATAGCCAGTTTTTTGGAACAAAAACAAAAGAAATTCCACTTAATGAGAATTTCGAGATTGATGTCAAAGAATATGCACAACCCAATGGTGGCGTGATTATTACTAACCCTAATGCACCAACCAGTATTGCGCTCAGCTTGGCAGAGATTGAACAAGTACTACAAGCCAATCCAGATCGTGTGGTTGTGATTGATGAAGCTTATGTTGATTTTGGTGCTGAGTCAGCTGTAAGTTTGGTAAACCGTTATGAAAATCTTGTGGTGTGCCAAACAACTTCAAAGTCTCGTTCTTTGGCTGGTTTACGCGTCGGATTTGCGATTGCTCAGTCACACTTGATTGCAGCACTTGAAGCGGTAAAAAATAGTTTTAATTCATATCCAATTGATCGCTTCGCTATTGCAGCAGCTGTTGCTTCTTTTGAAGATCAAGCTTATTTTGAAGAGCAGTGTCAAAAAGTTATTACAAGTCGAGAAAAACTGGTTAGTGATTTAACTGAACTTGGCTTTAATGTTTTGCCATCAAAAGCGAATTTTATTTTTGCTTCACATTCGCAATATGATGCTGCGCAATTAGCCCAGAAGTTGCGTGAGCAGGGCATTATTGTCCGTTATTTCAATAAGCCTCGCATTAATCAGTTTTTACGTATTACGGTCGGAACAGATGAGCAAAATGCACGTTTAGTTCAAACTTTGAAGCAAGATATTCTTTAAAATTTATTCTGCTGTGCTGTTCATCAAGTTCAGCATAGCAGAGATTTTATCTAAGCTTTCTTGATATTCAGCCTCAGCCTCTGAAGCGATAGTAATACCGCCACCTGCCCAAATAGAGAGCTGGTTTTGATATTGTTGAAAGCTACGAATCAGAATATTCCAACGTCCAGTACCCTCAAAATTAAAATACCCCAAAGTCCCGCAATATGCTCCTCTTGGCGCACCTTCTAACTCTTCAATAATTTGCATTGCTCGAATTTTAGGGGCACCAGTAATTGAGCCTCCTGGTAAAGCACTAAGCAACATTTGCATAGGATTAATATCATTTTTAAGTGTAGCCGTAACTTCACTTACCATATGGTGAACTTGATTGAAGCTTTCAATTTCGAATAATTTTGTTGTTTTTACCGAACCTGTATTGGCATAAATGCTCAAATCATTACGTAATAAATCAACGATCATGACATTTTCGGCCTGATCTTTTTGAGAGTTTTTTAAGGTTTGCTTTGAAAGCAAATCTTGTTCTTTATTTTCGTAACGAGGCATTGTGCCTTTAATTGGTCGGGTTTTTATTTGCTTATCTGTATTAAATTCAATAAATAATTCAGGAGAGCAACTTAATAACTCAAACTCTTTTAATTTTAAATAACCAGAATATGGAGCATTTGTTAAATTCCATAAAGCTTCTGCTTTATTTAATAATGTACCTGTAAAAGTTGTATTAAACTCTTGTGTCAGATTAATTTGATAACAATCTCCTGCTTTAATATATTCTTGTATTTTGTGGAAAGCAGTTAAATATTTATTTTTAGACCAGCGCGGTTGAATATTTTGTTCTATTTTAAAGTTATTTTTGTTTGAGCTGTTATAAGGTTTTTTTAATAGTTCTATAATACAATTAAAAATTTCTATAGCATTAGTTTCATCACTAAAAAAGTACCATTCATTATTTATATTTTTAAGAAAAGAAGAATAAGAACCTATAAATAAAGAGGGCTGTTTATGTATTTGATTATTTATAAATTGATTCGCAGAAAAGTCATAACTAATAAAACCAATATAACCTCCATTGAAGCTTATTTTTTCTTTACTTTTATTTTTTAGTTTTTCATCGTGAAATTGAGTAAATGCTAAAAGACTTTGTGTGTGAGAGGATTTTTCGTAACGATTTAGATCAGTTTTATCAAATAATTTTTTTTGATTATTTTGAATAATTAAGTATTTTTTTGGCAAAAAACCAATAATTGGGTTGTTATCATCATGAAGATATACAAGTCCAATTAACTTTTCTAATTTTTTTAAAATATCGGCAGCCGATTGATAGCTTTCTAAAGAGATTTTTTTCTTTAACTGTGACATTTTAAACATGTAAGCGCTTGGAAGAGGTGACATAGTTTACTACAAGTTCCAGCCCATCAGACGGATGAGTCGAAAGAGTTTAATATTTCGTGGAAAAAATAACCGAATAATATCTCAGTTTTAAAGACAATTTATAAGCGTGATCAGGCAGTCAGCATCTGTACCGTTTGTCGGGTAATTGGCAAAAAATGCATTACAGTAGTTGAACAAAAATTAACGTAGCTGTAATTTAGTAATTGCTAAGCAAAACTACTCAAGGATTGGAAGTTTCGGTTGCCATAAAAGAAAAATGCAATTTGAGACAGTAAGAGTGGTTAAGTCAAAAAATAAATGCTCTTGGGAGAGTGCTCAATGAAAATGTTCACTAAACTTGCTTTAGTTTCTTCTTTAGCTATCAGTGCAAATGCAATGGCAATGCAATCAATGGATGATGCAGCGCTTAGTGCTGCTACAGGTCAAGATGGTATTAATATTGGTATTGCTTTGGGTTCTGGTGGTATTTCTATCGATAAGCTATACCTACATGATAATGATGGTTTAGCAACATCCACAGGTATTACAGGGTCTTCAGGTACAGCGGGTTCAATCGCAATTAGTGGTGTTACTGTAACTCAAAAAGGTACAGGAAACCTTTTAGATTTAAAAATTGATACAAACGGTGCTTCAGGCTCAAACGGTGCTTTCTTAAACGTTGCAGCAACAGTGGGCGCAGTTGATGTACATGTAGGTTCAATTGGCGTAGGTACTTCTGGTACATTAAATACGACTACTGCTGTACGTGGTATTACTGAAACAGCTCCAACTGAAATTATTTCTGGCTTAGATTTATCTTTGGGTCAAATTTCTGCAAATGTTCAGTTAGGTTCAACTCCGCAAGGCGCGATGATCAAAGTGAACTCTAGCTTACAAGGTGGTTTAACACTATCTAACTTCGGTATTAATGATGCTGCTGGTGGTGGTAAAATTGTCCTAGACAAAGTAATGGTTCGTGGTTCAGGTAATACAACTGGTGACTTGGATGTAAATGCGAACATTTCTGTTGTTCCTACAGGTTTACGTATCCAGAATAACAGTACACAAGGTATGAACGTTTATGCACAGGGCGTACACCTAGGTGCAGCGGGTAATGCTTCAATTGGTGATTTAGAAATCCAAGGTTTAAATGTAGGAACGTCTACAATTACTATTTCTGGTCACTAATTTAAAGTCTGATAAAAAGCGCGTTTATACGCGCTTTTTTATTTATCTTAATAAAATTCAATCTTAATCTTTTCTATTTAAATAATATTAGCTCATATAATAAGAAAGAATATAAAACATTTGAAATGAGAATTAATTATCAGTTTATAAATGTAAAACTATGCATTCATCAAAAAGATTAAAAAAAAGCTGTTTTTTACAAAAAAAAAAGGTATCTTCAACACACAGGGATGTAGAGCTATTGCTCTAAGAATAAAATGAATAAGGCCGGTTAGGCCACCATTTAGACCAAGTGCTTATGTTAGAGATAGTTTTAGGCTCAGCATTGATGTATTACTTTGCGACAGAAGCCTTCGAAATAGAAAAAAAGCCGCCGGGAACTGTTTATTATACAGAGACTGCCGATTCACGTAATTTATCATTCCATAGAAACCATATTGAACCTGTCACAATAAAACCGGCTGTAGAAGATCAGTTTCGTGGCATTGTTCGACAAGCCTATGATTATAGTTGTGGTTCTGCTGCACTTACGACTTTATTAAATGGCTATGTTGGAACAAGTTTAACTGAACAGCAAACAATGAGTGGCTTGCTTCAGTATGGTGAATATCAACGTATTATTGAGCGCCGAAGTTTCTCATTACTTGATATGAAGCGTTTTGTCACAGCAATTGGCTTGGACAGTGGCGGTTATCGAGGTGAGTTTTCTGATTTAGTTAAACTAGGTCAGCCTGCAATTGTGCCTATTTCTTATGCAGGTTTTAAACATTTTGTCGTATATAAAGCTTATAAAGATGGAAGAGTATATGTAGCTGACCCTGCTTTAGGGAATATCAGCTTTGATGAAAGTCGTTTTAAACAAATTTGGGATAATAATACTTTATTTGTTATTTCTGTTCCTGAATCACAGCGTAAAGATTTATTGGCATTAAAAGATGCAGATATGCGTCATGTAGAAGATGCTACGGTCAATAGATATGCTTTTGTTGATGTTCAATATCCAGCATTTAACTTTGATCGTTTAGCAAATAAAGCTTCAACCATGAGACGTGTACTAGATAACGATAATCATTCGCCGACATATGGACAGCCGATAGAAACCTATATGCGTCTTTATTACAAACGCAAATAGTCAATTTTAAAGTTAGTAAAATAAATAAATTGGGTAGGAAAAACATGAATAATCGATGGATGAAGATGAGTGTGTTGGCCTTAAGTATGAGTGCCATTACAGGGACAATCTATGCCGAAGATCAAGTACAGCAAACACAAGTATCTGGTACGAATCAGACTGTAACAGAGGGAATAGAAAGCTCTGCTTCTTCAGAAGCTACTAGTTCTGGTTCAGTCTCAACAGATAATACTACGCAAACATTGAATGCAGTAGATACAAATGCTGTAGCCCCAGCTTCGAATAGTGAGGCACATCAAGCTGCAAGTGCATTACAGAAAAAAGAAGGGGATGCTAGTCAGGAGACAAACTTACAAGAAGTATTTACTTCAAATGAACGTCAATATTCTTTGATTAAGAAGGGCGTGATTTCTTCTTACTATGACCTTGATTACACTTATTATCGTGATGCTCGTATTGATTTAGCCTTATCGGATAATTCTTCTCAACTTAACCGTTTACGTGTTGAAGAAGATGCTAACCACACATTAACGAATAGTTTTACTTTCCAATATGGGGTATTAGATAACTTAACGTTGTCTGCAACTCTTCCTTTTGTTGCTAAGTCTGAGATTATTAAAGATAAAACAACAGCTGGTTTAGGGGATATTTCTTTTGGTGCACGCTGGGAACCTTTTCCATTAAAGCAAGGCCGTTTACCACTCGTTCTTTTTGGTAGCGTATCAACTAAAACAGGTGATAGTCCTTATGAAATTGGTATAGATGAGCTGTCAACAGGTAAGGGATATTACTCGGTTGGTGTAGGGGCGAGTACTCGAAAATATATTGATCCAGTTGTTCTCTTCGCTTCTGCATCTGCCAACTATGGATTTAAAGAAAGTGGTCTTAATCAAGCCCGAGGTTCACGCATTTTAGAATCTTTTGATCCAGGTATCAGTGGCGGTTTCTCATTTGGTTTTGCCTATTCATTTAACTATGACGTGTCTTTGACGATGTCATATCAGCAAAGTTTTAATACAAATGCTGAATTCCAATTTAATAATGGTGAGTCTTATAAGTCACCAGATCAAAGTAGTGGAATGTTATCTTTTGCTTTAGGTGTTCGCGTTTCACCTGAAACGATTGTTAATGGTACTGTTGGTATTGGTTTAACCGAAGATGCACCAGATATTTCTCTTGGTTTGTCGTTCCCGTTAGATATTTTAGGTTTTAACAAAAAACAAAAATAAGGAGATAAGCAGGTGAAATATCCTAAATTATGTCCTTTAACGGCGGCAATTGTTATCTCCGGTTTTTCTAGCTTTGCCAATGCTCAATTAGGACAAAACCTAGCTGTTGATATTCGCTCACTATCAATGGGGAATGCTGTAACTGCAGACCCTCCTGGTATTAGTGCAGTTCACTTTAACCCTGCAGCCTTAGCAAAAATTGATGGGCTGCAAACAGATGTGCAAGGGATTCTTGCTAACTTTGATATTAAGCGTGAGTTCTCGGCTCCCCCTGGTTATAACATTTTTGGTTATTCAGATGACCCTCTCGTTTGTAATGATGGTCCGGAAGTTTCTGCCAATATTTGTACAGATTTTAAAGGAACAGTTCATGGTGATGTCGAGTACGCAAGCCTATATGTACCTATTCTTAAAAAAATGGTTGATCTCGGAGCAGGGTATCCTCTAGTTGCTCCTACTGCCGGAATTGCATATAAACCACCGGGCTCAAAAGTTACTTATGCAACAGCAATATATGCGCCGTTAGTAGCAGGATTTGGAGCAGAGAATGGTAATCCTGGTAATTACATGGGTAAACAAGTTGCTGTAGAACGGATCACTTATTTATCCCCATCGTTTGGTTATCAGGTAAATGATCATTTATCAATTGGTGCTTCTATAGGGATGTCCTATAACGCAATCGCTTTAAATACTGATCTACGTTTTCCAAATGAGATGATTGGTGTATTGCGTATGGTTGATGATGTGGTATGTGCACCTTTCAAAGACAATAACGATATGATTACCGATCTATTGTTATTGGGAATTTGTAATGCAAAAGAAGGTATGAATCCATTTGGTAAAATGGGTTCATTGCAAGTTTCGTTAGAACAATCATTAAGCCCAAGTTATAACCTGGGTTTACTCTGGGAACCAACAGATGATTTTGGTTTTGGTATGGTCTATCAAAGTGCTGCCAAGATGCGTTTAAAAGGCAAATACATGATTGATAATGCCAGAGCACCTCAAGAATTAATCAAAGGTCTTAACTCATCAGCTACGGGTCAAATTTTAGCTGCCATTCTCGGATTACCGGGTTATGTTCCTGATACTGAGTCTGGTTTAGTTGCAATGGATCTCGAGTACCCAGCACATTTCCAAGCGGGTATTAAATATAAAATATTACCAGATTTACAAGTTAACTTTGATGTGGGATGGACCGATTATTCTGCTTGGGATAAATTTAAGTTTGAATTTGATCGTCAAATTACGTTATTAAAAGTGGCTAAGCTTTTATCTAATGACGTTACCGATAATTCATTATCATTGCCACTGAAATTTACCTCGCCGTGGAGCTGGGGGATTGGTTTTGAATATTCAGCAACTGATCGCTTGAAATTAAGGGCAGGTTATGAGCCTCGTGCCAGTGCGATACCTGATGATAAACGTAATACCATGGTCCCGATCAATAATGCACAATTATTCGGTCTTGGGGTGGGGTACCGTTTTGATGCGGATACTGATCTAGATCTTTCAGTGGGTTTCTTACGTAGTCGTGACAATATTCGAGCTTGTACGAGTACATTATCAAACAAGTGTGGTGTCGATAATATTTTATTAAACCCTTATTCTGGTTTAGATGTAAAAACGAATACAAAAGTTACAGTACTTGGTTTGAGCTATAGAACAAAATGGTAAAACAATATAAAAGGATGTTTCGACCTAGATTTGCTATCTCAACTTTATGTGTTGCGATAGCAAGCATTTCTGTATCTTATGCAGATGGGTTCTATACAATCATTGGTCCAGATGGCCGACCAATGATTGTGCCGAGTAAAAAAGTTGAACAGAAGCAATCAAATATTAGAGTCGAAGCACCGAAGCAAGTTGCGCAGCCTAAATCTGTCGTTATACCTGTTCAAGAATTACCTAGTGAAAATTCTCATAATTCCAAAGAACCTAAAAAGTTTGAACCACGCGTTACAAAAAAATTAAATACTGCACCGACTGCACCGACTGCACCGACTGCACCGACTGCACCGACTGCACCGAATCAAGAGCCTCCTTTAACAGTGAGTAAAGCTCAGAAAAATGAAGTTAAAAAGCAAACTAATACTGTTAAGGAAGAAAGTACCCCAGCTAAAACTCCTTCATCTGTACCAAGTGCTTCACAAGCTGTTTCAACTCAAAATTCGCTAAATGATCCATCTAAATTTACGAGTGTTGATGGCGTAGAGTATGTAAATAATGAATATCTTGAAGACCAAGAGTTTAATCTTGAAGGCAAAAAACGCTTTTATGTTATGCCAGATGGTTTAGGACGAACAGAGTTTATTGAGCGGAAAAAGGGTGTAAGTAAATCTACATTAGAACAGTTTTTTAATAAACAATCTCAAGATGATCAAGCAGTGATTGTTTTAGCTCCAACCTATATACGTCTGTCTCAAAAAGAATTAGAAACAACTTTTGAGCAAGATAAGTGTTTTGTTCAAGGCTACAAAAAGTCAATCAAAGTGCTTGGATCTAAAAAAGAAGTAAATTTATGGCCTCGTAAGCCATTAAAAGAAAAGTTTGAATACGAGCTAGTAAAACTAGATCCGTCTGTACAACATTTACAGCTTATGTCATTTGCAGCAAATAACTCTACGCCTCTATATTATTGGCCTTTAGTTATATTTTTAGATGAGAAGGGTTGTATTTTAGAGGGTGCAAGTGGTTTCAAGAGCAAGTCTTATCCTTCTACGATATTACAACATGCATCAATTCAAGGTACTTTAAAAGTACCGCCTCATGCACGTTATATGATGTTAACTCCGTTATCTTCCTCTGTAGATGTAGCAGAACATGAGTTATCTAATCAGGGACAGATTCAAATTTCAGTATTACGTTAAAAATAAGTAGGGTATCTAATGAATAAAAAATTATTATGGCCTTTTGCATTAACCACATTGGCAATGATGCTGAATGGTTGTGGCGGTGGCAGCTCGACAATTAATGAAGATCCAAGCTCTGGTAGCAATAACGGAAACTTATCTTCTGGCAGTTGTACACCGACTACAAGTAATATTGGTGCAGAAGATACAACTTGTTTACAATTTGCTTTAGATTATCCGATAGCTGGTATTAATTTTGATTGTAGCTCGGCTACAAATTTTCATTATGCTACAAAATTTTCAGGAAATGCTGTAATTGGATCATGTAAAGTTGGTGATACAGCACGTTTTTATATTCAAAGTAAAGATAATAAAAAGGTTTACTTAGGAAACGTTAATCTTGATACAGTTGGAAAATTTACTTCTGTTAATCCTAATACCAAGCAAAGCAATCCTATATATTTAAGAATACTAGATTTAGCAAGTGGAATTACAGGAAAAACACCAGCAAGCTTAGATAAAAATGATGAAACTATTAAAGTAGCAATTGCTTTAGTAAAAATTTTTCAAAGCATTGGTGTAGAAAATAGCGATAATGTCATCGGTGATATACAGCCAACTCAACTTACAGATACCAAAAAAGACCAACTTACGAAGATTTCTCAGAGTATAACAGCTACAGAGTTCCAGAACGGAGCTTATGCAAGCATTTTGAAACCATGGTTAGATGTAGATCAAATTTCTAATGATGAAGCGTATAGGCTTTTAGTACAAACAACTAATTTAAGTAATGCAGGTATTCTCCAAGCATTCAATTTATTTCTTAACTCCTCAGTAATACTTCAAGATTATCAAGTGTTTAATGGGTGTAATAGAGCTACACGAGAAGAATGTTTTAATAATACACTTAACTTACATCATTCAACAGATGATCTTTATTTATTATCGGATCGTCAAGGCTATACGCTAGGATATGGACTACAGTGGAAGGGAAATGCTATTGTAATAGATAACAAAGTACAGAATCCTTATTTGTTAACCTCAAAAGTTAAACCAGCTAAACTCAATGTAAATGCACAAAATAATTGGTTAAACCCAGTTAGTCGAGAAGTTCAGTCAACTACACCACTCCGTTTGAGTTTTTCTAATAATCCAAGTGAAGATTTACAGATTTATCAGGGAAAATTCTTTAATGATTATGCATTAGCAGGCACAGAGGCATTCTATAAATCCTTGACAAAACTCAATACAGGTAATCCGCAGCATTATGGACTCTGGCGTCAAAATGTGGATGGGGATAGTTACAATGGTATATTGAGTATTATTAAAAGTAGCCCTATTAGTTATCTAGAGAGAAATGTTTTTAGAACATCTGGTAATGTAAAAACAGGTGAAAATTATATTTTTCCTCTTTATGCTACTTTGACATTCAATTTTTCAGATACCACTATTCAACCTGTAAATTTAGGTATTGTGATTGATGAGCATGGAGATATTCGTACTGATATTAAACAAAATTCAACATCAACTGACATGTCGGGCCAATGTGCTACAGTATCAGATGAAAGCTTAGTTGATAGCAATGGTGTGCAACAATATCGAATTGGTACTACAGCAGCGACAGTTAATGACCCTTTAAATGCTGATCAATCTATATATGTCCGTATGATTTTATCTAATACTAAATTTGCCAATATCGATGGTGTTATGGTTGGGCTGACTTTTGTAGGAGTTTCTCCAGGCCCTGCAAAATTGAATCTATTTAACTTATTGGCAAATAAGGTAGATAGTACAAGCATAGATTTTGATAATAATACTCCTTGGTATAATCAATATGCGGCTGCTCAGGATAGTTATAATAAGCTTGATAAAGTAACACCTACTGAAGATGATAAAGCTTTAGCCAAACGCAAATTGGGTACAGTCACAATTAAACTAGCTGATCAGTCTATTCCAGCATGTAAAGCAATAAAAATTAAATCTTAATTAAACAAAATAAAAAGACCGCAAATGCGGTCTTTTTTATTATCTAATTTATTAGCCTGTATGGTCTAAGCGAGTGCCTAGCGTTTCTAGGTGTGTTGGAAAAACTTGTTTTTTACGATCTTCAAAATAATGTCTTAAAGTGTGTTCAACACTAGGGAAGGCAAGTTCACCCCATGGAATTTCATGCTCTTCAAACAGACGACTCTCGATGCTTTCTTCACCTGCACCAAAAATTCCATCTTTCAGTTGTGCTTTGAAAAGTACATAAATTTGGCCAATACGAGGAATATTGTACATACAGTACAGTTGTTCTATTTCTATCTCGGCTTCTGCTTCTTCACGAGTTTCACGTGCTGCGCCTTGTTCCATGGTTTCGAACAATTCCATATAGCCAGCAGGCAAAGTCCACAAGCCATAACGAGGTTCAATTGCACGACGACAGAGGAGTACTTTGTCTTCCCATAACGCTAAGGCACCGCAGATTACTTTGGGGTTTTCATAGTGAATATTTCCACAATGAGTACAAACACGGCGTACTTTATGATCACCTAAAGGAATTTTTTGTTCGGTTTTATGCCCACACGCTACACAGAAACTCATAATTATCATCGAGTATAGAGATGACTCAGCATAACTGAATTTTTAGACTTACGCATCAACTCTATTCCCTAAGTTTTATTTTCAGATATGATGCAAAGAGAGACAGAATAATAGGTGAATGGTATGGAAGAGCACTTGCTAACACAAAAGTTACAGCAAAGATTGCGCTTTTCCACCCGCATACAAGAAGCACAAGCTGCGGTACTTATTGCGATTACAAATGAAAATAATCCTAAAGTACTACTCACACGCCGTTCAATACATATGAACAATCATGCGGGAGAGGTTTCTTTTCCGGGTGGAAAGCGTGACCCCAGTGATACCAGTAATATTGTTGTAGCGCTAAGAGAAGCTCAAGAAGAAACGGCCTTAAACCCGTTTGATGTGCAGTTGTTAGGTGATTTGCCGATGCAGCGCGCAAGAAGTGGGCTGTCTGTAAAACCGATTGTTGGGCTTATTCCACCAGAGGTTCATTTAATACCTCAGCCTACTGAAATTGATCGAATTTTCTTTGTGCCCTTACAGCAACTTATAGAGACGCGTCCGACACCATACGAAGTTCGATATACTCATCAGTCTTTGTATTTTCCAAGCTTGCAGATTGATAATGAAATTATTTGGGGTTTAACTGCTCGTATGTTGGTGGCTCTATTTAAATATGGATTAGGTTATCAAAAGGAATGGCCATTTTTACTCAACTCACCTACATTTGGAATGCCAAAATTTTCTCATAAAAAATAAAGATCAGGATTGATAAAGTATGATGTATAGCTATCAAGGACAGCACCCAAAAGCATTATATGAGCCATGGGATGGCTGGGTTGCTCCAACCGCAACGCTTATTGGACAAGTAGAATTAGGTCGTCAGGTCAGTATTTGGTTTGGAGCGGTAGTACGTGCTGATAACTGTGTCGTTCGGATTGGTAATTTTTCTAATATTCAAGAAAACTCGGTATTACATACCGATGCAGGCCTTGAACTAAATATTGGTGAATATGTCACGGTCGGACATAAAGTCATGCTGCATGGTTGTACGATTGGTGATAATAGCCTGATTGGTATGAACGCAGTCATTTTAAATCGAGCTGTAATTGGTAAAAACTGTATTATTGGCGCCAATGCCTTAATTCCTGAAGGAAAAGTGATTCCAGATAATTCAGTGGTAATGGGTTCACCAGGTAAAATTGTCAAAACTTTAGATGAAGATGGTGCGGCAAAAATACGGTTTAGTGCACTACATTATGCTGAGCACTTTAAAAGCTATGCCGATTTAAAAGAATTTCATTTTTAAATTTTCAGTAAGATATTTTCAATGCCAAGCACTTGCTTGGCGTTTTTATTTAGACAGGAACAACTCGCCTATCAGAGCCGAGTGGGGTATCATAACTTCCGTTTTTAATCTGATTCAATACTAAGGTTGTGCATGAAACTGCTGGCGTTGGAAACTGCAAATGAGCAATGTTCCATTTCATTAATCGATGAAACCCAAGAACTATTTTTCCAACTCGATACGCGAGCGAAAGCACAAACCCAGACCATTCTGCCAATGATTGAGCAAGGGTTGCAACAAACCGAACTTGACGTAGCTGGTTTAGATGCAATTGCCTTTAGTCGAGGGCCAGGTTCTTTTAGTGGTGTTCGAATTAATGCTGCTGTTGCTCAGGCATTAGCTTGGTCACAAGATTTACCAGTGGTTCCAGTTTCTACCTTGCAAGCTCTCGCACAGGCGGCTTACCGACTTGAAGGTTTAGAACAGGTGACTGCGGTACTCGATGCACGTATGAACGAAGTTTACATTGCAAGTTTTGTTCTAGATGAGCAAGGCATCATGCAGTGTATCGATGAAGAAAAATTAATGAACTACGAGCAAGCGGCTGCTTATGCAAAGCATTGCTTAATTGGTTCAGGTGCTAAGCTTCTTCAAGCCGATGCAGAGCATCAAACAATCACTGCCACTGCACAAGACATTGCTTCGATTGCACGTGTCTATGCCACGCAAAAGCAGTGGGTTGATGCAGAACATGCTTTACCGGTTTACTTGCGTGATGATGCGTGGAAAAAAATAGCGGATCAGGGTAAAGCAAAGTAAAGGCACTACTCATGCATATATATTTTGAAGTAGATTTTCAAGAGCAAGCACAGCACTACCAAGCTGTGCTTTGTTCTAGAGGTGTGACTGCCGATTTACAGCCGATTGAAAAGCTTAATGCTCGTTTTTTACGTTTAAACCCTGACTTAGCGCTTTGTGTAGATGAAAACGGACTTTGGTTATCTGCAAATGGCATGAAAATGCAGCCTGACTGGAAAGCTGAAATTCCGCGTTTAAAACGTGCAAGTCTTAAATCAGAGATGATTGCTCGAGCTTGTCAGTTGGGTGAAAAACCAGTACTTGTAGACGCAACAGCGGGTTTAGGCCATGACAGCTTACTTATGGCGTATTTAGGTGCTCAAATTCAGCTTGTTGAACGCCATCCGATTTTATTTACTTTACTTGAAGATTCAAAAGCTCAAGCACTGCACGATCCATTTTTAAATCAATTTATGGAACGTATTCAACTGATCTTTGCTGACTCTGCAAGCTATTTACAGGAATTACATCAAGAAGCAAAAACGGTTGATGTGGTTTACCTTGACCCGATGTTCCCACAGCGCGACCAGAACCAACAAGCGATTAAAAAACAAGCCCAAGTCAAAAAGCAAATGCAGCTTTTGCATTTACTTTTACCAGAACATGGAGAAATGGATTTAGGCGATAATTTGCTTGAGTTGGCTCAGAAAGTTGCCAAGCGAGTGATTGTGAAACGTCCAAGACATGCTGTTTTTTTAGCAAATCAAGAGCCAGCCCATCAGTGGCAGGGGGATGCTTGTCGTTTTGATGCTTACTTTCAGTAAGCTTATGTAAGGTTAAGTTTTATTGCTTGAATAATGCACAAATATATGTGATATAGTTCAAAAGCATGATTGCTAAAATTCTTAGCAGGCATACACTTATGGTGCCTGACAAAAACGAAATTTTTGAAACCTTTTTATGATTGATCTCAAACCTTCCATTAACTTTTGGCATGATTTTAAAAGTAACCAGCTTGCCGGAATGTGGTTATTTTTGGGGTCAAGACGTTCCTTACAGATCGTACATCCCTCTATTCTTCAGCTTATTGTTTGGGGAATATTAGGCGGATGTACCAACTCGCTTTATAGCTGGCTTGTTGCCGGTCAAACGGGTGACTTTAACTCGCAAGGCTTAATTGGATACGCGCTCTGGCCTTTTATTGCGCTTATTGTTGGTATTTTTCTATCACAGCGTATTAATCAGCCGCGTCTAATGTTAGTTCCAGCTTTGCTTTGGCTGGTTCTAGATACCAATATTTTATTAATCCAATGTTTAATTCAATATTTGGGTTCTAACGGTTACCTAAACTTTATTCCCGATGCTATTTATAACGGTATTTTACCAAGCCTATTTGTGGCACTTTTTGTATGGCAAAGTTTAGCTGTCATTTGGGTTTTCTCACGTGAGCTCAAGTGGCCGTGGTGGGAGCGGGCATTGGTTATGGTTGCAACTATTGCGACCATGGTGGTCTGGCAGCTTTCTGTAAAAGATCAGCCTATTTGGAAAGTAGAAGACTCTCCACCTACGTTTGCCGAAGATGCCTTTTATGCACAAAGCAAGTTACTTCATGATGCCTTAGAACAGGTTCAATATGGTGAAGTGGCTAAAAGCCATTGGTATTTCTTGGGTGTGGCGGGCGATAGTTACCAAGACGTTTTCAAGTCGGAAGTGGTCCGTATTAAAGAACAATTCGATACACGTTTCGGTACAGTTGGGCGTTCAATGATGCTGGTCAATAACCCAGATACTCGAACTGAAATCCCGATTGCATCTAAAACCAGTATAGAGTTGGCTCTACGCCGTATGGGCCAACAAATGAACCGTGATAGTGATGTGCTGTTCTTATACATGACATCGCACGGTGAACAAAACCATTTTGAAATTGAAAATGCACCTCTAGATTTGGGGCAAGTCGATCCGAAATGGTTACGTGAAACACTCGATAAAGCTGGTATTCGTTGGCGTGTGATTGTCATTTCTGCTTGTTATTCAGGAAGTTTTATTCCTGCTTTACAGTCACCAGATACTTTAATTATTACTGCATCTGCGGCAGACAAAACCTCTTTTGGATGTAATAACGAAGCTGACTATACTTATTTTGGACGAGCTTTCTTTGACTTGGCAATGCGAGAGCAATCTTCAATGAAAGATTCGTTTAATGCTGCCAAGCAAACCGTGACCAAATGGGAAGTAGCTCAAGGTGTAGACCCTTCAGAGCCGCAATGGATGATTGGTAAGAATATGGAACTTATGCTACCTCAGTTGGAAAAATATCTTTTCCCGCAGCAAAGTACAGGTAGTGTAAATATTGCTCAAACACAAACAGAGGCTAAAAACGATGCAACTCCTGCAAAAAAACCGCTGCTTTGAAGGTGAGCAGCGTATCTACCAGTTGGATTCTCAATTATTAAAAGGGTCTACTAAGTTTGGTATCTATTTGCCACCTGCTGCATTAGAAGGTAAACCATGTTCTACATTGTTTTACTTGGCGGGTTTAACGTGTACTGAGGAAACCTTTGCCATTAAAGCACATGCACAGCATATGGCAGCTCAGCTTAGTCTTATATTGATTACGCCTGATACTTCACCTCGTGGTGAACAGGTAACAGCTGGTGACAATTGGGATCTAGGACAAGGTGCAGGTTTTTATATCAATGCTACGCAAGCGCCTTGGTCTGAACACTATCAGATGGAAAGCTATTTAATTGATGAGTTATATCCACTCATTTTAAAAAGTTTTCCAGTAAATGCTCAGCAAGTTGGTGTCTTTGGACATTCGATGGGCGGTCATGGTGCATTAACTTTGGCTTTTAAATATCCAGAGAAATTTAAGTCAGTCTCTGCTTTTGCACCGATCTGTGCACCAACTGATTGTGCATGGGGTGAAAAAGCATTTAGCCATTATTTAGGTGCAGATCGTGAGAGCTGGTTGGACCATGATGCCACAGCTTTAGTCTTAAAAAATGGTGCAGTTTTTAGCGAAATTTTGGTGGACCAGGGATTGGATGATCAATTTTATGAACAACTTCACCCTGAAAAATTTAAGCAAGCATGTTTAAAGGCAGGACAGCCTTTAACTTTAAGACAACATGCGGGCTATGATCATGGCTATTATTTTATCCAGACCTTTATGGATGAGCATTTGCAGTTTCATGCAATCCAGTTGGAAAAAGTCGCTGGCTAATAATTAGTGCTGCCATTCCACCTGAAATTCTTGTTGAGCCATACGGTTTAGATGATCAAGGACAACTTTTTCCAAGTGGTCATGGTCATCTAACTGGCTATCAATAGCAACATTTAATTGCTCTGTTTCTGGTGCAAGCGTAATGGTTGCTGTAGGCATTAAGATTTTAAAATCTTGCTCAGTTTCTTGTACTTCAAACTTATGTTTCCAATGATTAACTAGACGTTTTGCAATGCGTTTTCCATCGTTTGTTAATAGATGAGTCGTACTTTTCATTATCAATCCTCACATTGGTTTAATGTACCTTAACAAATTCGTTTGGCACTTGGCATTCTATAGTAGCAACGTTACGTTGCAAGTTTGAAATGTTGTCAATTAAACAAGGAAGGGCGGGCTAAGTAGGTTCTTTTTTGTTATAATTTCTAACCTCTCCTTAAACTTCTAGCCAGGTCATCCACCTATGTCCAAGCCTTATTTGATTGCTCCTTCTATTTTATCTGCCGATTTTGCTCGTTTAGGCGAAGATGTAGACAAAGTGTTAGCTGCAGGTGCAGATGTAGTGCATTTTGACGTGATGGATAATCACTATGTTCCAAACTTAACTTTTGGTGTTGGTGTATGTAAGGCTCTAAAAAACTATGGTGTTAAAGCTCCAATTGATGTGCATTTAATGGTGTCTCCAGTTGATCGTATTATTGGTGATTTCCTAGAAGCAGGCGCTGATATTATTACTTTCCACCCAGAAGCATCTCACCACATCGATCGTTCATTACAACTTATTAAGTCTGGTGGTGCTAAAGCAGGTTTAGTCTTTAACCCAGCAACGCCATTACACCATTTAGATTACGTGCTTGATAAAGTTGACCAAATTTTAATAATGAGTGTAAACCCTGGCTTTGGTGGACAAAAGTTCATTCCAATGACTTTAGAGAAATTACGTGCAGCGCGCAAAATTATCGATGCAAGTGGCCGTGATATCCGTTTAGAAGTTGACGGTGGTGTTGGCCCAGCAAATATTCGTGAAATTGCAGAAGCGGGTGCCGATATGTTTGTTGCTGGTTCAGCTATTTTTGGTCAACCAGATTATAAAGTTGTAATTGATCAAATGCGTGCAGAGCTTGCTAAAGTAGGGACGAAAGAGGTTTAACAGCTTTTTTGTGCTTGGATAAGGTGAGATATGCTTTTCGCCACTCACAGCATAGCTGTTCGTCTTGCACTCGGGCAGCGATACTTAATCGCTGCTACCCCTCGTTCATGTGGATAACTTTGTTTATAACTGTATGGATAACTGTGTTGATAACCGTATGGATAAGGTGTTGGTAAAATAAACAAAATGAGATCAAACGTTTACTCTCTAAACAAAATATATGAAAAAAGAACGCTTTGGCGTTCTTTTTTTATGCGTATTGAATATTTTATTGTCTGGTTTTTTATTAAGCTTTGCTAAAAAATAACCTGTGCAAAAAACGAGATGAGGCTGTATAAAACTTTTAAAAACTTATAGAGAGAAAACTGTAAAAGTGTCATGAAAAGTAAAGCTAAATTTGTTTTAATAAGATTTTAGTAAGAGACCTAGATCATTAATGACAGTAAAAATTTTAGCGGTAGATATGGATGGGACTTTTCTTAATTCTAAGAAGCAGTACAACAAAGCACGTTTTTTAAAACAGTATGAACAATTAAAACAAAATAACATTCATTTTGTGGTGGCTAGTGGCAACCAACTTGCAAAGCTTGTGACCTATTTTCCAGAAATTAATCATGAAATTGCTTTTATTGCGGAAAATGGCGCACATGTTGTAGATGCTGGACAAGAACTCGCTTTTGCCCATTTAAGCAAAGAACAATTTAGTAATATTCTAAAAGCGATTGACCCTGCGTATACCTCGACTATGGTGATCTGTGGGAAACAGAGTGCTTATGTGCATAGCAGCATGAACGCAGAGGACTACGCTAAAGTCGCTCGATATTTTGAGAAGCTGACAGTTATCGATGACTTTTATTCGTTAGATGACTTGGTGTGTAAAATTACTTTTACTGCTCAGGAAAGCGAAAGTTTTGCAATTTTTGAGCATTTTCAGAAGCAAAGTTTTGTAGCAGATAAAGTTTTAGTGCCTGTTTCTAGTGGTTTTGGTTTTATCGATTTAATTCTTCCTGATCAGCATAAAGCGCATGGTTTGAAGCTATTACTACAAAAATGGCAGATTGAGCCTAATCAGGTGGTGGCGATAGGTGATAACAATAATGATATTCAGATGATTAAAGCAGTCGGTTATGGTTTTGCTGTTGAAAATGCTGTTCAAGCTTTAAAAGCAGTGGCACCTTATGCAACTGTAAGTAATGAACAAGAAGGTGCACTAGATGTGATTGATTTAGTCCTTCAGCATCAACCTCCGTTTGCTTAATGACCGTAAAAACAATCAATTAAGATGTAAAATTGTATCTGATTTAAAACTTGGTTATGCTAATACACCATAGATAAATGGATTGCTCAAGGCAATAAATGATGACACTGCAACACTTACGCAAGTATGCTTGGTTTGTGTTCCTAATGACTTTGGTCGTTGGGTGGAGTGGTGTGTCTGTTGCTCAGATGCCTATGCAGCATGATCTTCATACGATGCCATGTCATAGTAAGCAAATGACACATCATACTATGCAGGGTCAAGCTGATGATCAGGCGATGTGCCATCAATCTATGGTGAAAGTTTCTCAACATGGTGAACACTGCCAAGACTGTAACCCAGTCCATTGTCAGATGCTGAATCTGGCTTTGCAGCAAGCTGTACCAGACGTTGAAACATCATTTATTCCTATTTCATCTCAATTTAGTAGTGTTTATCAGGCTCAGCATTTAGCCGGATACTGGCAAGAAATTTTACGTCCTCCAAAAGCTTAATCCTTTCTTACTTATTTTTTAGTTCAAAGGATTACAGCAATGTCTCATAAAACAATTAGCAGCCTCGTCGCTGTATTTGGTCTATTGGTTTCACCATGGACCCTCGCGGCAATTAAGGAATATCACCTTAATATTAATGAACAACAGGTCAATATTACTGGTCAGCCGCTCAAACGAATTACCGTAAATGGAAAATTTACAGCCCCACTTCTTGAGTTTGAGGAAGGGGATGAGGCTGTTATTCATGTTCATAACCAATTAAAGAATCAAGATACGTCTTTGCATTGGCATGGGTTGTTACTGCCAGGGTTAATGGATGGTGTACCGGGTTTTAATAATTTCAAAGGAATCGCGCCAAACGGAGATTTTGTTTACCGCTTTAAGGTGAAGCAAAATGGTACTTATTGGTATCACGCGCATAGTAAAGGCCAAGAGCAAGATGGTTTATATGGGCCACTCGTAATTTACCCCAAAGGGAAAATACCAGTTGCGGCGCATGAAAAAACTGATCGTGATTATGTAGTGATGCTTTCAGATTTTCATAACTCTTCTAGCGATAGTATTTTAAAGAATTTAAAGAAATCTGCTGAGTATTATCAAAACCGCCGTGAAACCGTATCTGATGTGTGGAAGCAAGTTAAAGCACAAGGCTTAAAGGCAACTTGGCAAGATCGTTCCATGTGGAATCAGATGCGGATGTTAAAAACCGATATGTCTGATGTGACGGGTTATACCTTCTTAGTTAATGGCAAGACACCAGAGCAAAATTGGACAGGTAATTTTAAAGCTGGAGATAAGGTTCGATTACGATTTATTAATGCATCAGCAATGTCATTTTTTGATGTCAGAATTCCAAATTTGAAAATGACTGTTGTGAGTGCAGACGGACAGCCAGTGAAGCCTGTAGCAATTGACGAGTTTCGTATTGGTACAGCCGAAACCTACGATGTCATTGTAGAACCTAAACAAGCAAATTATCAGATTGAAGCAGAGTCTATTGATCGTAGTGGTTTTGCTATCGGCACTTTGCACAATGAAAATGCGCAAGCTGTAGGGCCAATTCAAATGCCACAGCCGCGTCCGCGTGCTTTATTAACCATGGACGATATGGGCATGAATCATGGTAGTGGAAGTGATGAACATGCTGGCCATCAAATGAATATGCAACATGACATGCCATCAATGCCTGAAATGAAAAAAGAGGCTGTTCAAAATAGTGCTAACCATCATCATGCAATGATGAACATGGATCATGACATGAAAAATATGTCATCTGAAGAACATGATCACTCTATGATGCAAATGAAGCACGATATGTCGGCTATGCCTGAAATGAAACATGATATGCAGGCAATGTCGTCTAGCGAACATGACCACGCTATGATGAATATGAAGCATGAGATGCCATCTCAATCTGAGAATAAGACTAAAAATGATGAGTCCGTTTATGGCTGGGCAAATGCTTCAACACCAGCAGGTATGAAAGCACTGCAATATAGTGATTTGCAGTCTTTAACACCGCAGCCAGATACTCGTGCGCCCGAGCGTGAATTAGTAATTCATTTGGGTGGCAACATGGAGCGTTATATCTGGACCATTAATGGTAAGAAATTTAACGAAGCTGAACCATTACAAGTTAAATATGGCGAACGTATTCGCTTGAAGTTCGTGAATGACAGCATGATGGCCCATCCAATGCATTTACATGGCATGTTCATGCAATTGGAAAATGGCCAACAAGCTGAAAACTTACCAAATAAACATACCGTTATTGTTCCACCCGGAAAAACCGTGACTGCGTTGTTGACAGCCGATGCCTTGGGGGAATGGGCGATTCATTGTCATTTGCTCTATCACATGAGTGCGGGAATGATGAATAAGTTGATTGTTGCTCAAGTAAATAACAGCCAACAACCACCTCAATCACAGCCAACCGTTCAATCTGAAAATGAGAAAGGAGCTAGTCATGCGCATCACTAAGTTATTTTCTCAAATGATCTGTTGCGGTGCTTTCTCGGGTATATCTGTATTTACTTTTGCTCAAGAACCTTTAACACACGATCATTTACGTGAACATGGCGGACAGATCTATCAAGCAACAAAAATTGATACTGGCTGGACTCAAAATGAAGAGGGTGAAGGCAGTTTTTCTTCTGAATTGGAAAGCTGGGTGGGAACGGATGAAAATAAATTGTTCATTAAAGCCCATGTTGAAAAGGCCGAGTCGGAAGATGCCAATTATGGCGGTTCAGTACTTTATAGCCGAAATTTAGCCAACTATTGGGATGTACAGGCTGGCGTAAACTACGAGCGTTTACAACGGGAAGACGAAAAGCAAGATCGCTGGGCTGGTGTAGTGGGCTTACACGGCATGGCACCTTACTTTTTTGAAACCGATGCTTATCTTTACGCAGGTGAAGATCAACTATGGAAGTTAAGTTTGGAAACGGAAAGGGACTTACTCTTTACCCAAAAGTTGATTGGTAAACCCTATTTAAAAGCAGATGTTGTTTTACAAGATGAATCTCGCTATGCCAGTAAAACGGGGCTATCGAGTTTACAGGCAGGTTTTCAAACCCGTTATGAAATCAATAAAAAGGTCATGCCATTTGTTGATATTGGTTACGGCTATGAAAAAGGTTTAAAACAAACTGCTTGGCAAACTGGAACCGACTCTGAACATGGTTGGTATTATGGAGCTGGGTTAACACTTAAATTTTAATTACCGAACAAAAAGTAAGCTTAATGACATGCCATTGGTTTATACTGATGGCATTGTTTTTTGTGTCAGTTATGGTGCAAAGATGGCTTTAGAAAAACAAGAGAATCAAATAAATGTAAATAAAAGCTGTTCAAGCTGTGGGTGCTCAAGCGTAGCAACTCAGGACTATTCTATGCCGAGTGAACCTATGGCGAATAAAATCCAATGGGTGAGTTATTACCATATCCCTCACATGGATTGCGCAGCAGAAGAGCAAATGGTGCGAATGGCTTTAGCACCTTATGCTGAACATATTCAAGAACTTGAATTTGATTTACCTACTCGTCATTTAGCGGTATATCACAGTAAAGAAGCTGAAAAAATTACCCAAAGCCTGCAACGCCTAGGTTTAGGGGCAGAGTTACAGCAAACCCAGCCTCACTATGAACCCGTTGAAAAGCCTAAAAAGGTACGTGCTAGCTCTTCAAACCATGCAGCACAAAAACAGGTTTTACAGTGGCTGTTACTCATTAATGCTGTGATGTTTTTCATCGAATTTATGGCGGGCATTATTGCGTCATCAACAGGGTTAATTGCTGACTCGCTCGATATGTTTGCCGATGCGGCAATTTATGGCATTGCTTTATTTGTGGTGGGTAAAAACCTCAATGCTCAATTAAAGGCTGCACATATTTCCGGATGGTTTCAGTTTGGCTTAGCCATCATTGTGTTAGTTGATGTATTGCGCCGTTTTATATACGGTAGTGAACCTGTTTCAATTCTCATGATTTTAATTGGTGGCTTAGCACTTGCGGCCAATATTAGTTGCCTTTATTTAATGAGAGACCATAAGGAGAGTGGCGCACATATGAAGGCGAGTTATATATTTTCTGCAAATGATGTCATCGTAAACTTAGGTGTCATTATTGCGGGAATATTGGTTGCAATCACAGGTTCTCGTTATCCTGATCTAATAATTGGGTTAATTATTGTTTTATTTGTTTTAAATGGTGCACGGAAAATCTTACAACTCAAAAATGAACAAGATTTATAGATTTACGGCGGACTTGAGTGCGAGTTTGCCTTCATTTTTTATTTTAAAGTAAACTGGGTCTTCACATACTGGAGGAACGACCTCCCCCATAATGGGTAATCATGTCAGGACGACCTGACACTATAAAAATTAGTGAATGTTATGGCTTGGGCTATTTTAATTTTAGCAGGTGTATTTGAAATCATTTGGGCATATTCTATGAAAATGTCTGAAGGTTTTACACGTTTAACCCCTAGTGTTATTACCGTAGTTTTTATGATTTTGAGTGTAGTTCTGCTTTCAATATCAATGAAAACTTTACCCCTTGGTACTGCTTATACGGTTTGGACAGGCATTGGTGCAATTGGATCATTTTTAGTGGGTATATTTTTTCTTAATGAACCTATTGGTGCGATGAGAATGATTGCCGCTGTATTGATTGTATCGGGACTGGTTCTAATGAAAATTTCGTCTCCATCTTAAAAGGATAAAGTATGTTGCTGTCTTATAAGTATATCAATTCGCCTGTTGGGCAATTAAAACTAGTTGCGAATGAAAATGCTTTGGTAGCAGTACTTTGGGACAATGAAAATCCAAAACGTGTTCGACTGGCAGAGCTAGTCGAACAAACTGAGCATCCAGTTTTATTAAAAACTGAACAACAATTAAAAGAATATTTTGAAGGCAAGCGCCGTGAATTTACATTGCCATTAGATTTTGAAGGTACAGCATTTCAAAAACAGGTGTGGGCGGCATTACTCAGCATTCCCTATGGTGAAACAAGAAGTTATAAAGAGATTGCTGTTCAAATTGGCAATGAAAAAGCCGTGCGTGCAGTAGGTGCTGCCAATGGTAAAAACCCAATTTCAATTATTGCACCTTGTCACCGAGTCATTGGGGCAGGGGGTGCCTTGGTCGGTTTTGCTGGTGGTCTTGATAAGAAAGATATTTTATTAAAATTAGAGCAAAAATAAGCTATTTTTAGCGCTCGATTTTTTCAGGCTTTTCTAATAAGCTGTCAACACTGATATTTCATGTAAAGCGGCTTTTCTTGCATCGCTATTTTCTGAAATATTAATCTTTTCATAACAAACTCTGGATGTTCTAAAAATGGCTGTCGGCGACGTAACAATGCCACAAATGCATGTGGTAAAAGGTGTAAAAATTGGCTCAACAGAAGCATATGTACGTTACCAAAACCGACGAGATTTAGTCATTTTTGAGTTTGCAGAAGGTTCAAATGTTGCGGGTGTATTTACCCAAAATGCGTTCTGTGCAGCACCTGTTCATGTATCGAAAGCTCATCTTGCTCAAGGTAATCCTCGTTATTTAGTGATTAATACAGGTAATGCCAATGCGGGTACTGGGCCTACAGGCTTAAAAAATGCCCAAGACACTTGCGCGAAGTTAGCTGAGCTTGCTGGTGTGAACAGTTTTGAAGTACTTCCGTTTTCTACGGGTGTGATTGGTGAGCAGCTTCCAATGGAACGTTTACTTGCTGGTCTTCAGCCTGCATTAAATAGCGTACAAGATGCTGCTTGGAATGATGCTGCAACTGGCATTATGACGACAGACACAGTGCCTAAAGGTGCATCTGAAAAATTTGAACTTGATGGCATTACTTATACCATGACAGGTATTAGTAAAGGCGCAGGCATGATTCGTCCAAACATGGCAACGATGCTGAGCTTTGTAGCTACAGATGCGCCTATTAGCCGCGATTTAGTACAAAAGCTATTAAAGACCACGGTTGAGCATTCATTTAACCGTATTACCATTGATGGTGACACTTCAACAAATGACTCTTGTATTTTTGTGGCGACTGGTCAGGCAGGTGGCACTGAAATTACATTAGAAAGCGATGCACGCTACGCAAAAGTATTAGAAGTGCTTGCTCGTGTCATGAACCGTTTAGCGCAGTTAATTATTCGTGATGGCGAAGGTGCAACGAAGTTTATTACTGTTGCTGTAGAGGGCGGCGGTAACATTCAGGAATGTTGTGACATTGCGTACAGCATTGCGCATTCACCACTCGTTAAAACCGCACTTTTCGCATCTGACCCGAACTGGGGTCGTATTTTAGCGGCAATTGGCTATGCTGGAGTGAAAGACTTAGACGTATCTAAAATTCAGGTGTGGCTAGACGACGTACAAATCTGTAAAGATGGTGGTGCGGCAGAGGACTATACCGAAGAAGCTGGTGCGTGCGTTATGGCACAAACCGAAATTACCATTCGTGTTGATTTAGGTCGCGGTCAAGCCAAGGACACAGTCTACACCTGTGACTTATCTTACGACTACGTCAAGATTAATGCAGATTACCGTTCGTAAATATTCAGTTATAATCAAGCCTCGACAAAGAGGCTTTTTTATTAGCCCCAACTTTTGATATTAAATGATTCAATCCGTAAATCATTTAAGCAGTAACGTTATATGCGAGCAGGTATGCCAGCATGAAGGATAGAGAAGACGTTTTATGAGTGATGCGACTTTAATTGCCAACGATGCAAAAAACATTGTACAAGCGCATTTAGACCGTTTAGGTGAGCCAAAAGACAACCGCCTAAGTGAAGAAGCAAAACAACAAAAGTTTGCACAGATCGAAGCAGAGCTCAAAAAACGTGATGCTGTCCTTGTTGCTCACTACTATTGCGATCCAGATGTACAAGAACTTGCTGAAAAAACAGGTGGATGCGTTTCTGACTCTTTAGAAATGGCTCGTTTCGGACGAGATCATGCTGCCTCTACACTGGTTGTGGCTGGTGTAAAGTTTATGGGAGAAACAGCTAAAATTCTGTCTCCTGAAAAAACAATTTTAATGCCAACACTTGAAGCAACCTGCTCACTCGACTTGGGTTGTCCAGTTGATGAGTTCACAGCATTTTGTGATCAGCACCCTGACCATACCGTAGTGGTTTATGCCAATACATCTGCTGCTGTTAAAGCACGTGCAGATTGGGTAGTGACTTCAAGCTGTGCTGTTGAAATTGTTGAGCACCTAGACAGCTTGGGCGAAAAAATTATTTGGGCACCAGATCAGCACTTAGGCCGCTATATTCAAAAGAAAACTGGCGCTGATATGTTGCTTTGGGATGGCGCATGTATTGTGCATGAAGAATTCCGTGCACGTGGCATTGCCAACATGAAAGCACTGTATCCAGATGCGGCTGTATTGGTACATCCTGAGTCACCAGAGTCGGTTGTAGAAATTGCCGATGCGGTAGGTAGTACTTCTCAACTTATTAAAGCTGCGCAGACTTTGCCAAATGAAAGACTCATTGTGGCAACTGACCGCGGTATTTTCTACAAAATGCAGCAAGCGGTACCAAATAAGATTTTAGTTGAAGCACCAACAGCGGGTGAGGGGGCAACTTGTCGTTCCTGTGCTCATTGTCCGTGGATGGCAATGAATGAACTCGACGGAATTTTAGAAGTTTTACAAAAAGGTGATCAGGAAATACACGTCGATCCAGCGCTTGCTGAACGTGCCAAAATGCCTTTAGATCGAATGTTAGCCTTTAGTGCATCGTTAAAACGTTAAAAAACCTCAAAATGCTTGTTAAATATACATTTGATAAGGATTTTTAACTTTTTTTGAGAATAGGTGTTGACGTCTGAGGGCGTCGCGCCTAGAATGCACACCGTACCGCACGATGTGCGATACAGCAAAAGCTGAGATAGATCGGAGCATAGCACAGCCTGGTAGTGCACCTGGTTTGGGACCAGGGGGTCGTAGG
>NZ_JAVQNN010000028.1:0-35700 GCF_031798975.1 Acinetobacter sp. V110_1 | reverse complement strand
ACCAACGGATGCCGAGATCAAAACCCGGTGCCTTACCACTTGGCGACGCCCCTAAATTCGATGATATATATGATGGCAGGGGCGGCTGGATTCGAACCAACGGATGGCGAGATCAAAACCCGCTGCCTTACCACTTGGCGACGCCCCTAACTTGCAACTTTAAAATGGTGTAAAGGAGATTCTTTTAAACTATGTACCAAGTAAGCTTTACATGGTGCATGTTTAAGAATGTCATCAACATTCATTTCATCGGTCACTTCAGTGAAAACACAAGCACCTGTACCTGTAAGCTTTGCATGACCAAATTGATCAAGATATTGCATCGCTTCTTCAACTTCGGGGTATAACTTTCTAGCCAAAGGCTCAAAGTTATTTCCAAAATTAGAAGGTTCTAACTGATAGGCGCAAAATTTAGTGGTCTTAGTGTCTCTTGTCAATGTTTTTTGTGAAAAAAGCAATTGAGTGCTGATAAAACAATCAGGTTTTAAAATAATGAACTGTTTTTGATCTAAGTCTATGAATGTTAAATGTTCACCAATACCTTCAGCCCATGCATTTTTACCATAAATAAAAATAGGAACATCGGCACCAAGTTTTACACCATAGTCTGCAAGCTCTGCCTGAGTCAGGCCACATTCCCATAATTGATTTAAAACGATAAGTGTTGTGGCAGCGTTCGAAGAACCTCCGCCTAGACCTGCACCCATTGGAATATTTTTTTCAATTTTGATGTGTAGACCACAGAGCTTTTTTGCATGCGGTTTTAGTATTTGAGCAGCCCGATAAATTAGGTTCTGCTCAAGTTGAACCTCACCTAAACCTTCAATTTGGATTTCATCTTTCTCAATAGGATAAAAAGTCATCCAGTCATATAAATCAATGAGTTGAAAAATGGTCTGTAGTTCATGGTAACCATTTTCACGACGTCCCGTTATATGTAAAAACAGGTTGAGCTTGGCTGGGGAAGGAACTCGAATCATAGATTTATAAAGTTAGGTTTAACGGTTTTGGATAACCATTGTAATACGGTTTTCTTTATCTTCAGCAAGAGGTTGCTTTAAAACCAATTTATTTGGCAAAGTTTGTTCGCCATCATAACTAAAATTAACCGTCCAGCCATCTTCGATGAGTTGGCTCACACGATTTGCATTATCTTTGCTAATTTGGGCATTTAAAGTTGCTGGCTTTGCTAAAATCCAACTGGTTAAATGAGTAATCGGCGCTTGCCAACCAGTAGCACGTTCTAAAAGTTCTTCAGGGGATGCCGCTGTAATAACGCCAGTTTTAGCACTGTTTAAAGTGACTTCACCCGGTTTTCCCTGAATTTGTGTTTTTCCAACACCTAAAATGCCACTTAACTCGATATCGAAATTATCTTGCTGTTGAACCCATGTGAAGAAGGCACTACCACTTTGTTGCGGAGTGCGTACGCCAATTTTACCTTGCAAATTGAAGTGTTTTTCGTCTTGCACTTGGTGGGTAACTGCGGGTTTAGGCTGAGTAAAATGCTGACAACCGGTTAAAAATAACACACTTGATCCACAGATCGCTGTGCACAGTTGGGCAAGTTTGCTCATAAATTTAACTCTTTTTTGCAGATGTAGGTAAAATTAACGCATCAAGCTGGTGTAATTGTGGATCATTCGCGTGTTTTTGTTTCAGTTGTTGTAACACAGCACTAAATTCAGTTAATGATCCTTGCATATACAGTGCCTTAGCGTAACGAATCCCAATATTTATGTTATGACTAAGCTCATAAGCTTTGCCTAAAGCTTCTGCTGCGCCCTCATAATCATTTTGTAAAAATGCGATATAACCTAGCGTATCCAAAATGGAAGCTTGTTCTGGTGCATATTCCAATGCTTGTTCAGCATATTGTCGTGCTTCTTTTAACCTGCGGTTTTGCAAAGCCAGCGTATACGCATAAGCATTCAGATAGGTCGGGCTATTGGGTTCTAATTGCAATAATTGCTTGAGTGTTTTATCGAGTTTATCGCGGTCAGTATAAGGGTCTAATAATAAGACTTCTGCATAGATGAGTTCTGGGTCATCTGGTAAATTTTTGATTGCTTCATCTAATAAATTTAAAGCAGCCTTTTTATTGCCCATTTTCTTTAAAATTTCGGCTTGAGCCTGATAGAGAAAACTTGCATGCTGCGGATAATTAACTCGCTCTTGAGTTAAAAACCGTAAAGCATCGTGTAAATTTTCTTGTTTATCATAGATTGCAATCAAATTACGCCTTGAAACAATATAGAGACTACCATCTACTAAACGGTAATAGGCTTTGGCAGTTTCATAATGCTGTTTCCGTTCAGCATTAATGGCTAAGTAGTAATACGCTTCATTTTGATACTTTGCAGAGTTGCGTAAATCAACCAAATATTGTTCAGCTTTATCATATTGCTTAAGGTCAATACTGGTTAAACCTGCAATGAACAGCGCCTCTTCTGCACGAGGATTACTTTCAATAATTTTTTCTAATTTTTCAAGAGCAAGCTGAGGCTGATTAATCTGAATGAGATAACGTACTTCAGCTAATCGAATATCTAGATTTTTCTTATATTTACGACTGGATTTTGCATACCATTTTAAAGCGCCTTCTTGATCACTTAGGGCAATCAATAGGTTTGCTTTCATCAAGATAAAGCTGGTTACTTTAGGGCGACGGCGTAGTGCACGGTTAATGGTATTTAAAGCAGGTTCTAATTGCCCATTTTGTGCTTCTAGGTTCGCGATAAGCGCTAAAATAGAAGGATTTTCCTTCTCTGCACTTGAACGTAAAGCAGTTAATAAAACTTCTCGATCTTGTGCATTTTCAGGTGCGATACTTGCCAAAATTTGTTCAAGATCGGCAGTTGGATCAATTTTTAAAATTTTATCTAAAGTTTCGGCAGCAAGCTGATATTCATGTGTTTTTAACGCAATATGCGATAGATAAAACAAAGCAGGGACGTCTTTAGGCTCTTGAACCACCCAATGTGTTGCAATATTCAGTGCAGCTTGTAAGTCGTTATATTCAAGTGCAACATCTAAGGCGCGCTGCTTAATTGTTGTTGAGTTGCTTCTAATCGCAAGCACGGTGTAATTGTGTAGTGCTGTAGGAATATCGTCGTAAGCTAAGGCAAATTCAGCGACCATACTCTGTTGTAGAGCCTGATCAAATGAATGCACGGCATAGGTCTCTTGCAACGGACGTGCATAGACATATGAGGACATGCTACCTAACAATAAGAATGTGGTAGAATACTGTCTTATCGAAGCACCGTTAAAATTTATACGGCTATTCATTTGACGCAATTTTTATTGATCCAAAGTAATGCTTTTTATGACACCGATGTTGCACAATAGCATAAATTTAGCGAAATGATGATCTGATATGTCTTTCTTTGCATTGGGTGTCAACCATCAAACAGCTTCTGTAGAACTCCGCGAGCAAATTGCTTTCAATGCAGAGCGATTAAGTACTTTGCTTGCTGAGCAACGTTATCACGAGTCTTTAAAAGACTTGGTGGTTGTCTCAACCTGTAACCGTACAGAAGTCTACGCCATGGCGGAAGATGCCGAAAGCCTTCTGAAATGGTTAGCCGATGCCAATAATATTGATGTAAAGCAGTTAATTCATCATGTTTATCGTTACGAAAATGCTCAAGCCATCACACATTTAATGCGTGTCGCAAGTGGTTTGGATTCACTCATGTTAGGTGAGCCTCAAATTTTAGGGCAGGTGAAAAGTGCTCTAGCATTGTCTAAAGAGGCGCAAACGGTTTCTCCTGAATTAAATAGTGTATTTGAGTATGCTTTTTATGCGGCTAAGCGTGTGCGTTCAGAAACAGCTGTAGGTAGCCATGCGGTTTCAATGGGTTATGCGGTTGCACAATTGGCTTTACAGGTTTTTAGTAAACCTGAAAGACTCACAGTGATGGTGGTTGCAGCAGGTGAAATGAACAGTCTGGTTGCCAAACACTTAGCGGAAATGGGTGTGGCCAAGATTATTATCTGTAACCGTAGCCGTGAGCGTGCCGACCAGTTAGCACAAGAAATTGCCCATCGTGTTGAAGTTGAGATTATTGATTTTTCAGCGTTATCAGAAAATTTATATCGTGCTGATGTTGTTTCAAGTTGTACGGGGAGTTTGCATCAAGTTATTGCATATGCAGATGTCAAAAGTGCATTAAAAAAACGCCGTTATCAGCAAATGTTAATGGTTGATTTAGCTGTACCGCGTGATATTGACCCTAAAGTGGAATCACTTGATGGTGTGTATTTATACGGTGTAGATGATCTACAAAGTGTAATTGATGAAAACTTGGCTCAACGTCGTCAAGCAGCTGTTGAAGCGGAAGTGATGGTGAATCAATTAGCCACTCAACTGATCACACACCAAAAAGTCAAAGAAGCGGGTAGCACCATTCATGCTTATCGCCAACATAGTGAAGAAATTAGTCAACACGAGCTTGCTCATGCGTTAGAAGCTTTGCATCATGGTGGAGATCCAGAGCAAGTTCTACAGCAGTTAGCCCATCGTTTAACGCAAAAGTTAATGCATCCAACATCTATGTTGCTACGTGAAGCTGCTAAAGCAGAAAACCCTGATCATTTCGAATGGCTACAACAGCATTTACAGGATGTATTTGATCATGAGCGAAAACCAAAACGTTAAGACAGCAATCTTAAGCTAATTTGTTTGGTGAGCTCATTGAGTTGTTGTCTTAAGTTTCTTGACTCAACTAATGAAATTTTAGATTTCAGTTTTTGACGTAAATATCTTTCTTGTAAGCCTAACGCATATTCTTTAGCGAGTTTATCAGCAACTTCAGGTGCTTGAGTTAATGCCTGAATATTGGTTCTTTGCATAATATCTGCAATTTCATGGCAATAACTGCTGCACGCACCTAAAACATAATAAGTCGCTAGCTCTTGGTCATCAGGCAACTCATCAAATATACGGTTTAAAATTGCTAATATTTTAGCCAATAATTCATCTTGCGGAATATAAGCCCGCAATCCTTCAAAATGAATATAAAGAAATGGATGGTGCATTAAAATTGCAACAGCAAAGTCTTCATCTTTCGTTTGAATATTAAATGATAACGATGCATCGTGACTAACTTGTGGAGTAAAACGCTTACCTAAACCTAATTTTTCACGGAAAGATTGGGTTAATAGATAACGGAAGGAACCTTGTTTTGGCAATAACTCGGTGAGCTCCCTTAATTCACCCATAACAAGACTCTTGCCTTCAGGCGTACTAATGTCATGTTGACCCGTAAGATGGGCAAAAACAAAATCAGAGAGCAGTGGGGCTTGGTCTAATAGTCTTTGGAAGTTTTCGAGACCTTCACGTCGGATTAGGGAGTCTGGGTCGTGGTCATTAGGCAATACAAAGAACTTAAGCTCACGGCCATCATTTAGGAGGGGTAATGCTATTTCTAAAGTTCGACGTGCTGCTTTTTGACCTGCGATATCACCGTCAAATGCAATGGTAATTCGATTATTTTGCTTAAATAAAATATTAAGGTGTTCAGTATTACTAGCCGTTCCCAAAGTCGCGACAGCACCTGTAATGCCATATTGCTGTAAAGCAATGACATCCATATATCCTTCAACCATTAACCAGTCATTAGACTTTAATTTTCGACCTTCATAGAGACCATAAAGTAATTGGTTTTTATGGAAAACTTCCGAGTCTGGCGAGTTAATGTACTTAGGTTTAATTTCGTCATTGAGTGCACGACCACCAAAGCCAACTACACGGCCCTTAGGGTCTCGAATTGGAAAAATGACACGGTCACGTAAAAGGTCAAAGTCACGACCACTGTCACTTGAACGGATGAGTCCAAGTTGTTTTAAACCATCAATGTCGTAAGGGAAAGCTTTTTCTAAATGTTGCCAGTCTTCTGGAGCATACCCTAAACGCCAGAATTGAATCGTTTGGTCAGTTAAACCACGCTGTTTGAAGTAATTTTTAGCTTTCTGACTTGTTGGTAATTGATGTTCATAAAACTGAGCAACATTTTCCAGTAAGTCATATAAATTACCTTCTTGTACCGGCTCATCAAAACTAAATGGCTGTTCAAACTGTGCAAATGGATCATCAAAATATACTGGTTCAAGCGTATTGTACTGATCATCTATAGGTGCTTGAGCATTTGGTTCTATAACCGTTTTTTGTGGAACGGGTGGCTTAGTAACTTGGCGGGTATAAGACAGTTTTTTATTATCAGTATTATCTTTGGGTAATTCGATTCCCGCATTACTCGATAACTCTTTCATTACATCGATAAAGTTTCGGTTATCAATGTCCATTAAGAAACGGATAGCATTTCCGTTTGCCTGGCAGCCGAAGCAGTGATAGTACTGTTTATCTCGATAAACATGGAAAGAGGGGGTTTTCTCTTGATGAAAAGGGCAACAACCAGAATATGTTCGTCCGGTCTTTTTCAATTTCACACGTTGACCAATCAGATCGACAATATCTGTCCGATCTAGAATCTGATCAATCGTATGCTGTGGAATTGCCATAATTCAGATAACCGTGTTTAAACTAATGATGCGATAGGTCAGATTATTCTGACATGATGAACCGAGATATGCCCGATAAATATTTTACTATTTTATAAAAACAAACAGGCAAGTGATATCACTTGCCTGTTTGTTGGTTATTTTTAAGCTGTTATTGCTTATTGAGCAGCATCATCTGGTTCAGATGAAGAAGCTGCAGGTGCAGTTGTTGCACCTTCTGCTGCTTTTTCTGGTTTATCAAGTAAACCGAAGCTTAAACGGTTAGTCCAACTACGTTCAGTTTTTGGAGTCTCAACGGGTGCCTTTGTTGTTTCTTGAGTTTCTTCTTTGCCAGAATTACCAATTAAACCAAAGCTTACACGGTTAAGTAGACTACGTTTTGGTTCTGTTTCAGTAGTTGTCGTATCTGGTGTTGTAGACTTAGATTCACGGCCGAGAATACCTAAGGTAGCACGGTTAATCCAGTTGCCTTCTTTACGGGCAGCACGCATGTTTACTGTGCCATTTTTATTAACCAGACTAGGATAATTAAGCTTTAACACTTCGATGTATTGTTGTGAAGTTGCCTTATCACCCAACTGGTCATAGCTGTATGCCAAAGTTGCTAGTGCTTCTGGTACTTGAGGTGTTTGTGGATAGTGTTCAATTACCCATTGTGAACGCTCAGCTGCAGCAACCCATGCTTTACGCTTAACGTTAAAACGTGCTGTATTCATTTCACTTTCAGCAAGTTCTTGACCAATAAACTTCATACGCTGTGCTGCATCGACAGAGTATTGGCTACTTGGGAAGCGACGAATCAAATCAACGAAGTTTTGATAAGCAAGTTTTAAATAACTGATGTCACGGTGTGATTGTTGCAAAGACGTGTAACGCAATAAGCTGTCGTAGTTCATCTCCATATTAGATACGCCACGTACATAGTAGGCATAATCTACATTTGGATGCTGAGGATTTAAACGAATAAAGCGTTCAGCTAGAGCAATCGCCCCTTCATAATCTTTTTGTTTAAATTTTGAATAGAGAAGTTCAAGTTGTGCTTGTTGTGCGTATTGTCCAGTTGGATAATAGGTATCAATCGCTTCTAAAGATTTGGCAGCGTCAAGATATTGACCACGATCAAGAGATTTTTGGGCCTTTTCAAAATATGCTTGTTCGCTAGATTGAGGGCCAGTATCGACCACTTCTTTTTTACTTGGATTGCTGCTACAGCCCACAAATGCAGACGCTATACCTAGAGATAAGGCAAGCATCGTAATTTTATAACGTGGTAGCGACATAAAAACTCCTCTGTTATGTTGGGCAATGAGCTACAATTGCGCTATTAAACCACTTTTATCTCAATGATCAAATGACTTCAGCACAATCTTCAAACACAAACTTCTCTGAAACCGACTTCAATTTACTTGAAGATTCTGAGGATGCAGATAACCATACTTCTGATACAACTGCAACACGTTTATCGTTGCAAGTTCAGCTAGATGAAAGCTACTTAGGGCAACGCATCGACCAAGTTGCAGCTATGGTGTGGAGTGAGTTTTCGCGTGAAAAGCTCAAGCAATGGTTGAAGGATGGCCATCTGTTGGTGAATGGTAACATTGTCAAACCTAAGCACCGTTGTGAAGGCACAGAGCTCCTTACACTCGAAGTTGAGCTTGAAGCTCAGACGACGAGTCAACCTGAAAACATTCCACTCAACATTGTTTATGAAGATGACGATATTTTAGTCATTAATAAACCAGTAGGGATGGTGGTACATCCAGGAGCAGGTAATACTTCTGGAACTTTAGTAAATGCTTTGCTTTACCATTCTCCAAAATTAGCGGAACTTTCTCGTGCTGGTTTAGTACATCGTATCGATAAAGACACCAGCGGTTTATTGGTTGTTGCTAAAACATTAGAAGCGCAATTTTCTTTAAGTAAACAATTGGCAAATAAGTCGGTTTATCGTGTATATGACTTGGTTGTTTATGGAAATATTATTGCTGGCGGTACGATTGATGAGCCAATTAAACGCCACCCAGTTGACCGTGTAAAAATGGCGATTTTACCGGGTGGGCGTGATGCAGTGACGCATTACAACGTAAAAGAGCGTTTTAAAGATTTTACTCGAGTTCAAGCGCGTCTTGAAACAGGCCGAACTCATCAGATTCGTGTGCATTTTAGTTATATTGGTTATGGCTTAATTGGTGATCAGGTTTATATGAACCGTGTACGTGTGCCTGCTGGTGCATCTGAATTACTGATTGAAACTTTACGTGGTTTTAAACGCCAAGCATTGCACGCAGCTAAGTTGGGCTTAAAACATCCGCGTACTGGTGAAGAAATGTTATTTGAAGCACCATGGCCTGAAGATTTTACTCAGTTGGTTAATGTGTTACGTTCAGAAAACGCTGCATATTAAGGACATATATATGGAATTTGTTCAAGGTTTACCTCAAGGCGTATTTGTAGGGCAGACACGTGTTCAACATCCTTTGGCTTTGCCAACGGATCAAAACGAATTAACAGGTTTTAATCTTGCTTTACATGTTAAAGATGAAGCTGGTCGCGTTCAGCAGCATCGAATGATGCTGCTAGAAGAGTTTGCTCAGTTTGGCGTTAAGAAAATGACGTGGATGACTCAAACGCATAGTACGATTTGTCATACGGTAAATGAACAAATTCCCTTTACAGCTTTAATTGGCGATGGCTTGGTTACGCAAACCAAAGGTCATGGATTAATGATGATGACAGCCGATTGTTTACCTGTAGTCCTTGGTAATGCTGAGGGCACTGAAGTTGCCAACTTACATGCAGGATGGCGTGGTTTGGCGGGTGGTATTATTGAAAATACAGTTGCTGCGATGCAGAGTCCTCCAACTTGGGCATGGTTAGGGGCGGCGATTAGTCAACCCTGCTTTGAAATTGGAGCCGAAGTAAAAACTGTTTTTTGTAGTAAATATCCTGAACTGGAAACAGCATTTATTGATGGAGCGGCTCCAAATAAATTTCACGCAGATTTATACGCGATTGCTCGTTTTATTTTACAAAGACTTGGTGTTAAGCAAGTTTTAGGTGGCGATCAATGCTCATATCAACAGGGTGATGAGTACTTCTCTTATCGCCGTGATGCTAAAACGGGACGTATGGCAACTTTTGTTTTTATTTAGTTTATAAAAATCGTATTTCATTTTAGAAGTATGATTGTTGTGTTATCACTCTCTTATGTTATTTAGATTTTAAAATGACATAAGAGAGTTTTTTATTTTTGTATTTTCAGTACTTACTAAAATAATTCATTAAAAAGCTGGTCTTTGATATTTATAGATCATGGTTTAGCAAGTTTTAATAAAATGATAAAATACAAAAAATCGCTCAAAAAATTAAGCTTATGTCTTTGCCTGAAAAACATCTCTCAATTGTCTATCACAGCCCCTATGGTCATACCGCAAAGGTAGCGTTTGCTATTGCTGCTGGTGCAGAGGTGATGGGGGTTAAAGTACATGTGATGAATATTGAGCACATTGACTGGGATATTTTAGATGCCTCACAGGGTATTATTTTTGGCTCGCCAACGTATATGGGAAGCGTAACTGCCGATTTTAAAAAGTTTATGGATAGTACATCTAAACGTTGGAAAAATCGTTTATGGCAAGGCAAATTGGCAGCAGGTTTTGCAAATTCAGGTGGTTTGAGTGGTGATAAACTGGCGGTTTTGCAACAGCTTAATATTTTTGCGATGCAGCATGGCATGCTGTGGTCAGGTTTACCTTTAATGACAACAGGTCATACCGAAACCGATTTAAACCGTTTATCAAGCTGTTTAGGTTTAATGACTCAGTCAGATAACGCACCTGTTGAAATCACACCACCGCAAGGTGATTTAGATACCGCTAAATGGTTCGGTGAGTATATTGCTGGATTGCTTCACCGATTGGGTTGAAATAAGTTTTTGATTAAAAATAAATAAATTTTATATTTTATTTTAATTACAAAAAAGTTGTGTCTTTTTTGTTCTTTTTTGATTATTTTTTACCAAATGGTCTATTTGGACAATGATGTCTAAATACTAATAAATAAAAAAACGGAATAATCATGAAAAATTTGTTAACAGCTCTTTGTATAACATGGAGTACTTTGAGCTATGCTAATTTAGAATCTGCGAATCTTATTCCACTAAATGATACAGAACTTTCTAAAGTCGAAGCGCAGGCTTTATTTTCATTTACCTATATCGATCCAAAACAAACTGATGCTTCTATGGCCCAACAAAATATTGGTTTTTATAAATTAGGTTTAGAAGCTGATCTTGAATTAAACGCCAATATTAATAAGTTGCAGTTGGGTTGCGGTGGTGTAAATGGTTTAGCTGGGTGTGATATTGATATTGATAATTTAAGTTTAAGTGGTTTAAGTGATACGAATGATGGCCGAGCTTCTTCTTCTGCTGTTTTCAGTAATCCATTTATTGAATTTGCGATTAAAAATCCAGACAGTGCAGCATTAAGAGAAATTAAAGGTTTTCGTTTAAGTGCAGAAAAAGTGATGGGATTATTGACCCTTGGGCTTGAAAACTCGGAAACACCAAATGGAATTAATAGTTTAAGTGGTTATTTAAAAATTAAAGATACAACTGGCTTAGCATATACTGCAGCTAGAAATATGTCTTATCAAGATACAGGTAAGACAATAGATGGTACTGTTAATGCATGTCTTTTAGTATGCTTGCCTCTAGGATTTAATTCATCTGATTATAATTTACAATTACAACAGACTACTGCGCCTATAGTAATCAATGGACAAGTCATATCTGGTTCAAGAATGAATAATGTCATGCTCAATGGTATTGCAAATATTGATCAACTTAACTTTTCTGGAGATTTGAAAGCATCGATCAATGCGGCATTAGGGCTACTAAATTTACAAAAAAATGTAACGGGTAGTATTACAGGGTTAAGAGCAGCTCTTACGGTTGATCAAAATTTAGGATTTATTCATAAAATTGAGTTAAATAATCCATTCTCTCTTTCTTTACAAGCACAAAAAATATTCTGGCCAGGTGCAGATGCAGCAGCTGAGAGAGGATGGTGGATGGCTTTTGATGATGAAATTGATATTGGAAACGTTACGCCAAGTAAGCAAATTGAAATTACCAATGATGTTTTAAAGCAGGTAGTTGACCCAATTAGTAATTATTTAACAGCAAATCCAGTAAGGTGTAATGTACTTAACTGTTTATTTGGCGAAGATTTAGCGGTGGGAGAAGTGAAATTACCCAATACTATCGTAAATTTTCCATTAAAAGACTTACAACTTAAAAACCAGACTTTTGCACCAAACTGTCATGGTAGTTTGAAATTCTGCTAAATTTAAGATGAAATAAAAAAACCTTTAAAGCGAGCTTTAAAGGTTTTTTTATTATTTATGAAATATACGAGCTTTATCACGTTGCCAGTCACGATCTTTTTCAGTCGCACGTTTGTCATGAAGCTGCTTACCTTTCACAAGCGCAATTTCAAGTTTAACCAGATGACCTTTCCAGTAACATGCTAATGGAACGCATGAATAACCTTTTTGGTTTACTGAACCTGTTAGCTTTTCAAGTTCACGGCGAGATAATAATAATTTACGTGTACGTGTAGCTTCCGGCACGATATGTGTAGATGCAGAAAGGAGCGGTTGAATTTGTGCACCAAATAAGAATGCTTCACCGTTTTTAAAAATGACATAACTTTCTGTCAAACTCATACGACCAGCACGTAAAGACTTTACTTCCCAGCCGAGTAAAGACATGCCAGCTTCAAATTTTTCTTCGATAAAATAATCATGACGGGCACGTTTATTTTGTGCGATGGTTCCGCCATTATGTTTTTTAACTACTGTTGCTTTCGCCATAATTCAAACTTCCACAATTGTCCCTATTGTGCCGTAAACTGATGCCAAGGTGAAGTTTTTTCCCACATATCAATATTTCGCCTCATGTATAACTTTTGCTAAAATAGGCGCACAATACAATTAGAGTACTAGCGGATGTCTAAAACGCGTGTAATTTATCCTGGAACATTTGACCCTATCACAAATGGGCACGTTGATTTAGTTACTAGAGCATCAAGAATGTTTGATGAGGTCGTAGTAGCTATTGCAATTGGACATCATAAAAATCCTTTGTTCAGTCTAGAAGAAAGAGTTGCACTGGCACAATCATCATTAGGCCATCTATCAAATGTTGAGTTTGTAGGTTTTGATGGTTTATTGGTTAATTTTTTCAAAGAGCAAAAGGCTACAGCAGTACTTCGCGGTTTAAGAGCAGTATCTGATTTTGAATATGAGTTTCAATTGGCTAATATGAACCGCCAGTTGGACCCACATTTTGAAGCAGTGTTTTTAACACCTTCTGAACAGTATTCTTTTATTTCTTCGACGTTGATTCGAGAAATTGCACGCTTAAAAGGTGATGTAACCAAGTTTGTTCCGCAAGCTGTGGTTGAAGCTTTTGAACGTAAACATCAACAAGGTTGGTAACGTGTCGTTATATATCACCGATGAGTGCATAAACTGTGATGTTTGTGAACCAGTTTGCCCAAATGAAGCTATTTTTATGGGCGAAGTGATTTATGAAATCAATCCGGATTTATGTACAGAGTGCGTTGGTCACCATGACCAGCCACAGTGCCAATTATTTTGTCCAGTAGACTGTATTCCAAAAGATCCGCAGCATGAGGAAACGGAAGAACAGTTACTCGACAAATATAAAAGACTAATTGCTCAAAAAAGCACAAGCAATTAGTCAATAAATTTGTTAATATGCGCCCTCGAAGTGAGCCGGATGGTCGCTGCTGTGGAGGTCTCCGTGACTGAAGCAGGAGAGGAAAGTCCGGGCTTCATAGGGCAGGGTGCCAGGTAACGCCTGGGCGGTGAAAGCCGACGGAAAGTGCAGCAGAGAGTAGACCGCCTCATTCGTGAGGTAAGGGTGAAAGGGTGCGGTAAGAGCGCACCGCGTGTCTGGTAACAGTTCACGGCATGGCAAACCCCACCAGAAGCAAGACCAAATAGGAATCCTAGGTGCGGCCCGTACTGGATTCGGGTAGGTCGCTTGAGCGTATGAGTGATTGTACGCCTAGAGGAATGACCATCCTCGACAGAACCCGGCTTATAGGCTCACTTCACCTCATTTTATTTAAAATTTTTCTTGACGCGCGGTAAAGAAGCTAAGATAATGCGCGCACAGTTTACGGCTATGTAGCTCAGTTGGTTAGAGCACCGCACTCATAATGCGGGGGTCACAAGTTCAAGTCTCGTCATAGCCACCATTTTACAGACCACGCTCCTGCGTGGTCTTTTTTTATGCTTATTTTTTGATTAAACACAGTTTGTAAAGACCGACTTCATAGTTCTGGCATTGTTTGTCTAACTCAATTTCTTCATGTTCTTATAACACTTAACAAGGATGTTGAAGACATGAAAAGGTCATTATTATTTTTAGGAATTCTAAGTTTAACTGCTGGAGCACAAGTCTCTGCAGCTGATTTGAGTTGGGGTGATCCAACTTTAGATTCGGGGCAATTTAAAGTGTCTGGTGCAGTACGTTCTCGCTATTTACATAAGGACTATGTAGTTGGGGCGAATGAAGGTTCCCAAAATGATGACTGGCGACTCACAGATATTAAATTAGTGTTGGGTTATGAAAATCCAGATTGGATTGCGGGTCTAGATGCCCGTTGTTATCAATATGATCGCTTGTGTGATGCGATTTTTCTAAAAAAAGCTTGGGTAGGTTATAAGTTATCTGACCAACAAAGAGTCACGGTAGGTTTGCAGCCTGTTGATTTTGGTTTTGGAGAGTTTTGGGGAAGTAGTTATTACGAGACTCTTTTAAATACGGTTAGTTTAGAAGATATCGATAATTTGGGGATTAAATATAAATTTGCAGATGACAAATACAATTTGACCTTAGGTTTCTATCCAACTGATGGAGGAAATTATAAGGGGGCATCAAAAGACTCAAGTCGATATAGCGGAAATTTTGTCGAAGCTGATGATTTGGCTACTGGGACTAATATTAAAGAAAAGAATATGTGGATTGCTCGAGCATCTAGAAAATTTGAACTGGATAAGTCTCAAAACTTTTCGACTGAGCTAGGTGGGTCAGTTTGGTACTCCGATTTGGAAAATAAAAGAACAAACGAAGATGGACACCGTAAGTCATGGAACGTTTTTGCTCAAACGCAATATCAAGCATGGCAATGGATGTTCTTAGTAGGTAAGCAAGATGTCACGAATGGGGATGATTTATTTCCTAATAGTTCAACGATTGGTGCATTTGATTATCCGTATCAAGTCGCTAATAAAGGTAAATATTTAGTAAATGAAATTAATTACACCTTTGCTCAGCCATTTCATCAACTTACCAATATTAAGCCTTATATCTCTCATAGCCGCTTTTTCAAAGATGAGGATGGCTATAAAGACTCTGAACGCTTAATAGCAGGGATTTATTTTAATTACAAAGCCATTGGTATTCAGGGTGAATATATTATGAGTAAAAATGACCCAATGGTGGGTGGTGGGGCAAATGGTCTTGCACAAGGTAGTAGCAATGACTGGGATAAATTATTTTATCTTTCAATTGGATATTATTTCTAAAGTTTAAAAGCAAACTACTGCCCTAAGTGAATAGGCTCACTTAGGGCTTTTTTCATAGAAAAACTTTTTCAGGCGGTGGTTCTCGTTTAACCGCTGGAGAAATGAGTTGCCCACGATTTAAGTTCTGCACATGCTGTAAACGATTGAGCAATTCATTTTGAATGAACAAAATGCAAGTTTGTAATTTAGACGAGCTTTTGAGTCGCGACGGATAAACTGCCCAGACATCTGCATCTTGCCAATACTCAGGCAAGATGTGCTGAAGTTGGCCGGTAATTAATTCATCTGCAACATCCCAAATTGACCGGAAAATAATACCGTGACCTTCTATAGCAAGTTGATGAATAATTTCACCGTTATTCGAAACAAAACGAGGTTTGATATGCACTGAGACATCTTCAGAAGCATGTCTAAATTTCCATAATACAGACGATTGATCACGCTCACTAATCGTTAAACAATCATGTGTTTGCAAATCTTCAATGCTGTCTGGTACGCCATGTTTAAGTAAATAACTTGGTGCCGCACATAAAATTCGAAAATTAGAAGCTAACTTCTTCGCAATCATGTTTGGTGCAATTTCATTACCAATTCTAATATCCAAATCAATACTGTGTTGAATCAGGTCTTTGGTATTGTCGATGGTGTCAAAATGTATTTGAAGCTTTGGATAAAGCATCATTAATTTAGACAGAATTGGGGCGATATGCTTTCTGCCAAAACCAAAGCTACTAATAATATCCATACGACCTGTGGGCGTACTGAGCGGGTTATTGACCAGTTCACAAACTTCATCAAACTCTTCAAGAATATTTGAAACTCTCTCAAGAATGAGTTTGCCATCTTCCGTCAGGCTAACGTGACGTGTACTGCGATGGAAAAGTTTGCAGCTTAAGGTGTTTTCTAAAATATTAATTCGCTTGCTAATAAAAGCTGGCGATGTCCCGAGTTCCTCAGCAGATTCGACAAAACTTTTTAGTTTGGCGACTGTGCAAAAAACCTTTAAATCCGATAGGTTAGGTAGATTATTCACGATCCGTGTCCATTGGAGTGATAGTTCCGTTATTGATCATTTTTGCTTAAAACATCATGTTTAAGCCATACAAGGATATTAGTTGAAGGTGTGAAGGAAGCTTATGGCAAAAAGATATAAAGTTGCCACGATTGCAGGCGATGGCATTGGTTTAGAAGTTCTACCAGAAGGCATTAAGGTTGTAAAGGCAGCGGCAGAGAAGCATGGCATTGAGCTTCAACTCGATGCTTTCGATTGGGCAAGCTGCGATTACTACCTTGAGCACGGCAAAATGATGCCAGATGACTGGTTTGAAACTTTGCAAGGTTACGATGCAATTTATTTTGGTGCTGTAGGCTGGCCAGATAAAGTGCCCGACCATATTTCACTTTGGGGCTCGCTACTTCAGTTCCGTCGTCGCTTTGACCAATATGTGAACTTACGCCCAGTGCGTTTAATGCCGGGTGTTAAATGTCCCTTAGTAGGTAAAAAACCGGGCGACATCGACTTTTACGTGGTCCGTGAAAACAGTGAAGGTGAGTACTCAGCCATTGGTGGTAAAGCTTTTGAGGGAACAGATCGAGAATTTGTTTTACAAGAAGCCGTATTTACGCGTCATGGTGTAGATCGAATTTTGCGTTATGCATTTGAGTTTGCAAATCAGCGTGATGCGAAAAAAATTACTGCAGCGACTAAATCAAATGGTATTGCTGTCAGCATGCCGTACTGGGATGAGCGCGTTGATGCGATGGCAAAACAATATCCACAAATTCAAGCTGATAAACAGCACGTTGATATTTTAGCGGCTCGTTTTGTGTTGCAACCTGAGCGTTTTGATGTGGTTGTGGCATCGAATTTATTTGGCGACATTCTTTCCGATTTAGGCCCTGCATGTACAGGAACCATTGGTTTGGCTGCTTCGGCAAATTTAAATCCAGAAAGAAAATTTCCATCATTGTTTGAACCTGTACATGGTTCAGCACCAGATATTTACGGTAAACAAATTGCCAATCCAATCGCTGCGATTTGGTCGGGTGCCATGATGTTCGAATTCTTTGGTGAAGAAGATGAACGCTGCATTCAAGCAGGTCAGGACATTATGCAGGCGATTGAGAATGTCTTAATTAATGGGCCAAAAACAGCCGATATCGGCGGTCAGGCAAAAACTTATGAGGTAGGAGATGCAATTGCATCGTGTGTAGCCCAAATTAAAATGGACGTGTTCGCTATGGAATAACGCCATCCAAAAATGGATGTATGGATATGGATAATCAAAACACAAAAATTTATACGGATAAAGTTCTTGCCGTAACCAGCTTACTGTTTGTATTTATTTCAGTTGCTGGTTTGGCGATTTATTCGCAAGAGTCGATCAAGATTGCTGCAACATGGATGCAGTGGACGACATCGGTATTTACAACACCAGTATTACTGTTTGCTTTTTTAGCTATCATTTTTACTTTTGGTCTGGCCTTTAGTAAATACGGCAAAATCAAACTAGGTGAAGGGAAACCCCAATACACCACAATGTCATGGATTTTTATGTTCATTTTGTCTGGTATTGGGTCTTCTACACTGTATTGGGGCTTCTTGGACTGGGCTTACTATTATCAAACTCCGGGTTTGAGCTTACCGCCTGAGTCAGCAGAAGCATTAAAATATAGTGTTGCTTACTCGTTTTTTCATTCAGGTTTAAGTGCTTGGGCAATTTATGCATTGGCATCAATTTCTTTGTGCTACAGCTACCATGTGAGAAAAAATAAAGGGTTGAGTTTGGCTTCTGTGATTGAGGCTGTAACAGGCTTTAAATCAACTGGCGTGGTTGGGCGTTTAGTCGACCTTATGTTCTTGCTTTGCATGTTTGGTGCATTGACGATTTCATTAGTACTTACCGCAGTGACATTTACCAATATTTTGTCGCAGCTCACAGGTATCCCAAATACCTTTATGACTAAGGTCATCATTATTTTAGGTGTTTCGGTTCTGTTCGCACTCAGTTCTTATGTGGGCATGGATAAAGGCATGCAGCGTTTAAGTCACATGGTGTGCTTGGGTGTGGTGTTATTTGCGATTTATGTACTTTGCTTTGGTCCAACGCAATTCATTTTGAATAATTCATTAATGAGTTTTGGATTAATGGCAACCAACTTTGTTGATATGAGTCTGTTTACCGACCCAATGGGCGATGGCAAGTTTACTCGTGAATGGACAGTATTTTACTGGTTATGGTGGATTTCATATGCACCGGGTGTGGCACTGTTTGTAACGCGTGTTTCTAAAGGCCGTACCATTAAAGAAGTTATTTTTGCCATGGTGATTGGCGGCAGTGTTGGTCTTTGGTTCATCTTTGGTGTGTTTGAAAACTACAGTGTTTATAGCTTTATTCATGGAGCTGTGAATGTACCGCAAATCTTAAGCCAACAAGGTGGTGAGGTTGCAATTGGTCAATTACTCAGCCTGTTACCTGCCGGAAAATTAATGATGTGGATTTTCCTCGGCATCATGGTGGTGTTCTTAGCAGCACATATGGATGCAGTAGGCTATGCGGTTTCAGCAACATGTACACGTGGTTTAAGTGAAGGACAAGATCCATCGCCAAATGCTCGTCTGTTCTGGTGTGTCATGCTTACTTTAGTTCCAATTGCCATGATCTTTAGTAAAGCACCTTTAGACACTATGAAAACAGCGACTATTGTGACGGCTTTACCATTCATTGTGATTATTCTGATTCAAACCTATGGCTTAGTGAAATGGCTGATTCAGGATTATGCCAAAGTCCCATCGCATTTAATTGAGCAACAAGGTTATGATGATCAGGAAATTGGTTTAAACCAGTCTCAAGATGAACATGCAAAACGGATGCAGCTTGAGCTTGCAAGCTCAATCAAACTGGATAGAAAAACCAGCTAGAGGGAACGGTAATGACTACATATGAACAGACCACTTATGCCTTAAGTGAAGAAATGCAAAGCCTTGTGTATTGGAGCAGCATTTATTCACCAGCAGATGCAGATATTTACTCAGTCCGTGCGGCCTATGACGCGATGTGTCGACACTACACTTTGCCCCGTGATGGCAAGATTGAAGTGGAAGATCGCTTTGTTGCAAATGATGAGCATCAAGTTCCTGTTCGCGTGTATTTACCAAAAACCGGCCGACTTGAAGCTGGTTGGCCATGTGTATTGTATTTACATGGCGGCGGTTGGATGGTTGGTGGGCTCGATTCACATGAATTTATTACCAGCTATTTGTGTCAGGACTTAAATGCAGTTGTCATTAGCGTAGATTACCGCATGGCACCAGAGCACCGCTTTCCAGCAGCTTATGAAGATTGTTTAACAGTTTATCAATGGCTTAAAAAGCATGGTTCAACTTGGCAGATCGATAGCGAAAATATCGTTCTAGCAGGCGATAGTGCAGGCGGTAATTTGGCAGCAGCCCTTGCAGTTGAACTACAACATAGTGGTTTGCAAGCTCAAGGTTTAGCTTTGGTTTATCCATGTTTAAACACAGTATTTGACACAGCCTCTGCACAAAAGCATGCCCATGCGCCGTTGTTAACAACGGAAGATATGCATTTTTATTTAAAGGAATATGCACCTAACTCACAAGATTGGCAGGATTTACGTCTAGCGCCTTTATTGGCAACGGACTTTTCAGATATGCCTACAAGTTTTGTGGCAGTTGCAGAGTATGACCCTTTAAGTGATGACGGTTATCTCTTTACCCAAAAATTGGAACAAGCAGGCATCCCTAGCGACTTCCATTTAGGCAAAGGATTATTACATGGCAGTTTACGTCTGATGCGTGACTGCCCAGAAGTTCAACAGTTATATCAAAACATGCTGAGTGCGATACGTCGCATGTTTGGCAGTGTCGAAAAGACATCAATTTAATATCGAGTCATTTGGACGAAAAGAATTTAATGGAGTAATAATATGAGTGCAGTTGAAAAATTACCTGAAGATTTTTGTGCAAACCCAGATGTTGCATGGACTTTTCCTAAAGTTTTCTATACTTCATCGCAAGTTTTTGAGCATGAGAAAGAAGCGATCTTTGCTAAAAGCTGGATTTGTGTTGCACATGGTAGTGAGTTAGCACAGCCGAACGACTATATTACCCGTAAAGTAATTGGTGAAAATATTGTCATCATTCGCGGTAAAGATAGTGTTTTACGCGCGTTTTATAATGTGTGTCCACACCGCGGTCACGAGCTTCTAAGTGGCAGTGGTAAAGCAAAAAATGTAATTACTTGCCCATACCATGCATGGACTTTTAAGCTAGATGGTAGTTTAGCTTTGGCACGTAACTGTGACCATGTCGAATCTTTCGACAAAGAAAACTCAAGCATGGTGCCTTTAAAAGTTGAGGAATATGCCGGCTTTGTTTTCATTAATATGGATGAAAATGCGACATGCGTAGAAGACCAACTTCCGGAATTTGCTGAGCGTTTAAATCAAGCATGTAGTGTGATTAAAGATTTGAAACTGGCGGCACGTTTTGTGACAGAAACGCCAGCAAACTGGAAAGTTATTGTCGATAACTACTTAGAATGTTATCACTGTGGGCCTGCACATCCGGGCTTTGCTGACTCAGTACAAGTCGACAAATATTGGCATACCACACATCAAAACTGGACATTACAGTACGGTTTCGCGCGTTCGTCAGAGAAATCATTCAAGCTTGATCCATCAATAACAGATCCTGAGTTTCATGGTTTCTGGACTTGGCCTTGTACTATGTTCAACGTACCACCAGGCAGCAATTTCATGACGGTGATCTATGAGTTCCCCGTGGATGCAGAAACGACTTTGCAGCACTACGATATTTACTTCACGAACGAAGAACTCACTCAAGATCAGAAAGACTTAATTGAGTGGTATCGCAATGTATTCCGCCCTGAAGATTTGAACTTGGTCGAAAGCGTACAACGTGGTTTGAAATCACGTGGTTATCGTGGTCAAGGCCGTATCATGACTGACAAACAACGCTCAGGAATTAGTGAGCATGGTATTGCTTACTTCCAACATCTGGTGGCGCAGCATCACAAATAAAACAAATGGATTTATTCAGGTGTAAAGATGACTTACACCTGATTCTTCAGTTAGGAAGATGATATGTCGAGTTTACAAAGCACAGAATTATTTCAGCAACAAGCCTATATTAATGGGCAATGGTTAGCTGCACAGTCAAATGCATCGGTTCCAGTGACTAACCCAGCAACAGGCGAAGAAATTGGCACAATTCCAAATATGGGAGCGGCTGAGGCGACTCAAGCAGTTGAGGCTGCTTATACGGCTTTACAAAGTTGGAAAGCTTTAACTGCCCAAAACCGTGCAGATATTTTATTGGCTTGGTACAAACTAGTTCTAGATCATACCGATGAACTTGCTTTAATCATGACTATTGAACAAGGTAAACCTTTGGCAGAGGCGAAAGGCGAGGTGCGTTATGCTGCATCATTTATTCAATGGTTTGCCGAAGAAGGTAAGCGTATTTATGGTGATGTGATTCCAACCGTCAATAACCAGCAGCGTTTTATTATTAGTAAAGAACCTGTGGGTGTGGTGGCTGCCATTACGCCGTGGAATTTCCCAATCGCCATGATTACCCGTAAAGCAGCACCAGCTTTAGCAGCTGGATGTACGGTCGTGATTAAGCCAGCGAATGAAACGCCTTATTGTGCTTTAGCGATTGCAAAGCTTGCAGAAAAAGCAGGTATTCCGGCTGGTGTGATTAACGTCGTTACAGGTAAATCTCAAGAGATTGGTTCGGTATTTACTTCACATGAAAAAGTGAAAAAATTGACCTTCACTGGCTCAACTCCAGTGGGACGCTTACTGATGCAGCAGTGTTCAAGTACCATTAAAAAATTGGCGCTTGAGTTAGGCGGAAATGCTCCTCTGATTGTGTTTAATGATGCCGACTTAGATAAAGCTGTACAAGGTGCGATTTTTGCCAAGTTCCGTAATGCAGGCCAGACCTGTGTTTGTGCTAACCGCATTTATGTACACGACAATATTTATCAAGCTTTTGCCGAGAAGTTTGTACAAGAAGTTCAAAAGTTTAAAGTTGGTAATGGGCTAGAAGATGGTGTTCAAATTGGCCCATTAATTAATGAAAAAGCAGTGTTAAAAGCACAGCAGTTGATTGATGACGCAGTCAGTAAAGGAGCTAAAGTTGCTTGCGGCGGTAAACAACATGTTTTAGGACAAACCTTTTATGAGCCATCGGTTTTAACTAATGTTGACCGTACGATGGAAATTGTCCAAGAAGAAATTTTTGGTCCGGTTGCGCCGCTCATTCGCTTTACAGATGAAGCAGATGTGGTTGCTCAAGCAAATGACACTATCTTTGGTTTGGCTGCGTATGTTTATAGCGAAAATATTTCACGTTTATGGCGAGTGTCGGAACAACTTGAATATGGAATGGTCGGTATGAATGCCACAGCAATTTCAAATGAAGTTGTACCATTTGGTGGTGTGAAGCAATCAGGCGTTGGACGTGAAGGTTCAAAATATGGTCTTGAAGAATTCATGACTATTAAATACATGTGTTTAGGGCTTTAAGGATAAGCCCTAACAACAAGAATATGCGGTAAAAGAAGGATTCTAATATGGCTAGTCATTATGAAATGTTCCCGGCAGTTGTTACTCGTGTGGAACAGCTAACCCCTTTAATCAAACGGTTTACGTTCAAACGTCAAGATGGGCAGAACTTTCCTCGATTTAGTGGGGGAAGCCATATTATTGTCAAAATGAATGAGCAACTTTCCAATGCGTATTCATTGATGAGTTGTACGCAAGATCTATCGACTTACCAAGTCTGTGTTCGTAAAGATGTGGAAGGTAAGGGTGGTTCGGTTTTCATGCATGATCAATGTAATGAAGGCTGTGAAATTCAGATTTCAGAACCAAAAAATTTATTTCCATTAGCGGAAACAGGTAATAAACATATTTTAATTGCAGGTGGTATTGGTATTACACCATTCTTGCCACAAATGGATGAGCTTGCCGCACGTGGGGCAGACTTTGAGCTACATTATGCTTATCGTTCACCTGAACATGCGGCTTTACTTGATGAGTTAAAGCAGAAACATGCAGAGCGTGTATTTAGTTATGTTGACTCAGAAGGCTGCACGCTTAACTTAGATCAACTCATTTCATCACAACCAAAAGGCACACATGTTTATGTATGTGGTCCTAAACCCATGATTGATGCTGTGATTGATTGTTGTAACAAGCACCGTTACCGCGATGAATACATTCATTGGGAACAATTTGCCTCAACAGTTCCAGAAGATGGTGAAGCATTTACGGTGGTACTTGCTAAATCTAATCAGGAAATTGAAGTACAAAGTAACCAGACGATTTTACAAGCTATTGAAACATTGAATATTGATGTGGAATGCTTATGTCGCGAAGGTGTATGCGGTACATGTGAAACTGCTATTTTAGAAGGTGAAGCAGAGCATTTTGATCAATATCTTAGTGATGCCGAAAAGGCTTCACAGAAGAGCATGATGATTTGTGTATCGCGAGCCAAAGGTAAAAAACTAGTATTAGATCTCTAATATATTTCTTTGGTTGATCAATTGCTTAAAGTCTTAATTTGCTAAAAAATGAACAAATAATGATGATCTGAATCTTATTTGTTCATTTGGTGGACATTAAGAGTTTTGAAGTATTGACCTGCTATACAGAACTATAGATAATGCGCACACAGTTTACGGCTATGTAGCTCAGTTGGTTAGAGCACCGCACTCATAATGCGGGGGTCACAAGTTCAAGTCTCGTCATAGCCACCATTTTAAAAACCACGCTCCTGCGTGGTTTCTTTTTATCTATTTTTTACTCATTAAAATGTTTTTCAATCATATCGAGTGTTTTTGAGCTTTGATAAAAAGGAGCTAAGAGCGCTTGAAGTAATGGTTCTAAAATGCCGTGTTCATTGAAGGCATCCATAACTTTCGGATAAAAGCGTAAAGCTTCAGTTTGCAAGTCGGTTTCGGTTAAACCAATCTCACTTAAAACTTCAAATAAACTTTGATCTTTATAAAAGTCATAAAAAACTTCGACGCCATACAAAATCAGATCTTGCATAAATTGCGACTGGCGTAGCTCTTTCCAGTACTCATAAATTAAAACAAAGAACTCCTCAACATCGAGAGGAGTGAGCTGTTTCATAAACTCATACATTTTTTTATGTCTAATATCTTCCCAGACATGACGTACTAGGCTTTCTAAATCTTCAGCCGATAAAAGGCTTAATTCTGTAAGTTGTTCATGAATAAAAATGGCAATCCACGTTTCAAGTTTATGTTCGAGACGTTGCTGCTGTAAAAAAGAGAATTTTTTGAGTTTATGTTGCCATTCAAAATGGTAGTCATTTACTGTCGAGGCAGTTAAAAATTTTGGTAATTTTTGTTCTAGAGTTGATGTCGCAATATATTGGCAAAGCTGTTGAACAGAAGGGCTGGTTCTTAAAAACTCATTCAGATAATGAGGAATATGTTCCATTTCCAAAAACTTGGAAAGCCACATTTCAAACTGGTGATCTGATACCAAGTCTTGTAGCTGAATTGGAGATTTCATCGCAGATAAATAAATACGCTGTGCAATTTCCCCAATAAACTCAAGCAAGCCTGCACCAAGCTGCATTTCAAAAGCATAGCGTTTCACAACGGCTTGTAATTGTTCTAAATCCACAACTTCATAAAGTTTAATTTCGTCGGCATGTTGCATAAACAGTTGAATGAACTGCTGGAAATAAATAGGTGAGTTTTCTATCGATAATTGTTTTTTGAAAAATTCCACCTGCTCAAGCAAAAGTGCTTGAGCAAGTGCTGTGGTTTTTGATGAGTTTTTCTGCTCAGTCATTCGCTGTCCAACCGTTGACAATCGGATAACGTCGTTCGCGACTAAATGCACGAGAAGTAATTCTCGGGCCAATCGCACCTTGACGACGTTTATATTCATTACGATCAACTAAACGGATGACTTTTTCAACAACTTCTTTATCAAAACCTTTGGCAATAATGTCTGCCTGTCCTAAATCTTCTTCAATGTATGCATAAAGGATGGCATCCAATACATCATACGCTGGTAAAGAGTCTTGGTCTTTTTGATCTGGACGAAGTTCTGCTGAAGGTGGGCGAGTAATGACACGCTCAGGAATAACAGGTGTTTCACTTAAGCTATTACGGTATTTTGCTAGTTCAAACACGATTGTTTTATAAACGTCTTTTAGAACTGCAAAGCCACCCACCATGTCACCGTAAAGTGTGCAGTAGCCAACTGAAAGTTCAGACTTGTTGCCAGTAGCGAGTACTAAATTACCAAACTTGTTAGATAAGCCCATAAGCAATGTGCCACGAGCACGTGCTTGTAAATTTTCTTCAGTTGCATCGGCTGGTGAATTACCAAAGAACGGATAGAGCGTTTGCATGAAGCTATTTACGATTGAGTGAATTTCAGCAATACCAAAAGTTACACCCATACGACGAGCTTGTTCAGCCGCATCTTCTACACTAATTTGAGAAGTGTAAGTATATGGCATCATTACAGCTTGTACTTTTTCCGCACCAATTGCATCAACAGCAATAGCAAGTGTAAGGGCAGAGTCAATACCACCAGAAAGACCTAAGATCACACCAGGGAAACCTGAACGCTCTACATAGTCACGCGTTGCCATAACTAAGCCTTGATAGATCTCTGCAAAAGTTTCTAATGCAGGCGCAGACTCGGTAACTTTATAGAGTTTTGTGTCACGGTCAAATTCAGCAATGTAGAGGTCTTCTTTAAAGCTTGGTGCTTGTAAAGCAATTTCACCATTTTGGTTGCTGACAAAACTTGTACCATCAAAAATTAAATCATCTTGTCCACCGACTTGGTTGACATAAACAATGTTTAAATGAAGCTGTTTTGCAAGCTCACTTAATGTTTGTATACGATGCTGTGGTTTGCCCACTTCATATGGCGACGAATTAAGTACAAGTACAGTATCAACATTTAATTGGCTTAATTGTTTAACTGTATTGATTGACCAGATATCTTCACAAATAAGTACACCAAACTTATGGCCTAAGTATTCGAACACCAAGTGCTGATGGCCTTTTTGGAAATAACGTTTTTCATCAAAAACGCCATAGTTTGGCAAGTTGTGCTTATTGAAGACACCTAAAACCTGACCGTCTTTCATGACAGCAGCTGAATTATAACGTTGGCCGTCTTCTGTTTGGTTTACGAAGCCGAAAACCATCACAATATCTTTAACTTCACTAAGTTGAGCAAAAGCTTTTTGCATACGTTTATTTAAATTTGGACGTAACAATAAGTCTTCAGCTGGATAACCAATCACAGAAAGCTCAGGAAAAATAATCAGGTCAGCGTCTTGTTTTTTCGCCTGATTTGCTTGCTCAATCATCTTTTGGGTGTTTGAGTCAATATTGCCAATATGCGGAGAAAACTGAGCAAGGGCAACTTTAAAACTTTTCATTCAAACCTAATCCTAGATCATAACGAATATAAATACACATAGTGTTGATTTTTATAAATATAATTTTTCAACGATGTGTATGGCACGATAATAAACAAGTAAAATAGTAAACAAAAATGTCAAGATCAATAATATATACCAATCACATATTTTCTGCGTAAAAATAACGAGATTTTCTGTATACAATAGAAACAAGCTTCATTATTTTTATTGTTTGTATACTGCCTTAACACTCCAAAATTTGGAATAAGTTTTTATACTTATTTTCAATAATTTGACATTAATAAAATTAGATCTCAACTTTATTTTCATATTTTTTTGTTTATAAATTTTCTACCAGTAAGTTAGCAAAAAAAGTTACGTAGAAGACGATCTTGATTATTTAGTTACAAATCAAAGTGAGGTGAACAAATAATATTTGGCAGTTTACCTGAACAGATATCTCTAGCAATTTCTCCTTGCTGTTCAATATTGTAAGAGCTAAATGCTTTCTGAGGGTGATACGTGTATTTATAAGGATTGTAATATTTAAGGCTCAGATAGTAGGCAGATTGCAGTAAAGCACCTTTTAGTAATACATGAATACCTTGTTGGTATTGCATGACATGAGCCAATTCATGAATAAAAATACCCTGAATGAATTTAGACTCTAGCGCGTAATTACTACTGTAGTCAGAAATATTGACGTAAATATTTCCATTTGGAGCCATCAAAATTCCATGAGATTGCCAAGGTAAGTAACGAGTAGCAATAATTTTAGGTCGTTCACAATCTATCAAATCCCCAAACACCCTTTGCGCCAAAACTTTTTCTTCAGGCGTAAGAAATCGAATTGGATAACTTTTTAAGTGACGAAAAATAAAAAGGGTGAAAATAATAAATTGTCGATATATGACAAGTTTAAAAGCGTTGAGAGTGAACATAGTTTTGCTAGTAAATAAGTTCATCTATTGATTTGTAGCATAACATACATCAACTATGTTGAAAGACAGACACAAATAACTGTCATTCGTTTATCATGCGGCAGTTAGGCTGTTTTACTTGGTAAATCTTCCATTTTTAATATCATCATAGGCTTGTAAAATCTCATCATAAGTATTCATTACAAATGGACCATGACCATTAATCGGCTCTGTGATGGGTTGTCCTGTCAGAATAAGTAATTTACAACTTTGCAGGGCAGTAATAGAGAAATGCTCTCCTTGATTTGACATGACTGCTAGGCCTTGTTCCTCTAAAACTTCTTCATCTTTTTGAAATTGTGCCCGACCTGAACGTAAATAAACTAAAGCTGTTTCACCAGATTGAGCAGGGAAGGTGGCTTGCTGACCTGTATGGAGCTCTACATCCAAAACAGTAATAGGGGTGTGGGTAAGTGCGGGGCCCATAACATGGTTAAATTGCGCTGCAATAATACGTACAAATCCAGCTTCATTTTCCAGTTTCACCACTGGTATTTCAGCTTTCTTTAAACTTTGATAGCGAGGGGAGTTCATTTTATCTGCTGCTGGTAAATTGACCCAAAGCTGAATCATTTCAAAAGCACCACCAGATCGAGAAAACTCTTCACTAAACAATTCCCGATGAATCACACCAGAGGCTGCGGTCATCCATTGCACATCGCCAGCACTTATAAACCCACCTCCACCAGATGAATCTTTGTGTTCCAATTCACCTGCATAAACAAGTGTTACCGTTTCAAATCCACGATGAGGATGATCATTAACTCCTCTACGTTTTATAGAGGGTGCAATTTTTCCGGGACCCAAATGGTCGAGTAGTAAGAAGGGTGAGAGGGTGTTGCCTAACTCATGGTAGGAAAAAACAGAAAGAACTGGATAAAAATCACCGACCGCAAAGCGAGTATCGTTACGATGAATAAAAGCCAGACTTTTCATGCTTTATCCTTTCTGTTGATTGAATTTATAAAAAAGATCAGATGTTCTTATAAGAATGTATTAAGGCTGGTGTAAAAGTCTTTTGCTCTGAATAATAAATTATGAATAGGTTGGGTCAGTAAAATGCATAAGAGAAGGAGGTGAGAGTCCTAGATAATAAAAAACCCCAGTTAAAACTGAGGTTTTACAACAACTAAAATCACAACAGCAAATAAAATTAAGGTTGGCATTTCATTGAAGAAGCGCCAGAACTTATGTGATTTATAGTGAGCATTTCCAATAAGCTTTTTGCGATAGTAACCACAAACAAAATGGTAAACCACTAATAAAGCCACTAATCCAACTTTTAGATAAAACCAAGTGGCTTCATGGTAATGTCGAGTTGCATCGCCCCACTCTACAAGAAAGTGTGCGGTAATTAATGTGGCAATCATAGACGGCCACATAATACCTCGATACAACTTACGTTCCATCACTTCAAAGCGTTGATGACTTGCCGCATCATCACTCATTGCATGGTAAACATAAAGACGTGGTAAGTAGAACAAAGCAGCGAACCAACAAACCACAGCAATAATATGTAATGCTTTTACCCACAAAAAAGCATCAGAAGGTGCATCCATTGTTAATCCTAGGTGGGATTATGCATCCCACTTCTTGAAAATTAGGCAAGCGTTTACACCGCCAAAGCCAAAACTGTTACTCATTACAGTATTCAATTTTGCATCACGTTTTTCAAGCACAATATCAAAGCCTTCAGTACCTTCATCAAGCTCAGTCACGTTAATGTTTGGAGCAATAAAGTCATTTTGAAGCATTAATACAGAGTAAATTGCTTCATGAACACCAGCAGCACCCAAGCTGTGACCAGTCATAGATTTAGTTGAGCTTAAAGGTGGAACTTTACCTTCACCAAAAGCACGTTCCATTGCTTTAAGTTCAGTAACGTCACCAGCTGGTGTAGAAGTACCATGTGTATTTACATAGTCAATTTTTTCTACGCCGTGTTGTTTAGCTTCTTCAAGAGCCATCAAGATACAACGAGTCGCACCTTCACCGCTTGGAGCAACCATGTCTGCACCGTCACTGTTCGCAGCATAGGCAACAACTTCAGCAAGAATTTTTGCACCACGTGCCTGAGCATGTTCAAGAGATTCAAGAACAACGAAACCGCCACCACCAGCAATAACGAAACCGTCACGGTCTTTTGAATATGGACGAGATGCAGTTTCAGGTGTGTCGTTATATTTAGAACATAAAGCACCCATAGCATCAAACAATAAGCTTTGAGACCAATGATCTTCTTCACCACCACCAGCAAGCATAAGATCTTGTTTGCCTAATGCGATAAGGTTATATGCATAACCAATTGCATCTGCAGAAGTTGCACAAGCACTTGCGATTGAGTGAGCAATACCTTGAAGTTTAAATGCAACACCAACGTTTGCAGTAATTGTGTTCGTCATGTTACGTGGAACGAAGAAAGGACCAACTTTACGAGCACCTTTAGTTTCTAAAAGCTCAGTCATTTCTACAACAGAAGCAGTTGAACCACCACCTGAACCGCCAGCAATACCATAACGTGGATTATCTGCTAAATCTTCTGCTTTTAAGCCAGCATGTTCAACAGCGGCAACAGCAGAGTTATAAGCGTACATCGCACATACGCCCATGAATCGTTTTAATTTACGATCAATATTGTCAAAATCTTGTTCTGCAGCAGCGCTGACATGACTCTTAAAATTGAGTTCAGCATAAGTTGGGTTAAAACGTGTCCCGGAGATTCCATTTTGAAGTGAGTGAGTAACTGCTTCTAAAGAGTTACCGATACATGAGTTAATACCCATACCAGTGATTACAACACGTTTCATCTACAGGTCCCTTTATGGTGATATTTAAAGTCTATGAACATGAGCAGCTATTAAATGATAGGAGAATATAGCTGTAAGAACATTAGACATATGTTTTCGTTGTTACCATGATAGCAGAAAGGTTTTTTATTTCTTATGGCAAATCTTTATGTCAATTTTGCATTTAAAAAAAATAACCAAATACATAGTATGTTGCATTTAGGGTTAACTAAAATACACACATTCAAGTTGAGATAAATCCACATTCCACCTAGTATTTATCTCTAATTAGATAAATTAAAAAATCGAGGTACTGGATGACAAAATTTAATAATAATCAATCTGACAATTTGTTTTCTCAGGTCTTCGGAGTGGCTAAAAAGCTCAGTTCTACTGGTTTAAACATCTTGCAGCAAAGCCAAATAGGTGAGGTTAGTAAGTTAGTTGAGCCACTTGCAAGTGGTAAAACAGTAGAAGGTAATGCTAGAAGTAAAAGTCCGTTTGAAGTGGAACAGTATGAAAGCCCACAACAAATGTTACGTGAACATTTACCTAAAGTTACTCGTCAGGTGTTTGGCCGTCATTTTAGAAAGGTCAATGGTATTGCGACATTTATTTCGCCTGACTGGAATGAAAAAATATCGAGCTATTTATTTGATTGGCTAAATGACTTTAGTTCAAAAAGTACGCTGACTGAAAAAATCTTAGAAGAGGCGGGTGCAAAAGACCTATTTGAGCTGACTAAAGACACTTCACGTTCACAACGTTTAAGTCAGGCTTTAATTGAACAAAATAAACTAATTGCAAGTATTCAAGGTGCGATTACTGGTGTATCGGGTATGGTTGGTGCAGCCATAGACATTCCAGTTTCTTTAGTATTGGTCTTAAGAACAATTTATCAAACAGGCAGATCACACGGTTTTGATTTAACTGAAGCCACTGACCAAGACGTCGTTGAATTTATTTTTAAAGAAGTTGATATCAGCCTGATTGCAGAGAAGCAGACGGTGCTTTTAGCACTTAAAGCTTTACGTAATATGTTAGAGACACAAGATATTCAACAGTTTCAACAAGTACTTGGGTCTTCAAATGATATTGAGACTTTAAAAAGCTGGTTAGTCGATGAAAATGGTGAGTTTAAATGGAGCTGGTTAAATAAAGTTCCACAACTTGCTGCGGTGGGTAAGTTTACTCCAGTGGCAGGTGCAGTACTTAGTGCTGTTTATAGCTGGAAGTTACAAGAAGATGTAGGTCATAAGGCACAAGCTATTTTTGGTGCAGCACGACATTATTTAAATGAGCACCCAAGCGAACATTTATCACCATTACAAGCTTATTATGCTGCGGTAACTCTCATTCAAAAGGCGAGTCCTCGTCTGTTAAATGTTGGAGAAAATGGCAGTGTTCATGCAGCGCAACATCATAAAATTGAAAATCATGATGTAATTTCAAAAGTATCTGTTGTGGTTAAGTCGAATACTTCTGAAAAAAGTGAAGAAAAAGTGCAAGAAAATGTTCATCAAGGTATCGAACAGCTTGCAGAAAAACATGTCGTCGAGCATGAGCACAGTGAACAAAAACCAGCATTAGAAATTGAAAATGATGATGTTGTAGAGGATCAGAAGTACTCTTAACAATACAATTACAAAGATAGGGTTTGAAAATTAAGTTTCACCCTTATTTAAATTTGTAAATCATCCTGTCAAACATTGATATGGTCAACATTTGGTAAGTATTGCCATGTTGACCATTTTTGCATCTTGGCTTACAATTATGTGCCCTTAAAAAGAGGTGTTTTCTTTTTAAGGTTTTTTAATAACGGGAGAATTGCCATATGGCAACAACGAATCAGTTGATCCGTAAGGGTCGTACGACTTTGGTTGAAAAATCCAAAGTTCCTGCGTTGAAGGCTTGTCCACAACGTCGTGGTGTTTGTACACGTGTTTATACAACTACACCTAAAAAACCTAACTCAGCTATGCGTAAGGTTTGCCGTGTTCGCTTAACTTCAGGTTTTGAAGTATCTAGCTACATCGGTGGTGAAGGTCATAACTTACAAGAGCACAGTGTTGTTCTTATCCGTGGTGGTCGTGTTAAAGACTTACCAGGTGTACGTTACCATACCGTTCGTGGTTCTTTGGACTGTGCTGGCGTTAAAGATCGTAATCAATCACGTTCTAAATACGGTACTAAGCGTCCTAAGAAGTAATTCTAGGAAACTAGTCTAAAAGCCCTTTAGCGTTTCGCTTGTTTGAATTCTTCATAGATTTGTAATTCAAGCGACGTATAGTAAGGCCAGCGTCGTGTACATGACACTTGTACAAACTGCTGGATTATCCTGAAGTGTCATATTATTAGGTGTATTAAAATGCCAAGACGTCGCGTAGTCGCTGCTCGTGAGATCCTTCCAGATCCAAAATTTAGCAGCCAAACAATCGCTAAATTCATGAACCACGTAATGCAAGATGGTAAAAAATCTATTGCTGAAAGTATCGTTTACGGTGCTTTAGAACGCGTTCAAGAAAAAAACAAAGTAGACCCAGTTGAATTTTTCGAGACTACTCTTGAGAAAGTTCGTCCTATGGTCGAAGTAAAAGCACGCCGTGTTGGTGGTGCTACTTATCAAGTACCTATGGAAGTACGCCCATCCCGTCGTACTGCCTTAGCAATGCGTTGGTTAGTAGATGCTGCTGCTAAGCGTTCTGAAAAAACTATGGCTTTACGTCTTGCTGGCGAGTTGCTTGATGCAGCTGAAGGCAAAGGTGCCGCGATCAAAAAACGTGAAGACGTGCATCGTATGGCAGAAGCTAACAAAGCCTTCTCTCACTACCGTTTCTAAGCGGATAAAACAGTCCCTAATCAGGAGAATACTCATGCATACAGTAGCTAGATTCAACATCGCTCTCTACCAAAGTGGGGGCTTTGCGGGTATTTAAGTTGCCCCATTTGAGTATTCGTGCGCATCAATTTAATTGATGCGCCCTGTTTTAAAGATAACATTTAGGAATGTAGACATCATGGCTCGCCAAACCCCAATTACTCGTTACCGTAACATCGGTATCTCTGCGCACATTGACGCAGGTAAAACAACTACAACTGAACGTATTTTGTTCTACACAGGTGTATCTCACAAAATTGGTGAAGTACACGACGGTGCAGCAACAATGGACTGGATGGAACAAGAGCAAGAGCGTGGTATTACAATTACCTCTGCTGCTACAACTTGTTTCTGGTCTGGTATGGCTAACCAATTCCAACAACACCGTATCAACGTAATTGATACACCGGGACACGTAGACTTCACAATTGAAGTTGAACGTTCTATGCGTGTTCTTGACGGTGCGTGCATGGTTTACTGTGCAGTTGGTGGTGTACAGCCTCAGTCTGAAACTGTATGGCGTCAAGCAAACAAATATAAAGTGCCTCGTTTAGCATTCGTGAACAAGATGGACCGTACTGGTGCAAACTTCTTCCGTGTTGTTGAACAAATGAAAACACGTTTGGGCGGTAACCCTGTGCCAATCGTTGTGCCAATCGGTGCTGAAGACACATTCCAAGGTGTTGTTGACCTTATCGAAATGAAGGCAATCATCTGGGATGAAGCTTCTCAAGGTATGAAGTTTGAATACGGTGATATTCCTGCTGACCTAGTTGATACTGCTCAAGAATGGCGTACTAACATGGTTGAAGCAGCTGCTGAAGCTTCTGAAGAATTAATGGACAAGTACCTAGAAGAAGGTGATCTTTCTAAAGAAGACATCATCGCTGGTTTACGTGCTCGTACATTAGCTTCTGAAATTCAAGTAATGCTTTGTGGTTCTGCGTTCAAGAACAAAGGTGTTCAACGTATGTTGGACGCTGTAATTGAATTCTTACCATCACCTACAGAAGTTAAAGCGATCGAAGGTATCCTTGACGACAAAGACGAAACTAAAGCGTCTCGTGAAGCATCTGACGAAGCTCCGTTCTCTGCGCTTGCGTTCAAAATCATGAACGACAAATTCGTAGGTAACTTAACATTCGTACGTGTTTACTCTGGTGTTCTTAAACAAGGTGATCCGGTTTATAACCCAGTTAAATCTAAGCGTGAACGTATCGGCCGTATCGTGCAAATGCACGCGAACGAGCGTCAAGATCTTGAAGAAATCCGTGCAGGTGATATCGCAGCGTGTGTAGGTCTTAAAGACGTTACAACTGGTGATACATTATGTGATGAGAAAAACATCATTACTCTTGAGCGTATGGAATTCCCAGAGCCAGTAATTTCATTGGCTGTTGAACCAAAAACTAAAGCAGACCAAGAAAAAATGTCTATCGCTTTAGGTCGTTTGGCGAAAGAAGATCCATCGTTCCGTGTACGTACTGATGAAGAATCTGGTCAAACAATTATTGCTGGTATGGGTGAGCTTCACCTTGACATCATCGTTGACCGTATGAAGCGTGAATTCGGTGTTGAAGCGAATATCGGTAAACCAATGGTTGCTTATCGTGAAACGATTAAGAAAACTGTTGAGCAAGAAGGTAAATTCGTACGTCAAACTGGTGGTAAAGGTAAATTCGGTCACGTATATGTTCGTTTAGAACCGCTTGACGTTGAAGCTGCTGGTAAAGAATACGAATTCGCTGAAGAAGTTGTTGGTGGTGTAGTACCTAAAGAATTCTTCGGTGCAGTTGATAAAGGTATTCAAGAACGTATGAAGAATGGTGTCTTGGCTGGTTACCCAGTTGTAGGCGTTAAAGCTGTTCTTTTCGACGGTTCTTACCACGATGTCGACTCTGACGAATTGTCGTTCAAAATGGCTGGTTCTTATGCCTTCCGTGATGGTTTCATGAAAGCGGATCCTATCCTTCTTGAACCTATCATGAAAGTTGAAGTAGAAACTCCAGAAGACTACATGGGCGATATCATGGGTGACTTAAACCGTCGTCGTGGTATGGTTCAAGGTATGGACGATCTTCCTGGTGGAACAAAAGCAATTAAAGCAGAAGTTCCTCTTGCTGAGATGTTTGGTTACGCGACTCAAATGCGTTCTATGTCTCAAGGTCGTGCGACTTACTCAATGGAATTTGCTAAATATGCTGAAACTCCACGTAACGTGGCTGAAGGCATCATTGCTAAATTCCAAGCTGGCGGTAAAAAAGGTGACGACGAGTAATCTTTCGATTACTATAAGCCCTAACTAATTCTTAGTTGAAAACCAAGTGCTCATGGGGTGACCCTCCATGAGTAGTTAATAAAGGAAGATCATCATGGCTAAAGCCAAGTTTGAACGTAATAAACCACACGTAAACG
>NZ_JAVQNN010000027.1:0-41555 GCF_031798975.1 Acinetobacter sp. V110_1 | reverse complement strand
TCTGCATCACCGCCGATGGATGTGCATTATAGAGGATTAAGAACCCTTTGCAAGCGAAAATTAAAAAATAATGACTTGAACGTTTACTTTTAAACCAAATACCAAGTTAAGATGCTGTTTTATATAAATAATTATTTTAATAATTTATTTTCGATTTAAATATACAAGTATTATGCTCGATAATTCGCGTTTAAGTTGTTGTTCTGAGATAAGAAAATTGTTCTGCATCTCATAACGTATCATGGTAAAAAGCATATTATTCATACTTACAAAGGATTTATGCTGTACTTTTCGAAGTCCTATGCTTTATCCGCAATAGGCTTTATCAGAATCAAAGTAAGGCAAAAATCTTAGCGAGAATACATCAATAATTTTTAAAACCTAAAATAAAAAAGAAAGCCTGTTAACCAGACTTCCTTTTCCAAGTTTTAAAGAACTTATTGAGCTGATGAACTGTGCATGTGCATTTCAGCTTGATTCATTTGCTCATGTGTCTCCATCATCTGCTTATTTTTTTGGCTAGGCATATAATCAGGCTCATTGTTGATTGCCCAGTAAAAAATGATCATAAATAATAAAGCCAAGATAGAAGTCACAATAAGTAACTTCCATCCCCACCAAGATTGTTCAGGCGATAATTTATTTGTCATTTCATTTCTCTCTTTAAATTAATTCTTTCAGTTCATTTAATTCATTAAGCTGATTAAAACTTCATGCTCATACGAACCCAATAATTTCTTCCGATATTATTGAACTGTTCTTCACTCGCAAATCCAAAGCCTGCACTTCCCGCTTTATTTAAGTGTTCGGTGTAGGTTTTATCTAATACGTTGTCAATGCCAACAGATACATCAATATCTTTACGAAGGTTGTAACTTCCGTTTAAAGAAAGGGTTGAAAAACCTTTGCTTGGTTTTAGGTCATATCCCACGATATTACCCTGATGTAGGCTTACACGGTTTTGCTCAGCAACAGCACGCCATAACATTCCTAAGTTATATTTGTCAGCTACATAGCGAATATTTAAGCGACCTTCCAAAGGGGAAATTTGAGGTAGCGGTTTGTCATCTGTGGTGTTTTTACCCCACGCATACATGGCACTCAAATCTGCCTGAATATGGTCGGTAAATTGATATCCAATACCAGCTTCCGCACCAGCGATGGTTGCGTCGATATTTTTGGCACCCGCAGTAATATCATGACTCATATCATGCCCATCCATTCCCATACTTGGATGATGGTGGTAGCTCATTAAAATGTAGTCATCTACTAAGCCTGCATAAGCAGAAGCCCATGTGTTTAAAGCGCCATGTTGCTGCTGGAAGCCCATATCCAACTGTAATGTTTTCTCAGGATTGACACCGTTAAAGGTATTGGTTGAGCCAGCGTTCCCATGTTTAGGCGAGAAAAGCTCCCAATAATCAGGCATACGCTCTACATAACCTAAACCGATATAGCTTTTTAGGTCATGTTCAGGATGTTGATTTTCCCAGCGAACGAATGCACTCGGTAAAGTCTTTTCAAGTTTAGTATTAAAGCCTTTTGCTTTAGAGTCGGCACGTTCATCTTCAACTGTGACTCGATCTAAACGTGCACCTGTAACCAATTTGTTGAGATCGTTCCTTTGATAACCAAGTTCACCAAAAGCACCGTATGATTGAAAACGCATATCTTGACGGTATGGAATATTCATTGAAAGCATATTTGGCGATGACATGCTACCGCCATGTTTATTAAATTGAGAATCTACACCTGTGATTAGGCTCCACTTATTCCATTCAGAGGTCATGGCTAAACGCGAGTTTAGTGTACGACGTGTCACTTCCATTGCCATCGCGTTTGGCATGAGCATGGTCATACCACCATGGTTCATTTCAACTAATGGCGGTGTGCGCAAGCTAAAGTTATCCATAATATGGTCGTTATAGCTGTAGTTCACCTGCCCTTCAATTTTCTTAATGACATCAGTGATATTTTTCTTTTCGAACCGCAGACCTAAACTTTCTCGCGCAAATTGAGATCCGTCCATTGAACGTCCAGCATAAAGCGATTCACCATCAGATTTTCCACCTGTGAGTTCAATCCATGTGTCTTCATCTGGAGTAAAGCCAAGCGCTACATCAGCATTCCACTTCTTCCATGCTGAAGGTATGGTATTGCCGTCACCGTCTTGATAACTATTAGACTCTGAACGGTTGGCATTTAAACGAATATATTTTTTTTCATCGCCAATTGCCGCCTCAACATTATGGTCAATACGTCCATATGAACCTAGCAAAACACTTGCTTGCCCACGATAAGGTTTTTCAGAGGTAAGTTTCTCAGGTTGACGTTCAAAAAGTACCGTAGCTGCCGAACCTGTATTGGCATATTGAACAGTTTGCGGACCTTTAATGACAGAAATACGGTCATAACTTTCTGGATAAATATAAGAAGTTGGAGCATCCATACGGTTTGGACATGCACCTAAGTTCTCTGTGCCGTCCGTTAGAATTTTGATACGTGAACCAAACATGCCTCGGAATGTCACATCACCATTTGTTCCACCGCTTTGTATCGAGTTAAAACCCATAATACTTTGTAAATAGTCTGCACCGTCTGTAGCAGGTACTGGCTGAATTGGCTGTTTTGGGTCTGCATGTACAATCAAGCCATTTGCATCGTTACTTTGTTGTGCTGTAACAACAATAGGTGCTAATGAGTGAAGTGTTTTGGTATCGGCATCATTTTTTTCTGAATCAGCAAAAACCAGACACGAATAAGAGACAGCAAGCATCGCAACCCATAAAGGTTGTAGTAAAAATTTAGAATGTGGCATTTTTATACGCTCTAAAACATAAATAAAGTGATATTGAAGTCAATCAAGACCCCAACAAAAAATTGCTTTTATTTATGCAAATAGAGGCGGCGCTCGCCCTTGCGGGAGTAAGAAGAGTCGCTGTAGCGCAAAATAAACATGTCGAAATGCTTGTTGATAGGCGACTAAGCGAACTTGTATACGAACGAGTACCTCTTTTACGCCAAATTCAGGTGGTAAAACGAGATTGGCATAGACGGTACAATATTGGCACTGGTGATTTGCATCATGGTGGTCATGATGTTCAGGTACTTGTGCCTGTTCGATATGGTGTTCGTGATGTGAATGATGCATGGCATGTGACATGGTTTCCGTCTGTGTCTTGGGTTTAAGCAAAGCACGGGTAATAGTTTCACAGACCGGAGCAATTTGATATTGCTTCGGTAATAGCGGCTGTAGAAATACCGCAATCTGTAAAAACACTGCTGCACATGCGAGCAACAGACCACTACGAAAAACCAAAAATCACATCCACACTATAATGTTTGAAAAACTTTTAACGTTTTACCGCAACTTTTTCACGCTCGCGTTGACGAACAATCTTTTCGACTTTTTCGCGTGCACGCTGACGTTTAAGTGGCGACAAATAATCCACAAACAATTTGCCTTTTAAGTGATCCATTTCATGTTGGATACAAACAGCGAGAAGTCCGTCAGCTTCTATCTCAAATGCTTGACCTTCAAGGTTAATTGCCTCGATTTTCACACGTGACGGGCGATCAACTTTGTCGTATATTTGTGGCACTGATAGACAGCCTTCTTCGTACGGCTGCGTCTCTTCAGTCAGTGGAGTTATTTTGGGGTTAATGAAAACCAAAGGTTCATCTTTAGATTCAGACAAATCTATGACGATAAGCTGAATATGACGATCGACCTGAGAAGCTGCTAAACCAATACCTGGTGCCGCATACATGGTTTCAAGCATATCTGCTGCAAGTTGACGAATTTCATCAGTAACTTCTTCAACAGGCTTAGCAATGGTACGAAGACGGGGATCAGGAAAACTTAAAATAGGTAATAAGGCCATACTGACGTCCTCACTTATGCCATTGATTGAAAAACCAAATGAAGGAAATACTTCATCGAAAAATTGTGTGTTAGCCGCCTATTATAACGCATCTGCACGCATAATTTTTAGGAATTATCATAATGAAAAAGGTTTTTGACGGCATGGTTCAATTTCATGCTTTGGGGATAAAAAAGCATTTACTTGCTTTAGCACTCTGTACAGGAGTTGCGCTTGGTACGGTAGCAGAGGTTCATGCTGCCAGCCCAAACCATAATCCACCTTCTCTTAAAAGCAATGCACCCAATGTGTACATTGTAAAACGCGGGGATACACTATGGGATATTTCGGGACATTTTCTAAATAAACCATGGCGCTGGCCTGAAATCTGGGCAAGTAATCAACATGTAAAAAATCCGCACTGGATCTATCCGGGTGACCGATTACTATTATGTAGCCTAGATGGTCGCCCCCTAGTCGGTAAAGACGAAGGCGACGGCTGTGTCGGTATTATCCGCCGCTACACAGGTCAAACCACAAACCTGCAACCACAAGTTCGCGTCGAAGCATTAAATAATAGTGTTCCTGTTATTCCACTTGAACATATTAAACAGTGGTTAGAGAACAGTACTATTTTACCAGCTGACTCAATTACCAATACACCTTATGTTGTTGGTACAGCTGATCAACGTGTACTTGCAGGAAAAGGTCAAACTATTTATGCACGAGGACAAGGCTTAGTTCATGGTCAACGCTATGCAGTTTATCGCGAAGGTGAACCTTACTATTTTACAGACAGTAAAGGTAAAAAGCATAGTCTAGGCATTGAGCTGTCACAGGTTGCTTCGGGTGTTGCAATGTCTACTGAAAAAGACATCACCGCCTTAGAACTTACAGATAGCTATGATGGTGAAGTACGTCGTGGCGATCGTGTTATGCCTGAAGAACAAGCTAATTTACCAACATTGTTTTACCCCGTAGATGCAAAACAAGTGACTGACGGCGGCAAAATCATTCGTGTCATGGGGTCAATTGGTAGAGCTGCAAAAAATAGTGTCGTGACTTTGGACCGTGGTACAGCGCAAGGTGTTCAGGTAGGTCAAGTTTTTGACATTGACCAACAAGGAGAGACGATTCGCGACCCTAAAACCAAAGAGGCGATTCAACTTCCTGGTCAACAGATTGGTAGTCTGATGGTTTTTAGAACTTTTGATCAGCTTAGCTATGCTTATGTCCTAGAAAGCGATTTGCCTATTAAAGTCGGTTCAAGCATTCAGCCACCTCGCTTTAATGATTAATGCTGGATGTACCTTTTACAATGCTCACCCAACTTACTTCACACCATTACCACACACTTAAAGTGTGGTATTTGGTGCAGCACTCATTAGTCAGTTTTAAAAAAATTATTGATTATTTTGGAAACTGTGAAAAAGCAACTCAACCTAATGGATTAGCAGAATGGCCCTCTCTTGGGCTACATGCGAATCACTTAAAGCGTGTAAACGAATTTCAAACAGTCCAAGGTCAGGCTCAGTTCGAACAGCTTGTACAACAAGTTCATCAACATACTGATTTTATTTTGACACCTGATGACTCTGGCTACCCTACTCAATTGCTTCCTTATACAGATCATCCACCTATTATTTTCGGGAAAGGCCAAGCTCAAGCTTTATTGCAACCACAAATCGCGATTGTCGGTAGCCGAAAACCAAGCCCACATGGTCGTCAGGTAGCTTATGATTTTGCCTATTACTTAAGTGAAAAGGGCTTTTTTATTAGTAGTGGTCTGGCTTATGGCATTGATGAAGCAGCCCACCAAGGTGCATCCGCCCATCAACGTACAATCGCAGTCACTGGTACGGGCTTAGATAGTACTTATCCAGCTCAAAATAAAAAACTGGCAGAACATATTTTGGCTCAGAACGGCGCCATTATTACTGAGTTTTTACCGGGGACACCGCCCTTACAGCAACATTTCCCACGTAGAAACCGAATTGTTAGCGGTCTGAGTTTAGGCGTATTAGTTGTGGAAGCGACTTTAAAAAGTGGCTCACTCATCACGGCCAATAAAGCTGCTGAACAAGGCAAAACCGTATTTGCCATTCCGGGCCATATTTATAGTGAGTTTCATCAAGGATGCCATCAACTTATTCGTGAAGGTGCAATTTTAGTCGACCATCCTGAACAAATTATTGAAGATCTTGCATTGCCAACTCAATGGCAAAGTCAGCAACAAAGTCAAACTGAAGAAGTTAATGTAAATACCCCAGAAATTCCTGAGCATTTAATTGACCTTTATCAGTCTTTAGACTGGGTAGGCCAGAATATTGACCAGCTTGTTATTCATCATAATGTTGCAGTTTCTGAACTGACCTCTTCACTGATGGAACTAGAACTACTCGGTTTATGTATGCAACAATCAGGGCTGTATTTACGTTGTCGTTCTTAGTATTAGGGCGCACAATAACGATTCTGTTTGATTAAAAGGAAAGTATTACCATGATTACGACCTCAGTGACCGAAGCAGCCGAATGTTTACAACAAGGTCAAGTTTTGGCATATCCAACTGAGGCAGTCTGGGGATTAGGCTGTGATCCATTTAATGAACAAGCTTTTCAAAAAATTCTTGAATTGAAGCAGCGCCCTATTGAAAAGGGCGTCATTTTATTAGCTGGACACATTAGTCAAGTCGAGCATTTACTGACTTCATTACCGCAAACGACTCAACAAGAAATTATTGATTGCTGGTCTAACCATCAACCATCAGAAAGAGCCACGACCTGGCTATTGCCAGCCGATCAACATATTCCTTCATGGATTAAGGGCGAACACCCGCTTGTTGCTGTACGAGTAACAACCCATCCTTTATGTGTCGCTTTATGTAATGCTTTTCATGGCTTCATTGTATCGACGAGTGCAAACCCGAGTGGACAAGAACCGGCTCATTCATTACAAGATGCCTGCCAATACTTTGGTTCACAATTAAACTATCTTAATGGTGACTTAGGGCAAAGTCAGCAACCAAGTCGAATCATTAATGCCTTAACTGGTGAAGTCATTCGCCCATAATTTTAGACAAAAAAAAGCTCAGTTATATAGGGATAACTGAGCATAAAAAAGGATGGGTATATACCACATCCAGAGGGTTTGGATATCTCTGGAACGAAAGAAAAATTGCTTAAAATAGCGTCTTTCGTAGTGGTCGCTATTATGTGTTAAGAGGCTAGAGGAGAGAAATATATTATTTCTCTAAAAAAAGCATGAAAAGTGTAGGGAATTTAGAATTTTTCGCTTATAAGTTAAAATTATATTAATATTTTTACTCGTCTTTTTTAATATTTATATTTCAACTTGTTTTTATAATCTATTTATAAATCATATAGAAAAACTTTAACTAAGAAAAATATGGCATATTTTCATCAGTTTTTTCAAAATATGCCATAGTTTTTTCAATGACTTTAGTTTTGCTCCGGTAATAGATCCGATTTTTTAGAATTAACCTTCTTTTGAGCCATAATAATACCTACCAGAATCATAATTCCGCCGAAGGTATGATAGATCGTCCATTGCTCAGATAACCAAACGCTTGCTATAACTGCTGTAAAGACAGGGACCAAGTTCATAAATATACTTGTTCTATTTGGTCCAAGTTGTTGTACTGCTAACATCCAAACTAACGGCGCAATTAAAGACGCAAATACACCTGCATAAATTGCACTTGGCGCATTTTGTGCATTCAAGCCATCAAGACCAAACCAGAAAATCAAAGGAAGGTGGAACAATACAGAAAAACCAATCTGAACGTATAAGCTTGTCATGATTGGAAGTGGAAGCTGCCATTTTTTAAGGAAAACCCCATAAAATGCATAGAAGAACACAGCAACAATCATGAGTGCATCACCAAGATGACCGCCAGCACTTAACAACTGGTTAATGTCGCCCTGACACATGACATATAGCAAGCCTGCAAAAGACAAAATACTGCCAAAGACTGCAAATCGATTAGGCACATCTTTTAAAATGGCAAGCGAAACAAAAATAGTGAAGATCGGAATAAAGGCATTCACAATTCCCATATTGGTCGCACTAGTATAATGAGCCGCTGTATAGGCAAGACCTTGATAAAGCACCATCCCAAATGCACTCAATACTGCAAGCTTAGGCAAATACATTTTTACCAGCTGTCGTTGTCTCCAAACTGGTAAAAGCATAAATGGCGTTAAAATAATAAAGGCTATTAACCACCGATAAAAACTAATGCTGACAGGAGAAATATAATCTGAGACATAGCGGGTGACTACAATATTTAAAGACCAAATCAGTACTGCCAGAATGGGAAAAATAAATGCCCATTTGTGATATTTCATGACCTGACTCATAGTAATACACCATCTACAAAAGAGATTTTATTCTGAAGAATGTCTTAATAAATTGAAATATCGTATTTCCGACATTGATATTGAACTTAGGACATCATTAATTTTTTAAAATAATGCCCAAGCTTTCATGGCATGTTCTACCACTTTATGTAGTTGCTCAGTACTCGCGCCATCTCTCGCCTGAATAGTCAACCCTTGAATAACGGTGGCATAAAAATCAGTCATTTCTTGTAGAGGAGCATTAGCAGATAAGTCGCCCTGCTCTACACCTTGTTCTAGACGTTTTAATAATTTTTCTTTGGTCTTTATACGTTTATCTAATAAATTTTGCTGTACATCTTGAGTTGCATCAGAGCAATTCATCGCCGCAACGACCAACATACAACCTGCTGGTTTATTGGGTTGAACCAGTCGTTTCACATTGTCATAAAGATATAACTCAAAAGCAATTTTTGCAGTTTTTGCTTCTAAAAAGATTGTTTCAATAGGACATGCTTCATGAGCTAAGTAGTAATCAATGCTTTTATAAAACAAGCCTGCCTTATCACCAAAAGTACTGTATAAACTCGGTGCTGTAATTTCTAAAGCCTGCGTCAAGTCACTAATAGACGTTGCTTCATAGCCATGTTCCCAAAAAAGTAACATTGCTTTTTCTAACACTTGTTGCTCATCAAAGCATTTAGGGCGTCCACGCTTCTTTTTTAGCGTGTCTTCGTTAACAGCAAGATCTGTTTCATGCCTATTTGTCATAAAGATCACATCTATTTTTATAACAATCGTTATTAAATTAATTGACGTTCGATTTTTTATCAACTATTTTATTTTCATAATGATCGTTAGTTAATTAAAAAATTGCCTTTCTTCACTCCAAATTTAGCCAAGTCAGGATTTATTATGGACCAATCTACTACCTCTAAACCGCGACCCATGACCTCCACTCAAGGGAGCTGGTTTGCCATTTTGGCCGTTGCCATTGCAGCATTTGCATTAGTAACAAGTGAATTTTTACCTGTTGGTGTTTTAAATAGCGTTGCAGCTGATTTACATATTTCTGTGGGTACAGCTGGTCTTATTATTACCGTACCCGGCATTATGGCAGCGATTGCGGCCCCACTATTACCTGTTTCAGTAAAACAACTTGACCGTCGTTATGTTCTTATTTTACTGACAGCAATTATGGTGATTGCCAATACCATTACTGCTTTTGCAGAAAACTTCCATGTTTTATTACTGAGCCGCTTAATTTTAGGCATCTCAATTGGCGGTTTCTGGGCCACAGCTATTGCATTAAGCGGCAAGCTCGCACCTGCACATTTACCTATTGCTAAAGCAACTGCTGTAGTCATGGCTGGTGTAACGTTTGCCACTGTACTAGGAGTCCCGATTGGAACATGGCTAAGTGAGTTTTATGGGTGGCGTAGTGCATTTGGTATTACCGCTGCGATCGGTCTTGTTGTACTCGTACTTCAACTTATTTTCTTGCCTAAACTTGTACCAGACTCAGCAATTCACATAAGAGATTTACCAGCACTATTACGCACTCCTAAGGCACGTAGTGGCATGTTAATTGTTTTATTAATTGGTCTTGCTCACTTCTGTGCTTATAGTTATTTAGCACCTTTCTTTAAGAATATTGCAGGATTCAACGGTACCACTATTAGTTCATTACTATTGCTTTACGGAATTGCTGGTATTTTTGGAAATGCATTTGCAGGATATAGCGGCAACTTAAACGTCCGTTACACTCTAGCCTTCGTTGGAACATGTTTTGCAATCGTGTTTTTCGGCTTTCCTATCTTTGCTATTCATGAATTTGGTGCCATCGTTTTGACTGCACTATGGGGCTTTGCATTCGGTGCCTTTCCTACCTCTGCCAATATATGGATGTTTGTACACGCACCTCATGCAGTGGAAAAAGGCATGCCGCTCTTTGTTGGTATGTTCCAAGTCATGATTGCGACAGGCTCATTATTAGGTGGCTATGTAGTTGATCATTTCAATGAAAATACTTTAATTTATGGTGTATTAAGCTTCGTTGCTTTAGCATTAATTAGTACATTTACCTTTGCCAAAGGCTTAAATAATCCTAAAGCGACTTGTGAAAATTAAAATATTATTCAGAGTAAATAGATGAAAAATGAGGACCAACAATTTTCCTTATTGAACAATATAGAAGTTCATGAATTTCTATATGAAAAAGAAGATATTGTTCGTCCTCATGCTTCACTTTGGGGAGATTTTAATTTCAGTTTGAATGGCATTTTGGAAATGCAAGTAGAAGAACAAATCTACTTATCTCCTCCAAGCTATGGACTTTGGATTCCACCTCAAACGGTCCATCAATCTACTCATATCGATCATGAAATTCACTATATCTGTATTCGACTACACCCTAGCCTCTGTTCTATTTTAGGTGATGCCTGTAAATGCTTTAGTATTCAGCCTTTCTTTCGAACTCTGGTTTTACAAATTTTGGAGCAGCAAAAACAAAATGGAAAACCTGAATATTTAGAACATCTTTTGCAAGTTCTATTTGATCAGTTACAACAAGCCACAGCATATTCTCATTACTTACCCCAAACACGTCATCCAGTTTTACTACCAATTTTAGAAAAACTTTCAGACCCATTATTTTTTAATCACTCTTTACAGCAATTACTTCAGAATTTTTCAGTCAGTGATCGTCATTTATTGCGTTTAAGCCAACAAGAGTTACAACTTTCTTTATCCGAATGGCGTAATAGAGCCAAAATTGTTTATGCCATTCATCAAATTCGACAAGGCATGCCTATTAAACGTTTAGCATATGATTTAGGTTATCAACACAGTTCCAGTTTTATTGAATTTTTTAAGAGATATACAGGCCAGACCCCTGTTCAAATCAGAAACAATTAGCTCATAGATTGCTTTTTCTTCTCTTTTTATTTTTTGAACACGAATATTATTGCACTCCTCAACAATAGCAGTTAAAACAAATGCGTTACTTGATATCAATTACAATCTTCAGGAAAGACTCATGACTCAATCTGTATATCACATTCCAGTAAAAGCTATTTCAGGCGAAGCGGTTGACCTTGATCAATATAAAGGTAAGGTTTTATTAATTGTAAACACAGCATCTAAATGTGGTTTAACTCCACAATACGAAGGCTTAGAAAAGCTTTATCAAGCAAAGAAAGATCAAGGTCTTGAAATTTTAGGTTTCCCTGCAAACAACTTTAAAGAACAAGAACCTGGTTCGGATGAAGAAATTCAACAATTCTGTTCATTAAACTACGATGTTCATTTCCCGCTTTTCTCAAAAATCTCTGTAGTAGGCGAAGATAAGCACCCACTTTATCAAGCACTGACAGCAGCTCAACCAGAACGCATTGGCGAAGGTCCTTTCCGCGAGCGTTTAGAAGGCTTAGGTATTCCAACGAACCCTGCTCCAGAAGTGTTATGGAACTTTGAGAAATTCTTAGTAAATAAAAATGGTGAAGTTGTTGCTCGTTTTGCCCCAAACTTAACAGCAGATGATGAACAAATTGTAAAAGCAGTTGAAGCAGAGTTAGCTAAATAATTTTTATAGCAATTTCATAAAAAAAGAGTGCTACAGCGCTCTTTTTTATTGTCTGGTCAAAATGTTGTTCATTTGCAACAATACCTTATTTCTACATATTTTATGCATATAGTACGCACTTGCTTTACTTGGTATGTGTATAGTTATGAAAAAAGTTTTACAAGGCGCATTTTTTCCATTTGTGATTTTTGCTTCAGGTATGTTGTTACTTGGATGCGATCAGGCACAAGACCATGCTAAGGAACAAGAGTCTGCTCAAACTAATGACCAAGTATCAGAACAAGCAGATGATTCTTCACAAGAAATTACACCTACAAAAAATAAAACTGAGTTAAAAAGCGGTAATGTTTTTTATATCGTTCGTGACGCGGCTAACTTACAGTTAAAAGCTGGCGACTATATTGAAAAGCTTAAAGACACTCAACTTGATGTTGAACAAGCCATTCAAGATGAAGATAAGCAAGAGCTAAAAACAACTGTAACGACATTAAAACAGCAACTAAAAGGCTTAAATCAAGCATTATTGACTTTAGATATAAGAAGTCAGGAAGTTGAAAATATTCGTCAAAACCTACTACAAGCAAACCAACAAGCTTTAAGTATGCCGTTATTAAATGGAAAATTAGAACAAATTGATTTCGACCAAATTGAGAAGCAACTTAATACTATCCAAATGGATATGGTCAAACTCGCTGCACTGATTATGGCAGGAGATGAAAAATCAGATTCAAAAACTGATTCTTAATTTTCTTTTCAAGAATAAAAAAAGCCACCTTTACGGTGGCTTTTTCAATCTCGAACCGCGTCTTATTGAGCGCGGTTTTTGATTTTACGGATTGTTTCAAGCTGGCCTGAGATCTCTGAAAGAGATGCCAAAGCAGCAGCTGAGTCCAAATCACTCTTTTGGTTTGCAAGCAATTGTTCAGCATTTTTACGTGCTTCTAAAATTGCAGCTTCATCCAAATTGTCAGCACGGATTGCAGTATCTGCAAGAACCGTTACAACATGAGGTTGAACTTCTAAAACACCGCCAGATACATAGACGATTTCTTCTGTACCATTTTCCAACAGAACACGAATCGGGCCCGGTTGAAGCAAAGTTACAAGTGGAGCGTGTCCTGGCAAAATACCAAGTTCACCACCTGCACCTTTCGCGATTAACATCGTCACTGCGCCAGAGTAAATAGACTCTTTAACACTTACGACATCACATTGCATAGTCGCCATGAGATGATCTCCTTAAATTAGAGTTTCTCAGCTTTAGCAATCACTTCGTCAATACCACCAACCATATAGAACGCTTGTTCTGGGATGTGATCGTATTCACCAGCTAATAGACCTTTAAAGCCACGAATCGTTTCTTTAAGTGGTACTAATTTACCAGGAGCACCAGTAAATACTTCAGCTACGTGGAATGGTTGAGAGAAGAAACGTTGGATTTTACGCGCACGGTAAACAACCAACTTATCTTCTTCTGCCAATTCATCCATACCCAAGATTGCGATGATGTCTTTAAGCTCTTTATAGCGTTGCAATACGTTTTGTACTGCGCGCGCAATTTCATAGTGCTCTTGACCAACAACTAATGGGTCTAACTGACGTGAAGTTGAGTCAAGTGGATCGATCGCTGGATAAATACCAGAAGATGCGATGTCACGGCTCAATACTACTGTTGCATCTAAGTGAGCAAATGTAGTTGCAGGCGATGGGTCTGTTAAGTCATCGGCAGGTACATATACTGCTTGGATCGATGTGATCGAACCAGATTTAGTAGATGTAATACGCTCTTGAAGAACACCCATTTCTTCTGCAAGTGTAGGTTGGTAACCTACTGCAGATGGCATACGACCTAACAATGCTGATACTTCAGTACCCGCAAGTGTATAACGGTAGATGTTGTCGACGAATAATAATACGTCACGACCTTTACCATTTTCGTCTTTTTGATCACGGAAGTATTCAGCCATAGTCAAACCAGTTAACGCAACGCGTAAACGGTTACCTGGTGGCTCGTTCATCTGACCGTAGACCATTGCTACTTTGTCAAGAACGTTAGAATCTTTCATTTCGTGATAGAAGTCGTTACCTTCACGAGTACGCTCACCAACACCAGCAAATACAGATAAACCTGAGTGTGCTTTTGCGATGTTGTTGATCAATTCCATCATGTTAACGGTTTTACCAACACCCGCACCACCGAATAAACCAACTTTACCACCTTTTGCGAACGGGCAAAGTAAGTCAATTACTTTAATACCAGTTTCTAAAAGGTCAGTAGAAGCTGCTTGTTCAGCATAAGAAGGCGCTTGACGGTGAATCGGCAAACGTTCTTCAGTCGCAACAGGACCTGCTTCATCGATAGGACGACCTAAAACGTCCATGATACGGCCAAGCGTAGCTGGGCCCACTGGAACAGAGATCGGTGCGTTTGTGCTAGTTACATTAAGGCCACGTTTAAGACCTTCTGTAGAACCCATTGCGATGGTACGAACAACACCATCACCAAGTTGTTGCTGAACTTCTAAAGTAGTTTCAGTACCGTCAACTTGGAGAGCGTCATAGATCTTAGGAACGCTTGTGCGCTCAAACTCGACGTCGATAACCGCGCCGATGATCTGAATGATACGACCGCTACTCATTGCTGTCTCCTCAATTCAAACTTAATAATGTTAAACGGCAGCGGCACCGCCAACGATCTCGGAAATTTCCTGAGTAATCGCGGCTTGACGCAGCTTGTTGTAAATGAGTTGTAGGTCTTTAATCAATTGTCCTGCGTTGTCTGTCGCTGCTTTCATCGCGACCATACGAGCTGACTGCTCACATGCAACGTTCTCAATCACACCTTGATAAACCATAGACTCGATATAGCGAACCAACAAACCATTTAACAATTCTTCTGCTTCTGGTTCGTAGATATAGTCCCAACCATAAGTACGGTTGAGATCATCGCCTTCTTCTGCCGGTGCTAAAGGAACAAGTTGTTCTACTTTAGGCTGCTGAGTCATTGCATTAACGAAACCATTTGATACGAGGTAGATACGATCTAATTCGCCTTTATCAAATGCATCAAGCATAACTTGCACTGAGCCAGTTAACTGTTCCAAACTCGGCGCATCGCCAAGTTGGGTAGTTGCACCAAGCACTTTACCGCCGTAATTCTTAAAAAACGAAACCGCTTTTTGACCAATTAAAGCAAATTCAACTTCAATTGACTGCTGTTGTTGTGCTTTGACATGCTGCACAACTTTCTTGAACAAGTTAATGTTCAAGCCACCTGCCAAACCACGATCTGAAGACACTACGATATAGCCAACACGCTTAACTGGGCGATCAACCATATAACGGTGTTTATATTCAGGGTTTGCTTGTACCAAGTGAGCAATTACACGGCGCATATTATCGGCATACGGACGGCCTTGAGCCATGCGCTCTTGCGCACGACGCATTTTAGAAGCAGCTACCATTTGCATCGCGCGAGTAATCTTTTGCGTGCTCTTGATACTAGCTACTTTGGCGCGAATTTCTTTTAAATTTGCCATACGCTTAACCTAGTATTCGAAAGCCCTTTCGAGCTTCCGAAGGTTGATCCGTGAACCAAACTTAACTAAAACTGAACTTAGTAAGTTTGAGTCGCTTTAAAGCTTTCAATACCTGCTTTGATTGCTGCTTCGATGTCTTTGTTGTAATCACCAGTTTCATCGATTTGTTTCATCAACGGAGCATATTCAGAACGGAAGTAAGCAATTAACGCAGCATCAAAGTCTACGATTTTCTTAACTTCTACGTCAGCCATATAGCCTTCGTTAGATGCATAAACAGAAACAGCTTGGTCAGCAATTGAGTAAGGAGCATATTGTTTTTGCTTCATTAACTCAGTTACACGTTGACCATGTTCAAGTTGCTTACGAGTTGCTTCGTCAAGGTCAGAAGCGAACTGAGCAAACGCAGCCAATTCACGGTATTGTGCTAAAGCGGTACGGATACCACCAGACAATTTTTTGATGATCTTAGTTTGAGCAGAACCACCAACACGAGATACAGAGATACCCGCGTTCACAGCAGGACGGATACCTGCGTTGAATAATGATGTTTCTAAGAAGATCTGACCGTCAGTAATCGAAATTACGTTCGTTGGTACGAATGCAGATACGTCACCTGCTTGAGTTTCAATAATTGGCAATGCAGTTAAAGAACCAGTTTGACCAGTTACTGCGCCATTAGTGAATTTCTCAACGTAGTCAGCAGATACACGAGAAGCACGTTCAAGAAGACGTGAGTGAAGATAGAATACGTCACCTGGATACGCTTCACGACCTGGTGGACGACGTAAAAGTAATGAAATTTGACGGTAAGCAACAGCTTGCTTAGACAAATCATCATAAATGATAAGAGCGTCTTCACCGCGGTCACGGAAGTATTCACCCATTGTACAGCCAGAGTACGGAGCTAAATACTGCATTGCAGCAGGATCAGCAGCCGCAGCAGCGACAACAGTTGTATACGCCATAGCGCCAGTTTCTTCTAGCTTACGTACAACGTTTGCAATTGTTGATTGTTTTTGACCAATCGCAACGTATACACATTTAATGCCAGAGTTTTTCTGAGCGATGATCGCATCGATCGCCATTGCTGTTTTACCAGTTTGACGGTCACCAATAATCAACTCACGCTGACCACGACCCACAGGAATCATGGTATCAACTGATTTATAACCAGTTTGAACAGGCTCGTCTACTGATTGACGCCAAATTACGCCTGGTGCTACTTTTTCAACAGCATCAGTTAATTTTGCATCAATTGGGCCTTTACCATCAATTGGGTTACCCAAAGCATCTACTACACGGCCAAGAAGTTCAGGACCAACTGGAACTTCTAAAACACGACCTGTACAACGAGCTTTTTGACCTTCTTGAAGGCTTAGGTAGTTACCTAAAACAACGGCACCCACTGAATCCTGTTCTAGGTTCAGTGCCATACCAAATAAGCCGCCGTCGAATTCGATCATTTCACCGTACATTGCATCAGCAAGACCGTGAATACGCACGATACCGTCGGATACCATAACAATGGTACCTTCGTTTTTAGCGGTCGCGCTGGTGTCCAGATCTCCGATACGCTGTTTAATGAGCGCACTGATCTCGGATGGATTCAGTTGTTGCATTGCGCTATTCCTCAATCTTTTATTAGTTCAGTCTTCATCATTTGCATTATGCAAGAAGACGAGTACGCATTTTTTCAAGCTTGTTAAGCGCAGAATCATCTATCACTTGATCGCCTGCACGAATAACCACACCTGCAATCAAAGCAGGATTAACTTCTACAGAAACATTAACTGCTGCCTTGAAGCGTTTTTCTAACGCATGTGCAAGCAATTGTTCCTGAACAGAAGTTAACGGAAACGCCGATTCAATCACGACATCAACCGTATTGTTATTCTGTGATTTAAGCTGTTCATATTCTGCTGCAATTTCAGGTAACAACATTAAACGATCGTTATCTGCAAGAAGTGTCAAAAAGTTAGACACTGCTTGAGATTGATCTTCACCTAAAACTTTAGCAAAAAGCTTCACTTGCTCCGCAGGAGTAAGTTCAGGGCGATTTAAATAAGCGGAAAATGCTTCGTCTTGCACCGCAGCACTGAGCACTTGTAACGCATTCGACCAATTGTCTGTTGCACCTTGCTCAGAAGCATAAGCAAATGCTGCTTTGGCATACGGACGTGCCAACGTCAAGAGTTCAGCCATAATTCGCCTCGCTTAAAGTTTAGCAGCCAGCTGAGACAGCATGGCGTTATGAGCTTCTGCATCAACTTGTTGGTTCAGGATCTTTTCTGCACCAGTCACTGCCAAGGCAGCTACTTGTTGACGTAATTCTTCGCGAGCAGAATTGATCTCTTGATCAACAACTTCTTTAGCTTGTTGACGAATACGCTCACCTTCAGCCGCAGCTTGAGTACGAGCTTCTTCGATCAATTGCGCTGCACGACGGTTCGCTTGTTCGATCAATTGAGCCGCTTGTGCTTTAGCTGCATCAAGTTCTTGCTTCACTTGCGCTTGTGCATCGGCAAGGTCAGCTTTCGCTTTTTCTGCTGCATTTAAGCCATCAGCGATTTTACGCTGACGCTCACTAATCGCATTGATTAGTGGTGGCCAAACAAACTTCATGCAGAATGCGACAAAAAACGCAAACGCAATCGCTTGACCAATCAATGTGAGGTTGATATTCATTGCAATTCCTCAAATAGTGGATTTAGGAATTAAGCTGATTAACCTACAAATGGATTAGCGAAGATGAAGAACAAGCCAATACCAACACCGATCATAGGCACAGCATCAAGAAGACCCGCGATTAAGAACATACGAGTTTGAAGTTGTGGAGCTAATTCTGGTTGACGAGCTACAGCTTCTAAAAAGCGACCACCCAAAAGACCAAAACCAATCGCAGTACCCAAAGCACCGAAAGCGATCAAGATAGCAGATGCAATTGCAACTAGACCTAAAGTGAGTTCCATGAAAAATTCCTCAGAGGTTAGGTTATTACCAAATTAAATTAAAAAAATTCAGCCCAACCATCATTTGATAGTTAGGCAATACCATTAATGTTTTTCGCTTGCCATGCTCAAGTAAACGATGGTAAGCATCATAAAGATGAATGCCTGCAACGTGATTACAAGAATGTGGAAGATCGCCCAAGGCACAGATAACGCCCATTGAATCCAGAACGGCAATAATGCGATCAGGATAAAGATTAACTCACCGGCATACATGTTACCGAATAGTCGGAGAGCCAATGAAATAGGACGAGCAAGGAATGTTACCAATTCCAAAATCAAGTTCACTGGAATAAGCAACGCTTTTGCAACTGGATTACTTGGGTTAAATGGGTTAAGTGCCAACTCGCCTACGAAACCGCCAACACCCTTCTCGCGGATGCTGTAGAACAAGATAAGAACAAATACAGATAAAGACATACCAAGGGTAATGTTTGGATCTGTAGATGGAACGATCTTGAAGTAAACGTGGTGAGGGTCCATACCAAATACGTTAGCACCAAAAAATGCAGCAACTTGAGGAATCCAGTCAACTGGAATCAAGTCCATTAGGTTCATGAGGAAAATCCACACGAAAATAGTGAGTGCAAGTGGAGCGATTAAACGTGATTTGCCATGAAAAGTATCACGGACACTTGAGTCAACAAACTCAATGATCATTTCAATTGCAGATTGGAATTTTGTTGGAACACCAGCTTTCGCAGTTTTCGCAACCATCCAAAATAACAAACAGAAAATCACACCAAGGCCAATTGACCAACCCATTGAATCCAAGTGAATTGCAGTGAACCCCATCGAATGAGCTTCTTCAGCAGTCTCAGCCAATTTCCATGTACCATCTGGCATTTTGCCATAGGTCATATTGGTCAAGTGATGCTTGATATACTCTGTCGAAGTGAGGGCATGTTCTTCAGCAGCCATAAATCACACCTGGTCAATGTCAATTACTAAAAAGAAGGGAAACGAACATCGGCGTACTGTCGATATCTCGCCACCCTCCAAAAAATCTTCAATTCTTCTTGTTTCTATACTCGTTTTTGTAGACGTGAAACCCAAAAAGGAGCAACCCACGACATCATTTGAACGAGGATAAAACCAAACAGCAATGCTAACGGTGATAAAGGTTTAACATTGCTCAAAATCAAAATAAATCCAACGATCATGATTGCAAATTTGCCTAACATGCCCCTATACATGTTAGACAGCACTTGTTTTGATGCTCTCGCACCTGCTGTTCTGAAGGATTGCCACGCAAAATAACTGGTAGCAAGCCAGCAGACCAATGCACCAAGTGCCGCACTTAATGCTGCTGTCATGTCTTTTATGCTCCACGCCACAAGTGCGGAAACAGGGATCATGCATGCTTGTAAGAAGACCAAAGCTTTTGCTAATCGTCGGTCAATCAAGCGACTAGTTTGGCTCATTATTTATCCACTCACAGCATAAATGCTTGACAAGTTTAGCTGATGATCGCTTTTAATCGCAGGCATTATAGAGTTACACCCCTGAACATGCAATCTTTTCCCGACTTTAGTCGGGGTTTTTCGTGACAGGTGGTGCTGACGCTACAGTCAGCCTTTGTTTACTTTTTATCTTACTTTTGCGTATTTAATACACATTTATCAGTTTTTATAGCCAGTTTCTTCCATGCTGTTACAAAATCGTCCTCATTATTCATACTTTCATCAACGGGTTGGAAGGTAATACTGCCCAGTTTCTGATATTGACCTTTTGTTGTGAAACTTTCTGCAAGTAAACACATCTGAGGTTTTGGTCGATTATCATTAAGATACTTAATTTGAGCCGCTGTAGGCGCAACATGCGGGTCATCCGTTAAAGCACCTGCAAACTTTAAATTAAGCGAGCGTTCCAAATACTGATAAGCATCATGATAAGACCAATATGGTTTTCCATTACTTGAGCTATCGTAAGCTTGAGCTGCCTGCAACATATTCCGAGCAAATGCATTAGCATTATTCCAATATTTCGCTTTACTTTCAGGATGCTGCTGCGAACGCAAAGCCGCAATAAAAAAACCAATCCGCACTGCATTGTTTGGTTCTAACCAGACATGCGTATCTACAGTATTTGGTAAAGCAGCGCCACGCGTATTACGCTGCGGCAAAACAGAAAGAATACCACTGTCTAATAAAGAAATTGCTTTCTTATTGTTACTCAGCAATTTGTTTAGTGGAGCTTCATGGGCTTTTCCTAACCAGATCACTAAAGAAGCATCATTAATAGCTTTACGATGCGCCGGGGTGAGTTGTACGTCATGCCCACTTTGACCTTGAAGCAACAACTGAGGCTCTTCAACGCCTTTGGTAATTTCTTTTGCAATCAAATAGATTGGGTGTGTAGAGACAACCAAACCCTGACTCCAACCTAACGTACTCATTAAAGAGAACATACTGAAAACAAAAACGCGGAACATGACAGACCATCAATTAGTAATAGCTCGAAGCATGTTATAATATAACAAAGTTACAAAAATACCTAAGATTAATCGAATGAAGCATCGCTTCATGCTAATATTCCATTAAAAATTTGAGGTTATGTCTATGAGTTCTTGCACGCATGAACATCATGATTCTTTACATGGTGTACATGATCACCATAATGTCGCAAGTCGTTTAGCTGAAGCAGAAACTTTATGTTCTGCAGTTGGCGCACGTCTTACGCCTTTACGTAAAGAAGTTCTTGAACTCATTTTAAATGCTTCAGGCCCAATGGGTGCGTACGACTTATTAGCACGTATTAAAAGTCAAACCGATCGCCCTGCCGCTCCACCTACTGTTTATAGAACTTTAGACTTCTTATTAGAAAAAGGTCTAATTCATCGCTTAACATCTATTAATGCTTATATTCCATGCTGTCATCCACGTGAAGGACATCAAGCTGCATTCTTAATTTGCACCGAATGTCACACTGTTAAAGAAGCATCTTCACAAGGTCTGACTCAACAACTCGACCAACTTGCAGCTTTAGATGATTTCACAGCACAACACAGCATTATTGAAATTTCGGGGAAATGCCAGCAGTGCCGCACAGCTCGCTAGATCCTGTATTGATTCAACTGGAACAGGTTTCTGTTCACCGTGATGATCGGGATATATTAAAAAAAGTCGATTTTGATCTGCATCAAAATGAAATTGTGACATTAATTGGTCCAAATGGTGCGGGTAAGTCGACTTTAATTAAAGTTCTACTTGGAATTTTAAAACCAAGTAGCGGACGTGTCATAAGCGATAAAAAACTAAAAATGGCTTATGTCCCTCAAAAGTTTAATCCCTCTCATAGTCTTCCTTTACGTGTTCAAGATCTATTAGATCTTGAAAAATGTAGCCCTGCCCTTCGCCAAGAAATTATTCAAGATACTGGTATTGCCAAGCTACAACAATCGAAAGTACAGCAGCTTTCTGGTGGAGAGCGCCAACGTGTGCTGCTCGCACGCGCTTTACTTAGAAAGCCAGATATTCTCGTTCTTGATGAACCGATGCAAGGTCTAGATATTCAATCTGAAGCTGAGCTTTATGTGTATGTGCGTAGTCTGCCAGAGCGTTATGGTTGTGCCATTTTAATTGTTTCCCACGATTTACAGTGGGTGATGCAAGGCACGCATAGAGTTGTTTGTTTAAATAAACATATATGTTGTAGTGGGCTGCCTGAGAATATTCAACAGCATCCTGAGTATCAGGCAATATTTGGTACCCAGCGAGTTTTTTATCAACACCATCATGACCACTGTGCGCATGGTGATGCAGCACACCCTTGTCCTCACAATAGTCGACCTCACATTCACCCGGAACCGGAAGTTTAAGCCATGATGGAATGGTTACAATTATTGTTGCCCGCATGGATTATGGGAACCTTATTGGTCTTTTTGACCGCACCACTTGGTTGTCTCATGTTATGGAGACGTATGTCTTTTTTTGCAGACACCATGGCACACGGAACCTTACTTGGGGTAGCAATTGCTGGTGCTTTAAGCCTTCCCCTATGGCTTGGCGTGGCAGGTACGGCCATTTTATTAGTCGCTATTTTATGGGCACTGCATGACAATCGTTTGCCAAACGATGCTCTACTAGCTTTATGCTCCGCAACATTACTATGTAGTGGTCTTCTATTTATTCAACATGTTCCAAGTTTAAGACCAGAGCTTTTAAGTTATTTATTCGGTGATTTACTCAGTATCGACTGGCACGATTTACCTATTTTCACATTAATTATTGCCGTATCACTGGCAATTCTTTATCGCTTTTGGCAACCTCAAATCCAAATTGCCATTGATCCAGACATTGCGATTAGTGAAGGGGTAAATGCGAAATGGCAGCGTCTCATTTTTATGTTACTGCTAGCCTTATTTACAGTATTAGCTTTACGAGCAGTAGGTTCACTTTTAATGGGTGCTTTACTGGTTATTCCAGCATTGAGCGCTCGACTACTCGCTCATTCACCAAAGCAAATGGTTGTTTGGGCTTTTGTTTTAGCTCAACTTGGTGTCAGTGTTGGCCTATGGTCAAGCGCAGCGCTAAATATCTCGACCGGCCTCAGTATTGTTTTATGTATGGCTTTAACTTTCGCTGTTATTTTTATAACTCAAAAGCTAAAAAATCAAACACAGGCGGCCTAAATCAGGTCGCTTGATGAACTGTGCTGAGTAATAACGCCGCACAACTAAACATGACAGCAAAACCACGGTTCAAATATTTTTGCTGTTTAGGCGAACGAAGTAATCTTAAAACTTTTGAAGCCAGCCCTGTATATCCAGCCATTACAATCAAATCAATCGTAACCATAGTGGCTGCCATAATCAGATATTGTATCCATTGGGGTTTGCTTAAATCTAAGAACTGAGGCAAAACTGCCAATAAAAAAACAATCGCTTTAGGGTTACTGATATTGACCACAAATCCATTTAATAGCAGAGCAGAAATAGTCTTATTCTTTTTTTCATGTTGAATTTCGATGTCTTTTACTGGTGCAGTCCACTGCAAATAAGCTAAATACAATAAATAGGCCACACCAAACCACTTAACGGCTTGAAAAGCCAATGGGGTCGTTGCGAATAGAACACCCACACCCGCCGCTACAATCATGATTTGAATTAACAATGCAATTTGCAAACCGATTGCATTCCAGTAGCCATGTCTAAAGCCATAATTTAAGCCGCTCGACATAGAAGCAATAGCCCCTGCTCCCGGAGAAATACTAATGACCCAACAGGCCAACATATAAGCAAACCAAACTTGCAAAGACATAGCGAAAATAGGCAATAAAAGTGGAATTATACCGTTTTATAAAACTATCGTGGTGATAATTCAAACAATAAAATCAATAAATAGACTACTAACGGCTCTTCGCATCAGGCACAATAATTGAAGCTCATACTAAATTATAATTGAGGAGATACCTTCCAATGACTGCTCAATCTGTCATTTTGCCATTACCATCTGATCATGCCCGTTTTATTGTTCTTCGTTTAAAAGATTTAACAATTGCTGAATTAAAAGAACAACTCGAAGCTTTATTCGAAACACGTGACCGTCTCATTACTCAGCATTCAGACGCGCAAATCAAAACAGCAGTCGCTTTTGGTCCTGAATTATGGAAACAACTTTATACGCAAACACCTGCTGGCTTTAAACAACTTGAACCTGAAAATGGTGCCTTCCAAATGCCTGTAGTACCAGCTGATGTGCTTATTCACATTGCTAGTATGCGTTCTGATATTTGTTTTGCATTAAGCCAAGCTTTTTTTGAAGGTATTAAAGATAAAGTTGAAGTTCTGGATGAACGTGTTTGCTTCCGTTATTTCGATGGTCGCGATATGACTGGTTTTATAGATGGTACTGAAAACCCTCAATTTCCAGATGACCGCGCGGAAACAGCCCTACTCCCAGAAAGTGCTGGAGTATTTGCAGATGGTAGTTTCATATTTGCACAGCGCTATGCACATGACTTGGAAAAATGGAAAAAACTTAAAGTCGATGCACAAGAAAATGTGATGGGACGTACCAAACTTGAATCTATTGAATTAGATGATGACGTTAAACCACAGAATGCCCATGTTGCTCGTACTGTCGTTGAAGATGATGAAGGCGAAGAAATGGAAATCTTACGCCACAGCTTACCTTATGGTGATGGCAAAGGTGATCAAGGCTTATTTTTTATTGCTTACACTAAAGACCTAAGCATTATTGATGCTATGTTAAAGCGTATGTTTGGTACAAGCGGCGATGGCATTCATGACCGCCTACTGCATTTCGTGACACCACTAGACGGCGCATATTACTTTGCACCAAGTGAAGAATTGTTAGAAGAAATTCTAGAAGACTAAAAATAAAAAGAGGAGCATAAAGCTCCTCTTTTTAACTTGTAATTCTTAGAAAGGGATACGTTTATATTTGCGGTATTCAGGTTTCCAGAATGATTGATCAATTTTTTGCTTAAGCAAATCATCACTAATCGTTACAGCCACACCATCTGCCATTGCAGCTTTCGCGACTTCAAATGCAATAACTCTAGACACTTGTTGAATTTCACCCAACGGCGGTAACAAATCAGCTTGTGGATCTTTAAGCAATGGAGAACAATTTGCTAAAGCACTACTTGATGCCATAAGCATGTTTTCTGTAACGCGTTTAGCACCTGACGCCACTACACCTAAACCAATACCAGGGAAGATGTATGAGTTGTTGCACTGTGAAATATTGTAAAGTTTGCCATGATGATTTACAGGTGCAAACGGGCTACCCGTTGCAATTAATGCTTTACCTTCAGTCCATTCCACAATATCAGCCGGTACAGCTTCAACACGTGAAGTCGGGTTAGATAATGGCATCACAATTGGTCGCTCACAATTAGCAGCCATAGTCTTAATAATTTCTTCGGTGAATAGCCCCGGTTGACCAGAAACACCGATTAACACTGTAGGTTTGGCATTCTTAACAACATCAAGCAGTGAAATCACTTCTTCAATATTGCCCCACTGATCTACTACTTCAGCTTTTTGAGCTAACTTACGTTGGAAGTCTAATAGGTTTGGCTGATTTTCAGTGATCAAACCGAAGCGGTCTACCATGTAAACACGAGCTCGTGCTTCAGTATCGGTTAAACCTTCTGCAATCATTTGTGCAACGATTTGCTCTGCAATACCACAGCCAGCCGAACCTGCACCTAAGAAAGCAATTGTTTGGTCTTTTAACTGTTTACCTGCTGCACGGCTTGCAGCAATCAAACTACCAACAGATACCGCTGCTGTTCCTTGAATATCATCATTAAAACAACAAATTTTATCTCGATACTTTTCTAAAAGTGGCATCGCATTTTTTTGTGCGAAATCTTCAAATTGAATGAGTGCTTTTGGCCAACGACGTTTTACAGCTTCAATCACCATATCTACAAAGTCATAGTACTCGTCACCACTAATACGTGGTTGACGCCATCCCATGTAGATCGGGTCATTTAATAATTGAGGGTTATTCGTTCCTACATCGATTGTGATTGGCAATGTGTAAGCAGGACTAATACCACCACATGCGGTGTAAAGCGAAAGTTTCCCAATTGGAATACCCATACCGCCAATGCCTTGGTCACCAAGGCCTAAAATACGTTCACCATCTGTAATCACGATGACTTTGACATTATTTTTATTAACGTTTTGCAAAATATCATCAATAACATCGCGATCTGGATATGAAATGAAAACACCACGATGACGGCGATAGATATCAGAAAAACGTTGACATGCCTCGCCCACAGTTGGTGTGTAAATAATTGGCATCATCTCTTCAAGATGATTCTCAATTAAATGGTAGAACAACGTTTCGTTGGTATCTTGGATATTACGTAGATAGATGTGCTTATTAATATCATCATTGAAAGCACAATATTGCTGATAAGAGCGTTGGCTTTGCTCTTCAATAGTCTCAATAATATGTGGAAGTAACCCGTGTAAGTTAAAGTTACTTCTTTCTTCTTGAGTGAAAGCGGACCCTTTATTTAAAAGGGGTAACTCTAAAAGTGTATAGCCTGCATAAGGGATATAAAGTGGGTGTTTACTTGGGTGTCCTGATATCATTGCCTATCTCATTTTCCAGCTTAGAACTCCGAAAAGTACAGTTTCAGCACTCTCTAAAGCTCGTTGTATGCGTAAGCTTAAGACTATTTAATACAAAATAGGTATTTTAAACCGTGATATTGAAATTGAATACTATTTAGAAAAAACATATAACAAAATTAATATTAAAAATCAATTACTTACATTTTTCATCTTTTTTAAAATTATTCTTTCTCAACTGTATATCTGACTTAGAATCTTATATTTTTTCCCTTCCTTACATTTTTATAAAAAATACCAAGTGTTTTACTATCTTATAATTTCAAAAATATTACCTAAAAAGCCTGTATTTACGTATTTTTAAAATTTAATCACAGTCATTTTTCAATATTTACAAAAAAAATAGTTGTAGGGAACGAAAAGAAAGAAATTCAGTGAAAGCGTTAAATGCACTCCCCCAACTCATAGGAAATTTGCTATATTTGACGTTTTTCTGCGACATCTATTTTCGATTGATATGAATACGGCAATACAAGCAGCTCTCGACCATGCAGTGCAAACCCTTCAGCAAGAAGGTGTGCTTCCTTCGGATTGGAATAATTCAAGCAATTTAACGCGCACCAAAGACCGAAGCCATGGCGACTTTGCTTCTAATATTGCCATGATCGGCTCTAAAGCTGCTGGTATGAAACCACGCGATTTAGCTGAGAAAATTCTCGCAGCACTACCAGAAGTTGCAGACATCAGCAAAGCTGAAATCGCAGGTCCTGGTTTTATCAATTTCTTCTTAAATGCAGACCAACGTTTTGCGATTCTTGACCAAATTCAAGCTCAAAAAGAAGACTTTGGCCGCAGCCAATCAAATGCAGCTAAAAAGATTCAAGTTGAATTCGTTTCTGCAAACCCGACGTCTAGCCTACACGTAGGCCATGGTCGTGGTGCTGCCTATGGTATGACCGTTGCAAACTTACTTGAAGCAACAGGTGCTAAAGTTGATCGCGAATATTATGTAAATGATGCTGGCCGTCAAATGGATATTTTGGCGACTTCCACTTATTTACGTTATTTAGAATTATTGGGTCAAAATCTTGTATTCCCAAAAAATGCTTATCAAGGCGACTACGTTAAAGAGATTGCTCAAAGCATTATCGACAAAGATAACAATGCATATGTTCGTGATGTAGCAGACGTCTATAAAGATGTGCCAGAAGACGTGCAATATGCAGATGAGCTCGATAGCGAAGGCAACAAAGTCGTATTATCTGGCGACAAAGAAAAGCACATTGATGGTCTTATTGCCAACTCACAACAATTATTAGGTGAAGGCTACCGTGTTTTCCATCAAGCAGCTCTTCATGCCATTTTAGATGACATTAAAGATGATCTTGCTGACTTCGGCGTAACCTTCAACCAATGGTTTAGCGAAGCGTCTCTTAGCGCAAAAATTGACGAAGCGTTGGAAACACTGGATCAACGTGGTTTCCTTTATGAAAAAGATGGCAACATCTGGTTTAAATCGACTGAATTTGGCGATGAAAAAGACCGTGTTGTTAAGCGCCGTAATGGTCAAACGACTTACTTTGCATCTGACATTGCTTACCACTTAAACAAACTACAACGTGGTTATACTGACCTTGTTGATATTTGGGGTTCTGACCACCACGGTTATATCTCTCGCGTAAAAGCTGCGATTGATGCAATGGGTTATGACTCGAAAAAATTAACTGTTCTTTTAGTTCAGTTTGTAAGTTTATGGCGTGGTGGCGAGATGGTTCAAATGTCATCTCGTTCGGGCCAGTTCGTGACTTTACGCGACTTACGCAAAGAAGTTGGCAATGATGCGGCTCGTTTCTACTACGTGATGCGTAAGAGCGAACAACACATTGATTTTGACCTTGACCTTGCTGTATCACAAAGCAAAGACAATGCGGTGTATTATATTCAATACGCTCATGCACGTATTTGCCGTATGTTAGAAAAAGCAGCAAGCACTGGCTTACAATTTGAAGTAAGTGCAGCTCGTTCACATGCTGCACGTTTATCACTTGATGCAGAAACTGAAATTCTTGCTAAACTGGCTGCATATCCAGATGTTGTGTTACGTGCTGCTAATGCGTATGAACCGCACCAAGTAGGTAACTACTTAAAAGAATTAGCTGCGCTATTCCACGGTTGGTACAATGAGCATAAAGTTTTAAGTGATGATGCTGAACTTACACAAGCACGCTTATTACTTTCAATCAACGTACAACAAGTATTGCGCAATGGCTTAGAATTACTCGGTGTTTCTGCACCTGAAGCCATGTAATTTACTATTGGGGTATTTGGCAAAGTCATATACCCCTTCGTGTTGTAAGAAATAACGCTTTGTAAGGAAATCCACCCATGCAAAGCGATGTTTTAAAGTAAACGAGAACTAAACTCGAAATAAAACAATCAAAAGACAGAGGAATAATCCACGTGTTTGGCAAAACGCAACGCGGTGTATCTGAAAGACCTAATAAGCCTAAAAAGCCTTTAATTCCTAAATGGTTAGGGACACTTGTCGCTATTTTAGCGGTCTTATGTATCGCAGTAGTGCTCATGCTTTGGAAACCGTGGCAGCCAGTTTCTTCAAAAAATCAGATTACTTCTGATCACTACAAAGAAGAAGAAACCAATAAAGATTACCGTTTTTACGATTTATTGCCTCAACAGCAAGTTACCCCTATTCCAGAACAGGCAGTTCCAGAGAGCAAAAACCAAGGTACCGCTATGATTGTAGAGGCACCTAGCACAGCTCAACCTGCGGCATCAGAAGCTGTTGCTAGTACTGATGATAATACGGACTCTACAGCTGCTGCACCTCAACAACCAAATTACATTTTACAAGTCCGTAGCTATGCCGATCCGGATCAAGCAGATGCTCGACGCGCAGAAATCATTTTAAATGGCTTATCGGCTGATGTAATTAGAAGCTCTGAAAATGGTAAGACGTGGTACCGTGTTATTTCTGGTCCATACGATACCCAAGAAGCTGCTCTTGCTGCTCAGCAAACATTACAGCATAGCGGCATTGACTCTATCGTAATTAAACGCAAATAAAGATTAAGTAATAAAAAAAGGAACAAATATTTGTTCCTTTTCTTTTAAATATCAGCACAATTTCTTTCGTTTGACCCCAAACCTTTCTGTCTTGCTTTCTGAAACGCTGGTCTTTGCTGAATCCGATGTAAAAATGCTTGAATATGCGGATATTTACCTTGAAGACGTGACTGTAGAGCCTCTAATGGAAAACTCATCTGAATATCGGCAAATGAAAAATCCCCTGCAAAATATTCATGTTCAGACAAGTAGTTTTCTAAAAAACTAATATGATCTTTCATACGCGGGCGAACAAAATTAGCTTTAACCCCTTCCGTAATTTTCTTTGCTACAGGTTGAATTAACCAAGGTACATGTTTGTTCACGTTATTCATGACCAAAGTCATCACTAATAATGGCATAAGTGAACCTTCAGCATAGTGCATCCAGTAAATATACTGCTGTAAATCCTGAGCTTGCTTAGGTTTAAATTGCTGTTTTTGATCATAGCGCTGCTGCAAATACTCTAAAATGACAGCGGATTCTGCAATGACTTGCTCATCATCTGTCAAAATCGGCGCCTTACCGAGCGGATGGATACATTTCAGCGTTTCCGGTGCTGAGTAGTTGGGTAAGCGTTGATAATAATGAATATCATAATCTAAGCCTAACTCTTCTAAAGCCCATAAAATCCGAAACGATCGCGAACATTCCAGGTGGTGTACACTAATCATGTTATTGCCTACTTTTATTTTTCTTTTTTACATAAAAAACAGCATGTGAACATGCTGTTTATTCCATTTGTGGGATGGATATAAAGTCATCCACCTCAACAAAATAGCATTTTTATGCTGTAACAAGCACAGTATGAATGTCTAAACTACGTAACAAAGTTTTAGTTACTGGCGTTTTACTACATACCGTTAAAATTTTCTGTTGAAGCTCTTCGTTTGGCAACTCTTTAAAAACAATACGACGCTCGATATGTTCTTCATGCTCACGATTGGTATGAAAATCAATTTCAACCGAGAACTCACCAAAATCATATTCTTTATGCTTTGCATACATTCTTAATGTAATGAGTGTGCAAGCTGCCAGACTTCCAGTCAGCAAATCATAGGGTGCGGGCCCCTGATCATGACCTTCTAACTTTTCCGGTTCATCACAAAAATATTGATGACGGCCACTGGTAATTTCACCTTTCCACTGTTCGGCAAGAGGTTTTGCCTTACTACTCGCGATTACTACTGTCATTTTGATGCTCTCATTTGATCTGGAAGAACTGGGGCCTCTAAACGTGCACCAACATAATCTGGAATTTCACTAAAACGTACATCATGATTAATCCACTGTTCACGTGCTTCTTTTAAATCATCCATAGTACGTGCAACAAAGTTCCACCATAGCAAAATTGGAGTTTCAAACGGTTCACCACCAATTAACAGCACACGGTTACCTTTTTTGATTTCAATCTCAATTTCACTCAATCCAGTATCCAATACAACCATATTGTCAGCAGTGAGTTCATGACCATTCACATGAGCAACGCCATCTAATGCCATGAAACCATATTCAAACTCAGGATTTAATGGAATACGTGTTTTAGTATCTTGAGTAGCAATAAGGTCCACACCTACTAACGGTGTATGCACCACAACTGGAGAAGTCGTTGCCAAGTATTCACCCACGAGCACGGTAAACTCTAAACCGTCTTTTTCAACAACAGGCAACTCAGGATAATGTTCAAATTTCGGATCCATGTTGCGCTTAGCATCTGGCAAGGCAATCCAGAGCTGTGCAGCGTGCATTTGGGTTTCTGTATTAGGTGCAACTTCGGTATGAGAAATACCATGCCCCGCTGTCATTAAGTTCACCTGTTTAGGGCGAATTAACTGCTTTGAACCTAAACTATCGGTATGCATCATGGTACCTTCAATCATCCACGTGAAGGTTTGCAAACCAATATGCGGGTGTGGGCCTACATCTAAACCATTACCTGCAGGAAACGTTACTGGGCCTGCATGGTCTAGAAAACACCATGCTCCAATCATACGCTTTTGACGGCTAGGTAAAGCCCGCTTAATTACTGTCCCCTGTCCAATTTCAGCAGAGCGAATTGGAAATTCCTGAATAAATTGATTGGCAAATTTCTCGCAATCCTTTGAATCAGAAATATCGTAATCATTATTATTGCTCATGATATTACTCTCTTTTACCTATGCTTTTGCAATGAGTCGTTATACTGATCTTAACAATACACTCATTATTCAATATAGTCTTTTAGTAATACACAGGGTGCTATCAATGAGACAATCGACTTTTTATTTATAGAAAATGATTAAAGGTATATAAGATAACTTTTTAAGAAGATTGAGTTTTAACAAGTTGTTTTAAGTTTTTCATAAATTGTCCAAATTGTGGCAAGAACTCTTCAAATAGTGGATGGTCCCGATTTTCCAACATGACTTCACTAAATAACTTTAGACCAACAGCAAAAGATTTTGTGGTTTGATCATCGAAAAATTCTGCACTCTTTAACTTTTCAACAATCTCAAAAATATCGTCATGATTACCAGTATAGAACTCAAGTCTTTCCGTATAGGTAGAAACTTCGCCTTTGGCATTTTTCAAATGCTGTACTGTTACGTGATATTGATGTTGTTTCATATATAAATTCTCTATTAAAAATTAATGATTTTGGATAATTTCAACCTGCTTCAAGTCAACTTGAAATTGAGTAAATACCGATTGCAAACAGGCTAAAAATTGTTCTTGTTTGGCTTCTGTCAGTTCTGCACAATGAATTTGTAGGAGTTGATTATTGGCTAAGCCTGATAAGTTAAATTTAGCTTCGCCACGCTGAAATTGAGTATTTGAGATTAGACCGGCTCCTACTAAATCACTGACCACTCGATAAACTGTTGCCAAACTTAACTTCTGTTTTTGGATATATAGCTTTTGATAAATTTGTTTAACCGTTAGATCTTCCGCTTGCTGCTGAATTAAAGACAAAACAGTAAGTCTTGGATGAGTAACTTTTAGACCTGCTTCTTTGATTTTTTGCTGTAGCTCTAACATGTTGTATCTCAACTTATAGGCGCCCGATTGCAACTGCAGCCTGATCAATTTTTTCAGCAATTTGATAGATCTGCTCTTGCTGCAAATCAGTTGTATTTAATTTCAAACGTAAAGCCGTCTTTAAGTTTTCCATGGCGCGGTGAATTTCGATTAATTGATCATTACTGTGAATTTCACGTCTCAAACGCAATTTCTCTAACAGCCCACTTAGTTTGTCCTGTTGTTCAGTTAAGTAAGCTTTCCCAAATTCTGTAATTTGATATTGTTTACGCTCTATATCTAGTAAGTTAATTAGGTTCATTTCTTCCAGACTGGTTAAAGTCGGATAGATTGTTCCCGCACTTGGTGTATAGCCATCACCGACCAAATCACTGATTTCTTTTATAATTTCATAACCATGCTTAGGGCTTTGCTGAATAAGGTGAAGTACCAGAAGTTTCATACGTCCCGCTTCAAAAAGTCTCCCACGACGCCCCGAACGGTGATGTTCTCGATAATGCTCATTGTGTTCAGCATGATGATGTTCTGATTGTTGTTTCATCTTTGAAGATTCTCTAATATGTTTAATTTATGTATATTAAGATATATCTTAATATATCTTTTATCAAGTATAAGTAATAGCATACGAACTAGTGTATTGATATTTATTAGGATTAATTTTTAGCTTTAAAAGTTAAGCAATAAAAAAGAGTGCTTAAGCATCTTACTAGCTCGTTTTCTGAGAAGAAGTTTAAGCTGACGAAAGAAAATAATATTTAGGATGAATTTCTTATAAAATGTAATATGTTAATTTTTCTTTTTAATCATAAATAATATGCACTTGTGTTATTTAAGCGATTTAACATTAGCAGATGTCTCTAATTTAGTTAGACTTTATACAAATGATACGACTAGAAAGTATTTAGGTGGACCCCTGGAAGTATCTCTAGCTCAAACGCGAGCACATACTGATATTAATACTCCAAGTAAATTACCTATTTGGGCAATTCGATCTTCTACTGATCATAATTTTCTAGGAATTATATCTCTGGATACTCATCATGACGGCTCAGATATCGAAGTATCGTATGAATTGCTGCCAGAATATATGGGATATGGATATGCAACTCAAGCACTTGAATTTGTTTTAAATTATTCATTTAATGAGTTAAATCTTAAGAAAGTAATAGCTGAAACTCAAACACAGAACAAAGCATCAATCAAATTACTAGAACGTGTTGGAATGATTTTTGAGAAATCAGTAGAACGTTTTGGTTCAAATCAAAGTATTTTTTTTATTACTAGTCACCAGTATATCGATAAACATAAATAATGCTTTTATCAATAGACATAAAAAAGGCAGGATTAAATCCTGCCTTTTCATTTAATTATTCCCACTCAATCGTTGCTGGTGGTTTAGATGACACGTCGTATACCACACGTGATACATCTTTAATTTCATTCATAATACGGGTTGAGATTTTATCAACCAATTCATATGGTAAATGTGCAAAACGAGCTGTCATAAAGTCAACCGTTTCAACTGCACGAAGTGCGATTACCCATGCATAACGACGGCCATCACCTACTACACCAACTGACTTAACAGGTTGGAATACGGCAAATGCTTGAGCTGTTTTGTCATACCAACCGCTGTCACGAAGCTCTTGCATAAAGATGTCATCAGCAAGACGAAGAATATCTGCATATTCTTTTTTAACTTCACCCAAAATACGAACACCTAAACCAGGGCCCGGGAATGGATGACGGTAGATCATGCTGTGCGGCAAACCAAGTGTAGTACCTAATTTACGTACTTCGTCTTTAAACAAGTCACGTAAAGGTTCAACCAATTCAAATGCTAAATCTTCTGGCAAACCACCTACGTTGTGGTGAGATTTAATAACGTGTGCTTTACCTTGTTTGCTTGCAGCAGATTCGATTACGTCTGGGTAAATCGTACCTTGTGCCAAGAATTTCACGCCATCAAGTTTACGTGCTTCTTCAGCAAATACTTCAATAAACTCACGACCAATAATCTTACGTTTTTTCTCTGGATCAACTTCACCAGCCAATGCAGTTAAGAAACGTTGTTCAGCATCTGCACGAATAACACGGATACCCATGTTTTCAGCAAACATTTGCATCACTTGGTCACCTTCGTTTAAGCGAAGTAAACCGTTATCAACAAATACACATGTTAACTGGTCGCCAATTGCTTTGTGTAAAAGCGCAGCAACAACAGATGAATCAACACCACCTGAAAGGCCTAAAAGAACTTTTTCATTACCGATTTGTTCACGTAATTGTTCTACACGTAAATCGATGATGTGTTCAGGTGTCCAAAGACCACCACATCCACAAATTTTATGAACGAAGTTTGCAAGTAACTCTTCACCTTTTGCCGTGTGTGTTACTTCTGGGTGGAATTGCACGCCATAGAAACGACGCGTTTCATCACTTACAGCAGCAACTGGACAGCTTGGTGTGCTTGCAGTAATCGTAAAACCTTCTGGAATCTTGCTCACTTTGTCGCCGTGGCTCATCCAAACATGGAGTTGGTTTTCGCGGTCTTGTAAGTTGCCAATCAGTTGGTCACGTTTAACGATATCAACTTCGGCATAACCAAACTCATGTACAGTACCCGGCTCAACTTTACCGCCTAACTGTTCAGACATGGTTTGTAAACCATAGCAAATACCCAATACTGGAACGCCTAACTCAAACACCACTTGCGGTGCTCGTGGGCTGCCCTCTTCATGCACACTCTCAGGTCCACCTGATAAAATGATACCGTTTGGCTTAAAAGCACGAATGTCTTCTTCAGACATATCAAAGGCATACATTTCAGAGTAAACACCAGCTTCACGTACACGACGTGCAATGAGCTGACTATATTGAGAGCCGAAATCCAGGATCAGGATACGATCTTCAGTAATTTGAGTATTGGTAGTCATGACAAACCACTAAATGGCAAAAGAATTAAGCGCGCCATTTTAACATTTTTCACGCTTCGGCGCACCGCAAATCATCATATATCTTATTTTTTTCATATCAGAATCATTTCTATATTGGGATTGATCAATATAAATTAAAATTTATTGATATTTATCAACATACTGTATACCCCTTAAAAACTTCATACACATTGATAAATTCATCACATTCTATGCAACATCGTTGTGAATTTGATGTTAAGATGACCCGATAAAACAGGCATTACCATGGAAAGGTAAATACCATTAGCGATATTTGTCTGTCCTTAAACAGTTATCCGTTTTTATGGCTTGTTGCCCCATATCAAAATCAATAGAAATCTAAGGAACAACAATGCTTCAAAGTATGATTGCAGATTTCCAGCAACATTTTTGGTTGTATGTCTCTATTCCTTTCATGAGTGGTTTAATTGGCTATGTCACAAAAGTGATTGCCATTCAAATGATGTTCTCACCACTTGAATTTAAAGGTATTAAACCGTTTTTTGGCTGGCAAGGTATCGTACCTCGTAAAGCTGAAAAAATGGCAACCATTGCTGTTGAACTCATGACAGCCAAGCTGATTAAGCCCGAAGAAATTTTTGCTCGTCTTGACCCAAAGCGTATTGCCAAAGAAATTGAAAAACCATTAATGGCAGCAGCAGAAGATATTACGCGTGAAGTGGCGCAAGAGTATCAACCCGGTTTATGGGAAGGTATGCCTGAGTTTGCCCGTCAAAGACTGATCCGTAGAGTGCAATCAAAAGCACCGGAAATAGTCGAGCACATCATGAGTGAGGTGCAACGTGACGTAAATCGATATTTTGATATTAAGCATTTGGTGATTAGCAACTTGCTTAAAGACAAACGTCTACTCAACAATATTTTTAAACGTGTAGGTAAACAAGAATTCAAATTTTTCAGTAATGTTGGCTTTGTATTCGGTTTTGGTATTGGTGTAATCCAAATGTTGTGCTGGATTATCACACAAGGCAAATATCCTTGGATGCTGCCGATGTTTGGCGGATTTGTAGGATTCTTTAGTGACTGGATTGCGCTACAAATGATGTTTAGACCTCTCTATCCGAAAAAGATATTGGGTTATACATGGCAAGGTCTATTTATTAAACGTCAAAATGAAGTAGCAGCTGACTATGCAGCCTTAATTTCCAAACAGCTTTTGACTTCACGTCATATGATGGAAGAGTTGTTTTCTGGTACTCACTCTGCACGTGTGATTGAGTTGGTTAACCGTCATGTTAAACAGGAAATTGACATGCAAGCAGGTGTGATTCGCCCACTTGTTGTTTATGCAATTGGTGGAGAAAAATACCAGAATATGAAAACGCAGGTTGCTGAACGTATTATGCAACAGCTGCCAGAGACCATGAAATATGTTGAGTCGTATGCAGAAGATGCGATGAACATTCGCAGTACTTTAATTGAACGCATGCAAAAATTAACACCATCCGAATTTGAAGGCATGTTACGTCCTGCGTTCAAAGAAGATGAGTGGGCACTCATTGCAGTAGGCGCAGTACTTGGTTTTGTTGTTGGGGAATTACAAATCCAGTTTATGCTCTAATTTTTAAATATAAAAAAACCGGATGAATTGATCATCCGGTTTTTATTTTGTCTTGAATATTATTTTTCAATTGCATGGTCCAGGCTAATACGTCCAGCACCGTGAAGCATCAAGAAGAATAAACCACCTGCCATTGCAAAGTTTTTCATAAAGTGGATGCCATTGTTATATTGCGCTGCTGCATCAGCACCACCTTGGTGGAACAAGAACGCAGTCAAGATACTAAAGATTCCAAGACCAAAAGCTGCAAAACGTGCTTGGAAACCAAATAACAATGCTAAACCACCACCGAACTCAACCAAAATGACTAATGGTAGAATTCCACCTGGAACACCCATCGCTTCCATATAACCTACAGTTGCTGCATAACCAGTAATTTTCCCCCAGCCAGCAACAAGGAAGATATACGCAATAAGTACACGAGCAACAAGGCTAATAAAACTATCCGCGCCTGGTTGCGTTACGATATTTTTGACCACCACATTTGGATTAAACATACAGCCACCTTTATTTAAATGCTTATTTGTTGATGAACTTATTCTAGGTTTGGGACATTGATAATTAAATATACAAAATCCATATATATCGTTGCACAAATAGAATGATCAATTTGTATATTTTTGATGTTTTATACTGACTTTCGATAGGCTCACTGCTACGATTTGAGCACGGTTTACCACTTAGTTATCTCATGGAACTTCTTGATTTTATTCTACACGTTGACCAGCATCTGGCCGAATTTATTACAAATTACGGGACCTGGATTTATGGCATTTTATTTTTAATTATTTTTGTCGAAACTGGTCTAGTGGTTATGCCGTTCTTGCCAGGCGATAGTTTATTATTTGCAGCAGGTGCTTTAGCCGCGTCTACAGGTAAGATGGATCCATGGTTGTTGGGTACTCTACTCTTCCTTGCAGCTGTTCTAGGCGACACAGTGAACTATCATATTGGACGTTTTATCGGTCCACGTGTGTTTGAAATGAATTCCCGTCTCATTAACAAACAGCATTTAACGAAAACTCAAGAATTCTTTGCCCGCCATGGTGGCAAAACAATTATTTTTGCTCGATTCATTCCATTTGCCCGTACCTTCGCCCCTTTTGTTGCTGGCGCCGGTAGTATGAATTATAAGTTTTTCCTAACATATAACTTAATTGGAGCATTCTGCTGGGTGGCTTCTTTTGTAACTTTGGGCTATTTATTTGGAAATATGCCAGTTGTAAAAGACAACTTTACCCATCTTATTTTCGGCATCATTATTATTAGTGTTCTACCGGGTATTATCGGATTTATCCGCGAGAAGTTAAAAAACCGTAAGGCTAACGTTTAAGACTGCATTTAGAAGAAACGAAATACCACGGGAAGCATACATAAAATGAGTAACATGGCCGATCCTTTATATAAATGATCGGCTTTTATTTTTTGCATTGAACCCGTCAATAAAGCACGTCCAAAAATCATCCAAAAGCTCGCCGCAGGAATAAGCGTCAAAGTAAAAGCGGCAAAAACCATAAGAAAATTTTCAGGTGAATTCCATGTTTCGGCTGGAAAAATACCAGCTGCAAACAGTAAGGACTTAGGATTTTTTAAAGTAGAGAAGAATAGCTGACGTGGACGAATATTACGGTGATTCTGGCTAAACTGCTGTAAATGCGTAGTTTTCCATAAACGAAATGCCATCCAGAACACATATAACACACTCGTAATATGCAAAATGAGCAGTAGCGCAGGCCAAACTGGGGCCGCTAAATGAATAAACACAGCCCAAAAGCTAATCCCATAAGCATAACCCAACCATTGCATTGGAATAAGCCAGAATGTTTTAGATAAACCTTGTGAGTGAGCAGCGGTTGCAAGTAGTGCATTTGTCGGACCCGGGATAAGCAACACAGCCAACATTGCTAATACAAAAAACCAGCTTTCAATCATAAAGTTTCCACATTGGTAAAGATGCGGCCACCTTAAACGAAATAGGCAAAATATAGCAAGTTTAGAGAGTATTTTGACTAGAAAAAACACAGCTAATTTAGAGTTTTATTTTTAAAAAGTGATTGATTTATATTTATTTTATTATGAAACATTTTGCTAAACTTTAATCATCACAATATGCTTTGACTAGCATATTGTGATGCAAAATTGGTGATTAATTCGCCTTTTTACGAACAATAATTGGGCAATTTTTAAACTGAGCAGCCTGAACAATCGCTTCTTGTTGTCCCATTACACGTGAAAGTTCGGTATTCTTGGTTGAAGAAGATTGCCCCATGTTGACAGAGATGGATGGACCAAAACCCCAACCGCCGCGTCCCCAGCCACCACCAAGTCCAACGCCAACACCCATACCTGTACTTTTTGGAGTCTGTACACCATTGTCGATATATTGTTGAATGCGGTTATATTCACTTTGTAGTTGTTGGCAACTCAAAGATTGATACTGCGTCGGAGACACATAAGTCGGTTTTACCGTCGTGGCACAAGCGCCCAATAGTAAAGTGGCTGCTGCCAAAGGCACAATATATAAGCCTTTCATCATTTTTCTCTTATCTTTTTGGTTCAATTTCGCTGAACAATGCCTCATACGACTGAGTCAATTTATGTTCTGGCGCCAAGTGAGCCAAAGGTAAATTTTTCTGATGTGATTCTTTCATTAAAATCGAAGGCGGTAACATGCTATTAAGCACAGGTAAGCCTTCATCTTTTAACTGTTGAACCACTTCCCGCGGTAATTTTGCTTGGGATTGAAACTGATTCACCACAATTCCTTCAATTTCCAAGCGATCATTATGATCATCTTGCGTTTCGAGAACATTTTCAATCAATGTTTGTAACGCACGCTTTGAAAACACATCACAGTCGAAAGGAATCAGAACTTTATCTGCTGCAATTAAGGCAGACAACGTGAAAAAGTTAAAGGCCGGCGGTGTATCGATATAAATACGGTCATAGCGCCCAATTAAGCTTTGAATAGAATCACGCAACTTATAAATTTTATGCTTGCTTTCAAGCGCGTGCTCAAGTGCGCCAAGCGTAGGGCTTGCTGGAAGTACATCTAATTTATCAAAGGATGTCGAGTGCACAAAACTGTCGAGATCTTTGTTACGAGGAGCTTTTAAAATTGAGCCTAGTGCATTACCAATTAAGCCTTTTTGTTGATTATTCCCCAACACATCTTCAAAGAAGTTTTCAATATTTGGTTCTAAAACGGCTTTATCAGCAGCGTATGTTGCTTCTTCGCCTAAAAGGTATTGGCTAGAGTTGGCTTGAGGATCAAGATCGATAACCAAGGTCCTGAAGCCATGTTTGGCACTAATCGCAGCCAAATTTACAGTAATACTTGATTTCCCTACACCGCCTTTTTGGTTAAACACCACACGAGTTAGCATGCTTCCCTCTACATATTTTTTTATTGTATGCAGTTTAACCTAGAGCTTAAGCAAAAAGGCAAAGAATGTAGAACAATTAAGCAAAAACTGGTTTCACGATCACCAAAATAATAATGGCAATAAATGCGACTGCACTAATAGCTAAACCTGCACGGCGCTGGGCAAGTAAAATAGTGTCATCCTTTTTAAAGGCTTTCATTAGTGATGATAACAGCACTAAAAATAAGATAATTTTCGCGTAAAACCATGGCTGGACCTGAAAGTTCTTCATTACCAGTAAAATTGCACCCGTAATAAAAACCACAGTAAATGACAAATGTTGCAAAGCAACTAATACTTTACGCCCTGCTGGGTTAGGTTGTTGACCTTGTACCCCAATGAACAGTGTAGAAGCGCGTAAAACAAACACCATAAGTGCGGCAGCCACCGCAGTCATATGAATAATTTTAGTGATTAAATGTGCGTCCATAAATCAGCCCTTAGCTTTTAGGTGCATGTGCACATTCTGGGCTCGCTGGCACTTGTCCTTGCCACTCACTTGGCAAATAGGCATGGATTGCTAAAGCATGGATTTGTCCCGGATTCATTAAATCAGAAGCCAAGGCATAAACTTTTTGATGACGTTGAACCAAACGCAACCCGTTAAACTCTTCACTTACCACAATCACTTTAAAATGTGATTCTTTACCTGGGAAATAACCACCGTGGCCGGCAGACTCATTAATAACTTCCAAATGGCTAGGTGCAAGGGTTTGTAACCGTTCAATCAACTGTTGTTCAAGGCTCATAGCTTTTCCTTTTACGATTATTCGTATATTTGGACCTAGTATACCCTGTCTACGCACAAACAAAAGTTGCTCTTGTATGCTTTGACTTCAAACAAAATGTCTATTTATTCGGCAACTTATCGATAAAAATAGCTCTAAATGCTCATTTCTGTTTTTATTTTATGCAATCAGCATAATTATTTGCATAAAGTTGTTGACCCTTGTTTTGCTTAATGTATTATAAGCGGCACGCGGGAATAGCTCAGTTGGTAGAGCATAACCTTGCCAAGGTTGGGGTCGCGAGTT
>NZ_JAVQNN010000026.1:0-44579 GCF_031798975.1 Acinetobacter sp. V110_1 | reverse complement strand
TCTGTTCTCTGTTCTCTGTTCTCTGTTCTCTGTTCTCTGTTCTCTGTTCTCTGTTCTCTGTTATTGATATTTCTGTTTTAACTCATCTTTTTCTTGTTCTGATAAAAATGCGATTTTAAGTCCATTTTCTTGAGCTGTATAAATTTGCTCAGGGCTTAAACCAGCTAAAGGGGCAGCAGTTAAATATTCATGCTGTATCTCAATGCCTTCTACTGCTGGGTCATCCGTATTAATGGTAGCAAGCACTCCATGTTCTAAAAAAGTCTTTAATGGATGCTCTGCTAAAGAAGGCACTGTGTTGGTTTGAATGTTCGAAGTCAGGCAAGATTCAATCCCAATCTGGTGTTTAGCCAAATAATCTAGAAGTTTTAAATCTTGAACTGCTTTAACACCATGTCCAATCCGTTCGGCACCTAATTCTTCAATGGCTTGCCAAATACTTTCTGGGCCAGCAGCTTCGCCTGCATGTACGGTAATATGCCAACCTGCATCACGTGCTTTTTTAAAGTGATTAATAAATAAATTGCCCGGAAAACCAAGCTCATCTCCAGCAAGATCCAACGCTTTAATATCATTTTTATGGGCAAGCAGGGCATTTAATTCTTTTTCGCAGGCTTCTTGACCAAAAGTACGACTCATAATGCCAATTAAATTCGCTTTTACCCCGTACACCTGATTACCCTCTTTTACGCCAGCAATCACAGCTTCAACAACACCTTCGAGCGGGAGTTGATGTGTCATTCCCATATAACCCGGGGAAAAACGCAGCTCTACATAGTCTAGGCCTTGCTGTGCTGCATCTTGCATGTTTTCAAAAGCAATACGTTTGCAGGCATCTAGGCTCGCTAATACTTTTACACCCCAATCGAGCTTAGATAAAAAACTTAATAAGTCTGGTTGGTTATCCATCACTTGTACGTGGGGTCGTAAAGATTCAATGTCGTAAGCAGGTAAATCTAAATTGTATTGTTGCCCCAAGTCTAAAATGGTTTGAATGCGGATGTTGCCATCAAGGTGGCGGTGTATATCTGTAAGTGGAAGCGTTTTAGTAATCATAAATTTCTTCTTATCTGTTGTTATTAATTCATCATGCCTGTTTAGTTGCGCTGATAAAAGTTTGGATTTGCTATGTTTTTGTGAAAAGCGTTGAGTTGAGTTTTTTGAACTTACTATATTTGTATAAGTTTTAATTTTGATGACATTGTTCTGGCCTAAGAAGACAACGCAGTCTGTGTAAGATACGAGCACCAAGATTTTTATTGTTTTTAATTTCGCTGAGCCTATTTTTTGTTGACTCTTCAAGAGTGGATTGGCTGAAGAATGGTCATTGGTATTTTGGCTTTTACTTGTAAAGATGAATAAAGGCTTGCTAAAGACCAAACTGATAAAGCGATTAATTTATCTGTAGAAATCTATTTCTGGCAAGTAAATGAAAAAGAAGAAATAGGAAGCACTCAAATGAAGTCGGTACTTTGTCATCAAGCAAAACTACAAGTGGTGGACCAACCAAAATTAACCCCTGCTAAAGGACAGGTTTTATTGGAAGTGGTGCGATGTGGGATCTGTGGCTCTGATTTGCATATGCAGCATCACTGCGACCACATGCATGATCTGGCTGCACGTGTCGGGTTTAATGGTTTAGCCAAGTCTACAGATTCGTTTGTATTGGGACATGAGTTTTGTGGCAAGGTTTTAGACTACGGCCCAAAAACACGTCATAAATTTAAAGCCGATACACTCGTTTGCGCAATGCCGCTTTTAAATGTAGATCAGCATGGTTATTTATCTACAGGGCTTTCTCCAAATGCATCTGGTGGCTATGCAGAGCAAGTACTGGCTCAGACGAGCTTGATGTTTGAAGTACCGAATGGTCTAGATGCAGATAGTGCCGCCATGACTGAACCTATGGCGGTTGCATTACATGCTGTTCGCCGTAGCCGTGTGAAAACTGGTGAACCTGCGATTGTGATTGGCTGTGGTCCTGTCGGGCTAGGTGTCATATTAATGCTTAAAGCAGCTGGGGTTAAAACTGTAGTTGCCAGCGACTTTTCACCAAACCGCCGTAAGCTTGCCGAGCAATGTGGTGCGGATATTGTGGTAGACCCTAAAGAGACATCGCCATTTGCCAACTGGAAAGAGTTTGGTTTGCTTGGCAATGTTTCCGATGCGATTAACATGGGCATGGGGCTGTTTGATAAGTTACAAGCGACACGCTTACCATGGTGGCACGGATGGCGCATGATTGATAAGTTGGGTGCTCTGCCAAAACGTCCTGTTATTTTTGAATGTGTGGGCGTACCGGGTGTTTTACAGCAAATTATTGAAGGTGCACCTCTGTTTTCCCGAATTGTTGGGGTGGGCGTGTGCATGCAAAGTGACAAAATCGAACCCGCACTTGCAATTAATAAAGAGTTAGAAATTCAGTTCGTGTTGGGCTATACACCGCTTGAGTTTCGAGATGCGCTACACATGATTGCAGAAGGTAAAGTGAACTGTTCACCGCTCATTACGGGTGTTGTTGGCCTAGAAGGTGTAACTAATGCATTTGAAGCGTTACGTGATCCTGAACAGCATGCCAAAATCTTGATTGACCCAAAACGTAGCGGTTCAGATATTCAATTAATGAGTCATTAATTTCAAAGTCATTTATGCTCAACTAAAAAGGTTGTGATCTCACTAATCACAATCTTTTTTTATTTTTATAGATCGCAATATGTGGCACAAATCAAAGCTGCTGAGCTAATGCGTATTGGTCTTTAGTTGTTCTAGTTCTTGGTAAATCCACTCAACAAATTTTTGAATAGTCGGTGAGATGTCTTGGCTCGAATGAATAAGGTAATACTTTCGGCTACCTTTTAATTTTTTATTGGAAACAATCACCAGTTCTTTTTTTTGTAGTTCAGACTCAATCAACATTTGTGGAATTAAAGCCATTCCCATGTCATGACTGGCAGCAACGGCAAGCATCGAAAATAACTCATGGCGCTGTCCATCAAAAGGTTTAGGGTGCTGCATCTGATGAGTTAGAAACCATTCTTGCCAAATGCTAGGCCGAGTGGTTTGTTGTAGTAGGGGAATTTTTAGCAAATCTTCAGGGCTTAAATCATAGGTATTTTCGTTAATCATCACAGCATCTGGAAAATACTTTTCGATTAGCCTTGGTGAGCATACAGGTACAATTTCTTCATCCATTAAATAATGCGCTTGTATGCCGGGCCAGTGGTCAATTTGCTGCTGAGTACCTGCAAAAATGGCAGCGTCAAAAATATTGTCGTTAAATAAAAAAGGTTTGGTACTAGTTTCTAAGTGAACTGTAATTTCAGGGTGTTTTTGATTTAAAAGATGAAGTTTAGGTAACAGCCAGCGCGTTGCAAAGGTAGGAACCACACCTAACTTTAATGTTCCACCTAAACCTTTATGAGAAATCACATCGGCCGTACATTTCTCTAAACCTAATAAGTAAGGCTTAATACTTTTAAAATACTGCTGACCTGCAATGGTGAGTTCAACACCATGCCGAGTACGTATAAAAAGTTCAATACCCAAGAAATCTTCTAATTGTTGAATTTGGCGAGAAACTGCACTTTGGGTAATACATAACTCTTGAGCAGCATAGGTATAACTTAAATGTTTTGCTGCACTTTCAAAGCAAATCAGGCCCTGAATGGACGGGATACTTCTTCGCATAAATAAATCCTTTTATTTGTCGTCATATTTCAAAATGGCATATGACTTAAATGCAGATATCAAAGTTTAGTATAAAAATAAGCCACTTTTAATGAAATACAACGAATTAAATATCTAAATTTAATGTCTCTTATTTTAAATATGCGTAAGTCGCATATCTGCATGAACATTTATCGTTTGATTACTGCATTTTTCACGCATAACATCGAGTTAAATAAAGAAGATCAAATTAAGCAGAGGATGCGATGAATCACATGGTGACAACAAAAAAAGCAAAAGTTCAATTTAACTGGCAAGACCCATTTTTAATTGAACAACAGCTTAGCCCAGATGAGCGCATGATTCGTGATGCGGCTCATGCCTATTGCCAAGAACGCCTGCAACCCCGTGTACTTGAACAATTCCGTCATGAAAAAACAGACCCATCTATTTTTCGTGAAATGGGAGAGCTTGGCTTACTGGGCCCAACTATTCCTGAGCAATATGGCGGCGCGGGTTTGAACTATGTGAGTTATGGCTTGGTTGCACGTGAAATTGAATATGTCGATTCGGGTTACCGCTCTATGGCGAGTGTGCAAAGTTCACTAGTGATGGTTCCGATTCATGAATTTGGTACCGAAGAGCAAAAGCAGAAGTACTTACCTAAACTAGCTACGGGTGAATACATTGGCTGTTTTGGTTTGACCGAGCCTGATCATGGTTCAGACCCGGGCAGTATGATTACTCGTGCTAAAAAAGTTGACGGTGGTTACCGTTTAAGTGGCGCAAAAATGTGGATTACCAATAGTCCAATTGCCGATGTATTTGTGGTCTGGGCAAAAGAAGTTTCTGCTGAAGGCAATGTCGGTGATATTCGAGGCTTCATTTTAGAAAAGGGCTGGGAAGGTTTATCTGCGCCTGCCATTCATGGCAAGGTCGGTTTACGTGCCTCGATTACAGGTGAAATTGTAATGGATAACGTATTTGTACCTGAAGAGAATGCATTCCCTGAAATTCGAGGTTTAAAAGGCCCATTTACCTGTCTAAATAGCGCCCGTTATGGCATTGCATGGGGTGCAATGGGTGCTGCTGAATTCTGTTGGCATACTGCACATCAATACACCATGGACCGCAAACAATTTGGTCGCCCGTTAGCTGCAAATCAATTGATTCAAAAGAAACTGGCAGATATGCAAACTGAAATTGCGTTGGGTTTGCAAGTGGCGTTACGTTTTGGTCGTATGAAAGATGAAGGTATTGCGTCAGTTGAAGGCACATCTCTAATTAAGCGTAACAACTGTGGGAAAGCACTTGATATTGCTCGTATGGCGCGTGACATGATGGGTGGAAACGGTATTAGTGACGAGTTTGGTGTGGCACGCCATTTGGTTAACCTTGAAGTCGTAAATACCTACGAAGGTACACATGACGTTCATGCTTTGATTTTAGGTCGTGCGCAAACAGGCATTGCCGCATTTAGTAACTAATTCATTTTTAAAAAATAGAGGTGTTCTTTCGAGAACGCCTTTAGGGATTTTTACGCAAAAATTTATGGATAATGACAAGATTCATCGTAAGGATACTCATGTAAAGATGTGCCTCTGTGTACTTAAAACTAAATGTAAGATGATGAAAATATACAAGATTAAGTCATACAGGAAACATAAGTAAGCTACCGATGACTCATTTGGGAAAATGAGGAACTAAAGATGAACAATGACGTTCAAGTAATATCGAAAGAGTTAAGAACTACATTTCCAAGTAACCTTGGAACATATGAAAAGATTGGACCTCATACATGGAAATGGGCGTTGTTATTTGCCTATTTTGCGATGGTGGTCGATGGCATTGATATTATGCTGCTGTCTTATAGCTTGACTAGTTTAAAGGCAGAGTTTGGTTTAAGTACCTTTCAAGCAGGTGCCTTAGGTAGTGCTTCTTTAGCAGGTATGGGTATTGGCGGTATTTTAGGTGGTTGGGCATGTGACAAGTTTGGCCGTGTAAGAACCATTGCTAACTCAGTGACTTTCTTTTCTGTAGCGACCTGTTTATTGGGCTTTACGCAAAGCTTCGAGCAATTTATGGCCTTACGTTTTATTGGTGCTTTAGGAATCGGAGCACTGTATATGGCCTGTAATACCTTAATGGCTGAATATGTACCCACCACTTACCGTACAACGGTCTTGGGCACATTACAGACGGGACAAACCGTAGGTTATATTGCTGCGACGCTATTAGCAGGGGCAATTATTCCAGATCATGGCTGGCGTGTTTTATTCTTCCTGACTGTAGTACCTGCTTTCGTTAATATTTTCCTACAACGATTTGTGCCAGAGCCAAAATCTTGGCAGCTCACCAAAATTGAAAGCTTACAAGGAAAAAGACAACCTAAAGAAATGGTCGTGGCTGAAACGCCGAAAAGTGGCAGTATTTATAAGCAAATTTTTAATAACTTTAAGCACCGTAAAATGTTTTTGTTGTGGATGACCACAGCATTCTTCTTGCAGTTTGGCTATTACGGCATTAACAACTGGATGCCAAGTTATTTAGAAACAGAAGTGCATATGAACTTTAAAAACTTAACCAGTTATATGGTGGGTTCATATACAGCAATGATTCTAGGCAAAATTTTAGCGGGCTATCTTGCAGACAAATTTAACCGCCGTGCTGTCTTTGTATTTGGAACAATTGCGAGCGCCGTGTTTTTGCCAATCATTATTTTCTTTAATACCCCTGACAATATTTTGTATTTATTAATCACCTTTGGCTTCTTATATGGCATTCCATACGGTGTGAACGCAACTTATATGGCTGAAAGTTTTTCAACTGATGTACGCGGAACAGCTATTGGCGGTGCTTATAACATTGGTCGTGTCGGGGCTGCGATTGCACCAGCCACCATTGGTTTCTTAGCGTCGGGCGGTACGTTTACCATGGCCTTTATTGTGATGGGTGCTGCGTATTTTGTTGCGGGTGTATTGCCAGGCTTATTTATTAAAGATCGTCAGTACGATCCACAAAGACAATCATAAACAATGACAGGGAGGTGCATTAGCACCTTCTAAAAAGATAAGGGTATCGTTATGGGTGCATTACAAGGAATTCGGGTTTTAGATTTAAGTCGTGTACTTGCGGGGCCATGGTGTGGGCAAATCTTGGCAGACCTTGGCGCGGAAGTGATTAAAATTGAACGTCCTCGAGTCGGTGATGACACCCGTATGTGGGGCCCACCATGGATGCCCGACCAAGATGGAAACATGACCCGTGAATCTGGTTATTTCCAGTGTACCAACCGCAATAAATATTCTGTTGCTGTAGACATTACCACACCCGAAGGTCAGGCCTTAATTTATGAAATTGCCAAGACTGCGGATGTAGTCATTGAAAATTATAAGACAGGGTCTTTGTCTAAATATGGTTTGGACTACGCGTCATTAAGTGAGTTAAACCCAAATATTGTTTATTGCTCGATTACTGGTTTTGGACAAGATGGCCCACGTGCAGAAGAACCCGGTTATGATTTTATTATTCAGGGTATGTCAGGTCTGATGAGCATTACCGGTGAACCTGATGATGTGGCAGGCGGTGGTGCGCAAAAAGTTGGCGTGGCTGTTGTAGATATTCAAACTGGATTGTATTCTACCATTGCCATTCAAGCTGCCTTGATTGCACGGTCGCACACAGGGCGTGGTCAATATATTGATATGTCCTTACTTGATGTACAAGTCGCAGCACTGGCAAATCAGGGAATGAACTATTTAGCTTCAGGTAAAGCCCCGCAGCGCATGGGCAATCAACACCCAAGCATTGTGCCATATCAAACTTTTAAGGCTAAAGATAAAGAATTTATTATTGCTTGCGGTAACGACAAACAGTTTAAAGATTTGTGTGTTGCGATTGGTTATCCAGAGTTACTCGAAAATGAAAAATTTGTGCGCAACCAAGACCGCGTCAAATATCGAAATGAACTAATTCCTTTATTGTCGGAGCACTTTTTGCAGAAAACTGCTAAAGAATGGGTTGATAAGATTCATTCGCTTAAAGTGCCCGTAGGTGTTATCAACTCTATTGAAGATGCTTTGGCTGAACCACAAATCGTGCATCGTAATTTGGTGGTGAATATTCCTCATCGTTTAAATGAAAACTTCCAAACGATTGGCTCACCAATCAAGCTATCTGATACTCCAGTTGAATATCATCATGCACCACCAGAGCTTGGTGAACATACCGCTCAAATCTTATCGAAATTTAAAACGGCAGAAGAGCTGGCTACGTTAAAAGAGAAGGGCATTATTGATGGAAAAATTGCTTAAGCTGTTACTTTTTTAATGTGATTCAATTTAAATAAAAACTGTGATTTGCAATAAATCACAGTTTTTTTTATTAAAAAGTAAGCGTTTTAATATTTAAAAATAAGCGGCAGTTCTGGTCTGAAATCATGAATCATTCCTTGAGGTTCATGATCAAAACTAATTTCCATTAAATGCTCTGATCCATCAGTCACTTCAAAATCATCAAGCGAATTGAACAGCAATGAAGTAGGGTGCTTTTCAAGGTTTGGAATAGAAACCTTAATTGCGGTGATTTCTGATAAATCTTTGCTATGCACAAGTGGCTGTTGTTTTTCTTTTGCGGCAAGGTCCGGTCGTGAAGCAAATGAAATGAAGAACCACATCGGTTCAGATACCACAGAATCTTTGGCAACATTTACTTCTAAGCTGGCTGGTAAATAGCTTGGCTTGTACACCCAATTAGGAAATTTTGCACCGTTATCATCTTTATTTTTAGGGCGAAAACAAATACCAAAAGGGGACGCGATATTATTTTGAGTACTTAGTCGCTCAAAAAGCAGAGTCGGTTTTGTGAGATCACTTGAGGCTTCTTCTGGGTTATTTAAAAAGATTAATTCGATAAAGCTATTTTTAAAGAAAAAGCGTCTGTTTTCTGTACCTTGACCCGGGTGCTTATTGGATGAACCTTCTGTTAGACCGAATTTTTTTAAAGTTTCAGCTTCGGGAGCGCCTGATTGTACACAAATAAAAATATGGTCCACTTCCATTTTAAGTTCTCATACTAATGTTGATGAATATTAAATAATTGATTAATAGAATTTTTCATGTTTATCGCAAGTATTTCATCGAAACCATCGACTAAAAAGCGGCTAATTAAGCCTTCAATCACCGTATAGATCAGCTCAGATAAAGCTTCACCATTTGGTATATTGCAGTTTTCCGCAATCAGTACTTTAATCCATTGTTTATGGGCTTTAGAAATAGAAATAATGTCTTGATCATCTTGGTTAGATTCAGCGACCGCTCTTACAAATAAACAGCCTTTAAAAAAATCTTGTCTAAACCAATTGGTGTGCCAATCCAGAATTTTATTGATGGCTTCCAACCCTGTTGCATCTCCCACATAGCCCAAAAGGCTTTGCTTAAACCGTTCATCACGAGCAACGAGTACAGACTTAACCAGTTGATTTTTATTTTTATAGTACGTGTACATGGTTGTTTTAGAGCAGCCAGATTCATCGCGAATCAAGTCAACGCCAACCCCGACAAAACTATTTTCATTAAATAACTTCTCGGCTGTATCTAATATTTTTAAGGCAGATTTTGACATGTGTCTTTTCCAAAAAATAAAATAGTACAGATCTGTACTATTTGAAATTTTATCTATATGCTTTTTAAAAAGCAAATTTTTGTTTGAGGAAAAAAACATGTTCTCGATCTTTTATGGCAAAGAAAAACTGGCTCCATCGCCCAGTAAAGTTGATATTTTAAGAAGTCTTATTGGGGGGACGCTCAGTATTTTTATACTTCTGTGGTTGAGTAAGTTCACACACAATATCTTTATCATGGCGCCGTTTGGTGCGACCTGTGTATTGCTCTATACCGTGTCGCAGTCACCTTTGGCGCAGCCGAGAAATATTATATTTGGACATCTTATTTCGGCTTTTGTCGGTTTGTTTTTTCTAAAATTTGTTGGTGTTTCTATTTTTACAATTGCTTTGTCATTAGGTTGTGCCATTGCGCTCATGCAAGTGTTTAAATGCGTTCATCCACCTGCTGGGGCCAACCCTTTGGTTATTTTGCTCACTGCGAGCAGCATACATTACCAGTGGAGTTTCTTAATTTTCCCTGTTTTGGTGGGTGCAGTGTCTCTAGTTTTGGTGGCGATGCTGATTAATAATATTAAAGCGAGTACCAAGTGGCCGATGTATGGCTTGGGAATTTTAAATAGTAAAAAGTAGGGAAGCTATGAAGTATTTTGAGCTTAAAAAAATGAAAGTATTCACTACGCCAAGATAGTGAATACTTTTGAATGAAATTATGACTTCTTAGACATACGTTCTTCGATGGCAAATTTGAGTAAAGAAGCACTGCGGTAAAAACCGTGTGCGAACTTTCCAAATGGCATGGTAATAAAGAAGGTCATGACCGTGGCTAAATGGAAAATCAGTAAAAGTGCCATGTAAGGAGTATTGCGAAATGCCATAAGAACTAAGCCTGAAGCACTGACTAAAATTAAAAGGAAAATAAAGCCTCGATCTACAGGTTTCTGCTCGCGGTCACCATGCAATGGATGACGTTTAAGGTTTAAATAAAGCAAGCCAGATGGTCCAATCACTAAGCCAAACCCACCCAACGTACCCAAAATAACAGGCAAGCTAAAGATAGGGTAAGGCGCATGCAGGTTAAGGAAATAGTGATATAAAGTCGCTACACCTGTGGCTGCAAAGCAAAGCATAAAGCCATAAAACGTCAGGTGATGGAACACACGGCGGATTTGTGTGTAACGGTCATCTTGCTCATTACAGCCTTTACCATGTCCACCGTCTAAATATTTAAGTGTTAATACATTTTGAGTGGCTTGAACTAGGTCTGGTTTCTCAACTTTGCCGTGAATAACTTTAGACGTCTGTCGCCAGAATTTACTAATCCCAATGCCGAGCAGAACAATCGCAACGGTAAAGGTCGCTCCAAACAGTAGCGCTAAAAAGTTATGTGGGAAAATCGCATAGAAATTACCTTGATAGCCTGTAAACAAGTCGGTGCCTTTGTACCACACCACAGCTAACATGCATAAAAAGAAAATAGCTGATAATGCTGAGACAAAAGGAATCCCGACAGACTTATAAAGTCGACCTAAAGGTTGAGGCGTCGCAAACTCTTGGTAAGTTTCCAAACGTACTTGTGCCATCGCTTTTGGAATGTTTACACCAAACTCATGCGGCGGGGCATATTGGCAAGCATGTAAACATGCACCACAGTTATGGCACAGGTTTGCGAGGTAATGAATATCGGCTTGATTAAACTCAAGACGCTTGGTCATCGCCGCAAATACAGCACAAAATGACTCACAGTAGCGACAAGCATTACAAATCTGTAGGGCTCTTTGAACTTCCTGCTCATGGTCAGAGAGCTGAACAACTGGAATTAGGGCTTTAGTACTAGCATTCATGTTCAACTCCTTGTGAAAGTGCATAGTGGGCTGCATTTTTTCCGGCAATGCGTCCAAAGGTCGTGCCAATCGACATACCAACGCCTGCGGTATAACCCTGACCAAGTACGTTACCTGCCATCATTTCGCCTGCGACAAACAGGTTGCGGCTTGGCTTATTGTTAAAACGTACAGCAGCATCGTCTTCGACTTTTAAGCCTAAATAGGTAAAGGTAATGCCGGGTTTAAGCGCATAGGCATAGAATGGTGGGCGATCGAGAGGAACGGCCCAGTGGGTTTTGTTGGGAACAATATTTTCGGTGGTGCAGTCGTCTAAAACCGTGTGGTTAAAGGTGCCGTGCACACAAGCTTGGTTAAATTCTTCTACGGTGTGGCATAAGGTTTTTGCATCAAGTCCGATTTTTTCGGCCAGTTCTTGAATGCTATTTGCTTTCACACCCGCAAACACAGGCGGCATAAAGCGACCAATGGCTTTTGAGTCGATAATCGAATAGGCGATTTGCTGAGGTTGTTTGGCAACAAGGCGGCCCCAAATCGCATAACGTTTTGGCCAGAAGTCTTCGCCTTCATCGTAAAAACGTTCGGCTTTGTTATTGACCACAATACCTAATGAAACGCAGTCAATACGGGTGCAGATGCCGCCGTCATATAACGGTGCGCGTGCATCTACGGCCACACAGTGCGATTGTGATGGGTCACCAATAATATCGGCGCCTTGATCTATCATAAATTTGAGCAAGTTACCTTGATTAAAGCGGGTTCCGCGAATAATGAAATTATCGGCAGGCCATTCGCCGTTTTCATTTTGTCCCCATGCTTCTCTTAACCATTCCAGATTTGACTCAAAACCACCTGCGGCCAATACACAGCTTTTCGCTTTAAACACACGGCCATCTTCCGCAATTGCAGCTTCAAAATGTCCTTGGTTTAACTTTAGATCTTTAATTTTTGTGTTGTATAAAATCTCAATACCAAGTTCTTGGGCACTACGGTAATACGCATTAATGAGGGCTTTACCGCCGCCCATAAAAAAAGCATTAGTACGTGCAACATGCAAAGCACCCGATAGCGGCGGCTGAAAATTCACACCATGTTTACGCATCCAGTCGCGGCAGGTTGCCGTGCTCCGAATGACCAGTCGGGCTAAGTGCTCATTGGTTTTGCCCGCAGTCACTTTAAGTAGGTCTTGCCAATATTCTTCTTCGGGGTAGGCATCAACCAATACATCTTGAGGAGCATCATGCATGCAACGGAGGTTACGAGTGTGTTGTGAGTTACCACCACGCCATTCTTTAGGTGCTGCTTCTATGACAAGCACAGACGCACCACTTTCTTTTGCCGTGAGCGCGGCACACAGTGCGGCATTCCCACCACCAATCACAATTACATCATGCATGGATTTCTCCCTTTCTCAGCTAGGACTAATGTAGCTTTAAAAGGGAAGGTGAAGTGAGAGGCTAAGCTTGAATGGGTGTTTAGTAAAAATAAACACTAAGCGCTTAAGTGTTTATGAGTTTCGCACCAGGCCAGCGTTTTTCATTAATTAGGTTGGTCACACAAGCACGAATCACCACTTTGGTGGCTAAGGTAGCGGGTGAGAGCTCTTCTTCAGAGAGACTAATTAAATAGTTAATACGCTCAATGGCAGGTTCTACAACGCGTAGCAAACACAGATCTTGCCTTGAGTTTAATGAGGCACCCGCAGGTTGGATGGTTGCCATTTCGAGTTGGCTAATGCTTTCCATTAACAAATGCAGCCCATCAATTTCATAGGCCACTTTAAGCTGATGAATTTTCTGTTCGAGCAACAAGCGCAGCCCATGTCGTTGGCTCGGTAAAATCAGCGGAAGTTCTTTAAGCTGTGAATGATTAATGGTTTGAGTGTCGATACAGCTTTCAAGATGGTACTGACTCAGCACTTCTTTAGGCGAGATTAAAAACATCTGTTCTTTGACTAAAGGTTGTATGGCCCACTGTGGGTCGACATCGTCACTAAAGATGATCGCGACATCGAGCTGCCTTGCATTAACTAATGCCTTGAGGTCACCCGATAACCCTTCAATTAAACGGACTTTAATGTCGGGGTAGCGGTTTCTCATGAGTTTTAAAAAGTGCGTGCCTATAACCGATGCGACACTTGGCGAAAAACCGACGGTAACATGACCACTTAAACGCGAAGAATGTGCAGAATCTACAGCATGGTCTAAGTGTCTAAGCGCCAGTTGAACCTGTTGAAAAAAAGCTAAACCCGCAGGGGTGGGAACCGTACCCAAAGCAGTACGTTGTAAAAGGCGAATAGAAAGCTCGCTTTCTAATTTTGAGATTTGCTGACTTAATGCAGAAGTTCCAATATCGAGATTTTTTGCAGCTTTACCCAAGCTTCCAGACTCGATCACTGCAATAAAATACTTTAATTGTTTGAGTTCCACGGCAAATACTACATTGTCCTTTGTTCATTATTCTACACTGGTTTATCGCTATACATTTTGTTCTATTACGCTGCGTAAACCCCCTAAAGAGTAAAGGCAACACCCTCTCAAAATGTTGCCTTTTAGAGCTTTTATTGTTTAACCTGCTCAAGACCCTGTTCTTCAATAATTTGTGTCGCTTGAGGCGATTTCACAAATTGAATAAGTTCTTTTGCGACTTTTTCATGTTGCGAGTTTTTACCAATGCCCGCTGCAAACACGGTGACTTTCTGATAAGGCGCAGGAATTGGACCGACTAAATCAACTTGACCATATTGACCAGTAAAAGGTTTGATTTCGCTAATTTGTTGGAAACCAATATCAAACTGACCTTCAGCAATACGCTTTGCAACGCGGTCACCTACCACTTTTTCTGCTTTACCAGAAATCACTTTGTATTCGACAGGTGGGAAGCTTGGGAAAACATCTTTTTCAAGATGCGTACCGCTCGCACTTGCTGAATAGCCTATGTGCTTAGCATTTAATAAAACTTTTTCGAATTTTGCCGCAGAGCTAATATCTGGTTTTGGTGCACCTTTAGGTACAGCCATGCCAATGCTTGAATTGACTAAAGCACTTTGTGAACTTGGGTCTACATAACCTTTTTCTGCAAGCTTGTTCAGTTCAGGAGCAGCCAACACCACCACATCAAAACGTTCACCACGATCGAGTCGATTTGGAATTGCAGTTGGTGATGCACCCATAGATGAACCAGACGAAAGGTGAACTGTGTGACCAGTTTGCTTTTCAAATATTGGAATGAGTTTTTCCATAGATGAATAGAAACCGCCTGAGCTAATCACTTCGAGGGTATCTGCGTTAGCAAGGGTTGAGCCTAAGCCTGCACCAGCTAGGCAAATGGTCATGAAGATAGGGGACTTTTTCATAGTATCTCACTTTAATGACAGGAGAGCACAGTACGGCTGCAACATGCGCCGTACTGTTCATTAAAATTTCAGGTTAAGGAGTTGTTTTAAGCGCTAACCTTTGCAGGTTCAGCAATCGCGTCAGATTTGTTCTGCTTAGAACCGCGACATAGATATAAACTTGAGATGAGACTACATACCGCAGCAAGCATGAGCCAGTACGCTGGTGTGCTTGCATTGCCTGTGTTTTCCACAAGGTAAGTACATGCCATTGGCGTCATACCACCAAAAATAGCGGCTGCAAGACTAAACGCTAAAGAGAAGCCAACGGTACGAACACGTTTCGGCATTACTTCGGCAAGTGTTGCCACCATAGTCCCGTTGTACATACCAAAGAAGAACGAGAAGTAAGCAAGCGTGATCAGTAAGTTTGAAAAACTAATGTCGCTCACCAACCAGCTTAAAACTGGATAGCTGGTAAAGATCGCAAGAGTCGTAATACCGACTAACACTGGACGGCGACCAATTTTGTCTGAAAGCAAGCCACCCATTGGTAACCAGAAGAAATTCGATAAACCTACAAACACGGTTGCTAAAAGGCTGTCTGTGACTGACATTTCTAAAGTACGTTTTGCATATACTGTGGTGTAAACCGTAATGAAATAGAACGTGGTTGTGGTCATGGCACTCATCATCATACCTGCAAGTACAATGCGCCAGTTGCTCGCCAGTGTGCTGAAAATTTCTTTTGTTGATGGGTGAGTTTTTTGTGCTTTAAATGCTTCAGTTTCCTCTAAAGTACGACGGAATAAGAAGATTAAAGGAATGATCAAACAACCAACTAAGAATGGAATACGCCAGCCCCATTCACTCACTTGTGCATGAGTTAAAACGGTGTTGAGCCAATAACCAAATAACGCAGCAAACACCACCGCAATTTGTTGACTACCAGACTGCCAGCTTGTGATAAAACCACGGTTTTTATCGGTTGCAATTTCTGCAAGGTAAATAGACACACCGCCAGATTCAACACCTGCCGAGAAGCCCTGTAACAGACGCCCAATCACCACCAAAATTGGGGCCATAATACCAATGGTGTCATAACCTGGTACAAAGGTAATTAAGATCGTACCAATAGCCATGAGGCTCAAAGTCACAATCAAACCCTTACGACGACCAATTCTATCGACATAAGCACCCAAGAAAATAGCGCCGAGAGGACGCATAAGAAAGCCCGCAGCAAATACGGTAAATGTCATCATTAACGAGACATATTCATTTTCAGAGTGGAAAAATTTTGCTGCGATATAAGTAGCATAGAAACCAAAAAGAAAAAAATCGTACTGTTCTAAAAAGTTGCCACTCGTTACATTTAATATTTTTTTAAAAGTAGCCCTACGGTTATTAACGACATCCATTGGAGACCTCCTTGGCCTGACAAAATGGAAACATTCACGATCTTCAAAGTTTGGACGTAAATTGATTCAATCAATAAACCTAAATAGGAAATGGGTTAGAGATGAGATTTAAAGGTGTCCTTGGTAGAAAATGTGATGCCTTGTTTCCAGTTAAAACTACACATCTATATTTCGATAAACAGAAAACCACTTATCATTCGTATAAAAATGTAATCTTAAAAAGCAGGGAGGAGTGAGAGGCGAAAATTAATTAGGTATTTAGAAAAATTAATGACCCTTTAAACAATAATTTCAGAACATGGCCAAATTTGGTTTTGAATCAACTCTTTCACACATGCCTTAATGGCTGACTTGGCAGCAAGTGCAGCGGGTGATAATTCCTCTTCGGCAAGGCTCACTAAGTAGTTAATTCTTTCCACTTCTGGGTCAATCACCTTAAGCAATTGCAGCTTATGTTTGTACTCTTGCAAGCAAGCACTTCCGGGACGAACACTGGCAAGGTCAAGGTGAATCAGACTGTCCATAAGTAAGTGTAAGCCATCAATTTCATAGACAACATTAAGCTGTCCAATCTTGTGTTCAAGCAGTTTTCGTAAGCTATGACGCTGACGTGGCAACACTAACGGAATATCGCCAATTTGCTGCGACTGAATAATGCCGCTTTTAATGCAATCGGCTAGACCGTATTTTTCGAGCACTTCTTTTCGCGCCATTAAATACATTTGCTCACGCACCAAGGGCTGTATAGACCACTGCTTATCAATCTCATTGGTAAAAATAATGGCAATATCAAGCTGACGCGAATTAATCGACTGAATCAGGTTCCCCGACAGGGTTTCCACAATCTCTAAACGAATATCTGGATAACGTTCAGACATTAGTTTCATTAAAGGGATGCCAATTAAAGCCGTAATGGTCGGTGGAAAACCAAGGCTGACATGACCTGAAAGCCGTGCTGAATGTGCAGCATCTATGGCGAAGTTCACTTGACGCAAAATAAGTTGAGAGTGCTTTAAAAAGGCAAGGCCAGCAGGGGTTGGGGTCACACCAAAAGCATTACGCTGTAATAAGCGAATGCTTAACTCTTGCTCGAGCTTACTAATTTGCTGACTAATTGCCGATGCACCCACATCGAGTTTTTGGGCAGCTTTTCCAATACTGCCCGATTCAACGACCGTCAAAAAATACTTTATTTGCTTGATTTCCATAATAAATGTATTCGCTCATCATCCTTGATTTATAGAGATATGAAGGATTGGGAAATCTATCATGCGTTTTAATATTAACAGCAATACAGGCAAAAAGTTCTTAAAAAAATAACTTCTCATTTTAAAAGAACAATCGTTTTTAGGGTGATTGAAAAATAATATGCATGTTGTAGCTACACAAACTATAACTTTTCAATATGGCATCTACGGTCAAATTATTGGCGTTTTGAGCTAAGCATAATCGTTCAAATCTACATAAAGTGAGGAATCAAAATAAAAAAATATCCAGGATGGATCTATGAATTTTGTTGTGAATAAAAAAATATTTATCTTAGGAATAGCATCGATTTGCACAAGCACATTACATGCTGCTGCATTTGATAAAACAGGGCAGTCTGTAGCGGCATTTTTACAACCGGGCAACTATTTTGAAGCAAGTTTAGGAATAACAGATGCCGATTTAAGTGGTGTAGAGTCGGGTACCAACCCTTCACATCATTCAATTTCAGATATCGCCAACACCGATTATCGACCTACCGCAGCGTTAAAACTACAGTTAGCACCGCAGTATTCATTTGGCCTGCTTTACGATCAACCATTTGGTGCCGACACGGAATATTCAGGCCTAAATGGCTTTGTTGCAACGCCAAAAGACACAGTTATGTTACCCGGCATTACAACAGCAGGGCTTGCTAATGCTACTTCTGGTCAGGCTCCTACAGGAAATGCAAAATCAGAATTTGATATACAAAATTTAAGCTTTATTTTGGGATATCAACCCACAAAAAACTGGAATCTTTATGCGGGGCCAGTCTATCAAACCTTTAAAAGTCAGGTTGAATTAAGGGGTAATGTATTTAGTCTTTATAACGGCTATGACTTTCACACCAAAACTGTAGGTGACTTGGGATGGTTAGCAGGGCTTGCCTACCAGATTCCAGAAAAAGCTGTGAAAGTCTCATTAACCTACCGTTCAGCCATTACCCATAAAGTAAACGCGACTGAAAATGCCCCACTCATTGAGATGTTAAGCACTCAACAAGGTCGTGATTTAGTTAATCAGCATCTAGACTACATGATTTCTATTGGTCAGATGACTCCACAAAAGAAAGCTTACTTAAATCAGATTATTGCTAATTTGCCAGAACAAGAAGATACAGGTACAACAAAATTTAAATCTCCTGATTCAGTGAATTTGGAGTTCCAGACAGGACTTCGTCAGGGAACGTTACTGTTTGGTAGTTTACGCTGGGTAAATTGGAGTGACCTCGCTCTACAGCCTTATCGCTTCGGTGAGATCTCAAAAGTTGTTGGCGTACTATCAACGCCAAGCCGTCCGGAAGGTTTTAATTTGGTTCGTTATTATGATGACCAATGGTCTTTAAATTTGGGTTTAGGACAACGCTTTTCGCCAAAATGGTTAGGTTCTGTGTCAGTTGGATGGGACTCAGGAGCAGGAGATAAAGTCTCAACGGGTGGCCCAACTAAGGGATATTACAACTTGGGCTTGGGTGCTCAATATAGCCCGACATCGCAATACTTTATTTCTGGTGGTGTGAAGTATTACTGGTTAGGCGATGCAAAAGCTCAGCTTGGCGCACAGGCGGGTAGTGACTATTATGTAGGTGAGTTTAAGGATAACCACTCAGTCAGCTATGGCTTAAAAATTGGATATAAATTTTAAAATTAAATCAGTCATTTATAAGGTTTTAATTACATGAATAAAATCATTAAAAACAGCCTATTTTTAGGATTATCGACTTTCATTGCAGGTTATGGAACTCTCCTTCATGCGGAAGCAAGTCCAACAACTTTGCCAGCGGTTTCGCAAAAAGCGTTAACTATTATTGATGGCCAAACAGAATGGTTAAGTAAGGTCTATAAAGACATTCATGAACACCCTGAACTTGGGTTTATGGAAACGCGTACTTCTGCCATTGTGGCCAAAGAACTTAAGTCACTGGGTTTTGACGTTAAAACCGGAATAGCCAAGACAGGCGTAGTTGGTATTTTAAAAAATGGTGAAGGGCCAACGGTCATGTACCGTGCCGATATGGATGCCAATACTGTTGAAGAAGCGACTGGTCTACCATATGCGAGTAAAGTACGCGTAAAACTCGATGATGGAACTGAAACACCTGTAGCACATATGTGCGGTCATGATGCACATGTGACATGGATGCTCAGCATGGCAAAAACATTAGTGGCTTTAAAAAAGGAATGGAGCGGAACTATTATTTTAGTCGCGCAACCTGCCGAAGAGCCGATCACAGGTGCAAAAGCTATGGTGACCGATGGCTTATGGACAAAATATAACTTACCAAAACCTGATTATTTCTTTGCCATGCATACCACACCTGCACCTGTGGGCGTGGTCATCAATGCACCGGGACCACGTATGGCGGGAACCGACCAGCTTGATGTTTTATTTAAAGGTGTGGGTGGGCATGGCTCATTACCAATGCTCACCAAGAACCCGATTAGCATGGCTGCAAACGCAGTGACTCAATATCAAACCATTATGGGTAACGCAGTTGATCCGCAACAAGCGGCAGTGTTATCGATAGGCTCAATTCAGGCTGGAAACTCGAATAACGTGATTCCTTCTACGGCATTAGTCAAAATGAATTTGCGCTGGTTTGATCCAAAAGTGCGTGAAACCATGCTAAATAATATTAAGTCTATGAGTGAAGGTGCGGCCCAAATGCAGGGGATGGGTAAAGATCAATTACCTACCTTTACGTTTAAAGGTTCGAGCACACCTGTAGTTAACAATAAAGAATTTTCGGCACGTTTAAATGGGCCTTTAAAAGCATTATTAGGAGATAAACATGTTCTAACTGAGTATCCAGCTGTTATGGGATCAGAAGATGTTCATCATTTGTTAGGCGACCAAAAAGACATTCCTTTTAACTTTATGTTTATTGGTGTGGCAGACCCAGTTGTGTTTGCAAATGCAGTCAAGCAAGGCAAACCTGTACCTTATATTCCACATAGTCCAAACTACATTGTTGATTTAAAAGCTTTACCAGTTGGTGCCAAAGTCACTACAGTTTCGATGCTAGAACTACTTACTAAAAAATAAGTTACTCATAAAAAAAGATGCACTTACATGCATCTTTTTTTTCTAAGTTTTTAAAAGTTAAGAGCAAGCCAGATATTTTTCTCGATAATGGATTGGTGATAAATCGGTCCAGCGGCGAAACGCGCGGGTAAAACTACTTACATCGGTAAAGCCAAGAATATAAGCAATCTCAGTAATATTATGGCTTGAGTTTTTAATATACGATAAGGCGAGCTCATGCCGAGTCTGATCAAGTAACTCACTATAAGAGGTGTTTTCGGCAGAAAGTTTGCGTTGCAGACTCCGTATGCTTAAGCCCAGACTTTTCGCAACATCTTGTTGTTGAAAATCACCTGTAGATAATTTTTCAATTAATTTTACTTTCACTCGTGCCAATATATTTTCTTTATCGAGCCGTGCCAGATAACGATTAATAATTTCATCATATTCTTGAGTGAGAGTCGGATTTGCACCTTCTAGTGGTTGTTCTATCGTTGCCGTATCAAACACAATCATATCTTTGGGTGCATTAAAAACAATCGGAGCTTTTAAAATACTCTGGAATGTTTCTAAATCTTCAGGTTCTGAACGTCTAAGTTCAATGCGTAATGGCGAAAAAACAGAGCCTTGTAAAGCACGACTTGAACGAATAAAAACAGAAATAAAGGCATCTATTGATTCGGGCTGAACTTCGTCGGGAACATGAATAACGAAATAATGGTTATTTCCTTGCCCATAAAACTCTAGCTCTGGAATATCCGTAACCACACGAAAATAACGAATAATTCTTAGAAACATCTCTTTTAGGGTGGTGCTAGTAATCAGTGAATGCCCTAACACATGAAAAGTATTTTGATTGACTTGGCTGGCAACTCTAAGGCCAAAACATGAATCTTGAGTTTTCTGAACTGCTAATTTCCATAAATTTGCTGTTTGTTTTAATGAATATCGTGCATCAGGATTACTCAGAGCCTGAATATCTAAACCTGCTTGTTCTAATAAAGGTTGACTATCAACACCGGCTTTTTCGAGCGCTTTTTGAATCGCTTTCACCCAGCTAGCCAGTGCCGTTGCTGTCTGTGGCATGTTATGTCCTATAACTTGTGATTCATATTCCTCGGAACAGTATAAAAGATTCAAAACTAAAAAATCTTTTGTTTATTTTGAATCTTTTTATTTTGGCATCCATAGCCAATAGATTGGCGTTTCGAGCTAAGCACACTTAGGGCGATCTAAATAAAGTAGGGGCATGAAAAACTGAGGAATAACGGATGACCTATATTTATAAAAATCCTGCCGGAATGACCGATAGCGAAAAAACCGAACATATTAAAAAAGTAGTGACAGCAGAAGGCGTGGCTTTACGCAAACGCCATCCTATTTTGAACCATCAAAATGCCATTGGGGCGATGATTCTATTTATATCTTTGGTCGGCATGATAGCGACTGCCGTGCTCTATATAAATCATCAACTTTCAGCTTGGTTTGCAATTCCGATTATTGCTTTTTTTGCATCGCTCACCCATGAGTTAGAGCATGACCTCATTCACTGGATGTATTTTAGAAAGAAACCATGGGCACATCATTTAATGATGGGCTTAGTCTGGTTAGCTCGACCAAGTACCATTAACCCGTGGAAACGTCGTGAGCTGCATTTTAACCATCATAAAAACTCAGGCACCGAAGTTGATTTAGAAGAAAGAGCTTTAACCAATGGCGAGCAGTGGAGCATACGTCGACTCATCGCGATTGGTGATAACGGCTTGGCGGTCTTGTTCCGTATTATTTCTGCAAGCAATTGGACGGTTAGAAAAGTAATTTTTAAACGTGCATTTATGGCTTATTTTCCACTAGGGATTATTCACTGGTCGTTGTGGTATATCTTTTTAGGTTTTCATGCAGTAGATGCTGTTGCAGGTTGGGTGAATGCACCGATTGCTTGGTCAGTTACCACTTTAAATATTATGCATGTGATTAATATTTTGACCGTTGTTTGGATTGCACCGAATGTGCTGCGTACCTTTTGCTTGCATTTTGTGACAAGCAATATGCATTACTACGGCGATGTCGAACTGGGTAATGTCATTCAACAAACTCAAGTATTAACGCCGTGGTGGATGATGCCGTTCCAATTGTTTTGCTTTAACTTTGGTTCAACACATGCCATCCATCATTTTGTGGTGAAAGAACCATTCTACATTCGCCAAATGACCGCACCAGTTGCCCATAAAGTCATGCGTGATATGGGAGTGCGGTTTAACGATGTTGGTACTTTTAAAAGAGCAAACCGTTGGAACGTAAATAATTTATCTGAGTCAAAAAGTTAAAACATAGCTTTTTATCTCACTCAAATGGACTGAGTTCTGTACGAAGCACTCAGTCCATTAACCATAACTTCACTATAGAGTTTCTTAAAAATTAAACGGCTCTACTGAAACTTAGTAAAAAGTAAAATCACGCCTAAGACACATAAAATTGAACCAATTACCACCATATTTTTAGAATGGCTAAAAGCAGAGATGAGAGAGATTCAACATAAATTACTTTAGGTTGAGCAGTTTTATTTAAAGATAAATGGTTTAAATATTTGAAAATAATTATAAATTATAGAAAATGCAGGAATTAAAACGAGAGCGACGTATGTCTCGTTTGTGCTGTCTAAAACTCCCGAAGATGAAAAATATTTAACTTCCTACTTATTTATTAAACCCTAAACATGAATTTTACTCAGTTTTGAATGAGACTAAATCATTTTTATTCATGTTCTGATTGCGGTATAAATCTATCCATGCTCTGAAGCGCTCCAGTAATTCACTTTTGATAAGACCATAAGGCACAAAACTGACAAGTCTGGAAAGTTTAAAAAGAGCAAAAAGTTTTTATTTAGGTTTTATCTCAGAAATTAGGGTACTGATCACAATGAGTAAAGAATTTACATTTACGATTAAGAGTATTTGTTTCGATGAGAACTATCGTCCAGCAGACAATACACGTATTACAACCAACTTTGCTAATTTGGCAAGAGGGATGAGCCGCGAAGAGAATTTGCGCAATACATTGCAGATGATCGACAATCGTTTCAATGCCTTAGCTCATTGGGACAACCCTAAAGGCGACCGCTATGGCGTTGAACTTGAAATCATTTCAGTTGAAATGAACATTGATGCCGAAAACCGTACTAGTGGGCTTCCTCTCATCGAAATATTGAAAACCAATATTGTTGATAAAAAGACCAATGAACGCATCGAAGGTATTGTAGGCAACAACTTCTCGTCTTATGTACGTGACTATGACTTTAGTGTGTTGTTGTTAGATCACAACAAAAACAAGTCAACTTTTAGCACGCCAGAAAAGTTTGGTGAATTGCACGGTAACTTGTTTAAGAGCTTTATTAACTCTGAAACTTATAAAGCCAACTTTAAAAAGGCGCCTGTGATTTGCCTAAGCGTTTCGACGACTAAAGAGTACCACCGTACTGAAAATGAACATCCTGTTTTAGGTGTTGAATATAAGCAAGAAGACTATTCATTAACCGATGAATATTTCCAAAAAATGGGCTTAAAAGTTCGCTACTTCATGCCGCCAAATAGCGTTGCGCCGTTAGCGTTCTATTTTACTGGTGATTTGTTGAGTGATTACACCAACCTTGAGTTGATTAGTACCATTAGTACGATGGAAACCTTCCAAAAGATTTACCGTCCTGAAATTTACAACGCAAATTCAGTGGCTGGAAAATCTTATCAACCAAGCTTGAAACACGAAGATTATTCACTTACTCGAATTGTGTATGACCGTGAAGAACGTAGCCGTCTGGCTATAGAGCAGGGGAAGTTTGTTGAAGAGCAATTTATCAAACCATACCAAGCGATTCTTGAGCAGTGGTCTGCTAATTACGCTCCTAATTAATCAACATACGGGTCATTTATCATGAAAAAATTATTACCAACTTCAACTGCTGGCAGCTTACCAAAACCGTCTTGGCTTGCAGAACCTGAAAAGCTTTGGTCACCTTGGAAACTTGAAAACGAAGGCTTAGTTGAAGGTAAAAAAGACGCGTTACGTTTAGCTTTGCATGAACAACAACGTGCGGGCATCGACATTGTGAGCGATGGTGAACAAACTCGCCAACACTTTGTGACCACGTTTATTGAACACTTAAATGGCGTAGATTTTGAGAAGCGCGAAACTGTTCGTATTCGTGACCGTTACGATGCAAGCGTACCATCTGTGGTAGGTGCGGTGTCTCGTCAAAAGCCTGTGTTTGTTGAAGATGCGAAGTTCTTACGTCAGCAAACTGATCAACCTATTAAATGGGCATTACCTGGCCCAATGACGATGATTGATACACTTTATGATGGTCACTACAAGAGCCGTGAAAAGCTTGCTTGGGAATTTGCCAAAATCTTGAACCAAGAAGCGCGTGAGCTAGAAGCTGCTGGTGTAGACATTATTCAGTTTGACGAACCTGCATTTAACGTATTCTTTGACGAAGTAAATGACTGGGGTATTGCGACTTTAGAACGTGCAATTGAAGGTCTAAAATGTGAAACTGCGGTGCACATTTGTTATGGTTACGGTATTAAAGCCAACACTGACTGGAAAAAGACACTCGGTTCGGAATGGCGCCAGTACGAAGAAGCTTTCCCGAAACTTCAAACTTCTAACATCGATATCATCTCGTTAGAATGTCACAACTCGCGTGTGCCAATCGACTTGCTTGAACTCATTCGTGGTAAAAAAGTCATGGTGGGTGCAATTGATGTCGCATCTAACCAGATTGAAACACCAGAAGAAGTGGCGAACACACTGCGTAAAGCACTTCAGTTTGTAGACTCTGACAAGCTTTACCCTTGCACAAACTGCGGTATGGCGCCTCTTTCACGTGAAGTAGCACGTGGCAAGTTAAATGCTTTAACTGCAGGTGCAGAAATTGTTCGCCGAGAACTTACGGGTTTTGAACTTACTGCTTAATATTTACCAATACAATGGTATAAAGGGTTACTTTTTTGATGGCTATTGATAATCAAAGCAGTAACCCTCATTTCACTTATTACATGTAGTTCTAAACAGGACTCATGTCGATACAGTGCCTTCCTGATGGAGTTGGGCGGTATAGCAAAACACACAGGAAAAGGTACGGTTCAATTTAGGAATAATGTCATGGTTCAAGCAACAGACTTTAGAAATGCAATGTCTTTACTCACAAGTGCGGTTAGCGTTGTGACCACGGCAGGCATGTCTGGCCGTTTTGGATTTACTGCCTCTGCTGTTTGTAGTGTGACCGACACACCGCCGACATTATTGGTCTGTATGAACCAATCTGCGAGTTCACATGCACATTTCCTAGATAATAAAATCTTAACGGTAAATGTTTTAGGCGCACACCACGAACATATTTCAAAAGCATTTTCATCTAAACTTACACCAGAAGAACGCTTTAAACATGGCGAATGGATTGAGTTAGAAACGGGTTCACCTGTGTTAGATGATGCGTTGGTCAGTTTCGATTGCGAGATTGAACAAATTCAACAAGTCGGCACACATACGATTTTTATATGTCCGATTGTGGCGATTAAACAAAGCCAGCATGACCAAAGTTTGGTTTATTTTAATCGCGCTTATCACCAAGTGGGGCAGACCGAGATTGTCTAATCCCACTCGTTTTGTTGTTTCTGTAATAGCGAAATGAGAGCCTAGAAACAATTCTATTTACAAGTTGTCTCACCGAGTTCAGGCTCTCGAATTTCTAGCTTATTGTTCTGTTCTACTACACAAATACGTGTATCAAAAATTTTATATGTATCCAAAGTAATGTCATAAACCACATTCTTTTCAAACTCTTTTAGAGGAATTTTTGCACAATCCTTTTCTTCTATTGGTAACGGACCGCTTGGGTAAAACTTCTCATAAGAACTTGAATATGCGTTTCTATTGTCGATTTTTCCCATATAAATCAAAAAACTATTATCAACAGGATAAGTGGTTTTTGGAGGTTTATTGGTAAAGGCACATACATAATCCTGATGTAGCGTAACCTCTAATGGAAGAGGGCCTTGGCTACAGCCATTTAACAAACACCCAGTTGTTAATATTAAAATGGACTTTGAAGATAGTCTTATCATTTATGTTCTCGTAAAGTTTTAAAAAATATTCAAAATCAAAAAGTAAAATTTATGAGGTTTAGCTTACCGTATCTGGCTCTTTTTAAAAAATAAATAAATACAATTGAATATAATATCTAAAATAATAATTAAGTTAATCTAATGAAAAATAATAAGAAATTTAAATACTTGTCATAAAAGCGACATTGACACATCTAAACTCTCAGATTATGCTTTGCGTGCTGGCCACATTGCCAGCCGGTTTTAGCAGACCGTGCTCAAGAACATTGAAAAAATTCATTTTTTTGATGTAGACTCACTCGTCCCCCTTTTTGTAGCGGTAGGACGGAAGGGGGACACCTTCGGGTGTGCTGGGTCTTGAGCCAGTCTGCTAACCCCCTTTCGTTCTGCCACCATAATTCCAAATGAATGCTCTGGTAGAACTCCAATAATTAGGAGTTGGCTATGCACATCCATTATTTCTTGGCACCCCGTGCCAAAAGTTATAACAACACAGCTTAAAAAATTACAGCAGCTTGAACGTCCTAAGGTTTTCAGGCTTTAAGTCATTTTTACTTAAAACTTAGCAACAACAAAACTTGAGATGTGCCAAGCACCGTCTTGCGGCTTTGCTGTGCCTTTTTTTCTCCCAAAAAGGGCACAGGCTTTTTATCTCATGCAGAAACAACAAGAATTTAAAAACGGTAAAACTATGCGAAATTTAGAAACCTCTTCCAAAAAATTACTGGCTGTTCAAACCACTATACAACTTATTACAACGCATGGGTTCCACAATGCAGGCATCGACCTGATTGCTAAAGAAACCAAAATCGCCAAAGGTACGCTTTATAACTATTTCCACTCGAAAGAAGGCTTAATTGAAATGTGCATTGCCTTTCAAAAAAGTCTGCTCAGAGAAGAGGTGCTCTCGATCATTTACTCAAGCCGTTACTACACTTCAAAAGATAAACTTAAAGCAATTATTGTGTTACATGCCAATTTAAGCAGCCTGTACAACCTTTTACTTAAGGCCATTTTTGAAATAAAACTGCTTTACCCGCAGGCTTACCGTATGGCGGTTGAATACCGAAAGTGGCTGCGCCATGAAATTTTTGACCTGATTTTTAGCGGGGAAATCCGCGAGCCAAAATTCGATGCCGACATGGTCGTAAACCTGATCGATGGTTTGCTGCTACAGGTTTTAAGCTCTAATAGTTTGGATGAACGGGATAAGGTGTTGGAGTGGTTTTGGGGGAGGGGCTCTTAAAAGCAGCTATTTGAGTTTTAACGCTTAAAATACCACTATAAAAATTTAAATTTATTCAATAATTATAAAATTTATTTCTTTAATAACGGGTGAGTAAGTTTAGCTATTCAATAAGTTGTAAAAAATTTAATTTTATATTAGTTAACTTAATAAATTATAATAAAGGGGATATAAAATATTGAATTTTATATCCCCTATTTTTACTATAAAATTGATAAGATACGTATGTATCACATCCTAAAATAATTAAAACTTAAGTGTGTTCTAATAATATTAACGAATGTGAAAGAATACTAAATTAGGATGCCCTTGTGATGTACAGCCAGCCAGATAAACATCTACAGTTTTTTTTGCTAAAAAAGCAGCTAATAACGAAGCATATGCACGTTTCCCATGAGATGTCTCAACATTTTCAAATCTAAATTCATTTGTTTGAGGGAAACGACAGCCTAAGGTTGAGCCAAAAGGACTACCTGATAAAGTAACATAGCATATACCAGAATCTGCATGGCAGCCAATATCTATGATTTTTCTACCCTCGACGCTTTCAGCTGCAAATAAAGTGGTATTAAAACATAATGTTAGAAATACAAAAAATAATAGTTTTTTCATAATTATAAAGGCTCTACTTGTTGTACTGTACAAAAACTAGGATTATTAGAATAATCTCTATCAACGTAAACCGTTACACTTCTTTTTTTTTGATACCATTGAGATAGTGTTACGGCAATTATAGTCTTACGGGCCTGAGGAATAAGCATCCAACCATAAGCAGTTTTATTTTTACAAACATCTGGAAGATTTCCTGATTCTAATTTTATTAAAAGCCCTTCTGTCACACTAGTTATCTTAGTTAGAGTTCCGCTCACGTAATCTTGTTCTGCATTAGCATTTTGAATACCAGTGCATACAATCATAAAATACAATAAAATTTTTTTCATTTAATTTTCCATTACATTAGTAGATATCCAGTTAAGCAAGAGTTACTATCTTGTTTTATATTAGAGATATGAACTTTAATATAAAAAATTTAGCTAAAAATAGCAGACAGAAAAAAGTATTGATCCTATCTCTATTTAGCTGAACTTGAAATTTTGTACTCATTAGTCAATAAAAAACTATAAAATTATTTAGAGCCTACAATCGCTTTAAACAAATTTATAAGCCAACTTTATCAACTTTAAAAAGCCCAATATCTACAATTTCTTAGCTATTTCCTTTTCATTTGGATATGTTGATGTACTAAAAGCTATTAATCAAAAAGCTAAAATTTCTATTCCATCATTTTCAAATCCTTAAGTATGAGTAAATAATGTAGATATTGTAATTTTATTTAATAAAATATATTTTATGTGTAATTTTAACAAAAAGTAAAGAATTGGAATGAAAAAAATATTTCTAAGTATGATTTTTTTTATACAAATTTTATTTGTAAACAATGCATTTTCAAGCACCTATATCGGGAAAGTTTCCTCTATTAACATTCGTGAAGTGGATGGCCTAGTCTGGGTAGATATCATAGGTAGTCGTTCTGGTGATTTACCAAGTTGTGCACAAGACCGCAATTATATGATGATCAAAAATGAAAATAGTGCAACGGGTAAAAGACTGTTGGCATTATTAATGATGGCTCAAGCGTCAAATAAAACAGTGAAGATTGATGGGATGAATACCTGTACTCGTTGGGTAGATGGCGAGGATATAGGTACGGTTCAAATCCAGAAAAATTAATAGAATAAAAAAGGATATTTTATGCAAATAATAATAGGTATTTTTTTGGCCATACTCTCTTCATTTACTTATGCAGGAGTAATTGATTGGGCTATAGCTAGGACTTCTTTTCCCTCTGATCAAAGTATTGGAGATACAGGACAAGAAAAAACACCCAATGGTTATGTAGATTTAATGAGTGGTAACCTCGTTTATGACGTTCCAGAAGTGACTTTAAAAGGTGATCGTGGACTAAATTTTACTCTTTCACGTTCTTACGGAAAAGTTAATAATGGCTTCCGTTCTATGGGTAACTGGGAGTTGGAATCACCTAGATTAGTGATGATGACAGGCCCTTCCACTATCTTACAAGGTGATAATGGCGCAGGGATTTGTGAAGCAAATGGCGATGCAACAAATAATAGTTCGGGAAGACCTAGTTATACTGCCTCTCTTACAAATTCAAGTTTTAGAAATAAAATTGAAAAAACATATATTAATCAAGTAAATGTTGCACTGGCGAATCAAACATTAAGTACAATTATAAATCTAGTACAGTATTTTGGTAGCTTAACAGGCGATTCAAATGCTCAATATAATAAACAACAAGCACAGAATGCTGCATCAAATTTACAATTTCAATTATTTAATGCCTATCAGAATAATGTAAATGCCTTAACTGTCTCTTCAAGCCAAGCGGCAACTGAAAAAGCAAAATATAAGCAAAGTATAATGAATGTATTACAAACTGGGCAGGTGACAGTTTTAGTTAATGGTACTAGATTAACTACCGGAAATATTAGTAGTGTGTTAGATAGTTTAGCTGTAAACTCATCATTTACAGTACAAACAAATAATGCCTTAATGGATAGTGTAATTAGGCAAGTGATTATTGGATATCTTTACTATCATAATATCGAAAAAATTAGATCACCTTCATTATTAAATGATATTACACAAACTTCTACACTTAATACATCATCCAATGTTGATTCAAGACAAAGACCAATAAGTCTATATCTTCCAGGGCAAAAAAATATAACTTTTTATCCAATTAAAAGTGGTGTTTCAGGGTATCCTCAATCAGCAAAGTATATTTCTCAAGATAATTGGTATATAAGTTGTTCAAATTCAGGAAAAGATTTTATCGTAAGATCAAATAATGGAGTAAGTTATCATTTCCCAAGTGAAAATAGAGAGAATCAAACCGGGTTTACTTCATTTTTCGGAAGTGATTATATTCCTGGTCGTGTTTCGATTTATGCTTCAAAAATTGAAAATCAGTTTAATGAGGGCTATATTTTAAACTATTTTAATAAAAAAACTAGTACATTGATTTATAATAATTTTAATTATACAAATAAATTTTTCCTAAAATCTGTACAACACACACTTGATGGCAAAGTTGTTAATGAGAGTACTCCTGAACTAGTTCTTAATTATGTGAAGAGTCGAGATGGCAATGAAAATGCTGATGAGAGCCAGTTTGATAATATTTCTGGTGATATAACCCTGAAAAGAATATTGCGTTATATCAATGGAGGCTATAAAGAATGGTCTGCTTATAACTATACAAGTCAAAAGATTCTTTCAAACTATAAACTTTCTGATACATTACCAACTGGTGGAACAATTGGTAGTTTTCAAGATAATAATTCTGCTTCTATTTATTTACAAACAGCCGGATATATTACAGGAGATGCTGTAAGTTATAATTATGGTGGTCCATATCGAATAGCGGGGAGTGCAACACCTGCAGCTTCAAGTATGACTGCTCAAGATTTCTTATGGTTTTATAGTGATTTAACTGGTATTAATTACTATAAGGGTTCTTCTAATGGTTTAATTAATACCAAATCAGTCAATTGGACTTACACTTTAATAAATGAATCTCGCCCAGGATTTGTTGAATCTAAATCTTATAAAATAACTACTTCAAACTATACGGGGTCAGATGTAAATCCATTACAAATTACTTATGCTTATAGTCGTAATAAAGATGCAAATGAACAAAATACATCGGTAACAGTTAAAGATAGTACAACAGGATTATCTAAAGTATATAATTATGTTATGTCAGCATATGAGGGCGGTAGTGCTGAAAATTTCAAACATGGTCTACTTAAAAAGATATCTATTGATTCGAGAGAAGAGATCTATAATTGGATTACATTAAATCTAATTGGTCAAAAACCTAAGACAATCAACGATAATTATTCTGATAATGAAGATGTATTTTTAGTTCGGCTCTCAAATAAAACGATTAATCACAACGGCGCTTATGGTACAACTTATAAAGATTTCGATCAGTATGGCAACGCGCAAACAATTGAGTCTACGGGTTTAAATGGTACGAATCCAATATCTTTGCCAAGTATGAGGATGGCTTACTTCAATGCAGATCCTACAAATAGTGCTGTTGATGATGGTAGCTTACCTTGGATTACGGGATTACCTCGTCAAAAAACTTCAGGTACCTATATTATACAATCGATTGACTATGATCCCCAAGGTGCAATTAATACTGAGAATAAAGAAGGCCAGATTACTAAATTTAAATATGAAACAGTTTCTTTTAGTGCATGTTTAGGTAACCTTTCTGATTTTGCTTGGTCAAAATTCGCTAGTTGTTTCTCTAATTATATTGTGGGAGACAAACATATAGGCTTGCCTATGGAAGTAGATATTGGTAATGGAAAGCAAATCACTCAATATTCAGCTTACAAAAAAGGTATTCCTACCAATGTCCGTCTAGCTAATGGTGGGCAAGAGACAAATGGTGTAGATGATTTTGGTAATATCGTATTTCATACTGATGCGGATGGTATTAGTTCACAAAACAAATATGATGATGCGGGACGTATAAAAGTTGAAACTCCAATTATTGGTTTAAGTTATACCACAATTGATTACAATGGATTAAACATTGTTAGAACCATGCAAAATGGTGGAAATTATAGTAAAACTGAAAAATATAATGGAGATGGATTACTTATTTATTCATCCGAAAATACATCTAACAAGACAGTTATTAACTCTAGCCAGTATGATGCATTTGGTAATGTAATTTTTAGTTCCAATCCATCTGCTAGTGGTACAGATATCGGTATAAGAACGAGCTATGATGTTTTTGATCGCCCGAAAACTGTCATAGATAATGGTGTAACCATAAATTATTGTTATCAGTCATGTGGAGGGCGTACAGGTGCTGTTGCTTTCACTACTGATGCTTATGGGGTAACTGAAACTGATTATTTGGCTGCTGGTGATTTTAGCTCAAGCATAAAAACGAAGATGAGCCGAAAAGGAAATGATGGATCGGTCTTTGAAACATTTATAGATTACGATCTTGCATTATTAAAACCAATCACTGCAATATCTGGAGCATCTACACAACGTTATACCTATAACAGCAATGGTTCATTAGCAACGGAAAAAGATAATAGTATCAACGGACAAAAAAACTATGGCTATGATGCTACGGGTAAAATTAATACGATTACCCATCAAGATGGTTCCGTTGAGACAATTGAATATTATCCAATCAATGATTTAATTGCTTCGCGTAACTGGCGTGGTGTAACAACGAGCTATGGTTATACTGCTGCGGGTCGTTTAATTTCTACAAGTAATGCCAATACAGCGCAAAGTTATGGTCGTGATAGTTTGGGCCGAGTTATTTCACTGACCCAAAGTATTAACTCTCATGATGCAAATTATGCATTTACCCTTAGATTTGGTTATAACAACCTTAATCAGATTGTATCTATTAATTATCCAAATGGAAAAGCTGTTGATTTGTCCAATCAAAATGCATTTGGTGAAATTGGTTCAATACCAAATGTTATTCAGTCACTTAACTATAACGCATTGCATCAGCTGATTTTTGTACAAGCAAATACTGATGTTGCATGGGATTATTCTTATTCAAATAATGGTTTACCTACAGGTGTAAGTTCAACCAGTCTGAATAAATGTGCTGTAAGTATTAGTTATGGATATGATGCATTAAACCGTATTAATAGAATGGTTGATAATTGTGGCGCAACGTATAACGCTTCAATTGACCGCTATGGTACAGGGTTAATGAAGCAGATCGAACAAGATCACGCACGTTATCAATATAGCTATAACAATGATGACATTAATACAGTTAATGTGGCGGCAAAAAGTCAATTAGTTGCACCCGCTTCTTACGTCTACCAATATGTAAATGGAACTTCACGTTTGGGTAGCGTGAGTGGATCTCCTTATCAGTTTAGTTACGATGGAATGGGCAATGTAACTAATGATGGCATTCGAGCACTTGATTACGATGCTTATTACCGTATAAGCAAAAATGGTAATGAAAGCTACATTTACAATGCAGATGGCCTAAGAGTTAGGGCTGTACGGGAAAATGGAATTACCGATTATATTTATGATTTAGCAGGACGTTTAATTTACGAGATCAACCATAGAGCAGGCTATAGTCAAGCTTATGTTTATGTCGGAGATAAACTGGTTGCAACGCTGGAGAATTATCCAGATGCAAATGATGGCTATGATTTTATCAATAATTTTGAGGCAGCAGAGTTTGGATTACTCAGCTTATTAGATAGCTATCTGGATAGTGATGATGATGGTTTACCAGACTATTTAGAACGATTCATCGGTTCTGACCCTAACAATCCTGATACTGATGGTGATGGCTATAAAGATGGTTATGAATATAAGCAGCTAGGAGCTAAAGGAGTATTAGATGCGGGAATTCATCCGAGTGAACCTGATCCAGATGAGGATATGGCTGCGTGGTTACCAACTGTTTTAGATCTTATTCTTGAAGATGACTAAGGAGGTAGCCATGAGAACAATAATGAAAAGTGGAATGAAAAATAACGATATGTACTCAAAGAAAATATGGTCATCTGCTATTCAGTTGGTGCTGTTGAGTTTAATTTTACTTCTTAGTCAGCTCACGCTGGCTAAGGATAGGATTCAATACCATATACAAAACTTTGATGGATCAACATTAAAGGTAATAAATGAACAAGGGATTGTAAGCCAGTCGTATCAATATGCGCCCTTTGGACAACAGTTACAGTTAAAGAAACCGAGCAATCTAAAAAATCCTCAAGCATTTGTAGGGGGAGTACAAGATGCGAATGATCTGGTTTACTTAAAACAAAGGCACTATAACCCAGTATTAGGACGATTTTATCAGGCTGACCCTGTGACTTTTTTAGAGAAAGGTCATGGGCAGATCAATCGTTATCAGTATGGATGGAATGATACTTATAGTTTTAGTGATCCAAGTGGATTGTGTCCAGCCTGTGTTCCATTGTTTGTTTTTGGGATATGGGGGGTTGATAACTTAAGATCAGATACTCCAAATAAAAACAATCCTCCTCCAAGTGGTATTGGTGATGCTGCTATTATGGGATATGGTGGAGCTTCTTTGCTGTTTTCGGCAAGACTGGCTTCAATGTCTACAGCAGAACTTACTTATTATAATATAGCTCAAAAAGGAGCGACTACTGTAAGTCCTGTAATTTGGATGGATAAATCAACAGAGTGGGTAACTGTTGGTCGATGGATGTCAGTAGGTGAATATAATACTATGAAACTTAATAATCATGTATTAGAGGGAGCAGGAGGTTTAACTTTTGTAACTCAAGGTGGTTCGAAAATGTTTCCTAGTGCAGCCAAAGGTTCAGTTTATGCTGAGTTTAGTGTTCCTTCTAATAGTTTATTAAGAGGTGGAGCAGATGGATGGTATAAGGTAGTTGGTCCGAATGCAATGAAATCACAGCAATATATGATTCAGAAACAAGGAGGCACATTATTACCTCCTTATAGAAATCTTACTCCAATTTTAGAAAGGAAATAAATAATGGATATTTCAATGGATTATTTTAAAAAAAATATTTTTCCTAAAATTAAAGAAAATTATACAGTAACTTTTTCTAATGCTACAGAGGGAGAGGTAATGGGTTTTGGTAATTTAGAGAGGGTTGAAATAGAGGGGAATAATATTTTAGGGGGAGTCGAATTTTGGAGTTCTGGGTGGTTAAGTATCCATTTAATTAATATAGAACGTGATGAAGAAATATTAAATTCGTTAATTTCTCCTGATGATTCTAAGAAAAAAAATGAATTATTGGAAGATTTTGAAAAAAAATTAATAGAATTTAAGTGATTAAATAAGATGTATGAATTTTATTTTAGATAATGAAGGTTAAATATCCTATTATAAAAATAGAATATTTTAATAAGGTGGTTTTAAGTAATGAAAAAAAATGCTAATTATTTTTTTGAATTTATTAATTTGCAGTTCAATTTATGCAAACAGTGGTTTTTATAATACAAAGATAGCCGCAATTACTGTTCATGATAATTGGAATGTTTTAATTATAGAATTAAAAAGTCCGGTAGCAACAGGCGAAAATTGTGGAATCTCTAATGCAGTAATTTTGCGAAAAGATCATTATATGTTTAAAGAAATGTATGCTGCACTTTTATCCGCATTTCATGCGCAAACAGTGATCAGTGGTTGGGCTAATGGCTGTTTTGGGCAATATCCTGTTATAACTAGGCTAGATTTAAGAAAATGATATGAGTTGATATAAATGGAAAAAGCTTATGACTAAAATATTTTTTACTCTATTTTTGAGCCTAATATTTTGCAACTCTGTATTTGCGAATAGCCCTTTCCCACAAACTAAGGTTGGAAAATTAGTTGTTCATGACAGTGGTTCATATGTAATTGTAGTGCTTAAAAGTCCAGTAGCAACTGGTGAGGGGTGTGCATCTTCAAATGAAATAAAACTAAATGCAAACCATCCGCTATTTAAAATTATGTATGCAACACTTTTATCAGCGCTCCATGGTCAAACACTTATAGAGGGATGGGTGAATGGTTGCGATGGTAGAGAACCAATTTTAACTCGTTTAGATATATCCAAATAACAGATCAATAAAATTTGTTTAAAAATATCTTTAGGCATAAAACTTAGTTTCAGCTATCTCAAGCTAGAACGATTTATTTCTTTTAATTTAAAGAATTTAATAATAATGACCAGACTAACAGCTGGTCGTACAAATTAAGCATCATTTACGACTTCTATAAAGAGTTCTCATACTCCACATACCCATCTTCAATCGCAGGAATAATCTCTACAAACTCAAAGTAGGGTACTGTACAAAACTCAGAGTCTCGAATCGCATCAATCACAAAATAATAATCTTGCAGAGATGTCGTCTCAAACACAGCAATATCACTGGCTTTAGTGCTAAATGCTTCAACGTCATACCATCGAACTTTTACAGTCGGGTACTTCTCAAAAATAGGCTCAAGCTTCTGTGCACTAAACTCAGCCCGCTTTTCACGAGCTAAAGCTAACCAAGCGGGTAAAGCTCTTAAATGAATAAAAAAAGTATAGGTTTAGAGCATAATTTTAGACTATTTTAGAGATAATTTTTTACATTAAAATATTTATGAAATAGTTCTACTAATAATAGTGTTTAGATTATTTAAAATGATTAATTAAAATATAGTTTTTTTAAGTGATTTTTTAATTTTATTTAAATGATTTTTAATTTTAATTTAATAATAATTTTATTGTTTTTTTATTTGTAATTAATGTAGGGGGTATTTACTTGTAAAATTGTTGTGTTAATATTTTTTAATGTTGTGATGAGAAAGTTTTTTGCGCAAATCATAATGATAAAGTTTAAAATTTCTAATCATAATAAATATCTTACTAATTATTAAAAAGTATTATAGGAATAATATATGACAAACTTCGTTGATGTTCTAAATGAAATGGAAGAGCACTACATAAATAATATTAATACTGGTATGGAAATACCATATTATCATAATTTGATTGAAGACTCTTTGGGCTTGGTAGATGCAACAAATAAATACTGTGTTACTGATGTTAATAATGATGGTGAAGCAACAGATAATTCTTTTCAAAGTAAATTGAATGCTTTAAAAAATAAAGCACAGGATACGTCTACTCATATTGCTTCCCTTATTGAAGAGGAACTAAAAAAATCAAGTAAGAAGTTGAAAGATAACAATTCTCCTGCTGCAAAATTAGAATTTGATGCAGCACTTGATAAGATTGGTGAATCTGCTATTGAGGACGCTACAAAAAATATTAAAAAAATTATAGCTAATGCAAAAGAGATTGGTAAGGCTTTTCCAGGAGCTCAAAATCTTATCCTAATTGCTGTACAAAAAATTAATCAACTTATTAATGAATTGATTCTTAAAATAGTTGCTTATATTTCTGAGCTTGTCAAAAATATTATTAAATGGATAGAGAAGGCTTGGGATGCTATTGTTAAGACTTTTAATGATATTAGAATATGGATTTCACATTGGTTTTAAATTAAATATTTTTTAATTGTGTGAAATATATTAATAATAAGACCATCACCTTTAAGTAATGGTCTTGTTTGTTAAATAAGTACTGGTTTTTATAAATTCAGGATCTGCCTTAATTAGTTAAAATTAATATCTACTGATTGTCCGTAATTAACTAGATTAATAGAATTTATAATGAACTTTCATACTCCACATACCCATCTTCAATTGCTGGAATAATTTCGACAAATTCAAAGTAGGGTACTGTACAAAATTCAGAGTCTCGAATCGCATCAATCACAAAATAATAATCTTGCAGAGATGTCGTCTCAAACACAGCAATATCACTGGCTTTAGTGCTAAACGCTTCAACGTCATACCACCGAACTTTTACAGTCCGGTACTTCTCAAAAATAGGTTCAAGCTTCTGTGCACTAAACTCAGCTCGCTTTTCACGAGCTAATGTCAACCAAGCAGGCAAAGCTTTTAAATGAATAAAAAAAGTATAGGTTCTAGACATAACCACTCCATGACTGAGGCGAGTTGTAGTTCAACTGAAAAGACAGCATTTGCTTGTCATATCAACATGACTCAGTCAGTATATGAGTGATTGCTCACATTAAATACTCGTATTTCGACCCATGTCAGAAACACTTCCAGACCCACGCAAACGCCCGCGTCAAGCACGGTCAGTGGCTACATTTGAAGCTATTTTAGAGGCGGCTGCTCGCATTTTAGAGTCTTTAGGCTTTGCTGGATTTAACACAAATGCCGTGGCTGAACTTGCTGGCGTAAGCATTGGTAGCCTATATCAGTACTTTCCTTCTAAAGATGCCCTAATCGTCGAGTTAATTCGACGTGAGCGGGCTGAGCTTTCAAATCGTATTGTTGAAGCTATACAGCAACACGACGCCGCAGACTTAAAAGAAAAATTAAAACTCATCATACACGCTGCTGTGCAACATCAATTGAGCCGTCCACAGTTGGCACGAACCTTAGAATTTGCTTCTGAACTCATTGGTAAAGACACTGAGGAAAATGAGCTTCAACATGAGTTTGAGATCATAATTTCTGATCTGTTTATACGCTCAGGTATTTCACATGCAAAGACAGCCGCACAAGATGTAATTGCCTTAAGTAAAGGAATGATTAACGCAGCAGGTATAGCAGGGGAAAGTGATTTAAATGATTTACAGCAGCGAGTTGAAAAAGCTGTATTTGGATATTTGGATTTGAGCTAGCGAACATAAGCCAATGTTACAGCGGTACAACCCATGTCATTGTGAAGAAAGAGTATATAAATTTGATAAATTCTTTGGAAGATGCTTTTAGATACTCGAATTACTTAAGTGTATGTATGCAGGATAGGGTAGTGAGTCATTGTAAGAATGATTTTAGATTAGAGTAGATATTATCTGCTTTAGAATTAATAGAGATTACATGAAATTTTGGAGAGTTGATCAATAAGTAATAGTAAAACGTGGCAAATCATTAAAAAAGCCCAAATATTATGAATTGGGCTTTTTAATAAAGAGTAATATTTTGATTTATATGAAATAAAAGTGAATTTCTTATAATGCTTCTAGAATTTTTTTCATCGAAATGAGAGTATCCTAAAAAATCAGAAGAAAATAACTTAACTTTATATTAATTCTCATTTTTACATTCATTACAATTCTCACTTTCTCTAAACTCTTCCATCTCCCGAACTATATCACTAGTTATCATATCATTAGCTTCATCATCTAATTTCCTATGAAAATAACCTAGAGGATTATTTATTCGAAAAGAATTACTCAAAATACGTCTAAACATATTTTCATTAACATGCAAAAACTCATGTGCTAAAGTTTGTAGAAATTGAATATCATCATCCTTCTTATAACAAACACCATTTATATTAAATCTTTTAGAATCCATCACAATATGATTATTCAAATTTGTTAATCCTAATCCATTAATATCAGAGAAATTAACGGAGTTAGGATTCTTTGTAAATTTATTTGGATAATGCTTTCTTAATAAACTAAGAGCCTTTGAAACTTCTGCTTGAGTAGCTAACCCTTTAGGATCGACTGCCCCCAGCGCATCCCCACCAACATACCCATAAGTATTCAGCCCACCATCCAACCCAATAGGGTCACTTTCAACATACTTGCCGGTAATAGGATTATAATCCCTGAAATAATTATAAAAAATCCCGACTTCACTATCAAAATACTGACCGGCATGTCTCATCGGCATCACTAAATTGACTGAAGACTGAGGCAACACATCCCCAAACTGATCGCCTTCCCAACGCCACACAACTTGGTTTTGATTATCTGAAATTGCTCTAGGTGTACCTAAATGATCAGTATGCACTCGTAAAATTTCATTTGGATATTGATAAGAACGAATACCAACCAATGTCCAATTCAACCAAATATATTCACGGATCACTTTGCCATCAGGTGAATATTCACCCAACAATTGTCCATTTTCATCATAAACAAATAAAGTTTGAAATGTGGCTCCAGCGATAGTAGTAAACTTTTGAATACGCTGACCAAAAGCATCATAACCATTTAAAATACTATTTGGTGTATCGCTGATGGTTTCACTACGACCTTGGGCATCATAAGTGTAGCTTCTCGTCCCATCAAAAGTAATCTGACCTGTCGCCAAATAGGTATAAGGTTTATTTGCCGTCCCTTGCTGAATATTGCTTAACCGATTGCTGTTTGTAGCAATCATATAGTTTTCAGTATTGCTTGTTGAACCTTGAAGAACTTGACGGCTTAAACGGTTACTGTTTTTGTCATAGGTATATTTAAGGGTTTTATCTGCGGTGGTCTGTTCGGTTAAACGGCTCAAAGCATCATATTTAAAGCTGTTGTTGAGTAGGTTTTGATAACTGTCATTGATGGATAGAATACGATCTGCTCTGTCGAAGCTGTAATTCTTATCAAAGATATTCGGCATCTGAATTTGTTTGATACGACCATCTAAATCATAGTAGTACTGGACTGAATCACCTACACCACTATATGTCCAGCCTTTGACACCATTGGCATTATATTGAATATTGTCAACAAATGACTGATCGTTTAAGCGTATTCCTGTTAACTGACCTGTAGCGTTATAGTCGTAATTGACTACATTTCCACTTGGTAAAGCCAATTGTTTTAACTTTCCACCCAAGGTGTAGCTGTAGTTGAGCTTGAGTTGTGGTGCTGCACTTTGATTTGTCGTCAAATATTTTATATCTTTTTGACGGACTAAACCTAAATTGTTATAACTAAAATAGGTTTCTGTGCGTTTGTTTTTGGCTATGATAAGTTTGCCTTGATTATCACCTGTTTGACCATAGACAAATTCGGTTTGCTCGTAACTATCACTGCCATCTGTTTTTTGGTCTTTTTGTAATGTTACACGTCCTTGCGTATCGTATTCATATTGATGCTTCAGTTGAAGTGCATCTATTTTTTCTTTCAACAAGCCATTTTGATACTGGTATGCGGTTACACCTGTATCAGGACTATTTTGAGCAATCTTTTCACCAAAAGCATTGTACTGATAGGTGGTTATACCATTTTTAGCATCAATTATTTTTTTGATCTGATCAAAAGAATCATATTCCGTTTTATTGATGCCATTTAAAGGATCTGTTTCACTGATTTGGCGCCCTAAAACATCATAACTATAACTATAACTTTGATTCAGTGCATTTTTATCCGATTGCACCTGATCATAGTTGTTATAGCTTGTGGTTTGCAGTTGTTGGTTATTCCCGACAGACTGTTGTAAGCGTCCTAAACTGTCATACACTTGTTGGTTTTTAGCTTCAAGTTGCCCTGCAGTTCCATAAACTTCAGTTTGGGTAATATCACCATTGGCATTTAAACTATAAACCGTTCTATTGCCTGACTGGTCTTTAATTTCTTTTAAACGATGTGCATCGTCATAGGTGTATTCAATCCGTTCACCATCAGGTAGGGTTGTTGCGATCAATAAACCACGAAGGTCATATTCATAGCTTGTTGTCGCAGTTTGTGTGGTAACACTTTCGGTAACCTCAGGCGTTTGGTTGTCTGCTGTATAAAGTGCATCTGAGCCAAATGCTTCATAGATATTATTGACTAGAACCTGCCACCAACTCAGTGAATAACCATTTGAGCTCAATGAACTTTGCTGAATAGTCTGTTTCTGCTGAATGATTCGCCCTGCATCGTCATAAACAAAATCAGTTACTTGACCGTTTGAGCTTTCAATATGCTGTGGTTGTCCATCAGCATTATGCTGGCTATAGGTGGTGATAACACCATCAGCACCCGTGGTTTTTAATAAATTTACATTGCTTTCATCATATTGGTAACTGCTTATTTGTCCTTGTGGACTGGTTTCTTTAATCAGTTGATCAAAATTATTGTATTCATATGACCACGTACGAGCTTCTTGAGTTTGTGGATCAGTAATTGTCTTGGTTAAAACATTACCATTATTGTCATAAGTGAAAGTCATTGTTATTAACGTTTGTCCACCCGCTGATTTTTTTATTTCAGTCGGTTTAGGAAAATCTGTATGCCAAGTCGTCTCTATTTTTCGTTCCTCTACTGTGCCAACAGCTTCGGTACGAGAAGTTTCAAGATTACGGGAAAGATCGTAGGTATATTTTGTGGTTAACCCTTTTTCCATTTTTTGGGTGATATTGCCTGCTTGGTCATAACTGTTTTGAGCTTGAGTAACATTAGCACGAATACTGCTACTAATCCGTGGAGTTCCTGATGCCAAAGTTTTATTATATAGCCAAGCTGTACCACTCGGATCTGTGACACTAGTTGTTTTATCTCCGTGCTGCAAAGTATATTTTTGTGCACCTCCTGCATGTTCAGTCAAAATTCCACGATCTGCTGAATCATATGCATAGTTCGCATAGCGTTTATCTGCTTCATCCGTAATCCCTGTTAAAAGATTCGGATTGCCGGAAGGTGCAGCCGTGCTGCTTTCACTATAGTGATAGATTTTTGTACCGTAACCGGGGCGAGTCACGCTAATTAAACGGTTCTGTGTATCATACTTAAAGGTGATCTTTTTATTATTTGGAAGGGTGACTGAAGCAAGCAAGCTCTGAGGATTATAGTTAAATTTAAGACTTCGACCAAAATTGTTAGTGACCTGAGTCAACATGCCTGTCAGTAGGGTTGTACTATTCAACTGGATGTCTGCATAACTCAAAGTAATAAACTGACCATTCGGATAGATCATTTTTATAAATTTACCCGTCTGATCGTAATATTCTTTTATACCAGTTTTAAGCTGGTCAACTCGCCATAATCCATCTTGTTGCTGAGTAATTTTTAAACTTTCATCACGTGCAATAAACCATCCACCAGCTCCTGCAATAGTACTATCTGTATAATTTTTTGATATCAGGACTTCATTTCCATCATCCCGTAATAAGATGCCTTGAAGGTAATCCTTATCTGCACTCTCAAAAGTTCCATTTTCAAGGACATTGGTATTATCATAAATATCTAAAAATAATAATTTTTTACTAAAATTATGATTCCATCCAGGGCTATTGCCTGGTTTTACTTCAGTGGAGTTGATGCTGTTATAAAATCTTTCAAATTTAAGTACATTTTGAGGGGAATCCCAGTCATTTTCCTTTAAAAATTTATTTCCTGTTGTAACGGAACAAGGATTTCCAACAGAACAGGATACCCCTTTCTTAGGAAGATATAAGGGAGGTTCGCACATTCTTATAAAAGGGGATTTAGAAGATATACTCGTACGAGCATAATTAAAATAATCTAATTTTAAGTTATCAGATTTTTGAAAATTTATACCACTTAGGGTCTTGGGACAATACCATTCTCTTTTAAATCCAATGGCAATATAACTTCGACCTTCATTACTTACACCATATTCATCAGTATTAACTATTGCATTATCACTGTCACAGCTTGTAGTTCCTTCTAGCTTCCGAAAATAACAGGTATCTCTAGAAAACATTGCAAAATCTTCAGTTCGTCTCGAATTTGTCTCTAGAAAACTCCATGATTTCCAGAAAGCTTTATAATGAAACCTACTGTTTTCCATGATTTTTGTATATATAGTAAGATTATTATCTATAACAGGTGGAAAAAATAATGGTACTAAAGGTGCCACATCACTTGTGTTTATTTCTCTATTACCTTTAAAAGTGTATTGCTGACCTTTGTTATCTTTTGCAATCCAGTCTGTAGGTTTTGCAGGAGTACATTGCTTATTCCCAGCATTTTGAATACATTCGGCTAAAGATGATTCAGCAATAATCAGCCCCAAGATTACTATAAAAAAAACTTTTTTCACTTTATTTTCATTAACATATAAATATATAGCTAGTTTACTTTTAAAGTTCATAATTTAATATCAATTTTCGCTATTAAATTTCAGATTCTTCTTGTTAGAACCTAGCTTTTAAGACTTTGTTGCACAAAGCCTTAAAAGCTAAGTTTTTCTAAGCTACACAAATTTAAGTGGCAACTTGGGTATGAGGTCGACCTAATTCTATAAATTTATTGAGCACTGCTACGCGTGTGTGAATCTTGTTCACTTGGCTTGGGAAGTTTCTATTAGTCAGTTTATCTCCTAACAGTTTGATACAGTACATCTTGGTTTCCACTAAACTTTTTCAATGATAGCCTGCCCAATTTTTCCATATCGTCTTTCCCAAATGCTTAACCGTTCTTAATAGTTCATTTCTCTCTAGTGAATGAGGTTTGGTATCTTTCCACGATTTTGCATTCTTTCTTGGTAGAATAGCTGCATGAGTTTTTCTAGATGTAATCAATTGACGGCGTCGCTTTGTGTCATAAGTACTATCAGCATAGACGGAGTCCATTTGTTCTTTTTGCGGAATTTGATGAAATAAATCACCAAGTACCTGTGAAGCACTGATATTGTTCGTTGTGAACTGAACTGAACTGAACTGAACTGAACTGAACTGAACTGAACTGAACTGAAC
>NZ_JAVQNN010000025.1:0-49914 GCF_031798975.1 Acinetobacter sp. V110_1 | reverse complement strand
ATTCCAAAGATTCCAAAGATTCCAAAGATTCCAAAGATTCCAAAGATTCCAAAGATTCCAAAGACAGAATAGAGCAAATACTCTAGTTATTGATTAATACTTTTATTATTTCCTTATTCTTTTTTCTACTTATTAAGTTAATTACAAATTGTTCCACGTGGAACGCTTAATTGATTTTGTGATCCAGAAATAAAAAAAAGCAGGACTACTCCTGCTTTTTTTACTATATAACTTTCTTAGTCAGTGAAAGTTACACGTGCAATTGCTTTCTTACCTGACTGAATAATGAAAGTCCCATTTTCTTTTACAGAGAAACCTGCATCAACTACATTCCAGTCAACTTTTACTGCACCACGTGCTACTGCATCTTTTGCAGCTGCTGCATTTGGGTTTAATCCTGCTACACGTAGAATCGTAGCAATGAAGATCTCTCCACCAAACTCACCACGTGAAATAGTCACTTCAGGTGTATCTTCTGGCACCTCACCTTCTGTAATACGGTTACCCGCACTCTTATGAGCATTGGCAGCAGCTTCGGCATCATGGAAGCGTTCAACCAACTCAAGCGCAAGAATACGTTTTACTTCTTGTGGATTACGCCCAGCAGCGATTTCGTCTAATAAAGTTTTGATCTCATCAAGAGATTTGAAGCTTAATAAATCGAAGTAACGTTCGATTAAAGAGTCAGGCATTGATAATACTTTTTGGTACATTGCACCTGGAGCATCAAAAACACCAATATAGTTACCTAAAGATTTAGACATTTTATTTACGCCATCTAAACCTTCTAGAATCGGCACAGTGATACACACTTGGGATTCTTGGCCATAACGGCTTTGTAACGTACGACCCATGAGTAAGTTAAAGGTTTGGTCTGTACCGCCTAACTCAACGTCAGCTTCAAGCGCAATTGAGTCATAACCTTGAACTAAAGGATATAAGAACTCATGAATTGCAATTGGCTGATGGTTGCTATAACGCTTAGTAAAGTCATCACGCTCTAACATACGAGACACGGTTTGTTGACTTGCTAACTGAATAAGGTCAGCAGCAGACTTTTGGTTAAACCATTCTGAGTTAAAACGTACTTTTGTTTTATTCGGGTCTAAGATTTTAAAAACTTGTTCTTGATAAGTTTTTGCGTTGGCTTCGACTTGTTCACGTGACAACGGCGGACGAGTTGCACTTTTACCAGTTGGGTCACCGATCATCGCTGTATAGTCACCAATCAAGAAGGTAACTTCATGACCCAAATCTTGGAACGTTTTTAGTTTATTAATAAGAACCGTATGTCCTAAGTGTAAATCTGGTGCTGTAGGGTCAAAACCAGCTTTAATTTTAAGAGGACGATTCTCTTTAAGCTTTTTCAGTAAATCTTCTTCTGAAATAATTTCGTGCGTGCCTCGTTGGATGAGGGCAAGCTGTTCTTCGGCGGGCAAGAAATTTGACATCACAAAACCTAAACACATCAGTTATTCAATTTGTGCGATATACTAACATTTTTTCAGCGTCTTGCAGGGGAAGTTGCATATGAGCGCAATCTATATCGGCGTAATGACTGGCACTAGTATGGATGGTGTAGATATTGTTGCGGCTTCATTTGAGCCACTACAGCTTCATGCCACTCTTACAGTTCCATTCGAACCCGAGTTACGTGATGAGCTTATGGCATTAACTTTACCCGATGACAATGAAATTGACCGCATGGGTAAAGCTGATGTTGCTCTAGCCAAAATGATTGGTCACGGGATTAATAGCTTAATTGAGAAGCACCAATTAGACCGTAGCCAAATTAAAGCGATTGGTTCGCATGGGCAAACTATTCGTCATCGTCCAGAGCACGGATTTACGCTACAAATTGGCGATCCCAATATTATTACTGAAATCACTCAAATTCCGGTTGTTTCTGATTTTCGTCGTAGAGATATGGCTGCAGACGGACAAGGTGCTCCATTAGTTCCAGCTTTTCATCAGGCATTATTTCAACATCCAAGTATTCATCGTGTGATTTTGAATTTGGGAGGCATTGCCAATGTGAGCATGTTGCCTGCCAATAATCCTGACGACGTATTTGGTTTTGATACGGGACCTGCGAATATTTTGATGGATGCATGGTGTCATCGCCATACAGGTCATCCATATGATGAAAATGGCGATTGGGCCGCTTATGGACATCCTATTCGTTCGTTACTCGACCGCCTTCATGCTCATGAATATTTTTCTAAAGAGCCACCTAAAAGTACGGGACGTGAAGATTTCAATATTGACTGGCTAGATGATCAGTTAATCGATTGGCGTAATGATTTAACTTACGATGAGTTAGAAGATACACCTGAAAATATCCAAGCCACCTTATTAAAGCTTACAGTACGTGCTATTCAAAAAGCGATTTATCGTTCTGATATGGAAACAGGTGAAGTATATGTATGTGGTGGCGGTGCTTATAACTCTTATTTGTTAGAACAATTGCGCTGGCGTTTACGTAAGCACAATTGGTCAGTTCAAACCACAGATGTTTTAGGACTTTCCCCTACTTGGGTCGAGGCTACAGCGTTTGCTTGGTTAGCAATGCGTTTTGTGAATGGTTTAAGTGGTAATTTACCAGCGGTAACCGGTGCATCTGATTTTAGAATTTTAGGAACAATCACGGCGGTATAAGATTTTTTATAAGTTCTTTTGTCTAGATTCGACCTCATAACACATTTACTGACCCGAAATGCTGTTATTTAAATGTGCATAAAAACTCATGATAAATGCCAACAAAAATAAGTAAGGCATGTTGTTATGGATTTGACCAACCGTATTCATCAATATACTCGTGGGGCTTGGACATTCGATGTGATTGATTCAGGCCCTTTAGATGGTCCACTCGTTGTTTTATTGCATGGTTTTCCAGAAACTGCCCATAGTTGGGAGCAAACCTCTGAACTATTGCATCAGCATGGATTTAGAACACTTGCGCTTCATCAACGTGGGTATAGTTTAAATGCTAGACCACAAAGCCGCTTTCAATATGCTTTAAGTGAGCTAGTCGAAGATGTAGCGAGTTTTATTGAGCAGCTTGGTCAGCCAGTTTATTTAATTGGGCATGATTGGGGTTCTGTAATTGCGTCTAGTGTAGCCATCAAATATCCACAGTATATTCAACATCTCACTTTAGTTTCTGTCCCCCATCAAGCTGCATTTTTAAAAGCTTGTTTAAGCAGTAGACAACTTTTTAAATCTTATTATTTTGCAATTTTTCAGTTACCGATTCTGCCCGAACTTTTATTTAAAAAGATACCTAAATTGGGTCGTAAGTTTCTAAAGTCATCAGGCATGACTGAACAGCAAATTGCGATATTTGAGGCTGAGTTTATAAAGGAAAATAGATTAACTACGGCGTTGAATTGGTATCGTGGCTTTTTTTGGGACAAACCTCAAAATCCATTTAAAGTTATAGATGTCCCCACTCTTTTTATTTGGGGTAAACATGATATTGCCGTTACAGAAAAAAGCGCCGAGCTAAACTCACATTATTTTAAAAATAGTTATCAAGCAGTCTTTATGGATGCATCGCATTGGATTCCATATCAGAATGCACCTGAACTCGTGCAATATTTTTTAGAATCTGTCCGTGAAAAATAATAATTTGATCAATAAAAAAACCTCTCAAAATAGAGAGGTTTTTTAAATTTTAAAATTCTGTTAAATCGAGAATGAAGAACCACAACCACATGTTGTTGTTGCATTCGGGTTTTGTACGATAAAACGCGAACCTTCAAGACCTTCTACATAGTCAACTACTGAACCAACTAAATACTGATAGCTGAGTGAGTCAACAAGCATCTTTACATCGCCATTTACAAATTCAGCATCATCTTCATTTACACTTTCGGCGAAATTGAAGCCATATGAAAACCCTGAACATCCACCACCTGTTACATATACACGTAACATGAGATCGTCATTCCCTTCACTATCACGGAGTTGGCGTACCTTATTGGCAGCATTATCTGTCAAAACTAGAGCTTGGGCATTCATGATGATTGTTCCTCGGATTTTGCTGTGCCTTTCAAAATAAAAAAGACCCTATATTGAGTATAGCATAATCAATATAGGGTCTGTCTTCGAAGTTTAAAGCGAATCTTGAGTATTTTTATCAAGATTATTTGTAATTCTCATCTTGTAAGCCACATTCGAAGTTTTTCGCATCTTGTTTACAACGGAATTGCCATAATAGTTTCATCATCCGTTTATCATAAACGCCGCGCTTTGTAAGGTTAATTCGTGATTCACGCATAAGCTTTTGATAGCCTGGTTTATCCGCAGCCGGTACATCCATCCAGTATTTTTGCGGAATATCCGCTTTCATTTTACCTAAGATAGTAAAGGCACGTGGTAACTGGCCTGCCACCCACTCTCTAGATTTTTGACCAAATCCAGCTGGGAATTTATCTGGACGGATAATAATATTTCCAGTCACTTGTAAGATTGGATAGTTAACGATTGCTCCTTTCGTACCTAAGCCTTTTTGTAGTTCTAAAGGTTTAAAAGCTGCTGCTGGTGCACCAATAATATCGACCTGATGATTATTAAATTTAGCGCCAAAGTTCGTCACATCTGCACTCACAGCCTGTGCACCGACCTGCTGAACCATAATTTTTTGTGCTTCATCATAGTCAAGAACAGCAATTTTTTTACCCGCAGCTTTCGCTACTGTATTAATACTACGGTCGTTTACTAAAAGGTAAGCATCCCCTACCGGAATAACACCCACGACCTCATAGCGTCCGTTGACCATATATTTACTAAAGGTTTGACTCGCTAAACCTTGCATGACTTTAACCGCAAGTTTGAGATCTGGAATCGCACCAATTGCATCTAATGAACCTGTAAATGAGTTGAATTGACGTCCGCGCATACCTGATACGCTAATGCCGTCACATTTACCAGCTTTAAAATCTTCAGCAATCACTGCTTCGTTTTGATTTACTTTGAGTTCGATATCAGCTCCCCAGTTTTTCGCTGCAAGCTGATAATCTTTCATGAGTGCATAGACATCACCATTTTTACCAACGAAGTCAAAAACACAAATGGTTTGTTTGGCCTCGGCTGCAAATGAAATTGTTGTGAGTCCCATCGCAAGTAAAAGCGTTTTGGAAAATCGCATATTCTTTTCCTTTCCTTGTAGATTTTTTGTTTTTGGCATCAAGAAATTTCACGCTGGTTGGCATGATTCTCATGAGATATGCTTCATCTAAAATTCACGATTAAGATATTTTTACGAGCAATTATGTTTATATGAGCTCAATTAAAGAAAAATAACTATTTAAATATCTATAGTAGCTCTTTGATCACTCACATCCTTGTTCCCTTTTAATACCTTCATATATCCAGATGAAGTTTTATCCTTAATTTAGATTAGCGACTTTTTAATTCATCACAATGGCTGAATTGACAGCCTACATAAAGCAAAAAAGCCTAGAATAAATCTAGGCTTTTAAGTTCAATATGAATTATTCGCCAGGCATTGAACATTCAAAGTTAGCTTTGTCTACAGAACAGCGTGCTTTTTTCAATACAGACATCATACCTGCATCGTAAATACCACGTTTAGTTAAATCCATACGACCATCACGTAACATTTTTTGGTACTTGAGTTTGTCTTCAGCACTTAGGTTCATTTTGTATTTACCTGGAATTTGCGCTTCTAAACGGTTAATCATCGCAAAGTTTTTAGGTAATTGTTTTACAAACCAGTCACGAGACTTTTGACCAAAACCAGCAGGGAATTTATCTGCACGTAATACAAGGTCAGCAGTTACATGTAATACTGGGAAGTTCCACATTACACCGTTTGCACCCAAACCTTTGTTCAATTCTAATGGTTTGTATGCATAAGCAGGTGCACCTACCATATCTACCTGACCATTGTTAAATTTAGCAGCAAAGTTTGAAATATCAGAAAGAACTGCCTGAGCACCTACACGTTGCACCATAATTTTTTGTGCATCGTCATAGCCTAATACGGCGAATTTTTTACCCGCAGCTTTTTCAACAGAGCTGATGTTTTTGTCACGTACGAAAATGAATGCTGAACCTAATGGAGAGATACCAGCAACTTCGTATTTTTTACCACCAAGGTTAGTTGTCATTTTTGCAGCATTACGTGCATCTAATACATAGGTAATAGCACGTTGCGCGATTTGGTTATTAGGAACACCACCAAGCGAGTCGATTGATCCTGCGAATTTGTTATATTGGCGTGCGCGCATAGCAGTCATTGCTACAGCATCACATTTACCAGCTTTGAAATCATTATCTGCAACAGCCTCGTCCTGACGAGGAACCAAGTTAATTTCAGTACCCCAGCCTTTTGCAGCTAGAGCCCATTCTTCCATCATTTTATATGAGTCGCCTGCTTTTCCTAAGAGGTCGAATACACACACGGTACTCGCTGCTTGCGCTGAAGCAGAAAAACCAACAACAGAAGCGGCAGCCATAGCAAGTACGATTTTTTTCATTTTCTTCATCCTTCCACGGAACAGATTTTTTGTTTGAAGTTTCCTTTCAAACACAGATATTAATCATGTTTTTTAGAAAAAAATAGAGCTTTTACTCAAATATTTTTATCTAATTGGATCATTGTTTGTTCTATTTAAATTATTTATGAGAAGTAAAAATCTCTAATTTTCCGTAAGTTACTTTTTATATTCACAATTTTCATACCCATATTCAGCTTTGAAATATGTGTAGCGATTTTGTGATTAAAAAACAATCTACTCTCCATTAAGCGTACATTCAAAATTTGTACGTTCAATCGTACAACGTGCACGCTTCAGCACACTCATCATTGTCGCATCGTATACACCTTGCTTTGTTAGACCAAGGCGACCTTCCCGTAATATTTTTTGGTATTTCAATTTATCTTCAGCTGAAAAATTTAATTTAATTTTAGGTGGTACTCCAGCTTCTAACTGTTTCACCATTGCAAAATTCTGCGGCAACTGCTTAATAAACCAATCACGAGACTTCATTCCAAAATTGGCTGGGAATCTATCACTTCTTGCAATTAAGTCCCCTGTAACGTTGACCACGGGAAAAGTAAACATGGCTCCATTTGTTCCAATACCCTTGCCTATTTCTAAGGGTTTATACGCATAAGCAGGTGCGGCAATCGCATCGACTTGGCCACTATTAAACTTTTTCACAAAATCGGTAATTTCTGACGGAATAGGATGTGCACCTACACTTTCCACCATAATTTTTTGAGCTGCGTCATATTGTAAAATAGCAAATTTAGTACCACGTACTTTTTCAATTGAGTTCAGGTTTTTATCTCTTACAAACAAGTAAGCCAAACCAATCTGGACAATTCCAACAACCTCATAGTTTGTTCCATTTTGTGCAGTTACCATGCGATGTTTATTGCGCTGGTCCAAAACATAACTAATTGCCTTTTGAGCAATGGCATTACTGGTTACACCACCAATCGCATCAATCGAACCTGCAAATTTATTGTAATTTCGTGCTCGCATGGAAGTCATATAAGCTGCATCACATTTGCCCTCACGCAGTCTACGATCTACCAAAGCTTCATCTTGAAATGGAATTAAAGTAATGTCAGCCTGCCAACTTTTGGCTGCAAGTGCCCACTCTTCCATCAGTTTGTAGGATTCACCTGATTTTCCCAATAAATCGAATACACATACATTTTGTCCGGCATGTGCTGTTCCCATAGTACAGCAAAATACTGTACCAATTATCCCCAATCCTTTTTTCATTTGACTTTCCTTAGTCTAGTTTTATTAGGAGTTCATTTATCAACCAAGTTTTAAATTGTTTTTATTTTAGCTATATTTTTTAAAATGTGGTCTATCTCGTTAAAAATTTAGATATTTTCAGACGAATAGCTTAAATAGAGATAGGTTAAGCCATGCAATCTCAGCATTTATAAACTAAAACTCTGAAAGTTTTGTCTTCACGGTCAGTTCTCTTTAAAATACAGCATCCCTAACTCACCTCGATAAGACAAGATGATTCAATTTGACCAAGTTTCTTTACGCCGCGGTGGACGTGTTCTCTTTCAAAAAGCGTCTATGCAATTACACCCAGGTTGGAAGATTGGTCTGACTGGGGTCAATGGTGCAGGTAAATCAACGTTATTTGCAGCATTACTGGGCAGCTTAGGCGCAGATGAAGGTACACTTACTCGTCCTTCAGTCTGGACTGTGGCGCATATGGCGCAAGAAGTTAAAGCTCTAGACATGCCTGCCCTCGATTTTGTTCTATCTGGTGATGAAGAATATTGGGATATTCAAAATAAGCTTGCTCAACCAGATCAACTCACAGATTCAGACTTGGCTAAACTACATGGCCGCTTTGATGAAATTCACGGTTATTCAGCGCCATCTAAAGCTGCCCAGCTCATGGCAGGTCTTGGTTTTCTAGAGCATCAATTACGTTTAAATGTTGCTAGTTTTTCTGGTGGATGGCGTATGCGCTTAAACTTGGCGCGTACATTAATGAGTCGTTCTGATTTATTATTACTAGACGAACCAACCAACCACTTAGATTTAGATGCAATTTTATGGTTAGAAGATTGGCTTAAAGCCTATGAAGGTACTCTCATCCTCATTTCGCATGACCGCGATTTTTTAGATGCTATTACAGATCATATTCTCCATATTGAGAATCAGGAACTCACGCTTTACACGGGTAACTATTCCACATTTGAAACAACTCGAAGTGAACGTTTAGCACAACAACAACAAGCCTTTGAGAAGCAGCAAGAAACCCGTGCTCACCTACAAAAATTTATTGACCGTTTTAAAGCAAAAGCTACTAAAGCTCGTCAGGCACAAAGTCGTATTAAACAACTTGAGCGTATGCAACAACTTGCACCTGCTCATGTCGATACGCCGTTTACTTTTAGTTTCCGTGAACCTACAAAAATGAGTTCACCCTTGCTGACGTTAGACAATGCCAGCATAGGGTATGGCGATAAGCAAATTGCTGAAAAAATTAAACTTCAAATTACACCGAACTCACGTATTGGTTTACTTGGTATGAACGGCGCAGGTAAATCAACTTTGATTAAGAGCTTGGTCGGTGATTTACCACTTCTAGCAGGTGAACGTAAAGCTTCGGAGTTGCTTAATATTGGCTACTTCGCACAGCATCAAATGGATGCTTTAGATGGCCATGCCAGCCCGATGCTACAGCTTGCTCGGTTGGCAGATAAACAAATTAGTGAAGCTACCTTACGCTCATTCCTTGGTAGTTTTGGGTTTAGTGGTGAACGCATGGATACACCATGTGAAAGCTTTTCTGGCGGTGAGCGTGCTCGTTTGGCTCTGGCACTGATTGTATGGCAGCGTCCAAATGTTTTAATTCTCGATGAGCCAACCAACCATTTAGATCTTGATATGCGTCATGCACTGAGCATGGCTTTACAAGATTTTGAAGGTGCTGTTGTTCTGGTTTCCCACGAACGTCAACTTATTGCCAGTGTGTGTGATGAGCTTCTTTTAGTACACGGCGGCAAATGTACCGAATTTGAAGGTGATTTGCAGGATTATGCTAAATGGTTACGTGAAGCACGTCAGCAGCAAATCAATGCTCAAACTGCTGTAGCAGCAAATAACTCATCATCTGCTGCCCCTGCTCCAACTAAAGTTGATAAAGAAGCACAGCGTAAGGAAGCCGCACGCCGTCGTGAACAGACTCGACCTATTCGTAAAAATATTGAGAAGGTTGAATCACAAATTGAAAAGCTTCAACCGCGACTTGCTGAAATTGAAGAAGCTTTAGCAGATAGCTCATTATACGAAGCAAACCGTAAAGATGATTTGCTGAAATTGATGAATGAGCAAACCGAGCTGAAGGCTAAACTTGAACAACATGAAGAGCAACTTTTAGAACTCATGATGGAACTTGAGGAAATGGAAGCCTCTTTCGAAAACTAAGTTCTTGCCAGTACTGGTATTTTTAAGGACCAGTACTGGCTTTTAGTTCAAATCAGAGCTTTATTTGCGCTACTATATAAAAATTTGAATGACTTCTAATAATATTTCATTCAGCTGTTAAATTTTTGAGATAGATTCAAATTTGATAACATATAAGACTTAAGCTACATCTTAAGGGTTGCCATACACAGATAATTTAACTAAATTCTGTAACTTCGTTTTTACCCTTCTTGAGTAGGTATTTAATTCGGGATCAGACAAACTGAATGAATTTTATTGATTTTATTACTAATTTTGAACATTTTTTACCTATTTTAATTCAGGAGTATGGCGCATGGGTTTATGCCATACTCTTTTTGATTATTTTTTCTGAAACAGCTTTTGTATTTATGTTCTTTTTGCCTGGAGATAGTTTACTTCTCACTGTAGGGGCACTTTGCTCAGTGATCGAAATGATGCATCTGGGTTATATGATTACTTTGCTTACCGTAGCTGCCACCCTAGGCTATATTGTGAACTACTCTATTGGTCGTCATTTTGGTAACCGTATTTTTGAAGCAAAATCACGCTTTATTAAGAAAGAATATTTAAATAAAACCAACCGTTATTTCTTGCAACACGGTGGGAAAACTATTCTTCTGGCACGCTTTATTCCTTTTGCACGTTCTTTTGCACCATTAGCTGCGGGCTCTAGCAATATGAGTTATGGAAAATTTTTAATCTATAATGTCGCTGGAGCTATTTTGTGGATCTGCATTCTATTAACAGCTGGATATTTATTTGGCCATGCGCTCATTCAGGTTACAGACTTAGTAGAAAATTGATCTTTTTAGGTTTAATACACTGAAATAGACCAAAAAATAAAGGGAATGAATCAATCATTCCCTTTATTTTATTTAGATCAAAATGAATCTATCTAAATTTTTTGTGGTTTTCATTACGGATATTAACCAGATTAATTGCTTCTGATTTTGCTTGGTCTAATTGACCCTTATCAACCAATACAGTAACTCGATCAATTTCAGCAACCAACTGATCTAAACCCGCTTGATATTGTTTTACCTGTACATTTTCCGGCGGTAAACCTTCCAACTTATGAGGTAAAGATTTTTTTGAAGATACTGCTGCCTGACGCATAATCACAAGCTGCTGTTTTGCGTTATTGAGATCTTTCGCTTCAGCAAAGGCTTTTGTGCTCTTTGCTAAAGTTTTCATGTCAGCTTCCAACAAGTCAGCTGCAAATGCAGAATGACTCACTAAAGCTGCACATGAAATCAGCATACTTGCTATAAACTTTTGACTCATCATCTTCTCTCCTTAGACTGATTTAGAATCTAGCTATCAATTAAGCATCAATATCTGCATTTAATGCATTTTCTTCAATGAAGGCACGACGTGGTTCAACATCATCACCCATTAAGCACGAGAACATACGATCTGCTTCGATTGCATCATCAATAGTAACCTGTAACATATTACGGTTTTCAGGGTCCATTGTGGTTTCCCAAAGCTGTTCAGCATTCATCTCACCCAGACCTTTATAGCGCTGGATCATCATTCCACGACGCGAATCTTGCAAAATGTGCTGCCATACCTGATGGAAGTTAGCCACTTGAATACGGCGATCACCCTTCTGTAAATATGCACCATCTTCAATTAAATTGAACCAACTCTTAGAGTTCTTCAATAAACGCGCATATTCTGCTGAGTTTAATAAGCCAGCATCAAGCAAGTAAGCATGTGGCAAGTTATGGACATATACCGTCACACGTGGCCAATAATGCGCTGTTTTCTCGCCTTGAGCATTTTCACGTTCGAAGGTTTCAAGCGTAATTTCAGGACGCAAACTTGGCTGTAGTCTTTGTACAGCTTCGCGTACTTGATCTGCCCATTGCTGAACATAAGCCTGATCGTGGTTCTGATCAGCTTTAAACGCCTCTACTTCAAGTAATGCATCAAGTAAGCTTGCTGGATAACGCAACGTTAAACGTTGTAAGCTTTTTTGTGAAACTTGATAGTCTTGAATCACTTTTGCTAATGCTTCGCCTGTAATTGCAGGTGCTTCTGCACTAATATGCAAAGCCAGCTCATCAATTGCATTTGAAATTAAATAAGTTTCCAAAGCATCATTATCTTTAATATATTGCTCTTGCTTACCTTTTTTCAGTTTATATAAAGGTGGTTGTGCAATATAGATATGACCACGCTCCACCAACTCCGGCATTTGACGGAAGAAGAAGGTTAATAACAATGTACGGATGTGCGAACCATCGACATCGGCATCGGTCATGATAATAATTTTATGATAACGAAGCTTGTCAGGGTTATATTCTTCACGGCCAATACCACAGCCAAGTGCTGTAATTAATGTACCGACTTCCTGACTCGAAATCATTTTGTCAAAGCGGGCACGTTCAACGTTCAAGATTTTACCTTTCAAAGGTAAAATAGCCTGCATTTTACGGTTACGACCTTGCTTGGCACTACCACCCGCAGAGTCACCCTCGACAAGATATAATTCAGAAAGTGCTGGGTCTTTTTCCTGACAGTCAGCCAATTTACCTGGCAAACCTGCGATATCTAATGCGCTCTTACGACGTGTCATTTCACGTGCTTTACGTGCAGCATCACGTGCACGAGCAGCATCAATAATCTTACCAGCAATTGATTTTGCAGCTTGTGGGTTTTCAAGTAAGTAAGCAGAGAACTCTTTGTTCATTGCTTGCTCTACTGCTGGTTTTACCTCACTCGATACCAATTTTTCTTTGGTTTGAGAAGAGAATTTTGGATCAGGAACTTTAACCGAAATAATAGCAGTCAAACCTTCACGCGCATCATCACCAGTCACATTCACTTTTTCTTTCTTGAGAATGTTTTCATTTTCAAGATATTGGTTTAAGCCACGTGTTAATGCCGCACGGAAACCTGCTAAGTGCGTACCACCATCTTTTTGTGGAATGTTGTTTGTGAAACAACGAACATTTTCTTGATAGCTATCATTCCATTGCAATGCAACTTCTACAGCAATACCGTTATCTGCATCAGCTGTAAAATGGAAGATTTCATTCAGATGGTTTTTACCTTCGTTAATATATCTAACAAACTCAGATAAACCGCCTTCATAGTCATAAACATGTTCAAGATTAATGCGCTCATCACGTAAAACGATACGTACACCAGCGTTTAAGAAAGAAAGTTCACGTAAGCGGCGTGCTAAAATTTCAACGTTGAAAATGGTTTGACTAAAAGTTTCTGCACTTGGCCAGAAGCGTACAATCGTACCTGTGTTATCCGTTTCACCAATCACACGTAATGGATATTGCGGATCACCATGTTGATATTCTTGTTCATGTACTTGGCCAGCACGATTAATAATTAAATGTAATTTACTAGAAAGTGCGTTTACAACTGAAACACCTACACCGTGCAAACCACCTGAAACTTTATAGCTGTTGTCATCAAACTTACCGCCTGCATGCAGAATAGTAAGAATAACTTCTGCTGCAGAGACACCTTCTTCAGGGTGAATATCAGTTGGAATACCACGACCATTATCTGAAACACTCACAGACTCATCTTCGTGAATCGTGACAATGATTTCATCACAGTGTCCTGCTAAGGCTTCATCGATTGCGTTATCGACAACCTCGAATACCATATGGTGTAAACCGGTACCGTCGTCTGTATCCCCAATATACATGCCCGGACGTTTACGAACTGCATCTAATCCACGTAATACTTTAATACTAGAGGAATCATAAGCCTTTTCATTGGTTTGTTCTGTTTGAGAGGCTGATTGAGACTCTGAACTCATGGTTTCTCCCTAGCAAATATAGGTTTATTCAAAGATGGGTAACATCAAAAAATTATGGTGAAGCAAGACTAACTTGACCGGATTCAACACTGAATAATTGATATGAAATAGACAGATCATGTAAATGTTTTTTTACCGATGCATGATCTAAAGTTGTCATAAAAACCTGGCTACCAAGTTGGCTTAATCGTTCAATTAAACGTTGTTGTGCGGTTAAGTCTAATTCTGCTGTCAGATCATCTAATAATACCACAGTTTCCTTATTACTCGCATGCAACATTGCAATTTGTGACAGTTTTAAGGCAATAATCAAGAGTTTTTTCTGACCTCTTGATAAAACATCATCTGCGTGTCCAAAAGGCGTTTTTAAGCGCAAATCAGCCCGATGTGGACCATACTCTGTATACCGTCTTTCAATGTCTTTTTGGTGCTGATTCAGCAAGTCTTGCATGAGCCCCTGCTCTGTATGAAAACCGGGGCTATATTCCAGCTCAATCTCTAAATCAGGTAATAACTGACTTAAGTCATTTTGAAAATAAACGTTCCATTGCTCTACGATACTTAAACGCTGTGAGTGTAAAATTTCACCATAATCACTCAACATTTTGTTCCACGGCTCTAAGTCAGCCAAGGAAAGATTTCGTCTTGTTTTGAGTAAGGTATTTCGCTGTTTTAAAGCTCGAGAGTAATATTGCCAAGCAAAATAAAACTCAGGTTCCACGTGGAACATTAGCCAATCTAAAAGCTGACGTCTTGGCTTAGCACCATGGTCAATAATATCTGTACTTTGTGGATCAATATGCTGTAAAGGGAGCAATTTGGCGAGTTGACCTTGAGTCGCAACTGTATCGCCGTTGACTTTCATCAATTGCTCACCAGAAGCGAGTTTCTGCATACCGATTTTTTCAGTTGTTGACTGAGCAAACACAATCGCATCGTCAGCTTCATACTGAATATAATTTTTGGGAATATGCGTACGGAATGAACGACCAGTTGCAAGCAAATGAATCGCTTCTAAAATTGATGTTTTACCCGAACCGTTAGCGCCATAAAAAACATTAAACGGTTGCAAACCATGGAGTGCAACCGTTTTTAAATTACGCACGCGTTCTATATTTAAGCGCGTAAGATGCATAAAATTAAACCAGATTAAACACGCATCGGCATAACAACATAAGTCTGATCTGGATGAGCTGGATCTTGTACCAATACAGACTGGTTCGCTTCAGTCATGCTCATATTTACGTCATCACCATCTAATACCCCCAACACATCAAGTAAATATTGAGCATTAAATGACATTTCTAATGGGGTATTTTGATATTGGATTGCTAAATCCTCAATCGCTTCATCTTGTTCAGGGTTATTTGCACGAAGCTGTAAAGAATCCTGATTAAAGTTTAAGAAAACACCTCGTAATTTTTCATTACTTAAAATTGCGACACGTTGTAATGATTGTTTAAATACATCATGACCAATTAAAACGTGTTTATCACCACCACGTGGAATTACACGGCGGTAATCAGGGAATTTTCCATCAATCAATTTTGTCGTAAAACGAACAGTAATATCACCTTGTTCTTTATCACGGCTTGGCGTATTGATCGTTACATTTAATAATTCACGACCAATAAGCAAAGTAAGTTGCTCATCTTCAATACTAAGTAGGCGTTGTAATTCACCAACAGCTTTACGCGGCACAATTGCTTGTACTAATTGAGATGAACTAGAAGAAGCTAAAATTTCACAAAGGGCTAGACGGTGACCATCTGTTGTGACTGCACGCAATTGATTTTCATCAATTTCTAATAACGTACCAGTTAGATAAAAACGCACATCTTGTACGGCCATCGCAAAAGCAGTTTTTTCAAATAAACGCTTTAATTCACGTTGAGTCACCTGTACTTGCGTACCTTGGCTATTCTCAGTATTTAACAACGGATAATCTTCTGCTGGTAAAGTACCTAGCACAAAACGGCTATTACCAGACTTTAAAATACATCTTTGATCTTCAGTAATTTGTAAGTCAATCAATGCGGCAGTAGGCAAAGATTTACAAATGTCCATCAATTTACGAGCAGGAACAGTCGTTTCACCTGCTTCGAGGCACGCCCCTTCTGATAAAGCAGTGCTCGCCACCAGTTCAACTTCTAAATCCGAACCAGTAATGGTGAGTGCTTGACCATTAGCCTGAATTTTGACGTTTGAAAGAATATTCAAGGTATGACGACGTTCTACCGCACCGACAACATGCGATAAAACATTGAGTAAACTTTCTTTAGCGATTTTCAAACGCACGATTCATTCCTCTAGCAACTTGGAGCAAACATTTCATTTTTTAGCTGTGTACTATGCTGCACTTATGGAGACTTTGCAACAACGTCTTATGATTTCATTAACTCTGAAGAAGACGTAGTAAATTCTTATAATCTTCGTCAAAGATAGGATCTTCTTCCCGTAAACTGACTACTTTTTCACAAGCATGCATCACGGTACTATGGTCTCGACCACCAAAAGCCATTCCAATTTCCGGAAAACTATCGCCAGTCAACTCACGGGCAAGCCCCATCGCCAATTGGCGTGGTCGCGCATAGATTCGTGTTCGTTTTGGACCTACGAGTTCTTTGAGTGGGATGCGGAAATATTCACTCACCACACGTTGTATATTTTCCACACTAATTGTACGCGCACGGATCGCCAATACATCTTTTAAAGACTCTCGTACGACATCAAGATCGATTGGCGCACCTTTAAAACGTGAGATTGCGACAACTTTATTCAATGCACCTTCAAGTTCACGTACGTTCGCTACTACTTGTTGTGCAATAAATAATGCGCAGTTTCTTGGCAAATCAACGCCACTATTTTCAGCTTTTTTAAGCAGAATCTCGATTCGTGTTTCAATATCTGGTGGTTCAACACCTACTGATAGTCCCCAAGAAAAACGAGAAACCAATCGAGGATCAAGTTCTGTTAATTCTTTAGGATAGCGATCAGAAGTTAAAATAATTTGTTTAGATTCATCAAGTAAGGCGTTAAATGTATAAAAGAATTCAACAAGGCTAGCTTCTTTACCAGCCAAAAGGTGAATATCATCAACTAATAACAAATCTAAAGAACGACAATTTTTCTTAAACTCTTCAACCTTTCCTTTTTGTAATGAACTCACAAAATCTTGTACAAAACTTTCTGAAGTCATATACATGACTCTCGCATTGGGCTTAGCTTGAAGTAAAGCATTACCAACTGCTTGCATTAAGTGAGTTTTACCAAGACCCGTTGGGCCATATAAAAACAAAGGGTTATGCTGAGAAGCACCTAATTGCGTTAATACTTTTCTACAAGTTTCCGCTGCCATTTGGTTAGAACGGCCTTCAACAAATAGTGAAAAAGTAAATTGTGGGTTTAATAGTTTCTTTTTTGAAGTTTTCGGGCTAACTGCAGTGTTGGCAACAGGTTCAGGTTCTCTTTTAACCTTAGTTGGTTGCGATACAGGCGTACTTTGTAAGGCAGCTGTAGTTGTTGCCGGTTGTTCATTAGAAGACAAAATACTACCAGGACGAGAATCGACCAAGATTTCTACCTGACGTACACGTCCTTCTGACAACTGTTCTGCCAATATAGAAATTAACTCTAAATGATTCTCTTGAATATAACGTGTCCAATAAGGGTTAGGAGCATATAGACGTAGTATGCCCTCCACTTCTTCAGCTACTAAAGGGCGAATCCACATCGCAAAGACGTTATCAGAGAGCTCTTGTCGCAAGCGAGTTAAGCAGTCTGTCCAAAGCATGTGTATCCCCTATGTCTGCGTTTTAAATTCAAATCATTTAAAGATTAACCCTTCCTGATAAGAAGGGGTCGCCATTCTACCCAAGTTATCCACATCTGTCATGACGAATTCGGTTGATTTTGCCTAAAAAGAAATCTCTTGTGAATAAATTTAAATTCAAAACCAATTGTGAATAACTTTTTGCACATCCTGTGGATAAATTATCACATAAACTTATCCACAATCCATAAAGATAATAAAAACAGAGTTATCAACAGTTCAAATATATGTTTTTTAAATTTAAAACCGTGAAATCCACAGAAAAAGTCCACACTAATAAGAATAAATTTAAATTTTAAAATTTGAATTTATTTAATAGGGCTACTTCAAATTGTGGATAACTAAAAAATATGAATTTAAATTCAAATATACCAAAACAAAACTAATTTCACATCTAGGTTTGTTGATAAGTATGTAAATAAGAAGTGTATATCTTAAAAGTCATAATAAAAATAAACAATTACTTTGTGTATAACTTTTAAATGGTAAAAATTGACTTAATATAAAGAGAGGATGAATAAGTAAAAATTTGACTTAAATACAAAACTTTCTCTGTTTATCATTGACAGAGTAAACATTGCACAATAAAATCGCGGACCTTTATAGAAAGATCATTTTTGGGAGTTTCGATATGAAACGTACTTTCCAACCATCTGAATTAAAGCGTAAACGCGTTCATGGTTTCCGTGCTCGTATGGCAACTAAAGCTGGTCGTCAAGTATTAGCTCGTCGTCGTGCAAAAGGTCGTCATAGCTTAACTGTTTAATTACTGTTACGCTGACCAGACTTGGGTGTGATGGCACTTTACAGTTTTAGCACAGATCGTCGTGTGCGCTGTGCTGCAGATTATAAAAGTGTATTTGATGGTGCGCTTTTTAAAGTGCATCAACCCCATTTTTTATTTCTTGCAAAATTAACCGAACAGCCTAATAGCCGTTTGGGTATTGTCGTTGCTAAGAAAAAAGTGCGCCGTGCGCATGAAAGAAATCGAATAAAGCGTCTTGCTCGTGAGAGCTTTCGTCTAAATCAGCCGAAATTTGGGTTAGACATAGATGTTGTTGTAATGCCTAAAGTTGGTATTGAAACGATTACGAACGCTGAGCTATATCAACAATTAGATTTTGCTTGGCAAAAATTACAACGCTTGGCAAAAAAACATTCTAAAGTTGTCCCAACCTCGCAAAATTAAGAGATGACCAATGGTTCGTTTTTTGCGTTGGTTCATTCGACTGTATCAAATTGCGATTAGTCCGCTTCTTGGACCCCGTTGTCGTTATATCCCAACTTGTTCCCAATATGCGATAGAAGCATTACAAACTCATGGTGCAATGAAAGGCGTTTGGCTATCTTCTAAACGTATTTGCCGATGTCATCCATGGGGAGGCTCCGGATATGATCCGGTACCGCCAAAAGCAATTCGTTTTATTTCGTTTCATCAAATAGATTCTCAAACGCATCATGTTGCTGTACCCTTTCGTGATCGTTTAATGAAGCAAAATCTCTCTAACCATTTGGGGTAATAGATATGCAACAATGGGCCAGGTTTGCAATTCTCGGGGCCATGTTTGTCACCGCATATTTGCTCATTTTGGCTTGGCAAAAAGATTATGGAAATGCTGCAACTGCACCGCAACAACAAGCGGCGGCTGTAAGTTCACATGAAATATCTGCTGATTTGCCAAATGCTAAAACTGCAACAGTGGCTTCCGATGTGCCACAAGCAAATATTACGCAGTCACAAACCACAGATGCGACAGCACCTGTGAATCAACAGCTTATTTCAGTACAAACTGACCTTTATCATCTTTGGATCAATCCAAAAGGTGGTGATATTGTTCGTATTGAATTACTCTCTCACGACAAAAGTAAAGACAGTAATCAACCATTTGTTATGCTTGAAAATGATGCCAAGCGTACATATGTTGCTCAGTCTGGCTTAATTGGTTTGAATGGACCAGATAGTAGTCGTGGTGGTCGTCCGTTATATGCGGTTGAAAAAACATCATATACTTTGGCTGATGCTAAGGGTGTCCAAGATCAAAAGGGTCAGTCTGAAAAAGTTTTAAACGTGCCAATGGTATTTAAGACACCAGAAGGCGTTGAAATTATTAAAACTTTCACCTTTACCCAAGGTCAATACCCGATTGTTGTAAGTCATCAAGTCATTAACCGTAGCCAACAAAATTGGCAAGGTCAGATGTTTGGACAGTTAAAGCGCGATAACTCTGAGGATCCTGGTAAGTCTTCTCAAGGTATTTTCACTCTAGGAACTTTCTTAGGTGGTGCTTGGGGAACGCCTGATTCACATTATAACAAGCTTAAGTTTGCTAATTTCTCAGAAGAAAAAGTAAATGCTGATGCTAAAGGTGGATGGGTTGCAATGGTTCAGCACTACTTTGTAAGTGCTTGGATTCCTGGAAACCTTAAACTGACTCAAGCGAATGGTCAGCCCTATGTTGCTAAGCTTGAATCTCGTCAGTCTGCGGATCATATGAATATTATTGGCTTTACTTCGCCAGTAATTAATGTTCCAGCTGGCACTTCAATGGAAGTAGATGCGAAGCTTTATTCAGGTCCAAAAGTACAATCTGAATTAAAAGATTTGGCTATAGGTTTGAACCAGACTGTTGACTATGGTTGGTTATGGCCAATTGCTAAGTTATTGTTCTTAGGTCTTCAATTCTTCCATAGCATTGTAGGCAACTGGGGATGGTCAATCATCTTGCTTACCATTATGGTGAAGATGATTTTGTGGCCTTTATCTTCAAAAAGTTATCGTTCTATGGCGAAAATGCGTGTGATTGCACCAGAAATGCAACGCATGAAAGAAGAGTTCGGTGAAGACCGTATGCGCTTCTCGCAAGAAATGATGGCGCTTTATAAACGTGAACAAGTTAATCCACTATCAGGTTGTTTGCCGCTATTGCTACAAATGCCAATTTTCCTTGCCTTGTATTGGGTACTCATGGAAAGTGTGGAATTACGCCACGCACCATGGTTAGGCTGGATTCAAGACTTGTCTGCAATGGATCCATGGTTCATCTTACCGTTAATTATGGGTGCAACAATGTTTGCTCAGCAAATGTTGAACCCGCAACCAGCTGATCCAATGCAAGCGAAAGTATTCCGCATTATGCCGATTATGTTCACGGTATTTATGTTGTTCTTCCCTGCGGGTCTCGTGTTGTACTGGATTGTGAACAACAGTATTACCATTTTACAGCAATGGTTTATTAACAAGAGTGTTGAGAAAAGTCGTCTAAACAAGACTGAATCAGCGTCTTAATCGTTGAACTTTTGCTGAATCAATCCGCTTAAGATGGTAATCTTAGGCGGATTTTTCTTTGGCTGTATTTTAGGTTTTTTTAGGTGAATAATATGCAAAGTCAAACCACAATTGCTGCAATTGCAACGCCGCCAGGGCGTGGTGGAGTGGGCGTGATTCGCTTATCTGGACCTAAGGCCTATGAAATTGCTCAAAAGCTGACGCAAAAAAACTTGCCTGAAGCACGTATGGCTGGTTTTCGTAAGTTTTATGATGCTGATGGAAGCATCATGGATGAAGGGATTGTCTTGTGCTTTCCAAATCCGCATTCGTTTACTGGTGAAGATGTTGTCGAGCTACAGGGGCACGGCGGTCCAGTCATTCAAAATGCTCTCCTTGGCCGTTTATTTGAGCTAGGTGCAATTGCTGCAAAAGCTGGTGAGTTCTCCATGCGAGCTTTTGAAAATGGCAAAATGGACTTGGTACAAGCAGAAGCGATTGCTGACTTGATTGATGCAACCTCTCAAGCTGCGGCACGCTCTGCTGTTCGCTCTTTACAGGGCGCATTTTCAACAAAAATTAATACGGTTTTAGAAAAACTGATCCATTTACGATTACATGTCGAAGCTGCAATTGATTTTCCTGAAGAGGAAATCGATTTCTTAGCAGATGGTAAGATTTTAGCTTTACTCGAAGATGTCCAGCAGTCGGTACATGCGGTTCAAACTTCTGCACGACAAGGGCAACTGTTACGTGAAGGTTTGCAAGTTGTTATTGCGGGTAAACCGAATGCGGGTAAATCGAGCTTATTAAATGCGCTTGCTGGTGTAGAACGCGCTATTGTGACGGACATTGCTGGCACAACTCGCGATGTTTTGCATGAAAAAATTAGCTTAAATGGTCTGCCAATTACCTTAACAGACACCGCTGGCCTTCGTGAAACAGGTGATATTGTTGAAAAAGAAGGGATTCGTAGAGCAATTAAAGAAATTGAACAAGCTGATTTATTATTGTTGGTTTATGATTTAAATCAAGGTGATGACCCCTTAAAACTCGCTCAAGAATATTTCGCTGAACATATTGAACCACGTCGTTTAATGTTAATTGGTAATAAATGCGACTTAACTGGACAGGTAGCTGAAATTACTGATTTTCAAGGGTTCCGTCATATTACAGTTTCTGCAAAACAAGAGATGGGCGTACAAGGCCTCGTAGATGCGATTACAGCTCATGCAGGCTTTCATCCTGAGGAAGATACGTTTATTGCAAGAACACGCCATTTAGACGCAATGAAGCGCACACAGCTCTATCTTTCAGAAGCACGTGAGCAACTTGTTGTATTTAACGCTGGTGAGCTTGTTGCCGAATCATTACGCCTTGCTCAAAATGCTTTAGGTGAGATTACAGGTGACTTTAGTGCTGACGACCTATTAGGCAAAATCTTTGGTTCTTTCTGTATTGGAAAATAATAAAAAAAACTGGATGATGTAGAGGCTATGTCATCCAGTAATTTCCTTAGCCGTATCTCTTTAAAACTTTTAAAAATTCATCTAACTCATTTTGATCAACTTCTGCACCTTGAAGTACATGGTGGTGTAAGTGTTGTTCCATCAATTCACTCATTAAACCGTTTATTGCACCTTTTATGGCCGCAACTTGCTGCAAAATATCAATGCATGATGATTCTGGTTGTTCTATCGCATTTTCGATGCTGTTGATTTGCCCTTTTAGTCGTTTTACACGATTAAGAATTTTTTTATCCTGACCAATGTGACTCATCTGTTTTCTCTTAATAATTCAATATACTGGTAGGGAGTATATTTGGTTTGAATGTTATACACGATCATAGTGTATCACGTCATGATCAAAATCAGGTTGAAGGACTTTCTAAAAGCGACTTATGTTCCACGTGAAACATAAGCATAACGATGTGGGAATTTGGTTATAACTCGGTAATCAGTTCTGTTTTCATGAGCTGAACTGATTAAAATGATCTCCTCTCCTACCAATGAGTCGGTTTTATGCTTAAAAAAATAGGAATATTGGCATTATTTAGCTTAACTACAAGTTTGAGCTTCGCTAATGTAGATACTGTTCGGGAAAATATTAAAAAACAATATCCTAATTTGAAAATTAGCAATATTCAGAAAACCGAAATGCCAGGACTATATAGCGCCAATCTCGATCAACAAATTATTTATCTGGGTGAAGATGGTCAGCATATGTTGGTAGGTTCTATGATTCGCTTAAAGGACCAGAAGAATTTAACCAAAGATTTGGTTTTAGGACAAAACTCAATTGATTGGAAACAATTGCCTTTAAAAGATGCCATTAAAACAGTCAAAGGTAACGGTCAGCATGTTTTAGCGGTATTTTCTGACCCAAATTGTCCTTACTGTAAAAAGCTTGAACCTGAACTTGATAAACTTAAAGATGTAACAATTTACACGTTTATTTACCCTTTAAAACCTCAGTCTATTGTCGTTTCGAGACAAGTTTGGTGTGCACCGAGCCAGTCATACTCTTGGAAGAAACTGATTGAACAAGGTGTAAAACCAACAGTTGCGAGCTGCGCAAACCCAATTGATCGTAACTTAGAGTTGGGTAAAAAATTAGGTTTTAATGCTACTCCTACCCTAATTTTTGCAAACGGTTTTAAACTAGTAGGTGCAAGGTCTGCTGAAGAAATTCAGGAAGTTTGGAAAGAGTTAGGCCTATAAATTATAAAAAAGCACCACAAGGTGCTTTTTTATGAACGAATTAAAGTTTAGCTTTTTCGGGCAATCAAGTTGTAAATGAATAGAATAATGACTGCACCAATCACGGAAGCGATAAAGCCTGCAGCTGAGTTTTCGCCGTAAAGCCCAAGCAAACGACCACCATAAGTGGCTAGAAGTGAACCTGCAATACCAATCAAAGTCGTAACGATGAAACCTGCTTTATCATCACCTGGATGCAAAGCACGAGCAATTAAGCCAGCGAAGAAACCAACCACAATAGCAACAATAAGTGACCACATATTTGTTCTCCAGTTGTTTTTTTGATGAAGTTAATGATTTTGCTTCATATTCTATCGTGCGACAGAGCTGTCTGTTTTGTCTGTAGCAGATTGCGACTTTTTGTGTCTTTTTTGTTCAAAGCTAAAACGTTATATAAAAAAATAGCACCTTATGGTGCTATTTTTATGAAATTTATAGGCCAATTTCACCAATAAAAGGCAGATGACGATATTTTTGATCGTAATCTAAGCCATAGCCCACAATGAATCTGTCTTCTACTTCAAAACCTAAAAATTTAACTTCAAGATCAATTTCACGGCGAGACGGTTTACTCACTAATGTGCATAGCTGAATTGAATTTGGTTCGCGAGTTTGCAACATTTCCACAACTTTGCTTAAGGTGTTGCCTGAGTCGATAATGTCTTCAACCACAAGCACATCTTTACCGCGAATTTCACCGTCAAGATCTTTTAAGATTTTAACATCTCGACTTGAAGTGGTACCACCGCCGTAGCTAGACACTGTCATGAAGTCGAGTTCGTGTGGTTTGGTAATGGTACGGCATAAGTCTGCCATAAAAATAACAGAACCACGAAGTAGACCAATCAGAACCAATTCTTTGTCACTATTTGCATAGTGAGAATTGATTTGCTCGCCGAGCTCTTTGACTTTTGCTTGAATTTCTTCGGTTGAAATCATGATGCTCATTGCAACAGTCATGGCAGATTCCTACAAGATATAAAAGAAAAAATAAAAAAGGTGTTGACCTGCAACACCTCGAAAAACTGAGTTAATGGTAAAATTTTAAAGCAAAATGACGTTTCATGCACCCTTTGATGGCTATGAAATTTTATCATTTTGCGGAATATATCGATCACGCTTTAATGCAAGAGCACATATTCCAAATAATAACAAAAACTTAACAATACCTTTTTTACTGGACTGTTTCTTTTTGATAAGCACGTTTTCCATAAATATAAGTCGCCTCAATATTACGGTCATCACCTAAGGTGAATAATGCAAACAGTGAATCTTCAACAGATTTAGATTTAGACTGGCGAAGTTCCTGTAATGCAGTTGGCTTAAGATTCAATACAACAAAATCTGCTTCTTTACCGATGTTAAAATTGCCTAACTGGTCTTGCAAATCAAGTGCTTTTGCTCCGCCTAGCGTGGCATGATAAAGAGCTTCATAAGCTGAGAGTTTATCGCCTTGTAATTGCTGAACCTTATAAGCCTCATTAACGGTTTGCAGTAAGCTGAATGATGTACCCGCGCCGATGTCTGTACCTAAGCCTACCTTCACTTGTTTTTCCCATGTTTTTTTCAATGGAAATAAACCACTGCCTAAGAATAGGTTCGATGTTGGACAAAATGCGATAGCTGACTGCGTATCATGCATACATTGCCATTCTTGATCTTCTAAGTGAACACAATGCGCAAACACAGAACGTTTACCAGTAAGACCATAGTGTTGATAAACATCTAAATAGCCAGCTTGTTCCGGAAATAAAGATTTCACCCATGAGATTTCATCTTTGTTTTCACTTAAATGCGTATGGACATAAACATCCGGAAATTCTTGTTTTAACTGCCCTGCTCTTTCTAATTGTTCAGGTGTAGAAGTAGGCGCAAAACGTGGCGTAATTGCATAGAGAGCACGGCCCTTACCATGCCATTTTTCAATGAGTGCTTTAGTGTCGCTGTAAGCTGTTTCTGGCGTGTCACACAGCGCTTCAGGGGCATTGCGGTCCATGAGTACCTTACCGGCAATTAAACGCATCTGAACGCGTTCTGCGGCTTCAAATAAGGCATCAACAGACTCGGGATGAACTGTACAGAAAACGAGGGCTGTAGTTGTACCGTGTTTTAAGAGTTCCTGAACAAAGAACTGGGCAATTTCACTTGCATATGCTTTGTCATGAAACTGGATTTCAGTTGGGAAAGTATAAGTATTAAGCCAACTTAAAAGTTGTTCACCATATGCTCCAACCATTTCTGTTTGCGGGAAATGAATATGGGTATCAATAAAGCCGGGTACAATCAATTGTTCTGGGTAATGTTGAACCTCAACTCCAGTAGGAAGATGCTGTTGAGCTTCTTCCCATGCACCAAACCATTTGATTTTTCCATGTTCACTAATCAATACACCATCTTCTAAATAACGCACTTGATTTGGAATATCAGTTGGCTCAGAGACAGTTTGTTGAATATCTAAAAAACGACCACGTACAACGGTGGTATTTGCGATCAATGACATGGAAAGCCTTTATATTTTCACTTTTTTCGATTGATTGTACCCCAGTTAGCCAAGATTTAAACGGTATAACGTTTACTTAGTCCCCATTCTGCCAAAATCCGTCGATAAGTCGTTGATGAACGGTCTGCTTCAAAATGTGCTTCCATTATTAAATCAAGCGGAAGGTCTTCTGGCTTTTGTGATTCGATCATCTCTTGGTCTTCAGCAAAAATTTGCGCATTAAATGCATATACCTTTTCTAAATCGCCAGTTTGGTCAAAGTTACGCGTGAGTGGGACAAATAAACGGGTCTTATTGCTTGAAACAGGACAACAGGCATTTAAGATTTTTAAGACTCCACCTTCTGGAAAATCGACCGTAAGTACAGCTGAAAAAGGTGGATAGACCTCAAAGGTGCGCTTCCACAAAAAGCCTTCTGGTTCGAGATGTTTTAGTTCGTGTGGATAGTTACTGACATTGCTGATATAGACTGTTTTTAAGCCGTGGGCGGTGCGTTCGGTGTGGTACTTAGGGACAACGGGATTATCGCGACTGGCAAAGGCATTGTGATGCACCCACGCAAAATGAGCGACATCGATAAATCCTTCGAGTTGACGACCACTAGAACCGCCAATATCGACAAAAGGCGGTAAAATTGATTGATGCTCTGCATGGTCCCAAGTATCTAATACAGGAATATTGGCTTGAGTAACATCACGACCATGAATACTGGTCCAAATCAGACCATATCGTTCAACAACAGGAAATTTGGTCAGAGAAAAACGATCAGAAATTTTGGTTAACTCGGGTTGAGCTGGTATTTGGGTACATTTCCCTTCAGTGTTATAGCGTAGACCATGATAGGGACACACAATTTCTTCACCATCGACCCAACCTTTGGTTAATGGAACCCCACGATGTGGGCAAATGTCTCGAACCAGATGAATTTCGCCACTTTCTGTTTTATAAAGGGCCATGTTGACGTCTAGTAGCGTGACGCGTTGAGGTGCTGTAGAGACATCTTGAATACGCGCAACCGGATACCAGTGACTTGATAAAATTTCCCAATCTTTTCCTTCAAAACTGCTGTTACACGGCATGGTAAGTGGCGTTAAAGTTGGAATAGCATTCATGGCATCACTCCTTAAAAAAAATCAGGGCTCTCGCGAGCCCTTAAAATCTAGGCTTTTTTCTTTTTAGGAGATGCAAAGAGCTTGCCAATATTGATTTTTAATAAAGAAAATAAGGAAAAATTTATTAAAATACATAAATTTATATTATTGTGTTTTTGAATTTTTGTTCTAATTTAACTTTAAAAATGAAAGCTCATTATTCGCTGTTTACTTAAAATGCACTAATTGATCGCAAGTAAGACCCAATAAAAAAGCACTTAAAAAGTGCTTTTTTATATATCGATGCGCTTATCACTCGACAAAATAATGTGCTGCAAAGTGAGCATCATTACCAATAATGTCGTAGCAATCTTCACGAATAGACATGCCTGTACATTGATGTCCAACCATCCATAAACCGAGTGTAGGCAGTTGCCCTGAAAATAATGGGGTATCTACCCATTTCTGTACGACATAACCATATTTGTCATAGTCATCAAAATAAAAGCTACCAGAAGCTGCACCTTGGTCATGGCCGTCTTGTAAAACTCGAATATTGGCCCCTTCTCTTGCCAAAATCGGCTTTTTCACCCATTTACCGGACAAAGCTTGTTGCGGGTCATAGGTATGGGTTTCAACCAATAATGGATGGTTTGGATAACGCTTCCAAAGCTCAACCAAAATCGCTTTATTTGAAAGTAACATTTTCCAGCAAGGTTCAATCCACTGTGTTTGTGGATGGATATATTGAGAAAATGCTTCTTCCCAGATCCATTCCCATGGATAGAGTTTAAATATGTTTTGAATGGGCTGATTATGGAGATCAACAAAATCTTGCCCGTTCCAACCTATGTTCTCCATAGAAAGCTCGGAAACTTGTAGATGAGCTTGATAAGCGGTATCCATCAAGTACTCTAAATTGCCCCAGTCTTCCCTTCCCGCTTCCTGACAGGCAGCAAAATGCACATGGCTACCACGCGGTAAAATTGTCTTCCAGCGTTTAATCAGGTCTTCATGAATACTATTGAACTGGTCTCGATTTGCAATGCCTGAGACTTGTTCTATCCACAGCCACTGTGCAACAGAGGCTTCGAGTAAGCCAGTCGGCGTATCGGCGTTATATTCCAGCATTTTGATATTTCGCCCATCGTAAGCGAAATCAAAGCGGCCATACAGCATCGGAGCATTTTGTTTCCACGAATGTTCAATATGGTTTATGGCGACTTCAGGAATTTGAAAATAAGCAGGATAGTCGCCCCGTTGAATGAGGTCTCCTACTACCGATAAACACATCTGATGCAGCTCATTTGCTGCATCTTCAAGTTTTTCAATCTGCTTAAGCGTAAATTCATAAGCAACCCCTTCAGACCAGTAAATTGAGCCATCGAGAGAAGGTAAATTAAAATAATCAAAACCAATATTTTGATGCTCCACTTGCCAGTCTGGTCGTGGAGTAAATATTTTTCTTTTCATATTAAGTGAATGCCTGAGAATTTAGCCGCCGAAAGAGAAGCCGCTACGACCAAAACCCCCACGAATTGGGGATGAAGAAGATGCGCTTTTCGCCGTACTTGAAATAATGGGATGACCTACACTCAAATTGCTGTAAGGATGTAAGGTATTTCCGTGAAAAGAAACTTCCCGATTATTTCGATAATACGCAGGACCTAAATAGCGGCTACCGACATAACTAGAACCATGTCCACTTGAGCTATTTTCTTGTTTACATGTTTCGTTATTCCAGTCGCGAGCACAGTCATATTGGTTGTTATATATATCTTGTACTAAAGGACCATCATTATGGCTACATGCCGTGAGTAATAAAGGGACCACGACAAGATTAATTTTTTTAGAACGCATGAGACTCCACACATTTTAATAAGTATGTTCGGCATAAAAACCGAATCGCTGTTATCTATTATGTTTCTGATTAGGAAAGATAAATTTTAGGTTGGCATATGATATTAATCTGCTTTTTTAAAGTACAGCCTATTTTAAATATTTAAATGACAAGGCATCTCACATGTAGATGCCTTGTTGTGATGAGTTAAGACTGCAATTGCTTTTTGTTGTGTCGTAAAGAGAGATAAGCAGTAATTGCTAACACTATTACGATAAAGCTTAACGAGATCCAGATTGGCATGTGGAATACATCAAGCAACAACATTTTCGCGCCAATGAACAATAAGATGATGCCTAAGCCATACGGTAAGTAATGCAATTTAGAAGCAGCGCCAGCAAGTAAAAAGAACATTGCGCGTAAACCTAAAATTGCCATTAAATTCGCCGTTAAAACAATAAACGGATCGCTAGTAACAGCGAAAATAGCAGGAATAGAATCTACCGCGAAAATTACATCTGAAGCTTCAACCAAAATCAACACTAGAAATAACGGCGTTGCCCACAATAAACCATTTTGACGTACAAAGAATTTGTCACCATCAAGCTGTGGGGTAATACGCATGTGCTTACGTAGCCATTTTAAAATTTTGATGTCTTCGATATTGGTTTCTTCTTCTTGGCCCTTTAAGAACTTAAAGCCTGTATATACCAAGAACGCACCGAAAATATAAAGCACCCAAGAGAACTCTTGTACGAACCATGCACCAATAAAAATAAAAAGGGTACGCAGTACAATCGCGCCTAATACACCGTAGAGCAAAATTTTACGTTGTAGCGCAGCTGGAATAGCAAACGCCGCAAAAATCATTAACCAGACGAAAACGTTGTCAATTGCGAGGGATTTTTCGAGTAAGTAACCCGCAAAGTATTCCATGGTTTTTTGGTTTGCTAAGGTCACCCCAACCGTTTGTTGTAGGTAGAGCCATAAACCACCACCAAATAAGGCTGCAACGCTTACCCACGCCACGCTCCAATATGCAGCTTGCTTAATTGAGACATCCTGACCTTGCTTTTGCTTAAAGCCTAAAAAGTCCACTAAAAGCATGACAATGACAATGCCAAAGAATGCTATGTACAGCCATAGATTGCCGATTGTTTCCATAAATCCTCCCTACATCCGGCAATTGGGCATAAAAAAACCTCGACCAGTTGCCAGATGAATTAAACATCTGTATCAACATGATCAAGGTCTTGCCTACATCATGAATTTCACGATGCTCAGATACCGACTTTTTAATAAAAGTGTATTGACGATATCTGACACATAACATTGCTGTTATGTTTGGAGGAGGCTACTCCCCTTGTCAAACTAAATTCTGTTTTGGATAAAACATATCCAATTTCACATAGAATGGCAGATTTTTTTATATTACGCAACTGAACTTAATCTCGTGGTTTTAATATAAAAAAGATCTACGGATTATTTAATCAAACCGCGGTCTAAGAGTGGTTTACATATAATTTGGTAAAGGTGAATAAAGAATGCGGTCAAATTTGTACCGTAAGCATTCCAGAAGTAATAACCTGCCGTATTGACCAGAAGCGCGACAATAAAAGCCCCCAGCATGTCTAACGGGAAATGCACACCTAAATAAATACGTGACCACGCTACCACAAATGACAAAAATAACAGAATGATGCCAATCATTTTGCGCTGAGCAAACATATAAGACAGGGCTATGGTGCTGAAAATCAGCATATGATTACTTGGAAAAGATGCTGTTGGTGCATGTTCAATAAACGTGGTGCCCACACCCATCACAAATGGTCTTGGATGGTGATAAAACAGAGAAATAACATAACCCACTAAAAGTGATATGCAGGTTAAAAAGATAGATTTAATGACCCTATTTTTTAAATCTTGATCGCCGTAGAACCATAAAAATGTAAGGATGAATAAAAGAATATAGAGGAGATCATTAGCAAAAAAGATAGCAAGACGAATGATAAATTGACTCGCATCCTGAGCCCCATTAATCACATGGAATAAGCTAAGGTTGAGTGTTTCTAAAGACATTCATATTCCAAACAAGAACAAAAACGTGGGCTATGATAAAGAATTAAGCCTGTTGTCTTGATAAAGAATTGTCACAAAAATGAAATATAGTTTGTTTGTGAGTAAAGATTAAACAGCAGGTCTAGATATTTTTTAATGCGTGTTCTGGGCGTTAATATTAAAGTGTTAACGTGTTGGCACTTTATTCGAGAACGTTATTTTATGACTACTCAAGAAAAACAGAAAAAATTAAGTTTGAGGCCTTTATCTCCAAGAGATCCAAAACAGCCGCATAGAGCAGCAACTCCCCTCGAATTATTGTTCGATTTAATTTTTGTGGTCGCGATTGCAACAGCGGGTCAGCAGTTACATCACGCGATTATTGAAAATCACCTCTGGCATGCGCTGCCAAGCTACCTAATGGTGTTTTTTGCGCTGTGGTGGGCATGGATGAATTTTTCATGGTTCGCTTCAGCTTACGATAATGATGATGCATTGTATCGGTGCCTTACTTTTGTACAGATTGTAGGTTCATTGGTGATGGCCGCCGGTATTCCTGATGTATTTCGTAGTCAGGATTTTGACATCATCATTATTGGTTATGTGATTATGCGCATGGCACTGGTTACACAGTGGTTACGTGCAGCAAAACATGATCCTGAACGGCGAGTTACGGCTTATCGCTATGCGATCGGTATAGTCTTAGTACAAATTGGCTGGCTTGTGGCTAACTTTGCTCATGTCCTTTCTATACCTCTATTTTTATGTCTAGCTGTGCTCGAGTTATTCGTTCCCATCTATGCAGAAAAACATTCGCCTACGCCGTGGCATCCTCATCATATTGTAGAGCGCTATGCCCTTCTCACCATTATTGTTTTGGGCGAATCAATTGTAGGTAGTTTTAATGCCATACGTGATGCGCTTGCGGCTCAATCTATCAATATTCCTGCCGTTTTCTTAATGATTGGTGGATTGATGTTGATGTTCGCAATGTGGTGGGCTTACTTTGATCGCAGTGAACAGCATCATCATTTTAAAGGTGTACGCCCATTTGTATGGGGTTATGGTCATTATTTTGTTTTTGTGAGTATTGCTGCGGTAGGTGCTGCGCTTGCCGCCGCCGTAGATGTTACTACCCATCATGCACATATCTCTGATTTATATATGGGCGTAATTGTCGCAGTGAGTGTAGTGCTTTATACCACTTGTATATGGATGTTATACGAGTTTGAATGTTTAACCGGAATTTCTAAATGGTTTTATCCTATTACTGCGCTTATTATTTTATGTATTCCATTTATTTGTAATAACGTGGGATATAGCGTATTTGCGATGGGTATTGTATATACGCTACGTTTATTTATTTCCAATAAATTTATAGAAGATATAGAGCCAAAGCAGGTTTAAAAACCATTAAACTAAAAAAACGGGTTTCAAACTGAAACCCGTTTTTTTATTAAATCATCTAGAGAGAAAGTTAAGCAGCTTTTGCTTTTAATGCGCTCATGAGTTTTTGATGTAAGCCACCAAAGCCACCGTTAGACATAATCACAACAGCATCGCCCTCACCTGCTTCATTAACAATACGGTTAATAATTTCATCAAGAGAGCGGCTGACTTGAGCGCGGTTTGAAGCAGCTTCAATCACTGGTTGTAAATCCCAGTCTAAACCTTCTGGCTGGTACCAGATAACGTCATCTGCTAAGCGTGCTGAATGCGCTAAGCCATCTTTATGGCTGCCCATACGCATGGTATTTGAACGCGGTTCAATAATAGCCCATAAACGGCGTTCGCCTAGGCGTTTACGTGCGCCATCCAAAGTCGTGTCAATCGCTGTTGGGTGGTGAGCAAAGTCATCATAAACTTCAATACCATTGACTGTACCGAGTAACTCCATACGGCGTTTTACACCGCCAAAGTTAGATAAAGCTTCACAAGCCGTTTCAAGAGCAACGCCCACATGTTGAGCTGCTGCAATGGTTGCTAAAGCATTCGCTACGCTATGTTGCCCTGTCATGCTCCATTTCACTTCGCCAACGACATTGCCATTTTCGAGGACTTTAAAATGGCTGCCATCAATTGAAATTAATTCGGCAGACAAAGCAGCTTTTTCATTCGCTTCTAAACTTGTACGAATCACTGGCGTCCAGCAACCCATTTCAAGTACTTCATCAATATGAGTTTCAGTAATTGGCGCAATAATACGGCCTTCACTTGGAATGGTACGCACAAGATGATGGAACTGTTTTTGAATTGCTGCTAAGTCATCAAAAATATCGGCATGGTCAAATTCAAGGTTATTTAAAATCGCCGTTTTTGGATGATAGTGAACAAACTTAGAACGTTTATCAAAGAAAGCTGAGTCATATTCGTCGGCTTCAACGCAGAAGTATTTACCACCGCCTAAACGAGCGCTTTCACTAAAACCCAGTGGTACACCACCAATTAAAAAGCCTGGGTTTAAACCAGCTTGATCAAGTACCCAAGCTAACATGGTCGTAGTAGTTGTTTTTCCATGAGTACCTGCCACACCAAGCACATGTTTGCCTTGTAAAACGTGATCAGCAAGGAACTGTGGACCAGAAATATATGGCAGGCCTTCATTGAGCATGTATTCCACGGCATCAATACCACGTTTCATGGCGTTGCCGACAATAACTAAATCTGGATGAGGCTGTAAATGACTACGGTCATAGCCTTGCATGAGTTCAATACCTGCGTTTTCTAACTGGGTAGACATTGGCGGGTAAACGTTTGAATCGGAACCTGTTACCTTATGTCCTAAATCACGAGCTAAAAGTGCTAAAGAGCCCATAAAAGTGCCACAAATACCCAAGATATGCAGATGCATTGCTCGCCTTCTCCACTGCTTTTGTACACAGTATTAATGTGAATTACTGTGTTTTCATTATTGATAAATTTGCCAGCAACGATAGCAAGGCTCAACTGGAAAAGATAGTCAAAATTCGTTGTTGTTCTATGTGTTTGAGGCACTCATAAAAGTACAGCTTTATTTTTTAGATTTAAGCTGAATTATAGTTTTATCTTTTATAATGTTTTTGATCCATATTAATACTTAAATCATCGTGACGATGAAGGATGTGCCTTTGAGCCCAACGGTTTTAGCTTTTGTGCTATTAATTATTTCGAACTGTTTTATGACACTTGCATGGTATGGGCATCTTAAATTTTTGCACCATGCTCCATTCTGGCAAGCGATTTTATTCGGTTGGATTATCGCCCTACTGGAATATAGTTTTATGATTCCAGCAACTCGAATCTTGAGTGATCAAAACTGGACCTTGGGTGAAATGAAAATTACCCAAGAAGTAGTCACTCTCATTGTATTTGTGCCATTCATGGTGTTGCTATTTAAGCAGCCGTTTAAATTAGACTATGTTTGGGCCATGTTATGCCTGTTTGGCTGCGTCTATTTTGTATTTAGAAGCCAGTAATCAGCAATAGCTTGTATTGAATAACTGACTTTACAAGCTATTACTTTTCAAATACCTGATTATTTAGCAGAATATTTACACGCTTTTTTTAGAATTTTAGAAAATTGTTTATCTCTTGGCGTTGGGTCTTCATAGTCAAAAGCATAATTACTATCTAATGTAGTTGTACTCAAAGCGCCGTCCGGTTCAAAATTAGACATAGCATAACTATAGGTCTGATCGTCACAGTAAATACGATATTCGGTAATTGAATATACATTTCCTACCTCAGTTGCACCAAGATAATAACCAGTCATCAGAACTGGCTCTCTCTCATCAGTAGCAGATTTTCCAGTGACAATAAATTTCTCTTGTACCTTACCAGTTAATGCTCCACTTTTGATTTCTCCGTTATAACCCTTTTCTTTATTTAAAGTTTTAATGGTTTTTTGAAATTCGCTGATATTTAAATTTACTAAGGCCGCGTAACTCGTTGTTGTGCAAAGTGTGAGTGTTAAGACTCCAAGAAATTTTTTCATTATTAAGCTCTTATGAATTTGATTAAGCGCGTTATATTAATAAAATTTGAGAATGTGTCACTGTTAAAGCATGACATTTTTTTATGAGATTAAAAATATTTACAGAGCTGGTGAGTTAAATTTTCGTGAGATGAAAAATCAGTCTATAATAATGGGCTTCCGAACTATTTAAAACTTGGCTCTCGTCGAGATTTATCTTCTTTTACTTTTGTCTTTGGAACATTAGCAATGAATGCGGCCGCAGCACAAGACGCTCAACCTCTCGTTGGAATTATTATGGGTTCTCAATCTGATTGGGCAACTCTCGAAAACACTGCCAATATGCTTAAACAGCTTGGTGTCCCATTTGAAGCGGAAGTGGTATCTGCTCACCGTACGCCAGACCGTTTATTTGAATATGCAGAAACTGCACGTGATCGCGGTATTCAAGTGATTATTGCTGGTGCTGGTGGTGCTGCACATCTACCAGGTATGTGTGCTGCAAAAACTGACTTACCTGTGTTGGGTGTACCAGTTAAATCATCAATTTTAAATGGCGTAGATTCATTGCTTTCAATCGTACAAATGCCAGCAGGTATCGCAGTCGGTACTTTGGCAATTGGTCCAGCTGGCGCGACCAATGCTGCGATTATGGCTGCTCAAATCTTAGGTTTAACTCGTCCTGAAATCGCAAAAAATGTTGCAGATTTCCGCGCTGCTCAAACTGATAAAGTTGCAAGCAACAATATTCCGGGACAGGTTTAAGAGGCTGAAATGGATAAAACTATCGGTATTTTTGGTGGTGGACAATTGGGCCGTATGATGGCGCAAGCAGCTTTACCATTAAATATTCAATGTACTTTTTTTGAAGCAAATACAGATTGTCCAGCAGGTGTTTTAGGTCAAGTTTTTTCTAGCCAAGATGAACAAGGTTTAAAGCAGTTTATTGAAAGCGCTGATGTTTTCAGCCTTGAGTTTGAAAATACGCCTGTTGCGGACGTAGATGTTTTAACACAAACCAAAACATTGCACCCTCCCCGTGTTGCTTTAGCGACTGCGCAAAATCGTTTGTCAGAAAAAGCATTGTTTGATGAACTTGAGATTCCTGTTGCGCCGTACCGTGCTGTAGATAGCCTAGAAAGCTTGAAAAAAGCTGTTGCTGAACTTGGTTTGCCGATTGTACTTAAGACGGCAACTGGTGGATACGACGGCAAAGGTCAGTTTGTACTTCGTTCAGAAGACCAAATTGATACTGCTTGGTCTGAACTTGGCCCTGCAAAAAGCTTAGTTGCTGAAAGTTTTGTTAAATTTTCTCGCGAAGTTTCAATTATTGCAGTACGCGGCCAAAATGGTGAAGTAAAAACTTGGCCATTGGCTGAAAATCATCATCACAACGGTATTTTGTCGCACTCAATCGTGCCTGCACCGAACAGTGAAGCTCTACAACCAGTTGCTCAAGACTACATTACGCGTTTGTTGAATCATCTCAACTACGTTGGCGTGTTGACTCTAGAGCTATTCGTGACAGAACAAGGCTTATGTGCAAATGAGATGGCACCACGTGTGCACAACTCAGGCCACTGGTCAATTGAAGGCGCCGTATGTTCACAGTTTGAAAACCATGTTCGAGCTGTTGCAGGACTACCATTGGGTTCAACAGACGTTGTTCGCCCAACGGTTATGATCAATATTATTGGTCAGCATCCTAAAACTGAAGATGTTTTAGCACTACATGGCGCTCATCTGCACCTTTATAACAAATCAGAACGTGCTGGCCGTAAGTTGGGCCACATTACATTAATGCCTGTGAATAGTAATGAATTGACAAGTTTATGTCGTCAATTAGCGAAAATTTTGCCAGAACCACTCGCATTGACAGCTGATATGACTATTTAATTAAGTTAAAATTCCTAAAAAGCGATCTTCGGATCGCTTTTTTTGTCTTTTAAATTTAAAAAATCTAATCTTGTTCTGTTGTGGATAACTTTTATTAAGCTTTTTGAATTTAAATGAGGACTTTTATTTTGAATTTAAAAAATGAAACAAGGTGTTTTAGTGGTTTTGAATTTAAAATAAGTTATCCCCAGCACCTAAAGTTTGAATTTAAATCTAGTAGATCAGCTTATGTTTGTTTTGAATTTAAAAAGATGCATGTTATCTCGGTGGTGTTTTGAATTCAAAACTATATCTAACTTTTAAATTTAAAATATTTCTCTGAGTGGTGAAGGGGTTGTAGCATATAAAGATGATGAAGAGCATAGCTAATATAGGGGTTGAGGCAGTTTAGAGCTGTGGTTTTATAAGTTATCCACAGATGGAATGGGTTTGGGCTTTTAAATTTAAAGTGACATTTTGAATTTAAACTACAGGAGGGATTTTTGAATTTAAAAACCAATTAATCTTGTGTAAGAAGTTTTAAATTCAAAACTAGATGTAAAATTTGAATTTAAAACTTTGGAAATGAATTTAAAGAAGTAATTATGAATTCAAATTTACGATTTCTCTCTGAAAATTTTGAGTCCATAATGGTATGGTACAGACAAATTTAAATTTAAAAATTGAACTAGGATAATATGCGACGTTTTTCTTGTATTGTTGGGTCTATATTTTTGGCAATGACTCAGGCTCAAGCAGAGCTGGTAATAAATGGTTCTACTTCTACAATATCTAGTAATGCGACTGTTCCAGTAACGAATAGCAATACTTATACGCCTAATAATAATTTCCAGAGTTGTTTAGCAAATTTACGTTCACAAGCGATTGCTGCTGGAGTTTCAGGTAGTACTTATGACCGCTATACGCAAAATTTAACGCCAGATTACTCAGTAATTGATAAGTTAAATTATCAGCCAGAATTTTCTACACCGATTTGGGACTATTTATCTGGTCTTGTAGATGAAGAGCGTGTTGAGCTGGGGAAACAAAAATTAGCGCAATATCGAGATGTTTTAAATCGTGCATCTCAAGCTTATGGCGTACCAGCTGAAACAATTGTAGCAGTATGGGGTGTTGAAAGTAATTTTGGAGATATTTCTGGAAAATATCCTTTATTGCAAGCACTTGGAACATTAAGTTGTGAAGGGCGCCGACAAAGTTATTTCCGTACAGAATTTTTTGCCACTATGCGTATTTTACAACGTGGCGATTTAACCGAAGATCAACTTAAAGGCTCATGGGCTGGTGCATTTGGACATACGCAGTTTATGCCATCAACTTATGAACGCTTAGCTGTTGATTTTGATGGTGATGGTCGCCGAGATTTAGTGTTGAGTACGGCAGATGCATTGGCATCGACGGCTAATTTCTTAAATAAAGCGGGTTGGCAAACGGGAATGCCTTGGGGTTTTGAAGTCAAAATTCCGTCAGGTATGTCAATTGATGGAGAAGGGCGCCGCTCTAAAAAATCATTGAGTAGCTGGAGTGCACGTGGAGTAACCCGAATTGATGGTACACCTTTAATTCAAGGTGCTTTGTCGGATAGTACGCCTGCCGGTTTAATGGCACCAGCAGGAGCAAATGGCCCAGTGTTTTTAGTATTTAAAAATTTTGATGCCATTTATAGTTATAACGCAGCCGAAAGTTATGGACTTGCGATTGCACATTTATCTGATCGCTTAAAAGGTGGCAAGCCATTCGTTGCTTCTTGGCCAACAGATGACCCAGGTACTTCTCGTGCAGAGCGTCGGGAGATTCAGCAATTTCTAATTAATCGTGGCTATGATATTGGTGCTGTAGATGGCTTAATTGGTGATAAAACACGTATTGCTATCCGCCAAGAGCAGACTCGTTTAGGTTTAAATCCAACTGGACGGGCAGGGCAGCAAATTTTAAGAGCCTTCCGTCAAGAACAAGCCCGAAAAATGATGCAATAAGGCATTAAATAAAAAAGGTCTGCATATGCAGACCTTTTTTATTTAGCAGTTAAACTATGGATTAATCGAGCTTTACAGCTTCCAAAATGTCCAAAATAACTGAAGTGACATCTTGACTTAAATCACGATCATTAAAGATTTCATAAGCAGTAATAGTGACATCGGTGTCACTTGGTAACTGCTTCTGTTCTTCTTCGATTAGATGTTCGATGGGTAGTAATGTCTGCTTAACTTCAAGATGTAAAATATCTTTATATTCAATATTTTCATCTTCAAGTTCAATTTCTTGCTCATTAAAATAAGGCAGTAAAATAGAATGAAGGTACGGTTTAAGTTCAATAATATCAAATAGTTCGATATCTCGAGTTTGTTCAATCGTACTAATGTGGTCATTTACTTCAATCAGGATATGATAATAACTCATCTTGATCTCCATTCTATTTTAGACGGCTCTTACAACCACAATAACATGACTTTGACATGAATTTCGATGTATCTATTTATAAAATAGATACATCATTATGTCTCATATCTAATTATTGAGGTAAAGCGTTTAATAGATCACGATCAGCATCAGTTAAAATATCACTTTTTTTATCGCTGTCTTTGCGAACTGAGTACATTAACGCGCCTGGTTGATCAGAGTGTTTTAAGCCAAGTGCATGACCTAATTCATGAGCAATCGTTAAACGTAAATCATCAATAGAGCTATACTCATAGATTGTGATTTGTTTACCGTTATAAAGACCTTTCTTAAATACATCAGCTTGTGCATTTTGCTTAAACTGATTTAATGATTGATTGAACTGGTCATTAATCTGGTTAAAGTGATTAACCTTTTTGTTTAAGTCCGCAGCTTGCTGATTGTAAGCAGCAATATCTTTCTTTAAAGAAACAGTTTGTTTCTGTAAATCTTTTTGAGTTTTCGCAAGAGATTTTGCTGTGTATTCAGGTGCTGATTTACCTTCATTAAATTGCATCATTTGTTGATCAAAATTCTTCAACTTCTCATTTAAGATCTGTTTCTTGTTTTCAAGATCAGATTGAGTTTGACTTAAATTTTGCTTCAACTGCTTAATTTGCTGTTGTTCATCAACTACGCGTTGTTGATCTTGTTTAAATTGAGCAGAGATTTTTTGACGCTGTTCTGAACGATTTTTGCTGTCATCGTATACAAGACGAATTTCTAACTTTGCATTTGGATCATAAGTAAAGTAATTTTTACCCGTACCTTCTTTCCAAATATCAGCAGCTTGCTGAGTAATCTGAATTAATTGATCTTGACTTAAACCAAAACGAGGATCGACTTCAGCAATTTTATATGTCAAATGTTGAGCATTTTTTTGCTGAACTTGAGTGTTTACAGGAGTTGCAAGGTGAGCATTGGCCTGAAAATTAGAAAAAGCAAAAGCCAAGCCTAATAACAAAGATGTTAAGCGCATAGTCGTCAGGGGGAGATTTTTAAAAAAAACGTATTATAAGAAGATAAAATGAAAAATCAATCAAAAAATATACAATTTTGATAAATAAATGAGACTTTAGTCTCATTATTTTTTACCGTTTGCCAAATTATTTGTTAGTAAAATTTGAACAGTTTTAATTTTATTTAGTTTATTTAATCAGTTAGTTTTAATGATTTTCGTTATTAGAACTATAAAATGAACTCAGTAAGTCTAAATCTGCATGCGTTAATTTGAAGTTATGAATATCTTGCTCTTTTAAACGAGGATACATTAAAGATTTAGGGTCAGTAGTGTGTTTTAGTCCCAGTGCATGTCCAAATTCATGGGCAAGTGTTAGACGCAAATCATCAAATGAATTAAAACCATAAATTTGAATCTGATTTTGACTGAATAAACCTTTGTGAAAAGTCTCTGGACTAGCCGTTGTACTTAAATTAAATTGTTTAATAGATTGACTAAGCAGACTTTGCTGTTGATTTATTTGCTTAATTTGTGCATTAAGATTTTCTATTTTATTGTTATGTTGAGAAAATTTTGTTTTTAACTTTAATGATAATTCGGTTAGCTCAGCTTGACGTTTAATTAAATCAGCTTGTTTAAATTTACTATTATCTCCTTGGTTAAAAAGAGTTACATCCTTTTGATATTGTTCAAATCTATTATTTAGTTCCTCTTTTGCTTCATGCAAAAGAGCAGTTTCCTGATCTATTTGTTGTTTAGATAATAGAACAGCTTTATTTTTCTCTCGCAATTCTTCCTGCTGTTGTAATAACTTATTTATATTAATTTTTCTTTCATTTTGAACAGCTTGATAATCATCAAACACTAAATTAATTGTAAGTTCTGCTTGTGGGTCATAAATAAAATAAGTTTTTCCTGTCTCTTTCTGCCAAATCCCAGCAGCTTCTTGACCAATTTGAATAAATTGTTCCTTAGTAATATGAAAACGTGGATCTATATAATCAATCTTGTATTTTAGAGGTTGATTAAAAGAAATAGTTGATAAACGGCTTTGAGCAAAAGCAACTGTGTATAAGCTCATACTTAAGTAAAAGCTCATTCCCCACCATAGAAATTTTTTCATGGCAAAAATAAAAATATAAATAAATTCTTATTGTTAGTAAGTAATTCGGATCCGTCAAAGTGATAATGGAGACCAGAGTTGGTGGTTGTTTTGTGATCTTGCTAAAGAAAGGGAAGGGATAAATCTATTTATTTGGCACTAATGGAAAATTTAATGAATTTAATAACAGTGATTTTAATTTTTTAAAATAATTATAAATAATAAAAAGTTAATTTTAATAATTGACTATTTTGACTGCAAAATAACCAAATTGATATAAAAACAATAATTGTTTCTTTTTGTAACTCATAAAAAACCGCGCTTTCGCGCGGTCTTTTCTAAAGAGACAAATTATTTTTTGTCATCTTTTACTTCTGTGAATTCAGCATCTACAACGCCATCATCAGCTTTTTGTTGACCCGCATCGCCACCTTGGAATGCATTAGGATCAAAACCTTCAGCACCACCAGCTTGTTGTGCTTGTTCATAAGCACGTTGAGTGATTGGCATCAAAATGTTTTGTAAAGCTTCAGTTTTCGCTTTGATCGCTTCAACATCATTTTCTTTAGTTGCTGCTTCAAGTTCAGAAACTGCTGTGCTAACCGCTGTTTTTTCATCTTCAGTCACTTTGTCACCAAGATCTTTAACAGCTTTGTTCGAACTTGAAATTAATGCATCAGCTTCGTTACGAGCTTTTGCAAGTTCTTCAAATTTACGGTCTTCTTCAGCATTCGCTTCAGCATCTTTAATCATCGCTTCGATTTCAGCATCAGATAAACCTGAGTTTGCTTTAATCTGAATCGATTGCTCTTTACCAGTGCTCTTATCTTTCGCAGATACTTTCAAGATACCGTCAGCGTTGATGTCAAACGATACTTCAATTTGCGGCACACCACGTGGAGCAGGTGGGATATCGCCTAATTGGAAGTTACCCAACAATTTGTTTTGTTGAGCCATCTTACGTTCACCTTGGTAAACTGAAATATCTACAGCTGGTTGGTTATCAGCAGCAGTAGAGAACACTTGTGATTTCTTCGCAGGAATCGTCGTGTTTTTCTCAATGATTGGTGTTAATACACCGCCCATTGTTTCAATACCTAAAGTTAATGGTGTTACGTCAAGAAGCAATACGTCATTCTTGTCACCAGACAATACAGCACCTTGAATTGCTGCACCGATTGCAACTGCTTCGTCAGGGTTCACGTCTTTACGTGGCTCTTTACCGAAGAATTCTTGTACTTTTTGTTGTACAAGTGGCATACGAGACTGACCACCAACCAAAATTACGTCAGAGATGTCAGAAGTCGAAAGGCCAGCATCTTTAAGTGCAATACGGCAAGGTTCAATTGTACGAGCAACTAAGTCAGCAACTAAACCTTCAAGTTTTGCACGAGTTACGTTGATCACTAAGTGTTTAGGACCAGTCGCATCAGCAGTGATGTATGGAAGGTTAATTTCAGTTGCATTTGATGAAGAAAGCTCGATTTTTGCTTTTTCAGCAGCTTCTTTCAAACGTTGTAACGCAAGTGGATCATTTTTCAAGTTCACACTTTGTTCTTTCTTGAATTCTTCAACCAAGTATTCAATTAACGCGTTATCAAAGTCTTCACCACCAAGGAAAGTATCACCGTTAGTTGATAACACTTCGATTTGTTGGTCGCCATCAAGGTCTGCGATTTCAATGATAGATACGTCAAAAGTACCACCACCTAAGTCGTAAACTGCAACTTTACGGTCGCCTTCTTTTTTGTCCATACCGAACGCAAGAGCCGCAGCCGTTGGTTCGTTAATGATACGTTTAACATCTAAACCAGCGATTTTACCCGCATCTTTAGTTGCTTGACGTTGAGCATCGTTAAAGTAAGCAGGAACGGTAATTACCGCTTCAGTTACTGTTTCACCTAAATAATCTTCTGCAGTTTTTTTCATCTTTTTCAAGATTTCAGCAGAGATTTGTTGAGGCGCTAATTTTTTATCGTTTACTTCAACCCAAGCATCACCGTTGTCTGCTTTGATGATTTTATACGGTACAAGACCAATGTCTTTTTGTACTGCTTGATCTTCATAACGACGACCAATTAAACGCTTGATCGCGAATAATGTATTTTTAGGGTTTGTTACTGCTTGACGCTTAGCACTTTGACCAACCAAGATCTCGCCATCTTTATAAGCAATGATCGATGGAGTTGTACGTGCGCCTTCAGCGTTTTCGATTACTTTTACTTTATCGCCTTCAAGTACAGCAACACATGAGTTGGTAGTACCTAAGTCAATACCAATAATTTTTGCCATTTGGTGTGTTCCTCTAAAATTCTGTTGCAATGTTTTGCTTGTTATTCGATATGAGAGTCAATCGGTTTTTTTCAAGCATTTTTATGAAAAAAAAACAAAAAACTCTCAAATTCTTGTGCTTTTAGCAAAGCGATGCTTCGCTTTTGTTCGTTTTATTGACCAACCATAACCATAGCAGGGCGCAACAAACGACCATTTAAGGTATAGCCTTTTTGTAAAACGGTGCCGATTTCATTGGCTTTGGCATTTGGATCAATGCCAACAGCTTGATGTAAATCTGCGTTGAAACCATTTTGAGTATCAGCTTCTACAACGCCAAATTTCTCAAGAGTTGTTAATAGTGACTTCAAGGTTAGCTTAATACCTTCAAGTACTGGTGTTTCTTCACCACCAGCAGCCTGAATTGCACGTTCTAAATTGTCGACAGAGTCCAACAATTCTTTTGCAAATTTTTCAAGCACAGTTTCTTTATGCTTCTCAGACTCACGTTGAATACGCTCTACACTTTTTTGTGCTTCATAAACTGCGTTTGCTGTACGAGCTTTTTCCAGCTTAAGATTTTCTTCTAGTTTAGTGATTTGCGCTTGTAAAGATTCAACGGTAACGTCGTTTGCTTGCTCTACACCTTCAGCTTGAGTTTGCTCGTTAGATTGCTCAGCTTGCTCATTTTGAATGTCTTGAGCTTGCTCATTTTGCTCATTAGCCATTGATGATCTCCGTTTAAATGGGTTTTTAAACATGTACAGTCCTTTTTGGCATCAGTATTTACTGTGTAAAACCTGAACTGCCATGCATATGCTGTAATTCATTAATAGGGATGAAGTATGGGCATTGCCTAAAAATTCAAGCGTACACGGCAATTTAAAGCTTTTAATTTTGCGGTTTTAAGTAAAAATCTAAATTTTCGATCATAAAAGCAATAAATTCTTGAGTAATTCGAGGTAAATGTTGTCTAGAGGCATACACGATCGACAAGCTTAGCTCAGGAGCCATAAAATTTTTAAATAAAGCGGTTAGGCGTTTTTCTTTTAAATCTTTTTCAACTAATAATGACGGTAACATTGCGACTCCCTGTGCATGTAAACACATATCGTAAAGCGCATTTACATCATTACTTTTAAAAGTCACATTCAAAGGATAGTTCTGAGGTTGTTGTTCATTATCAAACAGTGTCCAGTATTGGTGCTGACTATGATGAGCAATACATTCATGCTGAATCAGCTGACGAGGATGGAGCAGGGGACTGTGCTGTTTTAAATAATCTGGATGAGCACAGAAAACGGACTCGATCTGACAAACTGGTCGTGCAATTAAACCATCGGCTACCTTTTGGGTAATACGTAACGCTAAGTCCACTTGTGCATCTATAAGATCCATAGTGTTTTCGGTCAAGTAAACATCAAAATTAATATGCGGATGCTGACGTTTAAATTGGCGAATACATTCTGCTACTCCAAGTTCAAATAAAAATAAACCGCATGTAAAACGGATTGTACCGTTATGTTGCTCAGGCGCTGCGAGCTCTTGTAAAAGTTGTTGTTGTTGTAAAATATTTTCACAGTAGAGCAGAGCTTTCTCACCTGCGGGAGTGAGGGATATTTTTCGGGTATTTCTCTGAAAAAGTCGAGTTGAGAATGTATGTTCAAGGTGCTCAAGATAACGTGAAACCATGGCGCGAGAATAATTAAGATGTTCTGCGGCTTTGGTCAAATTGCCATGTTGTGCAATAGAAACAAAGACCTGAATCGCTTTTAAAGTATCCATATGTCTAGCTATTATTACAATATATGCAACAGTTTATCTTAAATTAGTGCATTTATCTTACATAAATTGCAATTTAAAGTGTTCTTCATGAAACAGGAGAATACCTAATGAGATTATTTAAATTAACCGCTTCTGCGCTTACTACTGCAACGGCATTAACTATGGCTCAGTCAGCTTTTGCTCAAGACCTAAAAATCCAGAGTTTTCTGGCTAAACCCGAACATTTTGGCGTGACGTCTACTTTAATTGAAGGCGATAAAGAAGTTCTATTGGTTAATGCGCAATTCTCAAAATCTGAAGCATTGCGCATTGCCGCAAATATTCTAGATAGCGGTAAAACGTTAAAAACAATTTTTGTAAGCTATGGCGACCCAGACTATTACTTTGGTTTAGATGTATTTAAACAGTATTTCCCGAATGTACAGATTATTGCCACTCCAGAAACAGTAAAGCATATTCAAGATACTCAAGCGCTTAAAATTAAATATTGGGGACCACAAATGGGTGCAAATGCACCTAGCCAAATTATTGTGCCTCAAGCTTATACAGCTAAAACTTTAAAACTTGAAAATGAATCAATCGAAATTAAAGGTAAAAAAGAACTTACCTATTTATGGGTACCGTCTGCAAAAGCAGTAGTAGGGGGAATCCCTGTGTCTTCAGGCATTCATTTATGGATGGCCGATACTCCTAAAACTAAAGATCGTGCGGAAGTTATTCAATCCTTAGAAAGTATCAAAGCCCTTCAGCCTAAAATTGTTGTGCCTGCACATATGGTTGAGGGAGCTCCACAAGGTCTCGATGCGGTTAATTTCTCGATTAACTATTTAAATAGTTATGAAAAGGCAGCTAAAGCAACTAAAAACTCTGCTGAGTTGAGCAAAGTTATGCAAAAGCAATATCCAACTCTTCAAAGTGTTGATAGCTTAGAGTTAGGGGCTAAAGTTGTAAAAGGTGAAATGCAGTGGCCATAATTTAACATTTAAGCCATATTCACTTTCAAAAAAGTCGCGATCATTCGCGGCTTTTTTATGAATAAACCACTTTTAAGGGTAAAAAAGCTCTGTAACAGTCTACGTACCTTATATAGCGTTTCTATAAATGGAAAAATTTTAAATATAAGGACTCAGCAGAATAAAAAGAAAAAATTGATAAAATTAAACAAGCGTTTATCTATGGTTTAATTTATAAAATAGATTGATCAGATTAAAAAATTGATTTTAATAAAAAATTGCAGAATTTGTACTTCTATTACTAGAAAAGACAACCAATGATACGCACGCCAGAAAAAAAAATTGTGAATTATAGGCAGCGCGAAGATGAACTTTGCATTTAAACGTTTGTCGTAATGAAAGGAAAGTGATTATGAAAAAATTAGGTCTTATCTCTGTAGTGCTTGCTGGTGTCGCTTTTACAGCTGTTGGTTGTGCATCTGAAGCTGGTTTAAACGCATCAGGTTCTGCTCAAACAAGTGCTAGCCCATCTGGGGTACAAGCAGGTGCTGGTATTGATGCAGGTGTTTCTGGTCAAGCACAACCAGGTCAAGTAGATGCTGGTGCTTCTGGTTCAGTTTCAGGCTCTGCAACTGCTCAGTAATTTGCTGCTAAAAATAAGAGATATGAGTTTATAGAACATATATGTTCAAGATGCCAATACATATATGAAATGAGCTGCTACTCATTTTTCTATAGATTAGAGAGAATTTATATTCCTCAAAAAAGCCCCAAAAGACTTATTTCTTTGGGGCTTTTTATATAGTAGTAAGTTTAGTCATCATGACGATAATCTCGGCGATCATGATCTCGATCTTCTACCCGTTTTTTATCCCAGTCACGGTGTCTTTTATCCCATTCACGACGATCTTTCTCTTGTTCACGAATATCTTTACGTTGTTGTTCATATACTCGTTGACGCTCTTCCCAACGCTTCCGTTCCCAATCATTATATCGACGTTGATCATCACGATCATAGCGGCGATCATGGTCATGGTAAACGTATCCGCCACCACGATAATAAGGATCATCTGGGTAAGCAACACAGCCTACAGTTAAAAGACTGGTTGCTAACATAGTAACAACTAGTTTTGCTGACATAGCGGTACCTCTTTTTGTCTGTTAACAATAATTGGCAAAAAAGTCCTGTTTTAATCGACAGATTTGTTAATGACATTTGCTATAAATCAGATTAGCGTAGATTGGTTTTTACCTTTGTATCTTGATTGCATGAGTTGTATGCGAATATAGTCAAACAACAAAGAATTCTGTAGAAAATATGAAGGATAAGAGGGATTCAAGGAGACAGGCATGACAGCATTTAATCAAAAAATTCAAACATTGCTAGATAAAGGGCAAGGCCCTGCTGCTCGAGCACTCGATAGGTTGCCTCGACTAGCCCAAGAGTCTCTTGCGAAAATTTTAGGATATTCTTATCAATATCCAGATCTTGATTCATTTACTAAATGCATGATGGCTGTGCAAATTAAACAGGGGAAAGAGGGCTTTATTGGCTCTGACCCCATTCAATCAAGAAGAATGTTTGATGCACAAATGCAGGCTATACGCCAAAAACCAACTTATATTGATTCAGTAGAGGATATTCGCCTACCACTACAAAGCGGTACAATCTTTGCCAGACATTATCATCCTGCTCCTAACAAGAAACTGCCATTAATTGTGTTTTATCACGGAGGTGGTTTTGTCGTAGGCGGTTTAGATACTCATGATGAGGTTTGTCGTTTATTAGCTAAATATGCAAAAGTACAGGTACTCAGTATCGACTATCCTCTTGCTCCAGAAGTTTCACCAGAACATTTAATTCAGTCATGTGAAGATGCATTAGCATGGGTTTATCAAAACCGCAGACAATTAAAAATTTTAAAAAATAGAATAGCGGTCGCAGGGGACAGTGCTGGTGGAAATATTAGTACTGTTGTAGCGCAAAGATCAGTAAATAAAGCTTATGCTCCGCAAGCACAATTACTTATTTATCCAACAGTGGATTTCAAAAGCAGACATCCTTCTTTTTATGCTTATAACGAAGGGTTGGTTTTAACAAATACCGATATTGATTACGTCACACAATATTATGCAACTCAGCATAATGTAGAACTTGACGATCCAATTATTTCACCTACCTATGGCAACCTAAAGAAAAATCCACCAGCTTTTGTGATTACAGCCGGACATGATGTCTTACATGACGAAGCAAAAATATATAGTCATAAGTTAAGACAAAATGGCGTGAAAATGCATTACGAAGAATTTCCGGAACAGACTCATGGTTTTATTAACATGACGCCAATTTCTAGAAAAGCAAAACGCCATACTATCGAAATTAGTAAAAACTTTAGAAAATTCTGGGATAAAAATAGTTAAACAAACACAATAATCCATGTTTCACGTGGAACATGGATTACTTAGAAAAAAGAATTAAAATTCTTAATAAATACTCACTAGAATTCTTTGCTGTAGACGATTAGATTTAATGATTATCTTTTTATAAAGTTTATTGTAGGAAAATATGAAAAAGCTATTGATGTTGTTTTGTCTAGGTCTAAGTAGTCACTCAGTATGGGCTAATAGCTTAGTTGAGATGCAAACAAATTTAGGCAACATCGAAATAGAGTTATATGACGACAAAGCACCGATTAGTGTGAATAACTTTAAAAGCTATATAAAATCTGGTTTTTATAAAGAGACAATCTTTCATCGTGTGATTCCAGGTTTCATGGCACAAGGTGGTGGCATGACTGCAAATATGCAGGAAAAGACAACACGAGCGCCTATTAAGAATGAAGCAGGAAATGGTATTGCAAATACGCGTGGTACTTTAGCCATGGCTCGTACATCAGATCCAGATTCAGCTACTAGCCAGTTTTTTATAAATGTTGCAGATAATAAATTTCTTAACCGTTCCCCGGGAAATCCTGGGTATGCCGTTTTTGGTAAAGTGATAAAAGGAATGGATGTAGTTGATCGTATTGTTCAGGTTCCTACATCAAACTATGGCATGCATCAAAACGTGCCAAAACAGCCTATAAAAATTGTAGATATAAAGATCAAAACATCGAAAAAATAAATTAATGATATAAATCAAGTGTTTAATAATTTTATAAACTTTATTTGAGTGAAAAAGAACCGGTCGAACACTGATATTTATAAAAGTGCTTGCGTACCGGTTTTTTTTCCCTATAATGCACTCATCCCGACGCGATACACGAGAATATCTTAGCTTACAGGGTTAAGATAAAAGCTTAATATTGTGTCGAATCTGTCTCTGACGAAGAGCAGAAAAATCATTAAGAGAATTGAAGAACAACTTGTGTGGATTTTTACTGATTGATTGATCGAAATAATTTTCATTGATTGATTGGTTTAAATTACTCGAAGTTTATTTGAGC
>NZ_JAVQNN010000024.1:0-55762 GCF_031798975.1 Acinetobacter sp. V110_1 | reverse complement strand
CCGTGAAGGTGGTCGTACTGTAGGTGCTGGTGTTGTTGCGAAAGTAACTGCATAAGCATAATATAGTGACGAATTACGTCTCAAGTTGAGAGCTTTGGCTCTCAACTTGCTTTATAGGTCAGTAGTTCAATTGGTAGAGCGTCGGTCTCCAAAACCGAATGTTGGGGGTTCGAGTCCCTCCTGACCTGCCATATTTTGAAATAAAAAGCTTGATGCTGGCTTAGTTGTTCATATAATAAGTCGCGAGTTCTACGACGAGTACAAAAATGTCGAATGATAAATCGCGTGACGCATTGAGCGACGCGCCAATTCCTCAAAGAAATAATTCTGCTGAAGTTGTTCGTACTGGTTCGCCTTTAGATATCGTTCTATGGGTGATAGCAATTGCATTATTGCTCTCGGCTACCATGGTGAATCAGCATTTACCAGCGTATTGGGCCCCTGCAAATAATGTATGGGTGCGCGTTGGGGTAATTTTTGCTTGTATCGTTGTGGCTTTAGGTTTATTATACGCCACCCATCAAGGTAAAGGCTTCGTTCGTTTGCTGAAAGATGCACGAGTCGAATTGCGTCGAGTAACTTGGCCAACAAAACAAGAAACAGTCACTACATCGTGGCAGGTTCTATTGGTTGTAGTTGTTGCATCGTTAGTATTATGGTGCTTTGACTATGGTTTGGGTTGGTTAATTAAGTTGATTATCGGGTAAAAGAGCTATGAAACGTTGGTACATTATTCATGCCTACTCTGGTTATGAAAAACAAGTGATGCGTTCACTTACAGAACGAATCCAGCGTAGCGCTGTTGCCGATAGCTTTGGTGATGTCCTAGTTCCTACCGAAGAAGTGGTAGAAATGAAGGATGGTAAGAAACGTAAATCTGAGCGTAAATTCTTTCCTGGCTATGTGTTAGTTGAAATGGAAATGAATGATGATACTTGGCACATTGTTAAAGAATGTCCAAAAGTATTAGGTTTTATCGGTGGTACACCTGAAAAACCAGCGCCAATCACTCAACGTGAAGCAGATGCGATTCTTGCGCGTGTACGTAATACTGGTGAAGCTCCACGTCCTAAGACGATGTTTGAACCAGGTGAAGAATTACTCGTTATTGATGGTCCATTCACAGACTTTAAAGGTGTGGTGGAAGAGGTTCAATACGACAAGTCACGTTTAACGTTGACGATTAACGTGTTTAATCGACCAACTCAGGTTGAACTCGAATTTCGCCAAGTCGAAAAAACGATTTAATCTTAATTGGTTGAAAAGCGCCCGATTTTATCGGGCATTGTTGTTGTAACAGTATTGTTACGTAGAAATTGGGGAGCCTAACGGCGCCTGTACCCAGAGGTATTTTAAAATGGCTAAGAAGATTGACGGCTATATCAAGCTGCAAGTTCCAGCTGGTAAAGCAAATCCATCTCCACCAATTGGTCCTGCACTAGGTCAACGTGGTGTAAACATCATGGCATTCTGTAAAGAATTCAATGCTGCTACACAAAAAGTTGAACCAGGTCTTCCAATTCCTGTAGTGATTACTGTGTACAACGACAAGTCGTTCACATTCATCATGAAAACTCCTCCAGCTTCTATTCTTCTTAAGAAAGCTGCTGGTATCCAAAAGGGTTCATCTGTACCTAACAAAACTAAAGTTGGTAAGTTGACTCGTGCTCAATTAGAAGAAATCGCGACTACTAAAGAACCAGACTTAACTGGTGCTGATTTAGACGCGCGTGTTCGTACCATCGCTGGTTCTGCACGTTCTATGGGCTTGGAAGTGGAGCTATAAGACATGGCAAAGTTAACTAAACGTCAAAAAGCCATTGCTGCTGCTGTAGAAGCAAACAAAGTTTACACTTTGGAAGAAGCAGTACAGGTTCTTAACAGCTTACCTGCTGCAAAGTTCAAAGAATCTTTAGACATCTCTGTAAACCTTGGTGTAGATCCACGTAAATCTGATCAGGTTGTTCGTGGTGCTACTACATTACCTGCAGGTACTGGTAAAACTGTACGTGTAGCTGTATTTGCTCAAGGCGCTCAAGCAGAAGCTGCTAAAGAAGCTGGTGCTGATGTTGTAGGTTTTGATGACCTTGCTGAAAGCATCCAAGGTGGAAACCTTGACTTTGATGTTGTAATCGCTGCTCCAGACGCTATGCGTGTTGTTGGTAAGCTCGGTACAATTCTTGGTCCACGTGGTTTAATGCCAAACCCTAAAGTAGGTACTGTAACTCCTGATGTTGCGAATGCTGTTAAAAACGCAAAATCTGGTCAGGCTCGTTACCGTGTAGACAAAGCGGGTATTATCCACGCTGCGATTGGTCAAGTTGGCTTTGATGCTGCTGCAATCCGTCAAAACGTTGAAACTTTAGTTGCTGACTTGAAAAAGTTAAAACCTGCAACTTCTAAAGGCGTATACATCAAGAAGATCACTTTGAGCTCAACTATGGGTCCTGGTCTTACTGTTGATGTAAACAACGTTTCTAACTAAGTTTTAACTTAGTTCTGTACAGAATTTTAAAGTCCTGATTGAGTAGGTAGCAAAAATAGAAATAAGTTTCTATTTTTGCGCAGTCAAAGCAACGCTTTGACTCTTGCTTATCAGGCGGACTTTGAATTGATGAATGAGAATTTATCAGCGTCAAAGACCTCAGGCGAGAAGGCGTTATTTTCGAATAGCGACTTTTCTTAATAACCCAGCCTGCGTAGACGCGGTGGTGTGATTTGTTCCTCCTCCGCGTGTAAGTCGAAAGGCTTACGAATTGGGAGTGTGCCCATTGGGTGCATAAATCACCTTAGGAGGTTTTACAATGGCTCTTCTTATCGAAGACAAAAAACAGATCGTTTCAGAAGTAAGTGAAGTTGCTTCTAAAGCGTTTGCAGCCGTTGTTGCTGACTATCAAGGTTTAAGCGTAGAGCAATTAACAACACTTCGTGTTGAAGCTCGTAAGTTAGGTGTAACTACACGTATCGTACGTAACACTTTGGCTAAGCGCGCATTCCAAGGTACTCAATTTGATATCTTGAACGACAACCTTGTTGGTCCAACAATTCTAGGTTTTTCAACTTCTGAAGATGACATGGGTGCAGCTGCACGCTTGTTTGAAGAATTTGCAAAAACTAACAAAGCATTTGAATTAAAAGCTGCTGCATTTGACGGCAAAGTTTATCAAGGTGCTGATGTTAGCGTTATTGCTAATCTTCCAAACCAAGAGAAAGCGCTTACTATGCTTGCCTCTGTTCTTCAAGCTCCTATTTCGAAATTGGGTCGCCTCATTACAGCGCTCAAAGAGAAAAACGAGTCAGAAGCTGCTTAATCAATTTTACACACCATTCAATATCCATTTGGAGTTATTCTCATGGCTTTAACTAACGAAGAAATCTTAAACGCAGTTGCTGAAAAAACTGTTCTTGAACTTGTTGAATTAATTTCTGCTTTCGAAGAGAAATTCAACGTTTCAGCTGCAGCTGTTGCTGTTGCTGCTCCAGCTGGTGGCGCTGCTGCTGCTGCTGAAGAACAAACTGAATTCAACGTTGAGTTGACTTCTTTCGGTGCTAACAAAGTAGCTGTAATTAAAGCAGTTCGTGAAGCAACTGGCCTTGGTCTTAAAGAAGCTAAAGACCTAGTTGAAGGTGCTCCTCAAGTTCTTAAAGAAGGCGTTTCTAAAGAAGAAGGCGAAGAACTTAAGAAGAAACTTGAAGAAGCTGGTGCTACAGTTACACTTAAGTAATTGTAAAAGGAGTCGGTTTTTAAATCGGCTCCATAAAATGGCTGATGGCTCTTGGGTCATCAGCCTTTTTGCGTTACAATAATCGGCTCGATTTTTGTTAGTTTTGTTTGATTTTTATAAAAATCTAAATAAAACAAGAAATTTCAAATGTTTACCAATATTTTTCATTTTTAAAAATATTGTTAAGCGTTTTTATACCACTAAAAATTGCAGCATTTGTAAACAGTGGTGGCCATATCGGCCTGCGTAATTCCTTCTGAGCCCGTTCTGCAGGCGGGCTTAGTTTACTTTCCGAGGACTCCAGATGGCATACTCATATACCGAAAAGAAACGGATCCGTAAGAATTTTGGTAAATTGCCCCAAGTAATGGATGCACCGTACTTATTATCGATTCAGGTCGATTCGTACAGAACATTCTTGCAAGATGGCAAAACTCCAAAAAACCGCGAAGATATCGGTCTCCAAGCCGCATTTCGTTCAGTTTTTCCTATCGAAAGTTATTCTGGCAATGCTGCTTTAGAATTTGTTGAGTATAGCCTTGGTAAACCTGAGTTCGATGTACGCGAATGTATTCTTCGTGGTTCGACTTATGCGGCACCAATGCGCGTTAAAATTCGTTTGATTATTAAAGATCGCGAAACTAAATCAATTAAAGACGTACGTGAACAAGAAGTCTATATGGGTGAAATCCCATTGATGACTGAAAATGGTACCTTTGTTATCAATGGTACTGAGCGTGTAATCGTATCTCAATTACACCGTTCACCAGGCGTGTTCTTCGATCATGACAAAGGTAAGACTCACTCAAGTGGTAAAGTGTTGTATTCAGCACGTATCATTCCTTACCGTGGTTCATGGTTAGACTTTGAATTTGATGCAAAAGACCTTGTTTACGTACGTATTGACCGTCGTCGTAAATTACTTGCTACTGTTGTGTTACGTGCACTAGGTTATAACAATGAACAAATCTTGAATTTGTTCTACGAAAAAGTACCTGTGTATCTTGACATGGGCAGTTATCAAATTGACCTTGTTCCTGAGCGTTTACGTGGTGAAATGGCTCAATTTGATATTGCTGACAATGAAGGTAAAGTCATTGTTGAGCAAGGTAAACGTATTAATGCGCGTCACGTACGTCAAATGGAAGCTGCAGGTTTAACTAAACTTTCAGTTCCTGACGAATACTTATATGAGCGTATTACTGCTGAAGACATTACTTTACGTGATGGTGAAGTGATTGCTGCGAATACGTTGTTAAGCCATGAAGTAATGGTGAAGTTGGCAGAAGGCGGTGTTAAGCAATTTAACATCCTGTTCACGAACGACATCGACCGTGGTTCTTTTGTTGCTGATACATTACGTGCAGACACAACAGCGGGACGTGAAGAAGCATTAGTAGAAATCTACAAAGTAATGCGTCCGGGCGAGCCACCAACAAAAGAAGCTGCTGAAAATTTATTCAATAACTTGTTCTTCTCTTCTGAGCGTTATGACTTATCTCCAGTAGGTCGTATGAAGTTCAACCGTCGTTTAGGTCGTCCTTACGAAGTTGGTACTGACCAGAAGTCACGTGAAGTTGAAGGTATTTTATCGCACGAAGATATTATCGATGTATTACGTACATTGGTTGAAATCCGTAACGGTAAAGGTGAAGTGGACGATATCGACCACTTGGGTAACCGTCGTGTACGTTCTGTTGGTGAAATGACAGAGAACCAATTCCGTGTTGGTTTGGTTCGTGTTGAGCGTGCTGTTAAAGAACGTTTAAGCCAAGCAGAAACAGATAACTTGTCTCCACAAGACTTGATTAACGCTAAACCAGTTGCTGCTGCAATCAAAGAATTCTTTGGTTCAAGCCAGTTATCTCAGTTCATGGACCAAAACAACCCATTATCTGAGATTACACATAAGCGTCGTGTATCTGCGCTTGGTCCTGGTGGTTTAACACGTGAGCGTGCAGGCTTCGAAGTACGTGACGTACATCAAACTCACTATGGCCGTGTTTGTCCAATTGAAACTCCTGAAGGTCCAAACATTGGTTTGATCAACTCGCTTTCTGTATATGCAAAAGCGAATGACTTCGGTTTCTTGGAAACACCATACCGTAGAGTAGTAGATGGTCGTGTAACTGATGCAGTTGAATATTTATCTGCTATTGAAGAAGTAGGTACTGTTATTGCACAGGCCGACTCTGCTGTAGATAAAGATGGCAACTTAACAGAAGAATTCGTTTCTGTTCGTCATCAAGGTGAATTCGTACGTATGCCACCTGAAAAAGTGACGCATATGGACGTTTCTGCACAACAGGTTGTATCTGTTGCTGCATCACTTATTCCATTCCTTGAACACGATGACGCGAACCGTGCATTGATGGGTTCGAACATGCAACGTCAGGCTGTTCCTACTTTACGTGCTGACAAGCCACTTGTCGGTACAGGTATGGAAGCGAACGTAGCACGTGACTCAGGTGTGTGTGTAATCGCAAATCGTGGTGGTGCAATTGAATATGTAGATGCTTCTCGTATCGTTATTCGTGTAAACGAAGATGAAATGGTTGCAGGTGAGGCGGGTGTAGATATCTATAACCTCATCAAATATACACGTTCGAACCAAAATACTTGTATTAACCAAAATGTTATCGTGAATTTGGGCGACAAAGTTGCTCGTGGTGACATCTTGGCAGACGGTCCATCAACAGACATGGGTGAACTTGCGCTTGGTCAAAACATGCGTGTAGCGTTCATGACATGGAATGGTTACAACTACGAAGACTCGATCTTGTTATCTGAGCGTGTTCTTCAAGAAGACCGTTTAACTTCTATTCATATTCAAGAATTGTCATGTGTAGCACGTGATACTAAGTTAGGTGCAGAAGAAATTACTGCCGATATTCCTAACGTAGGTGAAGCTGCGCTTTCTAAACTTGATGAATCAGGTATCGTTTATATCGGTGCTGAAGTTACTGCTGGTGACATCTTAGTTGGTAAAGTAACGCCTAAAGGCGAAACTCAGTTAACTCCTGAAGAAAAATTGCTTCGCGCAATCTTTGGTGAAAAAGCTGCTGACGTTAAAGATTCATCTTTACGTGTTCCATCTGGTACTAAAGGTACAGTTATCGACGTTCAAGTCTTCACTCGTGATGGCTTAGAGAAAGATGACCGTGCATTAGCGATTGAAAAAGCACAGCTTGATTCTTACCGTAAAGACTTGAAAGAAGAATACAAAATCTTTGAAGAAGCGGCTCGTGAACGTGTAATTCGTTTACTTAAAGGCCAAGAGTCTAATGGCGGTGGTTCAACTAAACGTGGTGATAAACTTTCTGAAGATTTATTGTCTGGTTTAGAGCTTGTTGATTTACTTGAAATTCAACCGACAGATGAAGCAATCGCTGAGCGTTTAACTCAAATTCAAGTGTTCTTGAAAGAGAAGAGCGCAGAAATCGATGAGAAATTCGCTGAGAAGAAACGTAAGCTTGCAACAGGTGATGAGTTAACAACTGGCGTATTGAAAGTTGTTAAGGTTTACTTAGCTGTTAAACGTCGTATTCAGCCTGGTGATAAGATGGCTGGTCGTCACGGTAACAAGGGTGTTGTATCTAACATCTTACCTGTTGAAGACATGCCACACGATGCGAACGGTGTACCGGTAGATATCGTATTGAACCCGTTGGGCGTACCATCTCGTATGAACGTGGGTCAGATTCTTGAGACTCACTTGGGTATGGCGGCTAAAGGGCTTGGTGACAAAATCGAAAAAATGTTGAAAGAACAGCGTACAGTTTTAGAGTTACGTGAATTCTTAGACAAGATTTATAACAAAGTCGGTGGCGAGCAAGAAGATCTTGATAGCTTGACTGATGATGAAATCCTAGCACTTTCAGGCAACTTACGTGCTGGTGTTCCTTTAGCTACTCCTGTATTTGATGGTGCTGAAGAAAGTCAAATTAAAGATTTACTTGAATTGGCTGACATTTCACGTACAGGTCAAACAGTATTGTTTGACGGACGTACAGGTGAACAGTTTGACCGTCCAGTAACTGTTGGTTACATGTACATGTTGAAGTTGAACCACTTGGTTGATGACAAGATGCACGCACGTTCAACTGGTTCTTACTCATTAGTTACACAACAACCGCTTGGTGGTAAAGCACAATTCGGTGGTCAGCGTTTCGGTGAGATGGAAGTATGGGCACTTGAAGCATACGGTGCAGCATATACACTTCAAGAAATGCTCACAGTGAAGTCGGATGACGTTGAAGGACGTACTCGCATCTATAAGAATATTGTAGATGGTAACCATTATATGGATCCGGGTATGCCTGAATCGTTCAACGTATTGACCAAAGAGATCCGTTCTTTAGGTATCAACATTGAACTGAAAAATGGTGACTAAGTCGTAAGACTCACGATTTTTTAGGAAAAAACAATATTTGTGACCCAGTCGGGTAAGCGAGGCTTCCCGACACACGGAGAAAAAAATTGAAAGACTTGCTCGATATCATGCGTAAGAAAACGGATTCAGATGGTCATGCGCCAGTTGAGTTCGACCGTATCCGTATTGGTCTTGCGTCACCAGAAATGATTAAGTCATGGTCTCATGGTGAAGTTAAAAAACCTGAGACAATCAACTACCGTACGTTCAAGCCAGAACGTGATGGTTTATTCTGTGCCAAAATCTTTGGTCCAGTAAAAGATTACGAATGCTTGTGTGGTAAATACAAGCGTATGAAATACAAAGGCGTCATTTGTGAAAAATGTGGCGTTGAAGTAACTACAGCGAAAGTTCGTCGTGAACGTATGGGTCACATTGAACTTGCTTCTCCAGTTGCGCATATCTGGTTCTTAAAATCGTTACCTAGCCGTATCGGTTTATTACTTGATATGACACTTCGTGATATCGAACGTGTATTGTATTTCGAATCATACGTTGTTACTGATCCTGGTATGACGCCATTCGAAAAGTATCAACTTCTTAATGACGAAGAATACTTTACAGCTTTAGAAGAGCACGGTGACGAGTTCGTTGCGAAAATGGGTGCGGAAGCAGTTCAAGACTTGTTGAAAGACATTGACCTTGAAGCTGAAATTGCTCGTTTACGTGAAGAAATTCCTCAAACAACTTCTGAAACGAAGTTGAAAAAAGCATCTAAACGCTTGAAATTGATGGAAGCATTCAAAGACTCGAACAACAAGCCAGAATGGATGGTAATGAATGTACTTCCGGTGCTTCCACCAGATTTACGTCCATTAGTTCCACTTGAAGGTGGTCGTTTCGCGACTTCTGACTTGAACGATTTATATCGTCGTGTGATTAACCGTAACAACCGTTTGAAGCGTCTTCTTGACCTTGCAGCGCCAGACATTATCGTACGTAACGAAAAACGTATGTTACAAGAGTCTGTAGATGCATTGCTTGATAACGGTCGTCGTGGTCGCGCAATCACTGGTTCTAACAAACGTCCATTAAAATCTTTGGCAGATATGATCAAAGGTAAACAAGGTCGTTTCCGTCAGAACTTGTTAGGTAAGCGTGTTGACTACTCTGGTCGTTCGGTAATTACTGTTGGTCCTACTTTACGTCTTCACCAATGTGGTCTTCCGAAGAAAATGGCGCTTGAATTATTCAAACCATTTATTTTCGCGAAATTACAAGCTTCAGGTCAGGCAACAACCATTAAAGCTGCGAAGAAAATGGTTGAGCGCGAGACTCCGGAAGTTTGGGACGTTCTTGCATCTGTAATTCGTCAACATCCAGTCATGTTGAACCGTGCGCCAACACTTCACCGTTTAGGTCTTCAAGCATTTGAACCTATTCTTATTGAAGGTAAAGCAATCCGTCTTCACCCACTCGTTTGTGCTGCGTTCAACGCCGACTTCGACGGTGACCAAATGGCGGTACACGTTCCATTGACACTTGAAGCACAGTTAGAAGCTCGTGCATTGATGATGTCAACGAACAACATCTTGTCACCTGCAAACGGTGAGCCAATCATCGTTCCTTCTCAAGACGTTGTCTTGGGTCTTTACTACATCACTCGTGATGCAGTAAATGCGAAAGGTGAAGGCATGGTGTTTGCGGATACTCATGAAGTAAACCGTGCACTTGCAACTGGTCAAGTTGCGATTCATGCGCGTGTTAAAGTGCGTGTGCATCAAACTGTTATCAATGAAAATGGTGAACGTGAACACCAAACCATTATCGTTGATACAACACCAGGTCGTTGCTTACTTTGGGAAGTTGTTCCACAAGGTTTAAGTTTTGACATGATCAACCTTGAGATGACTAAAAAGAACATCTCTAAGTTAATCAACTCTTGTTACCGTAAACTTGGTTTGAAAGATACTGTTATCTTCGCTGACCAGTTAATGTACTTGGGCTTCCGTCAAGCGACTCGTTCAGGTGTATCTGTAGGTATGGAAGACATGTTAATTCCACCTACGAAACACACAATTATTGATAAAGCGGAAACAGAAGTTCGTGAAATCGAACAACAGTTCGAACAAGGTTTCGTAACTGCTGGTGAACGTTATAACAAAGTTGTCGATATCTGGGCGCGTACAAACGACCAAGTTGCGAAAGCGATGATGGATAATTTGTCTTACACTGTTGTTAAAAACAAACAAGGTGAAGACGAGAAGCAAAAATCATTCAACAGCATCTATATGATGTCTGACTCTGGTGCCCGTGGTAGTGCGGCACAGATTCGTCAGCTTGCTGGTATGCGTGGTTTGATGGCAAAACCGGATGGCTCGATTATTGAGACACCGATTAAAGCGAACTTCCGTGAAGGTTTGACAGTACTTCAGTACTTTATTTCAACACACGGTGCGCGTAAAGGTTTGGCCGATACAGCATTAAAAACTGCGAACTCTGGTTACTTGACTCGTCGTCTTGTAGACGTAGCGCAAGATTTAGTAATTACCGAGCCTGACTGTGGTACAGCGGGTGGTTTGGTAATGACTCCATTCATTCAAGGTGGTGATGTCATCGAGCCATTACGTGACCGCGTATTAGGTCGTGTAACTGCTGAAGATGTACGTCGTGCATCTGATGATGAAGTTGTATTACCTCGTGGTACGTTAATTGACGAGAAAATCGCAGCTCAGCTTGAAGAAGCTGGTGTCGATGAAGTTAAAGTACGTTCAGTAATTGCATGTGAATCTACATTCGGTGTATGTGCTCGTTGTTATGGTCGTGACCTTGCACGTGGTCACTTGGTGAACCCAGGTGAATCAGTAGGTGTAATGGCTGCGCAATCAATTGGTGAGCCAGGTACACAGTTAACGATGCGTACGTTCCACGTAGGTGGTGCTGCGAGCCGAACTTCTGCTGCAAACAGTGTTCAAGTACGTAACAAAGGTACTGTACGTTTCCACAACGTGAAAACTGTACAACATGCGAAAGGTCACTTGGTTTCAGTTTCACGTTCAGGTGAAATTGGTATTGCCGATGAGTTAGGTCGTGAGCGTGAGCGTTATAAACTTCCTTACGGTGCAAGCATCTTGTTGAAAGATGGTGAAATCGTTGAGGCAGGTGGTATCGTTGCGACTTGGGATCCGCATACACATCCATTAGTAACAGAAGTTGCTGGTAAAGCACGTTTCAGCCAAATCGCTGATGGTGTAACTGCAACATCGAAAACTGATGATGCAACTGGTATGACAACTGTTGAAATCTTGCCTGTAACAGCACGTCCTGCTTCTGGTAAAGATTTACGTCCAGCAATCGTATTGGATACGGCTGATGGTGGTGAACAGTTCTACTTCTTACCACAAAACACGATTGTTACCGTTCGTGATGGCGAAACAATTGGTGTGGGTGACGTTATTGGTCGTGTACCACAAGAATCTTCACGTACTCGTGATATTACCGGTGGTCTTCCACGTGTTGCTGACTTGTTCGAAGCACGTAAGCCGAAAGAACATGCGATCTTGGCAGAAGTGTCTGGTATCGTAAGCTTTGGTAAAGAGACTAAAGGTAAGAACCGTTTAGTAATTACTCCAGATGACGGTTCTGAAATTTACGAAGAGTTGATTCCTAAATGGCGTCAAATCAACGTGTTTGAAGGTGAGCATGTGAACCGTGGTGAAACCATTTCTGATGGTCCACAAAACCCACATGACATCTTACGCTTGAAAGGTGAAGTTGCTTTAACTAACTACATCGTGAACGAAGTTCAAGACGTTTACCGTCTCCAAGGTGTAAAAATCAACGACAAGCACATTGAAGTTATCGTACGTCAAATGTTGCGTAAAGTTGATATCATCGATGGTGGTGATACAAGCTTCATTAAAGGCGAACAAGTGGATTACATCCGCGTTGTTCAAGAGAACCAAGCTGTCTTGGCTCAGAACAAGTTCCCTGCGAAGTTTGAACGTCAATTGATGGGTATTACGAAAGCATCGCTTTCTACTGACTCGTTCATCTCTGCTGCATCGTTCCAGGAAACAACTCGTGTGTTAACTGAAGCTGCTGTAACAGGTAAAGAAGATGATTTACGTGGCTTGAAAGAAAACGTTGTTGTGGGTCGCTTGATTCCAGCTGGTACTGGTCTTGCATACCACTTAGAGCGTCGTCGTCAAGAAGCAGAAGCTGCAGAACATGAGCTTCATAATGACTTCAGCGAAGTAGACCAAGCATTCAGCCAAGCATTAAACTCAGAGCAATTCTAAGTTTAGACTGGCAATAAAAAAGGCACCTCAGGGTGCCTTTTTTATTTATATTCATTTTTAACAATTAAAAGTTGTAATTACATAAACACATTAAAGAGCCATTATTTTATTACTTAAGCGGGATAAAGACTCCACAAAAAACCATTAGGCTACCTGCTTATGAAGACTGGAGTAAATCGAATGAAAAAAATGATGATGATTGCAGGTGTGGGTTTGATGTCAACCACGCTATTTGTAGGCTGCCAAAATGCAAGTCCAGAAAGCAAACGTATTGGTTCAGCCGCTATTGGCGGTGGTGCAGGTGGTGCAGTAGGTAAACATGTGGGCGGTAATATTGGTGCAGGCTTAGGCGCGGCGCTTGGCGCTGGTGTGGCAGCGAATGCAAAAGGGTCTAGCAGTAAAACTGTACGTAATAGTGCAATTGGCGCCGGTGTGGGTGCTGTCTTAGGTGGCGCAATCATTGGTGGTGATACAGGCGCTGCTGCAGGAGGAGCGCTAGGTGGTAGCGCAGGCGCGGCTTATGAAGAGAAAAAAGGAAAATACTAAAATTACCCTTTAAGATATTTAAAACAGAAGCTCTAATTTAATGAAGAGCTTCTGTTTTTGTTTCTTTAGTAGATTGAAATTTAAATAATTAACTCTACATAGAAGGCTTTTACAAAATATCAATCGATTGCCACAGTGCGATAACACAAACTGATCAAATTACTCATAAAAGAAGATTATGCTTTGATAAGAGCACAAAGGAGTGAGTACGGTCATGAAAAAAACAATTGGTTTAATTTCTACTTTAATGTTATCTGCATTTATGTTCACTGGTTGTCAAAATATGAGTCCATCTGACCAGCGCATTGGCGCAGCTGCATTAGGCGGTGCTGTTGGTGGTGGAGTTGGTAACCATGTGGGTGGTGGTATAGGTGCGGGTGTCGGTGCAGCAGCAGGTGCTGGTGTAGGTTCAAATAGCCAAGGCGGTAGTAAGCAAACCACGACCAAGAGTGCGATCGGAGCTGGTATCGGTTCTGTGGTAGGTAAAGCAATATTGGGTGGTGATACAGGTGCTGCAATTGGTGGCGCAATTGGTGGTGGTGCCGGTGCTGCGATTGAAGAAAAGAAATAAAGTTTACTGATATAAAATAAGCGCCTTAGAGCGCTTATTTTATTGTTGAAAAGCTTTTGCTTTTTTACGGCGAATGTAGAGGGTCTTTTGCACTTCAGCAATTCTCACGCCCGATTCATCAAAAATATTTAGATGATATGTTCTGAGTACAGGAGCATAGTTTTCGGCGAGTTCTCGAATCTGTTCAATTTCTGCTAAATCAACTCGGATGTCCGCATAAACAGTACTTCGACCAGGCGATAAAAAATTAATCTCAGCCGCTTTATCCCAGACAATGTATTTTGATCCTAAGTGATGCATAAGAATCAGCATATAGAACGGGTCTACCATCGAGTAAAGACTTCCACCAAAATGAGTACCTACCAGATTTTGATTTTTCCAGGTCAGCGGCATTTTTACCCGAACATGACAAAGTTCTAAGTTCATGACTTCAATATAAATCCCTGCCCCACGATAAGGTGGGTAGTGGTTAAATAAGAATTTAGAAATTGAAGGAATGTTCTGAAGTTTTTTTAAAATAGCCATAATAGTCAATTTTTTTTATTGCAACATTGGTCATACTAGATAAGTATCATCTTTTTTATATTGATGGCAATGCTTTATCCGATTAACGACATGATCGATTGAAAAACAAAATAGGAAATGATTATGCAGCCAAAGATTTATACAGTAACAACAAGTGATCAACAAACTCTATGTGCCAAGGCTTGGGGTGATGAGAAAAATACTCCATTAGTTTTAGTACATGGTTATCCTGACAATCAGGAAGTATGGGAATCGGTCATTGAGCATTTAATCAATGATTTTTATATTGTTACTTATGATGTCCGTGGAGCGGGCTTGTCATCTATTCCAAAACGAATACGAGATTATCGTTTAGAGCGTTTATCTTTAGATTTACAAGAAGTCGTTGATGAAGTACTCCCAAGCCGACAGTTCCATATGGCCGCACATGATTGGGGTTCAATTCAGTCTTGGGAGTCTGCAACTGAACCTAAATTTAAAGGCCGCTTGTTATCTTACACGACCATCTCTGGTCCTTGTTTAGATCATGCTGCACTGTTCTTAAGAGATAAATTTAAAACAGATCCTGCAAAGATCTTAAAAATATTAACGAAATCATGGTATATCGGTGCGTTCCATTTACCATTAATTGCTCCAACAGTATGGTCTTTGTTTAGTCCAGAAAAATGGGGCAAAATATTAAAAGACTTAGAGCGAAAAGATAATTTACCGTTAAATAGTAATATTTCTGCTGACGGTAAATATGGGATTAATTTATACCGTGCTAATTTTATTCCTCGCTTAACAGCTCCTCGCCAGCGTTATGCACAGTGTCCAGTTAAAGCAATAATTTTAAAATACGATACGTTTGTAAGCCCCGAATATATTACAGAAGCAATGCCAAAATGGGTGGAAAACTTTGAATATGTTGAACTTGAAGCAAACCATTGGGCTATTCTGAGTCAGGCTGAAAAAGTGGCAGGCCATATTCGTCAGTTTATTGAATCACAAAGCAAATAAGTGACTGTTTAATATACAAAACTACTCATTCGGCGATATTTTCGGCTTCGTAGATGCGAATCTGATAGAATATCGCCTTTTGTTTTGTTCTGAATTTGTTCATGAATGCTGTTGTTGTGGCGATTGCTGTGATGTTTTTACTCTCACTAGCACGCGTTTCTGTCGTATTGACATTAGTGGTCTCTGCCATTGTTGGTGGTCTTGTCGCGGGTTTAAGTCTTTCTCAAACAGTTGAAGCTTTTAATGCTGGTCTAGGTGATGGTGCCGAAGTTGCACTTGCTTATGCCGTATTAGGCGCATTTGCACTTGCTCTTTCTAAATCGGGTTTACCCGACCTACTTGCTCATAAGCTTATTGGTCTTTTGGGAATGGAAGCGGGGAAAAGCCGTGAAACCAAAGTAAAATATTTACTCTTAGGTATTTTACTGATTGCTGCCATTTTCTCTCAAAACCTGATACCTGTTCATATTGCATTTATTCCTGTACTTGTACCGCCATTATTACGAGTCATGAACCATTTAAAACTAGACCGCCGCGCAGCAGCTTGTGTTTTGACTTTAGGTTTAGTGGGTACCTATATTTTTCTACCTGTCGGCTTTGGTGCGATTTTCCTTGAACAAATCTTAATGGGAAATATCAACAAAATTGGTGCTGCTTATGGCTTACATGTAGAACGAGGCATGATGCCAATTGGCATGGCAATTCCAGTTCTAGGAATGGTTTTAGGTACTTTGGTTGCGGTGTTTATTAGTTACCGTAAGCCAAGAATTTATGCTGATCGTACCATTACCCCTGTAACTACCATCGATTTAGATAAACCTCTGCGTGCAACAGCGCAAGATGAAACAGCAGCTCTAAAAGCCGATGCAGAAGAACTTAAACATGAAGCAGAGCAAGGCCCTGTAATTGCTAAGAAAACAATTTTCATGGCTTTACTGGCTATAGGCCTCACTTTAGTTGCACAGCTTTATTCTGGCTCAATGATTTTGGGTGGTTTAGTAGGCTTTGCAGTTTTGTCTACAGCAGGCATTTTTAAGTGGCAAGATGCAGATGATGTCTTTGTACAAGGCATGCGAATGATGGCTCTAGTCGGTTTTATTATGATCTCCGCTGCGGGTTTCGCTTCAGTCATGACGCATACTGGGGATATCAATCAACTGGTAAAAGGTGTGGTTGAAATCATTGGGGATAATCGTGCGCTTGCAGCTTTCTTAATGCTTTGTATTGGTTTATTTGTCACGATTGGTATTGGTTCATCTTTCTCAAGTGTTCCTGTTTTAGCAGTTATTTATGTGCCTTTATGTGTACAGTTTGGTTTCTCGCCATTAGCAACGATTGCACTGATTGGAACAGCAGCGGCTTTAGGTGATGCAGGTTCTCCAGCTTCCGATTCAACTTTAGGACCTACAGCTGGCTTAGGAGTAGATGGGCAGCATGACCATATTTGGGATACTGTGATTCCAACATTTATCCACTTTAATATTCCTCTACTCGTTTTTGGTTGGATTGCAGCCATGGTTTTATAAGTTTTTATAATATATTGAATTAAAACCTCCTTAATAATTATCTAAAGATAAGCATTAAGGAGGTTTTTTTATGTTATAAATAAAACATGCATTTAAAATAAATTATATTAAAATACTCGGAATTTAAAGTATATTAAAAAAGTTGGTTATATAAAATAATTCTGATTAATTAGGTTGGGATAAAAACCAATTAAAATGGTTGGTTAATATATAATTTTATTTAAAACAGTTATTTAAAAATAAATATAAAAATAATTTTATAATGGGTGTTGCATCAATTTAAAATAAATGTTTATTATAAATATAAATAAGGTTGGAGATATTAAAGTGTTCAAAAAAGCGTTAGTTATTGCATTAATGGGGATGTCTTCATTTACTTTTGCTGGTAATTGGCAAGTAAAATTTGGTGGTAGTGTTATTGCTCCATCTGAGGATACAACAACTGCTTTAGGTGTAGTAAAGGCTGATAATGAATATGCATTTACACCATCAGTTGAATACTTTTTTGGCGAATCTCCTTTTTCGGCAGAATTATTATTAGCAACGCCAGTTAATCATGATGTTTTATTAGATGGTCAGAAAGTAGCGCGTATTAAACAATTGCCACCGACAATTACCGCGAAATATCATTTTAAAAACTCAACTCGTTTTACACCGTATATTGGTATCGGGGCAACAGCATTTATTCCTTGGGATGAACAAGGTGTTGCTGACAAAGTAAAAGAAGATTTTGGTGTAGCTGGTCAAGTTGGTTTTAACTTTCAACCTGCTGATGCAAAAAATTGGGGTGTATTTGTAGATGTTCGATACGCGGATATTAGCCCAGAAGTTACTTTAACAAATGGTGCTAAATTCGACTTGGATATTAACCCGTTTGTTTACACTTTAGGTTATAGCTATAAATTTTAAGCATAATAATAAATAGAAAAAATATAATAACAAACCTAGACTCAGGCACCTCACATAGATTTTATGTGAGGTTTTTTATTTTATTTTTCTCACTAAAAAAAGCATAAAACAGACAGTTTTCTACATATTCTTTCACCCTTTATTTTTAAACTATTTTTTATATATCTTTAAAGGAATAACCTCATGAATAGAAAATTCGCCATAGGCTTAGCACTTTTAAGTGGTATGGCTTTTACTCATAGTGTGCAGGCAGCTAGTTTCTCTTGCGATGCAGCAAAAACCAAGACGGAAGTAAGCATTTGTAAAAACCGTTCTTTAAATGATGCAGATGTCAAAATGGCAACGACTTATCAAATTGTTTTACATGCTTTGCCAATGGGTGGTCGTGATAATCAAAAAGATACGCAGCAGCAGTGGTTGAAAAAAAGAAATGCTTGCGCAGCTAATGTAAGTTGTATTTCCAAAGCTTATCAACAGAGGCAACAACAGTTAGATTCTATCTTACAAGATAGGGTATTAAGTCACGGTCCATTTTAGTTAAAGAAAAATTTTTTAATATTCAGGATTGAAAAATTCTAGAAGTACTCCATTCATAAAGCATTCGAGAACAAACAAACTTCAAAATTTAAGGAGTGATTTATGAGTGAACAAGCATCACAAAATTATAGTTTCCAAGCAGAAGTAGCACAGCTTTTACATTTAGTGACGCATTCTCTCTATTCGAACCCTGAAATTTTCTTGCGTGAGCTTATTTCGAATGCATCAGATGCATGTGATAAGTTGCGTTTTGAAGGAATTAATCATCCTGAATATTATGAAAATGATCCGGACTTACATGTACGAATCAGCTTAAATAAAGAAGATAAAACGTTAACGATTTCTGATAACGGTATTGGTTTAAGCCAACAAGAAGCAATTGATAACTTAGGTACCATTGCAAAATCTGGTACTAAAGACTTCATGTCAAAATTGACGGGTGACCAGAAAGCGGATGCTCAGTTGATTGGTCAGTTTGGTGTTGGTTTCTACTCAGGTTTTATTGTTGCCGATAAAATTACGGTGGAATCACGCCGTGCAGGTTTAGATGCTTCTGAAGGGGTGCGTTGGATCAGTGGCGGTACAGGCGAGTTTGAAGTTCAGCAAATTGATAAAGCTTCACGTGGTACTGACATTATTCTTCACTTGCGTGATGACGCGCTTGATTATTTAGAATCTTATAAAGTTAAGCAGATCGTTAATAAATATTCTGACCACATTAGCTTGCCAATTGAAATGCAAAAAGAAGTTTGGCAAGAAGAGGAAGTCGCTGAAGGTGAAGAACCTAAAGGTGGCCAAATGGTCAAAACTGACGAATGGGAAGCGATTAACTCTGCAAGTGCTTTATGGACACGTAACAAAAGTGAAGTGACTGAAGAGCAATATGTTGAGTTTTATAAAAACTTAACGCATGACTTTGAAGCGCCACTGGCTTGGGCTCATAACCGTGTAGAAGGTAGTACGGAATATACCCAGTTACTTTATATTCCAAGTAAAGCACCTCATGACATTTTTACACGTGAAGCAAAAGCGGGAATTAAGCTGTATGTAAAACGCGTATTCATTATGGATGATGCGGATAATTTAATTCCAAACTATTTACGCTTTGTACAAGGTGTCGTGGACAGCGCCGATTTACCGCTTAATGTGAGCCGTGAGTTGTTGCAAGAAAGCCGTGACGTTAAGACAATTCGTGAAGGTAACGCACGCCGTGTACTCACTTTGCTTGACGGCTTGGCTAAATCAGAAGATGAAAAAGACCAAGAAAAATTCAAGACGTTCTACACTGAGTTTGGTTCAGTGCTTAAAGAAGGCTTGGGTGAAGACTTCGGTAATCGCGAGCGTATTTTAAAATTATTACGTTATGCAACTTCAACAAATGATGAAGTGGTAACTTCTTTTGCAGACTATAAAGCGCGCATGAAAGAAGGCCAAAAAGCCATTTATTACGTTACTGCTGACAGCTTAGCTGCTGCTAAAAACTCTCCACAGCTAGAGTTGTTTAAGAAAAAAGGCATTGAAGTATTATTAATGACAGAGCGTGTTGATGAGTGGGCAATGAACTTTGTTCATGAGTTTGACGGTACGCCATTAAAGAATGTATCTAAAGGCGCTGTTGATTTAGGTGACTTACAAGATGCAGAAGAGAAAAAGGCACTTGAGCAAGCGGCTGAACAATTTAAGCCTGTGGTTGAGAAATTAAGTGACTCGTTGAAGGCTAAAACTAAAGAAGTACGTGTAACGACCCGTTTGGTAGACTCTCCGGCGTGTTTAGTAAGAAGTGAAGGTGAGTTATCACCGCAACTTATTCGTATGTTGAAACAAGCAGGTCAAGCTGTTCCTGAAATCAAGCCAATTTTAGAAATTAACCCTGAGCATCCTTTAGTGAAAAAACTTGAAGGTTCAGAACAATTTGATGACTTGGCAAACGTGATTTTTGATCAGGCTGTGATTGCAGAAGGTGGTTTACCAGAAGACCCAGCAGCTTATGTGAAGCGTATTAATAGCCTATTGTTGAAATAATTTTTTGATATAAAAAAAGCCTCTGAACTGTCAGAGGCTTTTTTGTGGATAAAGAAAGAGTTATCCACAACTTAATGATTTTTGGTTAAAAATTAGCTTCCAGATTCATTTGTACACTCAATTGATGCTTAGGGTCATCATCAATATGATTAAAAAAATTAAGATCATTTTGCATAAAAATCCAATCTCGCCATATAGGCTGACGCCATGAGAGATAGGGTCCCCAACTATTTATCCGCATGTCATTTTTGGTATATACGCCACCACTATAAATACCGTAAGTCAGACTATTATCTTTTACAAACGCAAATTGTTGAAAAGTCCAATTGCCCCAGTTGTATTCTTCATTTTCGCTCTTATTCACATTAAATTTGTTAGCGAATAGGGTGTTGTCTTGCATTTTCTGCGTTAAGTTGAGTGTTGTTTCCGTATAGTTCCGGCTGGTTGAACCGTAGCGAAAGACCTGTTCGGTATCTATGCTTATGTTATGTCTTAAATTCCATTTTTTCTTGGCAAGAAATTGTACGTAAACATCACTGTCTGAATTTGAGCCTAAATCAAGATTATTTTCGAAAGGCATCCATGTTGAAATCGTATCCCAGCTTGCGGTAAGTGGATTACTAACCGAAATATGGGGTGTTGAAGCTTTCTTCTTTTTCTTACCTAAGGTTTTATAAGGGTGCTTGGGCTGAGTTGCACGGCTCCATAACGTATCATTTCCAAACACCGCCATCAGGTCCTGAATAAGTGCGGCATCTGAATCATTATTTGTTTCTGCTTCACAGGGTGAAGGCGAAAAAGAGAGTATGTGACTATTATTTCTTATGAATAGGGTGGACGAATGTAGAGATCGTCTTGTAGAGCGTTGATGCTTGAAAGAAGTAGAGAAAAGCTGTGTATGAGGAATTAAAACCAACATACCTAAACTATAAATACAAAGTAAGGCTTTAGATTTATATTCGAATGAAAAAGAAGAGAATTGATTCATTTTTATGAAAATCAAGAATCAAAAGTTAGCTCAGTATTGTAAGGGAAAAAGCTTAAATTTTTATTTAAAAGTATTTTATTTTTCATCACCTTGGAGACAGCCTCCAAGGTGGTTCTTAGCAATTAGAACAGTGCTTCTAAACGTAAGAATGTGCTGACAAAATGGTTACGGTCTTCACGGTGGTCATTAAAGTAATTGACGTCGCCTTGTACAAAGAACCATTCACGAAAGAGCGGCTGACGCCATGATACAAATGGTCCCCAACTGTTTAAGCGTAAATCGTTGTCGTTGTAATAGCCACCTGTATAAATACCATAGTTAAAACGGTTATTTGCAAAGAAACTATGTTCGCGGAAAACTCGATTTTCCCATGTTAAATCATCATCTTGATCATCGGCATACGTTAAGCTGAACTGGTTCGATAAAATCGGTTGATTTGGACGAGCATGGGTAAGCTCTAGGTTAGTACGTAAATAATTTTCACTATGAATGCCATAGCGATAAATCTCTTCAGCATAAAACTTAAAGTCATTACGGAGTTGCCAATTTCTCGATGCTTTTAAGCGAACATACACGTCGTCTCCAGAACGGATACCTAAGTCTGCATCTGTTTCAAACGGCAGTTTTTTAGAGAAATTTGACCAACGTAATGCGATTGAGCTGTTGTCATCTCGTGTTCGTTTAGTATCAAGTTTCTTATTTGAATCTTGATTTGGGTTTTGGTTAATATTGGCTGGACTATTATTAAATTCGTTATCTAAAGAGTCATCACCAAACACCACGCTTAAGCGTTTCTCTAGCGTAGGGAGTTTAATCTTCCCGCGTATTCTGGGTTTGATTTCAAAGTTATCGTATTCATTCCAATAGTTATCAACCATTACACGGATGGTTGCAGTAGCTGGTTTTTGCGGGTCGACTTCACCAAACCAGTTATCAATTTTTTCAGAGGTATGATCAGCCCAATTTCGAATTTTCTTTTGCTTACGGTCAAACCAAGTCTGATCTTCAGTTTGCTCGGTGGGTGGAACAATAGGTTGATTGGACTGCTCCGGAAAAATCGTTGGGGTGGCATCAATCCACCTTGGGATTTGATCTAAAAGATTTTCATCTTTATTTTCTTCGGTTTGTACTCCAGATGACGAACCTTTGACTTGCTGAGTTGAAGAAGAGTTTACTTCTGCATGAGCCATACATACTGAACCAAATCCTAAAGTTACAAGTGCGAAAAGCTGCCGATACGTAATAACGTGAAATATTTTCATATCTATCTTTTATGTTTTGTTGTTATTGTCACTTTTGTTGATTTCTCTAATAAAATCAAGAGGACGACACAAAAGTTAAGTAAATTTAACTTTTCTTACATATTTGAAATAAGTTAAAAAGTTTAAGCTATTAGCGAGAATTTTTAAGCAAAAAAAATCCCCCAAACTAGGGGGATTTTAGATCAAGGAAACTTCAAATTCCGATCATTAAACATATAAAAAACAGAACATTACAGCGCGAATATTCTAAGTCGCAATCATAAACACATTTTAAACAATTGAATAGTTCTTTTTTTAGAACGCTCTATTGCTAAAACGGTGATAAAACATACGATTTGTTCACACTTTACAATTAAGACTGTTTATCTTGTGGAATATCACATGTTTCATCATTACAAACAGCTGCGTCATCTTGCTCGATTTCTTCAGCATTTGCTTTGAGCTGTGCTTGTTCTAACACTTGTAAAAACACTTCACGAGGCTGTGCACCTGCAAGCGCAATTCTTTGATCAAATACAAAGAATGGTACGCCAGTTACATTGAGCTGCTCGTGTGCAATTTTTTCGTCATGACGAACGAAGTCAGCCAATTCATTCGTATCGAGTACATATTCAACTTCGGCATTATCAAGGCCAATACGAGAAGCGATTTCCTCTACGACTTCACGTTCACCAATCGCTAAACCTTCAGTCATATAAGCATGGAAAAAGGCTTCTTTTGCTTGGTTACCTAAACCTTTACTTTGGGCAAGATGAATAATACGGTGAGCGTTAAAGCTATTGCCTGAGTTGGCTTTTTGCCATTGGAAGTCGATACCTTCAGAGGCAGCCATGGCCGCAATGTTGCGCTCCATTTCTTCCATCTCTTCATAGGTACGGCCATATTTTTTCGCTAAACGCTCAGTATTTGAAGTGTCATGTGTTGCTGGCGCATTCGGATCTAATTCGAAACTATGCCAATGAATATCAAGTTCAATACCAGCTTCAGCCGCGACATGTTCAAGGCGTTTTTTGCCGATGTAACAGAAAGGACAAACTACATCAGACCAGACATCAACACGCATGGGAGAATCTCATAAATTTTAATTACCCATCATAATAGGGATGATGTGCAAGGATTTAAAGCATTGAATAGCGAATAGAGTGTTGCGTATTATGAAATAAATGACATATAAAGAAGAAAGAGCTCTATTTTATAACTATAAAGAGCAAAACTATAAGAATGGAAATAGGAGGTGTGTATGCGCCGAATTTTGATTGCAATTGCAGGTCTGGTGGTGATTGCAGGTATTGCCTTTTTTTCCTATCAACATATCAAACAGCAGCAAGCTAAAGACAGTAGCGAAATGTTCGATGTCGTGATGAATGAAAAAATGAGTGAACTTTATGAGCAGGCTCAGGATTGGTCTAAACCTGTACAACTCGATATTCATGATAAACGGCTTGCAGGGCACTATAAGCAAGTCTCAGAGTTTCTTTTAAGTTATTGGGTCCAAAACGTAAATGCCCGCAATGAATATTTAAGAGAACTAAAAGCTGCAAAGTGGGATACTTTTTTAAATGTTGACCGTTTGGACCTTGATAAAAAACAAAAATATGCCGAAACAGAAAAGATGTTGGCTGATGTTCGGAAAGCTTCAGATAAGTATCAGTCTGAATATGAATCAATACATAAGACCTTTCTCGCTAAAATTCAGGAATTATCTGTTGATGCAGATACGAGACAACTTCTTGAAATGAAATTGGGAACTCAGCAAAAGGCTGATCAAGACCATACGCTTTTTATGATTGAGCTGCAAATTTTAGATGATGCAGAGGAAATGTTTAAACTTCTAAAAAACTATTCGTGGCAAAAGAAAGATCATATGATCCTTTTTCATGAAAATGCTCAAGTTAAAAAATTTAACGAGCTTTACCAACATGTTTTAAAGCTTAATGCAAAAATTGAAAGTATTAAGAAAAAGAATGTGGCTGCTTTAGAAAATGAGTTAGAAGAATAGTTACAGCATGAGCATCAACTACTATGTATTGGTGCTCTCAGCTTTGCCTTTTGCCAAGAAAGATTGTAATAAACTTTGAGAAGTTTGTAGTTTGTTTAACTGCTCAGATACATGCATCAGTTCTGTTTGTAGCTTTTCTTGAACAATAGGGCAGAGTGTAAATACCCTTTCATCTAAATCAAAACATGGTAATAACACCTGAATGTCTTTTAGGGTCATACCTGCATCATTTAATATTTTAATTTTCCTAATATTTTCAATATCTTTTTGTGTGTAACTTCGATAGTTATTGCTTGCACGATGCGGTTGTATTAGCCCTAAACTTTCATAATAACGCAGCATACGCGGACTAACTTTTGTAAGCTCGGCGACTTTAGCGAGGTTCATAAAATAGGCTTGACCTTAACAGTGGTGTCATAGTTTAGCATGTTTTTATCTTTCAAAATGGTACTTGTTCAATGATCAGAAAACTCATTTTATTGGTGTTATTCGGATGGATGTCATTTGTTGCAAATGCCAAAACATTGGAACTTCAGGAGAAGAACATGCGTCAAATATTTGTACTTCACGGTTATTCAGCTTCTATAAATGATCACTGGTTTTTGGACCTAAAACATCAAATAGAAGATGAACATACGGCTGTGACCCTAATACCATTTCCAGATTCTGAGCATCCAGATGTAGATGCTTGGCAGAAGGTTTTAGATGAACAGATACCAGAGGTTAATGAAAATACTTATTTTGTGGCACATAGTTTGGGTGTCATTACCTTACTGCACTTTTTGCAAAGACATGATTATAAAAATATTGGAGGAATGATTTTAGTATCTGGATTCTCTGGACCAATTGCAGATTCTTCACCTCTCACAGCTTATATAACAAAGAGCAAAATCGACACCAATTACTTTAAAGGTATAAGTAAAAAGCTGGTGTATTTGTCTGATAATGATGATCTGGTTCCACCAAAACTAACAGTTCAATTGGCTAAGGATATTGATGCACCGTACATTACAGTTCCTAATGGCGGGCATTTTTTAGGTCGGGAAGGTTATACGACATTTCCGCAATTAGTCGATTCTTTAAAAGAAATGTTAGAGAGCGAATAGAATCTATAAAATAAAAACCACCCTATAAATAGTTATAACTCATTTATAGGATGGTTTTTCTATTCAGCTTTTTATTAAAAAAATCCCTTACTATTACATTAAAAATTTTAATTATATTTACCGTTTATCCGAGCTTTACTGAATCAAAAAGTAGTTTGTTGTAGCCTATTTATAGAGACCTTTGTTTGAATCTTCATCTTTTAATTGAAATAGGGTGACTGATTTTTGGAGCTAGTTATGAACTTTCTAAAACAATCAGCTTTGATTGCTGCATTTGCTTTTATGGGTTTACCAACTGTTCAGGCAGAAGAGGTAACGACTTTACCCACTATTCGCGTTATGGCTGAATCTGAGCTACGTGACGAGGTGGGCTTTGTGCCGTTTCAAGAAGATAAGAAGGTACGCCAAGCACTACAACACCATGAATATAAAATACATAACGATATACAGAATGCTTTAGTCCCTGAAGGTATGACGACCGTAGATTATCAGCCGGTTATGGCACAGCCTGATCTCACGCAACTTTCTCCATTTTTACGAGAATATATTTTAGCTGTAGCGGGTGGAATCCAATCTTCTGACCCAACCAATGGTCTTTTTGAAATGTTAAAGCCGCTGAACATTAACCGAAGTAATGTTGATGCTTATCGTGATGGTACGATGAAAGTAAATCTTAATGACCTTATAAATTTACAACAGCAAATTCAAGACGGTTTAAAAGGCCGATAAGATAAAAATCCCCGCATTGAGCGGGGATTTTTTTATCTTGGAGTTAATTAAACACGTTCGATAATCGTTGCAATACCTTGACCAAGGCCGATACACATCGTCGCAAGACCAATTTGAGTATCTTGTTGTTCCATTACGTTTAACAACGTAGTGGTGATACGCGCACCAGAACAGCCTAGTGGGTGACCCAAAGCAATCGCACCACCATTTAAGTTAATGATGTCTTGCTTGTCATAAACGCCTAAGCCTTTCATTACTGATAAGCCTTGAGCAGCAAATGCTTCGTTTAATTCGATAGTTTGAATATCAGCCATCGTTAAACCAGCACGTTTAAGCGCTTTTTGAGTTGCTGGAACTGGACCATAACCCATGATTGCTGCGTCACAGCCTGCGACTGCCATAGAGCGAATTACAGCACGTGGTTTTAAACCTAATGCTTGAGCACGTTCAGCAGACATAAGTAACATTGCAGAAGCACCGTCAGAAAGAGCAGAAGAAGTTGCTGCTGTTACTGAACCACCTTTAGGGTCAAATACAGGTTTTAATGCTTTGAACGCTTCAAGGTTTGCATCTGGACGAATAACTTCGTCGATGTCGCAAAGGATTTTAAAGCCATTTGCATCGTGACCTTCAACGCCAACGATTTCGTTTTTGAAACGACCTTCTTGAGTTGCAGCCCAAGCACGGCGATGAGATTCAACACCGAACGCATCTTGTTCTTCACGCGTAATGCCGTTCATACGACCTAACATTTCAGCCGTTAAGCCCATCATGTTAGATGCTTTTGCATAGTGTTTAGATGCTTCTGGGTTAAGGTCGATGCCGTGCATCATACCTACGTGACCCATGTGCTCTACACCACCAATAATGAAGATGTCACCTTGGTTAGTCGCAATTTGTGCTGCTGCAGTGTGGATTGCCTGCATAGACGAACCACAAAGACGGTTCACTGTTTGACCAGCAACAGTTTTAGGCAAGTCAGCTAATAAACCGATGTTACGGCCAATGTTCATACCTTGTTCTAGAGTCTGGTTTACACAGCCCCAGATCAGGTCTTCAACTTCATTTACATCAAACTGGTTACGGGCAACGAGCGCACGTACAAGTTCAGCAGATAAACTGTCGGCACGTACATTACGGAACATACCGTTTTTAGATTTGCCCATGGCAGAACGAACGCCATCAACAATCACAACGTCACGTGGATTTAAAGTAGCCATTCACGTCGCTCCTTAACCGTAGAATTTTTTGTTGTTAGCAGCCATGTCGCGCAACATTTGCGGCGCTTCATAAGCCTTACCTAAGTGTGCATATTTATCGCAAAGCGCAACGTATTCAGCAACACCTGTTTGGTCGATGTAACGGCATGGGCCACCACGGAATGGAGGGAAACCTACACCCATAATCATTGCCATGTCTGCTTCAGATGCAGTTGCTACAATCTTGTCTTCTAAGCAACGAACTGTTTCGTTACAGAAAGCAAGCATCATACGGTCAATGATTTCTTGGTTATCAAATTCGCGTTTTTCGCCAGTTACGAATGGAGCAATCACTTCATACGCTGTTGGATCAACAGTTTTTGCTTTCTTGCCTTTCTTGTCGAGTTCGTATTTGTAGAAACCTACGTCATTCTTTTGACCAAGACGCTTCGCTTCATACATTGCTTGGATTGCGCCTTTGTAGTCTGGCTTCATACGGTCAGGGAAACCTTCCGCCATTACTTCTGCACCATGTACACCTGTATCGATACCTACAACGTCGATGAGGTAAGCAGGACCCATTGGCCAACCAAACTTAGACATTACATTGTCGATTTGCTGGAAATCTGCGCCGTCTTTTACAAGAAGGTCAAATGCACCGAAGTAAGGGAACAATACACGGTTAACCAAGAACCCTGGGCAGTCATTTACAACGATTGGTGTTTTACCCATTTTTTGAGCAAGAACAACAGTAGTCGCAATCGCTTCTTCAGAAGTCTTTTCACCACGAATAACTTCTACAAGCGGCATCATGTGAACTGGGTTGAAGAAGTGCATACCAACGAAGTTTTCAGGACGTTGTAATGCTTTTGCCAAACGTGTAATTGAAATTGTAGAAGTGTTAGAAGCAATGATCGTGTTTTCACGAACATTTTTCTCAGTTTCTGCAAGTACGATTTCTTTAACTTTTGGATTTTCAGTTACCGCTTCGATCACGATATCAACTTCTTTAAACTCATCGTAGCTTAAAGTAGGACGGATACGAGCAAGCGTTTCACCCATTTGCGCAGGTTTCATTTTCTTGCGTTCAACTTGTTTAGTTAACAAGCTGTTTGCTTCTGACATACCTAGTGCAAGTTGTGGGTTACCAATATCTTTCATGATAATTGGTGTGCCTTTGCTTGCCGCCTGGTAAGCAATACCGCCACCCATAATACCAGCGCCAAGTACAGCCGCTTGATTTACAGGGTGAGCACCTTTTTCATGTTGTTTAGATGCTTTTTTCACAACTTGGTCATTGATGAATAACCCAATTAATGCACCAGCTTGTGGAGTAATTGCTGCTTTAGCAAAGCCTTCAGCTTCAACTTTTAACGCTTCATCACGTGCAAGGCTTGCACCTGCTTGTAATGAATCAAGTAATAATTTTGGAGCAGGGTATTGAGCAGGGTTTGCTTTAGCAAGTACAGCGCCTTTTGCTGTGTTGAACGCCATCATTTGTTCAAGTGGGTTCAATTTTACAGCATCAAGTTTTTCTTGGCGTTTTGCTTTCCAGTTTAAACGGCCAGAAATCGCTTGCTTAACCAAGTCAGTTGCAGCATCAAGTAATTTGTCCGCAGCGACAACCGCATCTACAGCACCATCTTTAAGCGCAGCAGCTGGTTTTTTAGGAGCAGCCATTGCCATCCATTCAACCGCGTTATCGATACCAATAACTCGGCTTAAACGAACACTACCACCGAAACCAGGATAAATACCAAGTTTGATTTCTGGTAAGCCCACTTGTGCAGCTTCTGACATCACGCGATAGTCACACACTAAACACATTTCAAAACCACCACCCAAAGCCATGCCATTAATAGCAGCAACTTTTGGAAGGTCTAAATCTTCAAAGCTATTGAAGATTTCGTGAACAGGCATAAGCCAGTCAACAATCGCTTTTTCGCCTTGTGCGAAGTTTTCACCAAACTCAGTAATATCTGCACCAACAATAAATGTAGATTTACCAGAAGTTACAACTAAGCCTTTAATATCGTTATTGGCTTTTACAGCCGCGATAGCAGCTTTGAAATCTTCAATTGTTGCACGGTTAAATTTATTGACCGACTCACCTTGTAAGTCAAAGCGGAATTCTGCAATTCCGTCCGCAAGCATTTGGACGGTAATGGCATTGCCAGCGTGGATCATGCCTGATCTCCTTAGTTTTGGAGGATTTCTAAGTTGATGTTATGAAGCGTGTGTACAGCTCCGGTACACATTTATGCTTCGCTAATCTTACGATAACTATATCTAAAAAGAAGCCAACAAGTTGTATCAAGCCGTGACGCAAGGGTCATCAATAATCTGCAAATAATTTTTTTTAATTTATTTATATGAAAAATATGTTTTTTATTGGGGGTAATAGCTTGATAAGCAAGGGTGGAAGGGCCCATAAGAGAATATAGTAAATGATGAAATGAATGATAAAAGAACAATAAAAAAATACAGATTTCAGTGGGGAAAGCGCATGCATGAAAAAAATAATAAAGACGGTTGAATAGCCTTGGTTTTTTGAACTGCTAATGGAAATTAATATACTTTGTGAATTATTAGACAGAAAGGGTTGTCTATTTTTTTATCTTTGGATAAACTTTGTGTTATAAAAATGTTAGACAAAGTAATATTATGTTAAAAAATAAGTTTATGATTTTAGCCATCTTACCAATGATGTTGAGTGCGTGTGGCGGTGGTGGTTCTAGTGATAATAATTCCGTAAATAACGATCAAAGTAGTGCATCACAAGATTCTACAGCGAATGGAAGTCGTTACTATTTTATGGATTACAATGCGAATGAAACAGACGCATTAAATATTTCTTATTTTGAAATATTCAATAAAAAATCAACAGATGGATCTTCTAATCAAGCTTTAGGTGAGTACTTGCTCACAGAGAAAAAACTCTATTTGCCAACTGATAGAGCGATTAATGTGATGAATATTAATTCGCTAACGGATTGGACACTGGATCTTATTGGTGATGTTAAAGAGGATTGGAAACTTCAGAGAGTTAATCTTTCTGGTCAGAATATGTTTGACGCTGTTTTACCGGGTTATCGAGCAGTAGGCTTTCCAGTAAATGATGCAAGTACAACTAATGGACGTATATTTCTTAATACTTATGGACAGAATAAATTTCCTGACGGAAGTAGTTGCTATCGTTTAATTTCAAAAAAATCTAATCAAGAGTCTTTTGCATTCAATGTCGGTCAAGATTATGAAATTAACCAGAGTTTTGACGAGTTCGATGCTGACAATGCTTCGTACCTTAATTATTTGAATCAAACTAATCCATTCGGCTTTACTTATAAAGCAGTTAAAGGAACATGGCAAACAGTTCAGTGGACTACAATTTATGATACTAGTCTAGGTTTTGATGCGAGCGATAGTGTTGCGGTGCAATATCAAGGTAAGCCATACACAGCAAGTTATACAAGTAATATTGGTTGGACTGCTGATCAAGAAGTTAAGCATTGGGAAACATACCTAAAAAATGCCAATGATCCCCAACGCATCCGTTTTGCTCAGTTAAGAATTGCACAATTGAAATCAGGTTGTTATGTCTATAATGAAACTGCTGCAAACGCACTTGTTTCTCTGAATGCGTTAAATTGGAAACCTTATCAAAATTAATTTAAAATCTGAGTTTAAGAAATCTCAAGAATAAATGTTCTTGAGATTTTTTTTTGATAAAAATAATAGTTACTCATATGAGTCTGAATTTTCTTCGAGAGTTTGTTATTATTTCTCCAATTTTAAATTCCTTCGAAGTATTTTTAAAGATGCTTAAATGCGAGTAACTATATGATTAAGTGGATCGTATTAGCGATTTTTGTAATATCTGCATTGTATATCCAACATCGCGGCAAAGTGCGTCACTCGTTTTATCGTCAATTTTTTGACCATTCAACCTTGCTCGCACCGATTAACTTTTTAATGTACATCTTTTCAAAGGTACCGAATCAGCCTTATATCGACACTCAACACTTTAAAGATTTAAAAGTGTTAGATGAAAATTGGGAAATGATTCGAGATGAAGCGAAAGCTTTATATGACCAAGGCGGGATTAAAGCTTCGAGTACCTATAACGACTTAGGTTTCAACTCGTTCTTTAAAACAGGTTGGAAACGTTTTTACCTGAAATGGTATGAGTCGAGCCATCCTTCGGCAGCTGAGCTTTGTCCAAAAACGACAGCTTTACTGAAAACATTACCGACCATTAAAGCGGCAATGTTTACCGAACTTGCTCCTGATAGCCGCTTGGTTAGACACCGTGACCCATACGCAGGTTCACTTCGTTATCACTTGGGTTTGATTACACCAAATGATGATCGTTGTTTTATTGATGTCGATGGTGAAAGATACTCTTGGCGTGACGGTCAAAGCGTTGTGTTTGATGAAACGTATATTCACTATGCTGAAAATAAGACTGATCAAAACCGTATTATTTTCTTTGCAGACGTTGAGCGTCCAATGAAAGTGAAATGGATGGAACGTTTTAATCATTGGTTTGGTCGTAACGTGATGACTGCTGCAAGTTCACCGAATGAAACAGGTGACCAAACGGGTGGTTTAAATAAAGCATTTGGCTATGTGTACCAAATTCGTATTAAAGCAAAAGCATTAAAAGCTAAAAACCGTAAGTTATATTACTTCTTGAAATGGTTCCTCATGCTTGGGATTTTCTTCCTGATTTTTGTGCGACCATATGTATTTTAATTAAAGCGCCCGAAAGGGCGTTTTTTTATTGTGATTATTTAAATAATTTAGATTTATTTTTATGCATTTAAAACGATGCTTATTAGCGTGGGGAGTATTTTATTTAAAATTTTAGGTGAATTTTATATTAATTATTGGGATGATAATGCGACTGGTAAATATATGCCTTTCTTGTACTTAATAAATTTTAAAAATTTGCGTGGAATATAAATGAATACGGTGATGAAACAAGCTTTAGTAATAACTACATTCAGTGCAGCAGTAATATTAACTGGATGTGGTAAATCTAAGCCAGAGCCAAAATCAAAAACAGAAAAAGTTGAGGCAATTTCGGATTGGAGCTGTACGCATCCTGACAATTTAAATCAGATTCAAACCTCTTTGAAAAAAGAATATTTGAAGCAAATCGAACGTAGCTTAAGACAAAGTCAATATCAGGTTGATGCTGATATTCTTAATAAAATTAATCAAGGTTTGAAGTTTGAAATTAAAAATATTCGCACTTTACCGTTAGAAGATGAAAGCCAAAAAAATACACAACTCAGCTGTGAAAGCCAGTTAGTTGTTTCATTTCCTAAAGGTTTACAAAAACGTGCGGAAAAAGCATATGTTGAAGAACTGCGTCACTCTAATGAAGAATCACAGACGCTGAATGACTATTTTTCGGATAATGAATCATCTTTGACTCTTGAAAATGATCAATTGAAAGGTGAATTTTTCTATAACATCACAAAAACAGATAAAGAGGGGTTGGTGTTTGATTTACCAAGTCAAAACACTGTGATTGAAGGATTGGTTTTTGTTGCCACTAAAGCTGTGCAATATGCGGCTTATGTTAAAGAAAATGAGTTGATTGACGAAAATATTGAAGAAAATAGACAAATGTCTGAACAAAATAATGAAGAGCAGACTGCTTTGGCTCAAGAAGCCATGGATGTTCGTAAAAAAGAATTAGATAGCGACAAAGCGAAGCAAGTGGAACGCTTAAATCTGACTTGGGATAAATTGAGCGCTGAGAAAAAAACTCAATTTAAACAAGATCAATCGGACTGGTTTAAAAAACGTGATGTTGAATGTAAAGTACTGGCACAAAAAAGTGTGGAAGAAATTCCTGAAAAGGACTTAGAAACTTACCAAAAGCAATCCGATTATTGGACTGCTGATATGCGTAAGCAAAATCAGGAGATGCAATATACACAGTGCTTTATTCAAAAAACTGCAGAGCGAACAGTTTATTTAAATAATTTAAACTAATCTGAAATTCTCCATAAGTGCTAGGTCAATCGTGTTGAAATAGATGGGATTGACCAATCTTTAGTAAGCTCGAAAGGGATTTTTTTATAGAATAAATTTGATAAATTGTTTTTTGTGACCCATTTCACAGTGCTGGCAATTTGTTACAACTATTAAAAGCCAACGCATAATTTTGATTCTACAATTGCTCCGTTTTTTCGAAGACTGGTTAGCGGAAGTAGGTTTCAAAATGGCTCATGCTCATCACGTAGCTCATGCACATGTTCACCACATTAAATTGAGAAAAGAAGAAAGTTCTCAGGGTGACTTAAAAACGAAAGCGATGTTAAACAAAGCTTCGGCTGAGACTAAAAAGCATAGCCGATTGGCTTCTAAAAGGCATAAAGTAGAAGACCAAAATATCGATCTGCATAAGTTCTCAAGCAAACTTGAGAGCATGTCAGCAAAGCACAGTAAAGAAAAATGTGCCAAGAATATCCGTATTGCTTTACAGGCTGCAGGTGCAGATGTTTCAAAGCATCCAGTAGCTGCATCTGACTGGGGGCATACTCTAGAAAAGAACGGCTATAAGAAAATCAAACCAGCATTCAACCGTCCTCAAGAAGGCGATATCTATATTATTGAACGTACCAGTGGTCATACCTACGGACATATTGCTGGTTATACTGGGAATGGCTGGTTCTCAGATTTTCGTCAAAAAACCTATGCGGTGTATAAAGAAAAAGACGTGAAGTACAGTTACTATCGTCTCGATTCTTAAAGACCTACGACATACTTTGTCGGTCTATTTCGTCATCCCTTGTCAAATTTAGGTTCTGGCACAGTAAAGCACTTGAAAAGTAAGGATGAAAACATCACATTAGGTATTCAGTATTAAGCCATGCATGCCAATAGTGAATCAAAACGCTCGTCCTCATATTGAAAAAATTTTAGCCCATATGACCCAGCTTCCAGGCGTTTATAAAATGCTAGGGAAAGATGGTGAGTTGTTATATGTGGGCAAAGCAAAAAACCTAAAAAATCGGGTGTCGAGCTATTTTGTTAAAACCATTGAGCATCCGAAAACTCAGGCTTTAGTTGCGCGAATTTATGATATTGAAACGCTTGTCACGCGTTCAGAAACTGAAGCGCTGCTTTTAGAACAAAACTTAATTAAACAACATCGTCCGCCTTATAACATCATGTTGCGAGACGACAAGTCATACGTCTATATCTTTGTATCGGCAGATAAACCGTATCCACGAATTGCCAGTGGGCGTGGCAAAGGTAAGCACCAAATTGGTAAATTCTTTGGGCCTTATCCAAGTGCTTATAGTGCCCGAGACACCTTACTGGTTTTACAAAAACTTTTTAATGTCCGTCAGTGTGAAAATAGTTACTTCTCACAGCGCAAGCGTCCATGTTTGCAATATCAAATCAAGCGTTGCTCGGCTCCGTGTGTAGGCTTGGTCTCACCAGAAGATTACAAAGAAGATGTGAATAACAGTATTCGATTCTTACAAGGTGACACCAAAGAATTAAACCAAGAGCTGATTGCGAAAATGGAGCAGGCAGCGGCGGATCTTGAATTTGAAAAAGCTGTTTTTTATAGGGATCGGTTATCTTTACTCCGTGAAGTCCAAGCGCAACAAGCTGTTTTCAAAGTAAAAGGTGAAGCTGACATTTTGGCAATTGCCTATCAGGCTGGCGTGACATGTGTGCAGATTATGCATGTACGTAACGGACGTATGTTGGGAGGTAAAAGCTATTTCCCTGACATGTTAGGTGATGACCTTGGTCAAATGCTAAGTGACTTTATGGCAAACTTTTACTTTCAGGTTGCCGATGAAGTACCAAGTGAACTGATTGTAAATACTGCCTTACCTGATCGTAAAGAGTTGGAAGAAGCCTTAGCACAGCAGTTTGGAAAGAAAGTCCAGATTAAGAGCAGTGTACGAGAAACACGTGCTGAATGGTTAGAACTTGCCGAAATGAACGTTCAGCATGCAATTAAAGGGCAGTTGAGTAACCATTTAGAACTCAATGAGCGTTTCCACCAGCTTGAGCAGGTGGTTGGCCGTCCAATTGATCGTATCGAATGTTTTGATATTAGTCATACCATGGGCGAAGCGCCGATCGCATCATGCGTGGTGTTTGACCAAGGCGGTGCGCGTAAACGTGACTACCGACAATTTGCCATTCAAGATATTACTGCGGGCGATGATTATGCTGCGATGCGACAAGCTTTAACGCGTCGCTATAAAAAGGCGATGCTGCCTGATTTGCTTTTAATTGATGGTGGTAAAGGCCAGCTTCATATGGCAATGGAAGTTATGCAAGAACTTGGACTTGAGGCTTTCATGATTGGTGTATCAAAAGGTGAAGGGCGTAAACCGGGACTTGAAACGCTTCATTTTACTGATGGCACAAAAACTCAGTTACCTGAAGATCATAAAGCCCTACATTTGATTCAACAGGTACGTGATGAAGCTCACCGTTTTGCGATTACCAAACACCGCGCTAAGCGTGATAAGCGTCGTAGCACCTCAGTTTTAGAAGCAATTCCGGGCTTAGGACCTAAACGCCGTCGAGATTTATTAACACATTTTGGTGGGATTCAAGGTGTGTTAAAAGCATCGGAAAAAGAATTAACAGTAGTGCCGGGCTTAGGTGAAGTGATGGCAAGAACGATTTATAAAATTTTGCATGAGTAGTCTTGTATTTAAAATTTGAGTGACAAAAGCGCTCATAAATTAATAGCATCATGACCATTCACATGATGGTCAAAATAATGAAAGATACTTCCTAATCACGCACATGACTTAGGGATATGCATGTCATTATTACAGCTATTTGAAGATGTAAAACAAAATGAATGGATTGATATACCCGCAGGGTGGTTACAGGGTCGAACGGTTTTTGGCGGCCTTGTTGCTGGGCTATTAATGCAAAAAGCATGCTCCCACATCCAAGATTCAAATAAAAGATTATTAAGTTGTAGTGTTACTTTTGTGGGCCCTGTACAGCAAGGTTCTGCCCGATTGACTATTGAAATTTTAAGAGAAGGGAAGTCAGTCACTACGCTTGAGACACGTTTATGGCAAGATGGTGCAGTACAAACCATTTTGGTCGCAAGTTTTGGGGCACCTCGTGTATCGAGTATTGAGGTAAAACAAGAACCCGTTGCTCCTGTATATGTGCAGCCTGAAAATTTATTTGTTATTCCTTTTGCCAAACATATGCCTGAATGCTTTCAGCATTTCGAAGTCTGTTGGGCTGAGGGTAATTATCCAGTGACAGCAAGTGAACATCCGGACTTTGGTGGTTGGTCAAGGTTCTCCCCAAAGCAACATGAAAATCGTCAACTAACATTGCCTGATTTATGGATATTTGGCCGCCGGGTGTTTTGCCCATGTTTAAGCAAGTTGCGCCTGCAAGTTCTTTAACATGGCATATTACTTATATGAACCCAGTCCAGCATCAATTGTGTGACTGGTTTAAATATAAAGTCGTCACAGAACATGCAGCTGAGGGGTATTCCACAGAATATGCATATCTTTGGGACCAAAGTGATCATTTAATTGCAATTTTGCGGCAAACTGTTACGGTATTTACCTAAGCAATCCACTTTCTCGATTCACATATTTCGTATAAAGTGGCTGTTACAGATAGATACAATATTGAAGTATGTGTCTTTGTCTGTTAAAAGATGCGTGAAGACTAAATTGGCGGTGTTTATGACCACAGGGCGAATCCTGAATATCCCAAATATCCTAACTTTGGCGCGTATCGCGCTTATTCCTGTATTTTTGGTGATTGCATATTGGCCGCCTGCAATAGGTATTGGTGAGCATGTAGGAAGTATGACTCGTCATATTATCTTGACTGCAATTTTTGTGCTGGCTGCCGTAACCGATTGGTTTGACGGTTATCTAGCACGAACGTTAAACCAGACTTCAGCATTTGGCCGATTCCTAGACCCGGTTGCAGATAAACTGATGGTCGCAGCTGCACTTATTGTTCTAGTGCAGTGGAAACCTACCATTGCGATGGCTTTTGCTGCAATTGTTATTATTTCACGGGAAATTACTGTTTCTGCTTTACGTGAGTGGATGGCAGAACTTGGTGCGCGAACCAGTGTAGCAGTGTCAACTGTAGGTAAATATAAAACCGCATTTCAAATGATTGCGATTAGTGTATTCCTACTGAATTGGCAGCCTTTAGAAATGCTGGCTTATGCTTTGTTATATACCGCAGTCATTCTGACTTTGTGGTCAATGTTTATTTATTTAAAAGCCGCGTGGCCATATCTAAAGCAGCCATAAACCCAAATAAGATTCTAAAAAGCCTTTCCTTGAGAAAGGCTTTTTTTATTGCAAAGTGCCAGAATAGAATGACTCTCGCAATTGGTGTGGTTAATAAATATCATTGGCAAAAAGGGCGTAAAATGGCATTGTTAGCTTGAGAGATGGCTAAGCAGCAAGGGGAGATTGCATGACACTAGATTTATTTTCTCCAGAACCTTGTACAAATTTATTACCGTATGATGGCGAAGTTCAGGACTACGGATGTATTTTAAGTGCCGAAGAAGCCGAGCAATATTTTCATTATTTGTACCAACATCTGGCGTGGCGACATGATGAAGCGAAGTTATACGGCAAGCACTTTATTACTCCCCGTAAAGTCGCTTGGTATGGTGACGAGCATTATCGGTATAAATATTCTGGTGTCTTTCGTGATTCTTTACCGTGGGACAGAGCACTTGCCCAACTAAAACAGCAAGTAGAGCAGATACTTTCAGAAAAATTTAATTCTTGCTTAGCCAATCTTTATGAAGATGGAACGCAAGGAATGGCTTGGCATAGTGACTCGGATGTGTCCTTAGCCAGAACTACTACAATTGCTTCCTTAAGTTTTGGAGCAACGCGAAAGTTCTCTTTTAGGCATATTCAAAGCAAAGAAAAAGTTGAAATGTGGTTACAGCCAGGTCAACTCATTGTGATGCGCGGTGAGACTCAACAATATTGGCAACACCGTTTAAATCGTTCGACAAAAATTTTACAGCCACGTATTAATCTGACTTTTCGTCAGTTCAAGTTTTCATAAGTTTTTGCTAAAAATTAGGCAAGAAAAAAGCCCATGATGGCAGCATGAGCTTATTCCTCTGAGGGAGAGCCTTCTATTGATGAGCTGCTGATGAAAAGAATCATCAATAGGTGCTAAAATCATAATATGAGAATGTTTAGATATTTTCAATGCTCTAAAGTGTAAGAAAACTTTAAATTATCAAAAATATTATTTTAGATCTCACCTTTTTCTGAAAGTTCCATAAAACGCTGCTCAATCAATCCAGCATTTTCTTGCAAAATTTCAATCAGTTTTTGAATATTTAAAAAATCAAAACGGTTCTTGGATGCCACTAGCGTTAACGCTAAAGGAACTTCTTTACTCGAAAAACGAACGGGTACGGCAAGGCCTGAAACATTAGGATCAATCTCACCTTGTGAGAAATAGAAGCCTTGTTTCTTTATTTTACGCATGCGTTGAATAAAGCTTGGTTCGTCTAGAGCAAACCCTGACTGCGACAGTTCAGGTTTAAAACGTTCATAGTAGTCATGCATGCGCTGTTTACTTAAATGTGACACCATTGTTTTTGGTGATGCCCCAACATAAATCGGGCGTGGACAGCCTCGGCCATACGAAAGTAATTCAGTATCTTTGAAAATTTCATGATGAATATCAATACAGTAGTCATCATTTAAATAGGTGAGTAAACAGCAAAGTTCAGTGCGTTCAACAATGTTGCGCATAAACGGCGTACTGATTTGGACCAATGGATCTGTTGTTCTTGATACATAGTCAAGAACTGCTATTTTTGAGCCTAAAGTGTAATCGCCAGAAGTACCATTAATACGTTTTAATAAGTCGGCCGATACGAGTTCTTTTAGATAACGGTAGCTGGTCGGTTTAGACAAGCCAAGTTCTTCGCAAATAATATCGACATTAATCACTGGTCGTGAAACTGAAAATAAATCCAGTACGGTTAAAATTTTGCCAAAACTTGAAATTGCCATGATGTCTTATTCATATCCTTAATAAACGGGTCACACTTGAGTTCTTATAACAGAAAAATTGAAGCTTTGTCTCAATTCCAAGATAACTACCTGATTTAAATATTTTACGCTCAGAATCAGAAAAGTTCTCTTGATTCGCACATCATATATGATTAACTAAAAACATATCAAATTATCAAATGAAGATATTTTAGTTGACTAAATCACTTTAATTTGAAAAAATTGTGCAACAAAATATCTAATCGAGAAATTGGTTTACTCTGCCGACTTTTTCGATGTCTCTCCTTTCCTAAGCTTGGTCGTATAAATAGCGGCCAATCTGAAATCATCTCGGCACATCATGCAAAGATGTAGGAAAAATCATTGTATTGAAGGATGCTCTCATTAAATCATTTGTCTATAAGGCAAATGACAAAGTCGTGTTGTCTTTTTAAAAGGCAAGGGGACACTGAGGAGCATGCTCATCAGTTCAAATCTGTATTTGAGATGAGTTCATGTTATTAAAGCAAATACTGGCTTTTCGCCCGAGTAAGCTTGATCTAATTTTTGCAATAAAGACATTTATTGCCGGCATGTTGGCATTATTTGTTTCGTTTGAATTAGACCTGATTAATCCAATGTGGTCGATCGGTACCGTCCTAATTATCGCCAACCCTTATTCGGGTATGGTGTCTTCTAAGTGTGTCTATCGTGTTTTAGGCACGGTGGGTGGTGCCATTGTTGCGTTAACAATAACACCTCATCTGATTAATACGCCGTGGATATTTACGGTTGTATTGTCACTATGGGTGGGCTTTGCGCTTTATGTATCCTTACTCGACCGAACTCCTCGTAGTTATGCATTTATGCTGGCGGGTTATTCAACTGCAATGATTGCATATAACGCGATTACTTATATTGATCAGTACAATATTTTTGATATCGCTTTGGCGCGTGTACTTGAGATTTCAATTGGTGTGATTTCGAGTGCCGTGGTTTCCGCAACTATTTTGCCCATGCATATTGGTTCGGCAATTAAGCAGCGTGTAACCAAAACACTCAAAGATACAGAGAACCTGTTTGCAAACTTGTTAAATGCAGATCAACAGCAAAACAATACACAGCTTTTGGCTGCGATTACTCGTGATACCACCGATATTCATGCTTTAGCAGTTCACTTGAGCTATGAAAAAGGTGAGTTGCATGGCATGACCAAGCCTTTGCAAGAAATGCTCCATCAAATGTCGATGGTGGTTGCAAATTTGGTTGCCTTATCTGAACGAATTAAACAGTTACAAGAACTGCATTTTATTGAAAGTCATTCAGACAAATTAAAACAGCTTTCAGGTCATGTGATTCATTTTCTTGAACAAAAAGACCAGATGACTGATGAAAATGTTTTGCAGTTACCTGACGAGTTTGAAAATGACTTTTTGAACTTAAATGACTCGGCTTCTGAACATCAACAAGTGCTATTGGCTGCCATGAAAATGGATGTCCGCCACTTTATTAGTAATGTTTTAGCTGTAAAAGTTTTATGGCAACGCATCAAGCAGGGTAATAAAGAGATTCCAGATAACATTACCCCAATGACGACTAAATATCCAAGTTTGCACCGAGATCATGGCGTAGCCGTCAGAGGTGGTATTAGTGCGGTACTCATTACATTTATTGTGACAGGTGTGTGGATTCTGTCTGGCTGGAAAGCTGGATTTATGATGGCACAGATTGGGGCCGTAACTGCTTGTATTTTAACTGCCTTAGATAACCCTGTTCCTGTCTTACGTATTTTTATATGGGGCAGTGTAGCATCGGCTGTTTTAGTGTTTATTTATGCTTTTGGTGTTTTCCCTCATGTCACCACATTTTGGGAACTGGGACTCGTTTTGTTACCGATGTTCTTATTTGCGGTTTCTATGATGGCGAATCAAGCACTCATGCCAGTGGGCATGGTGTTGGGTATTAATACCATGATGGGTCTGAACTTGCACAATGCTTATAGTATGGATGCAGTGTCTTACTTAGATAGTTCATTTGGTATGGTCATGGGGGTATTGGTGTCTCTCATTGTGATAGATGTCGTACGTGCCATGTCACCCGATACCAGCGCAAATCGTATTCTGGCTTTACATTATCGAGCAATGCGTCAAGCGATTTATATCCCTTATGGTATTGAATTCAAAGTTCATTTACGTGCGATGTTAGACCGTGTAGGTGTTTTAAATACCAAGATGGTTCAGTCAGAAGAGATTAAAAAATCGATTCATCAAGCATTGGTTGAATCAAGCGCGATTGTTGATTTAAGCCGACTTCAAGAGTTAGCAAATCAGCTTCAGCCATCTTCAGAACTAGCTCATCACATTGGCCGTTTGCAACAAGATTTAGATGAGCTGTTTAGAGCCAAAGAAAATGAAAAAGATGAAAGTGATGTATTGGTACAGCACATTCATCAGACCTTGTTTGAACTTAAACAACTTGCTTCAAATATTGAAGATATGACTTTGCGCCAAAGATTATTTATTTCGCTAAATAATATTGCTTATAGCATGTGTCATGTTTCATCAAACCAAATGAATGCAAATCGTACGCTTACAGGAGCCACAGCGCATGGGTGAGTTTAATGTCTACGGTATTTACGTGCCCGCTTTGCTCGTCCAAGCCTTATTTGCATATATATGTTTCCGCTTGTTAAGTCCTCTAACTAACAAATGGATTGCACAAGGCTGGATCGCACTACCCAGCATTTTCAATTTGTGTTTTTACCTTTTACTACTTTTGGTGATACACCAAATTTTTGTTGGGTTAGGTGCTTAAAGATGATTGCCAGATTAAAGATTGAGTTAGGTGAGTAAAATGAATCAATTGGAGTTGAAAAAAGTCATCCGTCCAGTGATTTTGATTGTCGCATTAATGATTGCGGTCTATACCATTGTGCATTTATGGAACTACTATAATGCAGCTCCGTGGACACGTGATGGTCGAGTTCGTGGTGACGTTATTCAGGTCTCTTCAGATGTAGCAGGACTTGTAACGGAAGTATTGGTTCAAGATAACCAGACTGTCAAAAAAGGTCAGGTACTTTTTAAAATTGATGTCTCTCGCCGAGCTTTAGATGTAGAGCAAGCAAAATCTGATTTGGCAAAAGCAAAAGCGGCATATGCTCAGGCACAAGCAGGTTTAGCACAAGCCAAAGCAAACTTGATTAAGTCGAGCACGAACATTAAGTTAGCCGAGAAAAATGCAAACCGTTATTCAAACTTAATGGATGGCGCGATTTCTAAACAAGAACAAGATCAGGTCTTTGCAACCCGCGATCAATCACATGCGGAACATGAGCAACTCCAAGCTGCGATTCAACAAGCTGAAGCCACTATTAAACAGCAGCAGGCACTGGTTGAAGCAGCAACAAGTAACTTACATTTAGCAGAGCTCAACATGCACCGTGCGGCTGTTGTTGCACCTGCAGATGGAACACTTTCTAACTTTGATTTGCGTCCTGGTAACTATGTTCAAGTGGGACAAGCAGTTGCAGCATTGCTCGATCGTAAACAGCTTTATGTTGTGGGATATTTTGAAGAAACAAAATTAGACCGTATTCATATTGGTGATCAGGCAAGTGTGCAATTAATGGGTGATAGTCAGAAAATTAAAGGGCATGTACAAGGTATTGCATCGGGTATTGAAGACCGCGAGCGTTCAAGTAGTTCTAAACTGCTTGCAAACGTAAATCCAACCTTTAGCTGGGTTCGTTTAGCACAGCGTGTGCCTGTAAAAATTGTATTAGACGAAGCACCAAAAAATCAGTTGGCGTTTGTATCTGGCCGTACTGCGACAGTACATATTATTGAAAAATAAAAAGCTTAAGTTTTTAAACTCAATAAAAAAGCATGTGTAAAACATGCTTTTTTATTTTATGGCGTTAAGCCAACAGGATTGCGATACCAGCTTTGAATCAGCAAAGCTGCGGCAAAACTATCTGCTGATAACTTCTTTGCACGGCCTTGTTCTTGGTAAAAGCCCAGCTCTTCTCTTGCTTCACGTGTAGTGAGTCGCTCATCTACCATCCACGTTTCAATATTGGTTTGATGGCGTAAACGTCTTGCAAACTTACGTGCACGTGTAGAAAGTTCTGACTCGCTATCATCCATATTTAATGGAAGACCCACAATGAACAAATCCGGCTGCCACTCTTTCACAATTTTTAAAAGTTGGTCCCAATTGGGAATCCCATCTTTCATCACAAATAACGGCAGTGGATTAGCACTTTCAATTGCAGATTGACCTATCGCCATTCCCATTTTTTGGGTGCCAAAGTCAAAAGCCATAATTGATTTTGATTGTGTTGCAGTCATTAAGCGTGTCCGATTTCAGAAGCCAGCCATGTGCGATCTACACCAATTTTTTTATAGGCTGCATCCCAACGGTCGTCATACGGCAAGTTGAAAATCAGATCCATGTCGGCATCACAGATAAGCCAATCACCACGAGCGATTTCATCTTCTAACTGGTTTTTACCCCAACTCGCATAACCAAGTGCGATTTGGTAACGACCAACACCTTCATTATGTGCGATTGCATCGAGAATATCTTTACTGGTGGTAATACAGACATTTTCACCCACAGCAATGGAAGAGTGCCATGTTGGTTGGCCAGTATGAAGGACAAAGCCAGCTTCTGGGCGTAAAGGACCGCCTTGTAAAACCTCATGCGGATTTACATTGTCTGCATCAATGTCTAAATCATTGAGTAGTTCTTTAATTTGGATACCAGCAGGGCGATTGATAATAATACCTTGAGCACCTTCTTCGTCATGACGGGCAAGATAAATTACAGTATTTGCAAAAAAGTCATCTGCCATTTCTGGCGGGGCAATCAGACAACGGTGAGTCATATATTGTTTGGTCACCTAAGCGGTTCTCCCTCAAAAAATGTCGCTATAGGGTCTCTCGACCCTTTTATCTATATAGGTTCTTTTTATCAACATACAAGAGTTAATCGGATTTCGCCAATCTTTTTCTCTCATTTTCTTTATTAATTTGAAGAAGCTTGAAATTTAAGTTGGCGTAATTGTTTGGCATGCTGCAAGGTTGTTTCATTAATTTCAACACCGCCTGACATACGTGCCAACTCAGAAATAATCTGATTTTCATCGAGTTGTACAATGGTACTGCTTGCCGGATCAGTTTGCTGCTTTTTAACTAACAAATGTTGGTCAGATTGTGCAGCGACCTGTGCTTGGTGAGTAATACATAGCAGTTGGACATGCTGAGCTAAATCGGCAAGTAAACGACCAACCACTTCAGCTGTACCACCACTAATCCCGACATCAATTTCATCAAATACCAAAACTTCTGCCTCGGTCTTTTCAGCATTCATCACTTGCATAACAAGTGCAATACGTGAAAGCTCACCACCCGATGCCACACGTGCCAATGGTTGTGGTGGTATGCCTTTATTGGCAGTAAATAAAAGTTGAATGAAGCTTAGACCTTCTGAGCTTGGTTGCTCTAATGGTTCAAACTTAAACTCAAAGTGAGCCTCAGGTAGCGCTAAAGGTTTTACTTGTTCGGTTAACTGTTTGGCAAGTGGGATAGCTGCTTCACGACGAATATTGTCTAAATGCTGGGCTTTGTCTAAGAACTCTTGATGTGACTTTTCTACTTGTTCTGCAAGAGTTTCTGGGTCTTCAAGTTGATGTAACTGTTCAAGCTCATTTTGCCAAGTTTCATATTCTTCTTTAAGTGTCTCTGGCTGAGTACGATATTTACGTGCTAGACGATGGAAAACTTCCAACTTAGAGTTCAGTTCTTCCATTCGTTCAGGATCAAAACTTTGGCGATCAATAAACTGACGTAAATTTGATGTGGCATCATCAATTTCACTTTGAGCATTGAGTAAAGAATTATAAATTTCAGAAAGCTGTTCACTACGCCCCGCATGAGATTCTAGACGGCGAATGATCGATGACATTTCTTGAGTAATGTTTTGCTCAGCTTCATCAAGCGCATTCAGGCTATAGCTACAATCTTGCATGATATGTTCATGATGACTGAGGCGATCGAACTCTTGCTCGATTTCTTTGTAATCGGTTTGAATAACCTCTTCAAGCTCTTCAATTTGTAGCTCTAAGGTCGCAATACGTTGTAGACGTGTTGCTTGAGCATCTAAAGCCGCTTGGTGTAAACGAATTGTGCGTTGCCACGTGCTATAGGCCTCACGAACATCGTTTGCTTCGACATAAAAATTGTTATAACGGTCTAACCAATGCTTTGGATAAGGTGGTTCAAGTAGCTGTTGTTGGCTGTGCTGGCTATATAATTGAACCAATAAACGCCCTAATTCTTTAAGCTCAGAGAGGCTGCTCGGACGTCCATTGACCCATGCTTTACTACGACCAGTTGCGAAAATAACACGACGTAAATGAATTTCCCCAGAGTCATCATCTAGTTCATGATCTTGTAACCATTTTGCTTCTGGGCTATTGTCCTGATAAGTAAAAACAGCGGTGATATCCGCTTTGTCCGAACCATAGCGGACATAATTTGTATCTGTACGTTCCCCTAAGCAGGCAGAAAGTGCATCCAGTAATAATGATTTTCCGGCACCTGTCTCACCTGTTAGAACATTAAATCCTTGTTCTATATCAATAGCTAAATGATCAGCTAATGCAAAATTGATTAAAGTTAAATGTGTGAGCATAAACGCATCCAACGCGCCAAATTATGGGTTAAAGATAGAGAAGTTTTGAATTTGCTACAAGTGATCTATTATTCTAACTGAAATAATAGAACAGCAAGATTGCGGATCTTTACAATGAAAAAAACATTAAGCTTACCGAAAGCACCAATAGGAATGATGAACCGCCATAAAAAAATTAATCCTGCTGAAATGAATAAAATTTTAAATCAGCATTTTAATGCATTTAAACAGGCTGCTGCACAAGGCGACTATGCCAAAGCTTATCAGCATGTAAAAAAAGCGGTAAATCTAGTACCACAGCATCCAGGAGCATTATCTGATTTAGCTTATACTGAGCTGCGGTTACACCGTTATGACGATGCATATCAACATTATATGCAAGCCATTAAAGCAAGTGGTTCTAACGTTAATACAAATTTATATGATGGATTAACTGAAGTTTGCCATCATTTAAATAAAAAGGAAGAAAAGATTAAATTTGGACGTTTAGCTATTTCAACAAAAAAAGAACTCACAAAGAATGAGCCTGCTTTAAATATATCCACTCATAAGCCTGTCCCCTTTAGTTCCAATCCTCAAGAAAACATTATTGCTTTTTCTTTATTTGGAGCAAATCCGCGTTACTGTGAAACTTCAATTTTAAATACCAAGCTCGCTCAAGAGATATACCCTGAATGGACTTGTCGGTTCTATATAGATGATACCGTTCCTGAATTTGTGCAGCAGCGTTTACAAGCAAATGGGGCACAAGTGGCACAGGTGAGTACCTCACAGAAACAATTATCCGGCTTATTTTGGCGCTTTTTAGTTATGGATGATCCAACCGTTAAGCGCTTTTTGATACGTGATGCTGACTCTATTGTGTCTTATCGTGAGAAAGCTGCCGTTGATGCTTGGCTCAAAAGTGATGAATGGTTTCATTTAATGAGAGATAGCTACTCTCATACTGAATTGATTTTGGCGGGTATGTGGGGTGGATGCTCAGGTATTTTTCATAATATTGAAGCACATATCAAAGATTATGTTGCCACTGGAAGGTATCCGGACAATCGAGTCATAGATCAACATTATCTGCGTTATTGTATTTGGCCGACTTTAAAACAAAGTGTACTCGTACATGATAGCCAGCAATTTGATGAAAATAGTGCCGATTTTCCGGTTTATGAGTCAGCTTCAATGCAAAATGACCCAGACAATTTTCATGTTGGCATGGATAATGGTTCACCAGTGGTTACAACTGCTGTTACTCACCCAACAGCAGAGAAAGTTTATTGGGTTTTACTCGATGAAAATTACGATGAAGTTTGCAGATATGATGCAATAGTGTCGAAGAGTCGAAATATTGAAGTAAATTTACCCCACGCTTTTGCTAAAAAAATTCAGTTACAGCAGTGGAAATTACAAGTCTATCCATATGAAAACTGATTGATTAGTTATTTAGGCACAATTAAACTACATTCATCATAATTTATATAAATGCGGCATTATCTGGAGAGTGTGCATGAGTTCAACCCAATTTGATCATGTAACGGTCATCAAAAAATCAAATGTTTATTTTGGTGGAGCATGTATCAGCCATACCGTGCAATTTGAAGATGGAACGAAAAAAACATTAGGTGTTATTTTGCCGACTGAGCAGCCTTTAACATTTGAAACACACGTTCCTGAGCGTATGGAAATTATTTCAGGTGAATGTCGCGTTAAAATTGCAGACAGCAATGAAAGTGAATTGTTCCGTGCTGGTCAATCATTTTATGTACCAGGTAATAGCGTTTTCAAAATCGAGACTGATGAAGTACTCGATTATGTTTGCCACTTAGAAGGCTAAGAAATTACTGTTTAAATCGGGTACACTATGCCCAAAGAAATCCTGTGAAGTTGGCTTTACAGGATTTTTATTTTTTGCTTAAACGTTGTTAGAGGTCATGCATGGCAAAACCGGAATATTATTATGGCGTTCACTCAGTGGAGTCATTGTTAGAACTTGAGCCGGAGCGCGTGCTGACCTTGTTTACATTGAAAGGGCGCGACGATCAACGTTTGCAGAAGATTCTGCAATTGGCTGAGCCTTTTGGAATTAGTGTACAAAAAGCAAGCCGTGATAGCCTCGAAAAGCTTGCGGGCTTGCCATTCCACCAAGGTGTAGTGGCAGCAGTACGTCCGCACCCGACTTTAAATGAAAAAGATCTGGATCAGATCTTGGCTGAAACTCCAGATGCTTTATTGCTGGCATTAGATCAGGTGACCGATCCACATAACTTAGGTGCTTGTATTCGTACAGCCGCTGCAATGGGGGTTCAGGCTGTGATTGTGCCTCGTGATCGCTCAGCAAGTTTGACCCCAACTGCTCGTAAGGTTGCAGCGGGTGGAGCCGAGAAAGTTAAGTTCATTCAAGTAACAAACTTAGCTCGTACATTAGCCCATCTAAAAGAAACCACTCACACACGTGTGATTGGCACCATGCTTGATGAAAGCGCACTACCAATTCAAAAATGTGATTTCTCTGGTCCAGTCGTAATCGTGATGGGAGCTGAAGATACGGGTTTACGTCCAATTACTCAGGCACAGTGTGATCATAAAGTTTATATCCCGATGTCTGGGAATTTACAGAGCCTAAATGTGAGTGTGGCAACAGGTATGGCACTTTATGAGGCTTGCCGTCAGCGTTCTGAGGTATAATAGAGCTGCCTTTCTCGTTTTAAAGCAGTCTTAATATGTCTCCCCGTAAGCAAGGTTATTTCTTTGTATTGGTGACCATGTGCATTTGGGGCGGGTTTACACTTTTTGCCCGTTTAAATGCACAGTGGCATATCAGTGCTTGGGATATTGCTGCACTGCGCTTTGCTATTGCTTTTCTAATTTTGATGCCTATCTTAATTTATAAAAAAGATCTCGCTTTTTTATGGAGTAAGCATGCGGTTATTTTGGCGCTCATTGGTGGAGTGATTTATTGTCTTACCGTCTACACCGCGTTTCTTTATGCCCCTGCTGCACATGCTGCAATTTTCTTAAATGGTTGTATTCCAATTTGTACTGCAATTGCAGCATACATTTTATTTAGACAACCATTTGATAAGCATACATGGGTGAGTCTGGCAATTATGATCACTGCCTTGGCTCTCATGAGTGTGTTGATGTTGCAAGGTAATGCTTCTGCTTTTGGCCTGGGGGATTTGCTTCTTTTTATTAGTGCGATTTGGTGGGGTATTTTCACTGTATTACTTAAACAGTGGAAACTTTCCGCATGGCACTCTATGGCAAGTGTTGCGATTTGGTCTGCAATTATCTATTTACCCATCTATGCTTTATTTCTGCCTAAGCATTTTATGGAAGTTAGTCCTGTTCATTTAGCGATACAGGGCATTTTCCACGGTGTATTTGTCGTTATTATCGCAACTTTGACTTATGTTGCTGCCATTCAACGACTAGGCGCTTTTAAAACGGGAAGTATTGTGACTTTGGCGCCGTTTATTGCTGCTATTTTAGCTGTACCTTTACTTGGCGAGTCATTAAGCCCATCGATTGTGGTGGGCTTAGTAGGTATGGGAATAGGTGCTTTACAGCCTTGGCGTTGGTTTAGGCAAGATAGCTTGGCACAAAAGATTCAGCAGCAAAATAAGCAAGATTAGTTGGCGCGCTTCAAATAGCTTTGATGTAAAGGCTCTAATTGCTGATATAAATGTTCGAGTAATCCGTCATTAAACACAATGTCATTGGCAAGTTCACGTTTACGCTCGCGTGGCATTTGTGCAGCAATAATTTTCTGGATTTGTTCTTGGTTTTGCCCATCGCGCTGACTTGCACGTTGAATTTGAGTTTGTTCGCTCGCATCAACTAATAGGGTGTGATTAACCAATTCATGCTGGTTGGTTTCAAAAAGTAGTGGTGAAACTAAAATCACATAAGGACTTTTAGGATTTTGTAGCTGTTGAATAATAGATTGACGGATTGCAGGGTGGGTAATTTTTTCGAGTGTGTGGCGCGCTTCTGGATTTTGGAAAATATATTCACGTAAGGCGCGGCGGTCTAAACTACCATCGGGTTGAAGTACCCAGTCTCCAAAAGTTTGCTGAATTTTTTGGAGAGTAGGTTGGCCTTTTTCAACGACTTCACGCGCAACGATATCGGCATCGACGACTTGAATTCCTTGGGACTCGAACCATTGTGTTGCAGCAGATTTTCCACTGCCAATACCACCTGTGATTCCCAGAATAAAAGCCATCTTAACCTCCTAAATAAATTTTCATAATCTGATTACCCCATAAAAAGGCAACCCAACCCGCAATCGCAATATACGGCCCAAAAGCAAAAGGTTGATTGTCATTTCTTAACTTTAATAAGATGATGCCAATGATTGCACCCAATAAAGATGACAATAACACAATTAACGGTAGCATCAATGGCCCCATCCATGCACCTAATGCTGCAAGCAATTTAAAGTCGCCGTAGCCCATACCTTCTTTGCCAGTAATTACTTTAAATAAGTAATAGACAATCCAAAGACATAGAAAACCAATGAGGTAACCCCAAATGGCCGAGTTGGGTGAGGTGTAGATATTAAAGGTGTTAATGCCTAAACCAAGCGCAGCTAAAGGAAGAGTAAAGCGATCAGGCAAAAGTTGTGTATCAAAGTCAATAAAGGTCAGTGCTATCAGTACCCATGTGAGGATGAGTCCAAAAAGCATTTGTATAGTTGGACCAAACACCATAACCACCACCAATGAACATAGCATGGTAAGTAGTTCGATGGCTGGATAACGAATGCTGATAGGATGTTGGCAATGACCACATTTTCCTCTTAGCACAAGCCAGCTTATGACAGGAATATTTTGATACCAACGAATCGATTGATGACATGAGGGGCATGAGGAAGCAGGTTTGCTTAATGTCAGTTTTTCATGGTCAATAATCGGTTGTTCTGGATTGAGGAGCATTTGACATTCTTGCTGCCAGTCTTGCTCCATCATCTTTGGAGTACGATAAATCACTACGTTCAGAAAGCTACCAATACATAGACTCACAAGTGCAACAGCAATATAAAGAGCAGTTAAGTTTTGAATAAAATAAGCAATAATATCTTGCATTATATAACTGAGCCCATTTGGAAAATTGGAAGATACATGGCAATAACCAGACCGCCTACCAGTACCCCTAAAATTGCCATGATTAAAGGTTCCATCATTGCAGTTAAACCATCAACGGCATTATCCACTTCATTTTCATAGTAGGTCGCAACTTTATCGAGCATGCTGTCTAGTGCACCAGATTCTTCACCAATTGCAACCATTTGTACAGCCATAGAAGGAAAACGGTTAGATACACGCATGGCAAACTGAAGTTGCTGACCTGTTGCGACATCTTCACGAATTTTCATGACAGCTTGCTCATAGATGACATTGTTGGTTGCGCCGGCGGTTGACTCAAGTGCATCAATTAGTGGTACACCAGCTGCGAATGTGGTCGCAAGCGTACGGCTATAACGTGCAATAATTGCTTTATAGACCAAATCCCCAAAAATAGGTAATTTAAGCGCGAGTTTATCTAAGCCGTCACGAAACTTCTTACTGCGTTTTTTAGCTTCTAAAAAGGCGGCAATCATTGCACCAATCGCGATAATCATAATAAACCAGTATTCTTGCATCCATTTCGACATATTCACGACCATTTGGGTGAATGCTGGTAATTCTGCTCCGAATGAAGAAAACAGATCCTGAAACACGGGTACGACTTTAACCATCAAAATAATGGTCACCACAATCGCTACCACAATAACCGTTGCAGGATATTTCATTGCTTTCTTGATTTTCTGTTTTAACAATTCACTTTTTTCTTTGTAAATCGCCACACGATCTAGCATGGTTTCAAGCGCACCTGATTGTTCACCAGACTCAACAAGTGAACAAAACAAATTATCAAAATATTGAGGATACTTTTTTAAAGCTGAGGCAAAGGTACTACCACCTTCCACTTCACCTTTAATACCGAGTACTACCTCACGCATGGCTGGATTTTCTAAACCTTCTGCTACTATTTCAAAGCCTTGTACCAGTGGTACACCAGCTTTCATCATGGTCGCCAGTTGTCGGGTAAAAATCGTAATATCAAGTGTGGTGACTTTTTTCTTGAATAAACCTTCAAGAATATTTTTACGTTTCTCACGTATGGTTCGAACAGTGACACCTTGTTTGCGTAAGGTCACTTTAGCTAAAGCCATATTTTTAGCTGGCAGTTCTCCCTTAATTTTTATGCCTTTACGGTCAACCCCTTCATAAGCAAAAGTCGGCATCATTTGTGCCTTTTTGACAGCCATCAGATTATCCTTATTTTAAATAGTGTCTTATTCACTGGTCACACGGTTAACTTCTTGTAGGGAAGTCACGCCTTGCATCACCTTTTTTAAACCTGAACGACGTAGATTATTAAACCCCAGTTTTTCAGAAGCAGCCGCGATTTCTAGAGCGTTGCCATCTTCCATAATAATCTTGGAAATCTCAGGTGTAACTTTCATTACTTCATAAATACCGACACGGCCTTTATAGCCTTCACGACATTCAGGACAACCTACCGGTTGAAAAACGCGAAAGTCTGGATGTGCTAAGTCTTGTTCGGTAAAACCCATTTCTAATAGGCTTTGTTTAGGAATATCAGCAGGTATTTTGCACTGAGAGCAAAGACGTCGTGCTAAACGCTGTGCAATAACTAGGTTTACTGATGTTGCAATATTGAAAGAGGGAACTCCCATATTGCGTAGACGGGTTAGCGTTTCTGGAGCACTGTTGGTATGCAGCGTCGACATCACCATGTGACCCGTTTGTGCAGCTTTAATTGCGATTTCTGCTGTTTCCAAGTCACGAATCTCACCCACCATAATAATGTCAGGGTCTTGACGTAAAAAGGATTTAAGCGCGGCAGCAAAAGTGAGACCTACTTTGGGGTTCACGTTAACCTGATTAATACCTTCAAGATTGATCTCCACTGGATCTTCGGCAGTAGAAATATTAGAACTTTCAGTATTTAAAATATTCAAACCTGTATATAAAGATACAGTTTTACCAGAACCTGTTGGACCTGTGATTAAAAGCATGCCCTGTGGTTTATCTAAAGCTTCCATAAATAAAGCTTTTTGTTCTTCTTCGTATCCTAATGCGTCAATTCCCAGCATTGCACTTGATGGGTCAAGAATACGAAGAACTAACTTTTCACCAAATAAGGTCGGAAGAGAGTTCACACGGAAATCAATTGCTTTGGTCTTTGATAGTTTGAGTTTGATACGACCATCTTGTGGAACACGTTTTTCGGAAATGTCCATTTGAGACATTACTTTTAAACGTGATGCCAAACGGTTCGCAAGTTGTAAAGGCGGATTGGCAATTTGACGTAATACGCCATCGACACGATAACGTACCCGATATGACTTTTCATATGGTTCAAAATGTAAATCTGAAGCACCCATACGAATGGCATCAATGAGCAACTTATTAATATATTTAACAATAGGTGCTTCATCACCTTGTGGTGTTTCTTCTTCATCCTCTTGAGTGGTAGGGCCATCAAGACTGACATCAAGATCAAACTCTTCATCATTAAAGTCAAAACTGCTTTCTTCTGCAAAATGCTGACCTAAAACTTTTTCGAGTTTATGGTGCTCAACAATGACAGGTTCAACCATCAGTTTGCTGTTAAAACGGATCGCATCAATCGCTTCAATATTACTTGGATTGCTGGTCGCGACATATAAAATTTGCCCTCTTTGAATAAGTGGCAAAATCCGATGTTTTAAAATCAGTTTTTGATCGACCAGATCTTTAGGAATCTGAGATGTGTCATACACATCTAGATCAAAATATGGTTCAGCAAACTCAGCAGAGATTGTTTCAGCCAATAAAGAAGGGGAGAGATGAACCTCTTCAATTAAATATGCGACTGTATCTTGCTTAGCTCTCTTTGCTGCATCTAATGCATTTTGCATGGTCGCTGCCGACACATGCTTTTCTTCGACTAAACGCCGAAAAAACCCCGTAAATTTTGGAGATGTATGTAATGCTGACATCTGCCTGCCTATGCTAATGTGTTTATAATTGGTATATGAAAAATTATACTTTTGTTATGTAAAATTACTACCTTATAAAATGTTGCTCTAGTCCTACTCAGGCTGTTAAAGCTTGAACTAGTCGAAGTTTTTATAGATTAATTTTTAGAATGTTTAAGTTTGAACCCTTAGAAAGTTTTTTTAATTTCAAAGAGTAGAAAAGATATAAGTAATCCCATTAAAGAAAAGTATCTGAAATTTGTATAAATGCGTGTAGAATGTGCTGCATTTTTGATGAAAGGTGAGCAGTATGTCGGGTACGACGATTACGCCTTGGGTAGTTGGCAACTGGAAAATGAATCCAATGCGTGCTAACGCCAACCAACTTATAGAAGAATTTAAACAATTATTGCAACAAAACCAAATTGCAGATGAAAGCTGCCATGTGGGCGTTGCCCCTGTTTCTATTGCACTTACAACAGTACAGGCGCAATTGCAGGATGCTGCAAGAACCGTATATACGGTTGCGCAAGATGTATCGCGTGTTGCAGGTACAGGTGCTTATACGGGCGAAGTTAGTGCAGAATTATTAAAAGATAGTCAAATTAATTTCGTACTGGTCGGACACTCTGAACGCCGTGATATTTTTGGCGACAACGTTGAAATTTTGAAAGCGAAACTCCAAAATGCATTAAATGCGGGTTTGACTGTCATTTATTGTGTGGGTGAAAGTCTTGAACAGCGTGAGCAAGGTCAGGCAGAGCAAGTTGTTTTACAGCAAATTTGTGATATTGCACCGGTAGTGACCGCTGAACAATGGCAAAACCAAGTCGTGATTGCTTATGAACCTATTTGGGCAATTGGTACAGGTAAAACAGCTTCTCCACAAGATGCACAAGCGATGCACGCTAAAATTCGTGAAGGCTTATGTCAGCTTACTTCAGTAGGTTCAGATATTGCTATTTTATATGGTGGTAGTGTAAAAGCTGAAAATGCTGTTGAATTAGCTGCATGTCCAGACATTAATGGGGCGTTGGTTGGTGGTGCTTCATTAAATGCAGCATCTTTTTATCAAATTGTACAAGCCTTCGCGCAAAGCAAATAACGAGGATAGGGTATGCACTCTTTTGTACTTGTTGTACATATTATTTTAGCTGTACTGATGATTGCATTGATTTTGGTGCAACACGGTAAAGGCGCAGATGCTGGTGCTTCTTTTGGCGGCGGCGGTGCAGCAACTGTATTTGGTGCATCGGGTTCGGGTAATTTCCTTACTCGCCTGACTGCTGTTTTAACTGCATTGTTCTTTGTAACGAGTTTAACTCTCGCTGTTTTTGCGAAAAAACAGACGACGGAAGCATATAGCTTGAAAACTGTACAAACAACAGCACCAGCTCAAACAACATCGCCTGAAACTTCACCAAATGCACCAAAAACGGGTCAATAATTCGAAATAGGGCTTTCCTTTTGCAGTTGGAAGGACTAGAATGCGTCCCACAAGCTGCGGTGGTGGTGGAATTGGTAGACACGCTACCTTGAGGTGGTAGTGCCTTCGGGCGTGGGGGTTCAAGTCCCCCCTTCCGCACCAACTTTGAACCAGAAAGTTGAGTGCAAGCAGTTTATTGATGCGGGATGGAGCAGTCTGGTAGCTCGTCGGGCTCATAACCCGAAGGTCGT
>NZ_JAVQNN010000023.1:0-74231 GCF_031798975.1 Acinetobacter sp. V110_1 | reverse complement strand
GAGCAGCGGACTTTTAATCCGTTGGTCCCGCGTTCGAGTCGCGGACGACCCACCAAATTCTAAAAAGCCTCTCACAATTTGAGAGGCTTTTTTTATTGTTATCTTATTTTCTTTTTATGACTAAAAGATGACGATGCATTTGCGATTTAAAACCTCTCCAACCCAACTCATAAAGACTTCTAATCGCTTTGGAATATAACTTCGGTTCGGATATAAAATATTGAGTGGAAGTGATGGTGCACTATAAGCACTCAACACTTCAACTAAAATACCTTGCTCTATTTTATCTTGAACATCGTAGTAAGGAACTTGAATAATCCCCAAACCTGCACAAGCCGCAGCACTATAAGCTTCGGTATTATTTACACTTAAAGCACTATCCATCATGACGGTTCCACCCGAATATACAAATACGCCCTGTTTTTCTCCTACAGCTCCCGCATAGTTAATCAGTTTGTGCTGAGATAAATCTTCTAATTGTTCAGGCGTACCGTACTGTTCTAAGTAATGGGGGCTTGCACAGTTCACCATGACCAAATGACCAATCAATCTTGCAATTAAACTACTGCTATCTAGCTCACCTACCCGAACAACACAGTCAATCCCCTTTTCAATTAAGTCAGTCATGTCATCAGAACTATTAAGCTGCAAATAAATATCTGGATAACGATGATAAAAATCTGACAACTCAGGAATAATCACTTGATGCACAATCCGACTGGGCATTGAAATTTTTAATGTACCGCGATAATGCTGTTTTTGCATCTGGATCAGTTGTTCTAATTGTTCATAATCAAACAACAAGTTTTGACACTCTGGCAATATTCGCTGTCCATCTTGCGTTAAGCTTACTTTACGGGTGGTACGGTGAAATAAGCGTACGCCATAATGAGTTTCAAGTTGTTGAATGGCACTGGTTACCGTTGAGCGAGGTAGATCGAGTCGATGTGCCACTTCACTAAAGCTTTGCCGTTTAGCGACTTCTATAAAAATAAAAAATTGCTGCAACCGATCCATTTTAATTGTTCGTATTTTCTGAATAGTTAAACCAAACTAGCATAATTGATCAAAAATTACCGCCAATCTAGACTAAAAACACATTAGAACAAGTCATCATAGGAATAACCATCATGGCAACTCATACGCTTAAAGATAAAGTTGTATTGATTACAGGCGGCGCAAAAAACTTAGGTGGACTGATTAGCCGTAAATTTGCAGAACAAGGCGCAAAAATCGCAATTCACTACAATAGTTCAGAAACACAAGCGGATGCCGAACAAACACTCGCAGATGTAAAAGCATTCGGTGTAGATGCTGTTTTAATTCAGGCAGACCTAACTCATATCGATAACATCGAAAAACTTTTCATAGATACCAAACAGCATTTTGGTGGAATTGATATTGCCATTAATACAGTTGGAAAGGTTTTAAAGAAATCATTTTTAGATACCACAGAACAAGAGTTTGATAGCATGAGCGATATCAACTCAAAAATTGCCTATTTCTTTATTCAATCGGCAGGTCGTCATTTAAATGACGGTGGAAAAATCTGTTCAATCGTGACTTCTCTTCTGGCAGCCTACACGGGTCTCTATTCAACCTACGAAGGTTTAAAAGCACCTGTTGAGCATTACACCCGCGCTGCATCAAAAGAATTTGGAGATCGCCAAATTTCTGTGACTGCTGTTGCACCCGGTCCCATGGATACACCTTTCTTTTATGGTCAGGAGTCTGCCGAAGCAGTCACTTACCATAAATCGGCTTCAGCTTTAGGTGGACTTACTAAAATTGAAGATATCGAACCTTTAGTTCGCTTCTTGGTCACCGACGGCTGGTGGATTACAGGCCAAACCATTTTCGCAAATGGCGGTTATACCACCCGCTAAAATTAAAAAAGCCGCATCTCATTGTGCGGCTTTTTCTTTAGGACTATTGGATTATAAAAACTCTTCTAGTACCGAATTTAAGAAAATATGCCCTTGCTCAGTACATGCTAAACGAGCACTATCCTCAACCAGAAGTTTCCTTGCCCGTAATGAAGTAAGTACATCATTTAAATCATCTAAACTGAAACCTGTACGCTGTTCGTATAAGTCAGCGTTTACCCCATCATTTAAGCGTAAGGCATTCATCATAAACTCAAAAGGTAGCTCATCTGCCTCAATCTTTTTCATTTGCAAATGTTCAGCAGGAACCTTTGCTAAGTAATCTTTCGGTAAACGGGTCTTTTGGAAACGGTACACGCCATCTGGCTGTGTTACTTTGCCATGCGCACCTGCACCAATCGCAAGATAATCACCAAACTCCCAGTAATTTAAATTATGGGCTGAAGGTTGTTCTTTACGCCAAGCCGACACTTCATAGTTTACAAAGCCATTTGCTTTTAAATAGGCCTCACCTTGCTCTTGAATATCTTCTAATACCTCATCTTGAGGTAAAACAGGTTGAGTTCGGAAAAATACGGTATTTGGCTCAATAGTAAGTTGATACCAACTGATATGTGTCGCGCCATGCTCTACAGCCATCTTTAAGTCATAAAGTGCTTGCTCTAACGTTTGCTCAGGCAGACCATGCATCAAATCGACATTAACTCGCTTAAAGCCTGCTTGTCGTGCCTGCTCTATTGCATCCATAGCATTGTTTGCTGAATGAATACGCCCAAGCTTTTGCAAGTGATCGGTATTAAAAGTCTGTACACCAATCGACAAACGGTTAATACCCGCTTCTAAATAGCCTGCAAACGGGTCATGTTCCAGTGTTCCCGGATTAGCTTCTAAGGTAATTTCACAGTCATCTTCAAAGTTAAGTAATGACTTAAGCTGCTCAAATAGCCATGCATAGCCTTTGGCAGAAATAAGTGAAGGCGTCCCACCCCCAATAAATACACTTTGAATTGAACGTCCCTGTGCCATCTCGACTTGAGTTTCAAAGTCGGCTACCAATGCTTTTAGATAAGTTTGCTCAAGTTCTGCCGAAAGCGCACCATTAGGCACGGCATGCGAGTTAAAGTCGCAATAAGGGCATTTACGCACGCACCAAGGCATGTGGATATATAAAGATAACGGAACAGAAGCAGGATTTAATACAGCCAAGGAACAAGGTCCAATTTACACAATATTTCTATTTTAACATGACTGCATCAATGGGCTTATGAAAACATACCTTAATTGCTTTAGACTGTTTTTAAACATACTTAAATATTGATAAAAATGATGAAATTCTCTAGTCAACTTTTCCTGATCTTACCCTTAGCTATGGGAATCGGTGTTGCCATGGCTTTTCAAACCGCTATTAATGCTCAGCTTCGTGAGCAATTACACTCACCTTTGCAAGCGGCATTATTATCATTTTTCATAGGTACTATTGTTTTAGCCATTATGGTTTTCTTCCAAAGTGCCGAGAAACCTACTTTAAGTGAAATATCTAATATTCCGTGGCTTCTTTGGACAGGAGGATTCCTTGGGGTTTATGCAATTAGCATGAGCATTTATACTGCACCTAAGCTTGGTTTTTTAACCTTTACAGGGCTAGTCGTTTTTGGGCAATTGGTTATTTCTATGTTGCTTGACCATTTTGGATGGTTAGGTACAGACAAAACTCCTGTTACATGGCAACGGTTCCTAGGTGGAGTGGTTATCTTTGTTGGTGTGTTACTCACCCTACAGCGCTAGTTTCATTTTTATATTTATAAAGAGTATCTTTTGTGTCGAATGTCACGTCGTTTCGGACTGAATTAAAACAACTCTTCCATTTAATGCTACCTATTTTAATTACGCAGTTTGCTCAAGCAGGGTTCGGATTAATTGACACCATTATGGCAGGGCATTTATCTGCAGCAGACTTAGCTGCTATTGCAGTAGGTGTAGGTCTATGGATTCCTGTTATGCTCCTTTTTAGCGGGATCATGATTGCCACTACACCGCTAGTTGCAGAGGCAAAAGGCGCTAGAAATACAGAACAAATTCCTGTCATTGTTCGTCAGTCATTATGGGTTGCCATTATTTTAGGTGTAATGGCTATGCTCATTTTGCAGCTTATGCCTTTTTTCTTACACGTGTTTGGTGTCCCAGAAAGCTTACGACCTAAAGCAAGCTTATTCTTACATGCTATTGGGTTAGGTATGCCAGCCGTAACCATGTACGCAGCGCTACGTGGCTATTCAGAAGCTTTAGGCCACCCACGCCCTGTCACCGCGATTAGCTTATTGGCCTTAGTGGTTTTAATCCCTCTAAACATGATTTTCATGCATGGCTTAGGGCCAATTCCTGCTTTAGGTAGCGCAGGCTGTGGCTTTGCAACATCCATTTTACAATGGCTCATGCTGATTACTTTAGCTGGCTATATTTATAAAGCTTCAGCTTATAGAAATACGTCTATTTTTAGCAGATTTGATAAAATTAACCTGACTTGGGTTAAAAGAATCTTACAGCTTGGTCTGCCAATTGGTTTAGCGGTGTTCTTTGAAGTAAGTATTTTTAGTACAGGGGCATTGGTGCTTAGTCCACTGGGTGAAGTGTTTATTGCCGCGCATCAAGTGGCAATTTCAGTTACTTCGGTGCTGTTTATGATTCCGCTTTCACTTGCGATTGCCTTAACCATTCGCGTGGGAACCTATTATGGTGAAAAGAACTGGGCTTCCATGTACCAAGTGCAAAAGATTGGTTTGAGCACAGCAATATTTTTTGCTCTATTGACCATGTCATTTATTGCTCTAGGCCGTGAACAAATTGTCTCGGTTTATACTCAAGATATAAATGTTATGCCTGTTGCGATGTATTTACTCTGGTTTGCAATGGGTTATCAGTTAATGGATGCTCTACAGGTCAGTGCTGCTGGCTGTTTAAGAGGTATGCAAGACACTCAAGCACCAATGTGGATTACGCTTATGGCGTATTGGATAATTGCTTTTCCAATCGGGCTTTACTTGGCACGTTATACCCATTGGGGCGTAGCTGGCGTATGGCTAGGTTTAATTATTGGCTTAAGCATTGCCTGTGTTTTACTGCTCTCGCGGCTTTATTTAAATACCAAACGATTAAGTCAAACCTAATAAAAAAGCCGATGAAACATCGGCTTTTTTTATTTTATGCAGACTTTGCCCGCGGGCTTGCTCCAATTTGCCAGACAAAAGGTAAATCCGTACGGTTTACTTCCCAATCTCCAATCACTTTTTCTTTATAAATAAGCGGATTATGTGAAGATACAGTACGCGCATTACGCCAGAAACGGTCAAGTTGTTTCGCTTGGCTACTTGCCGATGCCCCTAAGGCATTAAATAACTGACTGGTTAAATCAAGCACTAGGTTAGAAATTACGACCTGCCCTTGTGCCGACTCAAGCTCGGCATCTACATTAAACTGATGCTCTTTCACTTCAGACTCGGCAAAATGACTTTCATAAGCCTTTTGCAAGGCCTCGGCAGTTTTTAAGGTAATTGCTTCACTTGCATACGCTTGAGCGGATGCCTTACCCACTACTTGTAAAACTTGCGGATCATGGCGAACCAAGTCACCATTACCATGACTAAAAATACGTTTACGTTCACGGATTTCCTGACTAAACGTCTCGACTGCGGCACGCGCAATACCCGTTAATGTTGCGAGATGCACCACCTGATAAAAAGCGGTTTGATACTTAAAACGTTGATCAAATGGAATGAGGTTTGAAGCTGGCAAATGAACCTGATGTACTTTTAAAGTACCACTGCCTGTTGTCTTTTGACCAAAACCATCCCAATCATCCAGCACACTTACACCTGTTTCATGACGGTAAATAGCAGCAATCACATGACGGTCGTTCACTTCATCGTAAGCAAATAAATCAATCCAGTCTGCAAAAATACTGCCAGTTGAATAGTACTTTTCACCATTTACCACCAAGTTACCCGAAGCGTCTTTGGTGACACGTGTAACGACATCACCAATCTGTACATTTCCAACTTCTGTCCATGCATTTCCGACTAAGTCACCTTGTACAAAGCGCTGAAACCAGACCTCTTGTGAGTGCTCTTTATGAGCAACCAAACGGTCTTCAACAAATGCAAAATGACCTCGTAAAGCTTGTACAATATTGGAGTCAGCTTCTGCTAACTCTGCTAAAAGCTGAAACAGTTGAGGTAATGAAACCCCATCTCCACCATATTTACGGGGTACTCGTACAGCACCCAACTTGGCTTCTTTTAACCACTGAATCGGCTCAAAAGGTAAGATTCGCTCTTTTTCCCGTTGAATTGCACCTTGCGCAATTTTTTCAAAAACGGGACGAAATCTATTTGCTACCTTCTCATAATCGGCGCCTACCGATAGTTCTTCTAATTCAATTTGGGCTGTTGTCATCGTTATTCTCCTAATCTTGTCTTTTCTTGAATTTAGCTCCATGCATGACGAGGTGGTTGAACGCCATTGAGGTAATAGTTACCGACAATGTGATACTTCCAGCGCACAGGATCATGCAAGGTATGTGTACGGGCATTGCGCCAGTGACGGTCAAGGTTGAGTTCAGATAAAGTAGAACGCGTACCCGATAACTCAAAAAGTTTATTGGCTGCCAAAATAGCAATTTCTGTAGTGAGTACTTTTGCCTCGGCAACCAATAGTGTGGCTTGGTTTACATGTTCTTCGGTGGTGTCAGCAATGGCCTGATCAATTGCATCTCCAGCCAAGTCAAGGACCGCTTCTGCTGCACGTAGTTTGATTTTTAAGTCACCAATATTTGCAATTGTGTAAGGGTCCTCACTGGCTTTTTCCAGACCTGAATCAATCCATGCACGGCTGTGATTTTTGACATATTGGATTGTTTCTTCAATTGCTCCACGCGCAATACCTGCATCGACTGCAGCCTGAATAAACTGAGAAATAGCACCTGCTGGTGTTGGACGTTCAAATGCTTGGTAAATCGGAACTAGATATTCCTCACGTACTGGAACCTGATTCAGCTCTACCGTACCGCTAGCCGTGGTACGTTGTCCAAAACCGGTCCAGTCATTAATAATATTAACCCCAGATGTTTCACGTGGCACAAGTGCAGCATAAGGTTGTCCTTGTTCATTTACAGCAACAATTGGAATCCAGTGGGCAAGCAAAGCCCCCGTTGCAAAGAATTTCTTGCCATTAATTTCATAACCATGTTCGGTCTTTTGAAGTTTAGTCGTGAGGTCCGCGACTGTTTTACTGTGTTTTTCGGAAAATGCATTGCCAAAACGAATTCCTCTTAACACCAAATTAAAGAAGAACTGTTGTTGTTCAGGTTTCGCGTCTAGTCTTAAATGCTCAATAAAAGCCAAATGGTTTTGAGGCAACTGAGCAAGAGATGGATCAACACTCGCAATTGTTTTGATGACTTCCGCTAAAGTTCGATACTTGACTTGCGCGCCACCAAACTGCTTCGGCACAGTAATGGCCCAGAGACCGCTTTGTGAGAACTGTTGAATTTCATTTAAGGGTAAACGGCGTTCTCTATCTCGATCGGATGCCTCTTGTGCAAACTCTTGAGCAAGTTGTTTAGCAACCTCAATTGCTTCTTCATCAGAGCGAATAATATGCGCGTCTTTTGACTGTTCAAACACAGACAAAGGAACCGCTTGAGAACGCCCATAGGACGAATTTAGATTGGTCATAACTTTTATTGTCTCTATTTCTTATTTAACATGTCCTTCACCTTAGCACTAAAAAAACAGCGACTTTATAGATATTAAAGCTTTGTTTATGAAATGAATTTTGAAAAGCTTTTCACATTTTTTACTTTAAAAATAACGTTTTGTTTTTCGAAAATTTTCTTACATGCGCTAAACAATTTCATATAGGCTTTTTAAGTTTTGTCACCTATGATCAAAACTAGACAATATTATGTTGTAGTCAACGAGGTATCGAAGATATGGCAAAGAATGCAAGTTCACCTGGCAAACGATTTATGAAACTTGCAGGAATGACCGCGAGCATTGCAACAAAAACCGTTTCTAACTCGATTCGAAACCTGACTGCGGATGAAGAACAGAAACTGGCTGCAAAAACTAAATTGTTTCAAGATATCGGTCTACAGATTGCAGACACCTTAGGTGAAATGAAAGGTGCTGTTATGAAAGTTGGGCAAATTGCATCGCAATATAAAGATATCTTCCCACCAGAAGTTGCTAAAGCGATATCAAAACTACAACGCCAAGCTCCAGCCATGCCTTTTTCTGCGATTCAGCAACAAGTGGAACGTGAGCTTGGAAAACCGCTCAATGTTGCCTTTAAATCTTTTGATGAACAGCCTTTTGCCGCTGCATCAATTGGACAAGTTCACAAAGCAGTTTTGCCAAATGGCCAACAAGTTGTGGTTAAGGTTCAATATCCCGGTGTTGATGAAGCCTGCGAAAGTGACTTAAAACAAGTACGTTTAGCACTACGCTTAATGGGTGTACTTAAAATTGATAAAAAACTGCAAGATCAACTTTTTGCAGAGATTCAAGATAGCCTGTCAGCAGAGCTTAACTATGAAATTGAGGCTCAAAATCTTGAGGTCTTTAAAACTTTTCATAGCAAGTTAGATGACAAAATTATTATCCCGACTGTTTATAAAGATTACTCTTCAAGACGAATTTTGACTTTAAGCCTTGAACAAGGTGACAGTATTGAAACTGCGAGTTCTTGGCCTATCGAAATTCGGAATACTATTGGGCGTCGTTTAATCCGCGCTTTGGGTCAGGAAATGTTCTTTTTAAAGCGTTTTCACTGTGACCCTCACCCAGGTAACTTTGCCTTCCGCCAAGATGGCAGTGTGATTATTTATGACTATGGCAGTGTTAAAACGCTTTCCAATGAAATTGTCTATAGCTTTAAACGATTGGTGAATGCAGCTCGTCATGAAGATATCGACTTAATTGAAACAGAATTACTTGCCCTGCACTCTTTGAACGAGAAAGGTAAATTTCCGAGTGACCTTTATAAGCTCTGGATTGAAGTGTTATTGCGTCCGCTTACCACAACCTATGACTTTGCAGAGAACTCATCACATCATGATGGCATGTTACTTGTGAAGAAGTCTTTAAAATATTGGGATGTGTTTAAGCCTTCACCAGATACTTTAATGGTCAATAGAACCATTTCAGGACACTACTGGAACCTCATTCACTTAAAAGTACATGACAACCTGAATGATTTATTTGAAGAACTTGTTCCTCCTGCTAATTAACTCAATGAGCTGATCCAATGTAGCCTTTTCAGGGTTACATTGACTTATTTAATGTTATGTTATAACATTTCTTTAATCAAAAATAATTTAGGACAATCTCTCATGCGTAAAGATATTCATCCTGCTTATCAACAAGTGTTATTTCATGACACCAATGCAGACGTCTACTTCTTAATTGGTAGTACTCTTCAGTCTAAACAAACCAAAGAATATCAAGGACAAGTCTATCCTTATGTGACTCTTGATATTTCGAGTGCTTCACATCCTTTCTATACAGGTGAAGTACGTCAAGCAAGTAATGAAGGCCGTGTTGCAAGCTTTAACAAACGCTTCGCTCGCTTCAATCGTAAGAGTTAATCTTACGTTAAGTTTTGACCAATACACTTAAATCATTGGAAGCCTAAGACTATCTCCTCCACTTAGGCTTCTTTTTTTATGTGGATTTTTTCTATACTTTTTTCAGTTGTGTATAAACTAAAACTTATCCACAATTTGCCTAAAAACGCTTCTGATTATTTTCAACAACCCATCATTTTTTATAGCTCTCAAGCTTTCAAAGCGTGTATTCGATGCTATGCTTAAGTCCCATTTGATAGGAAGTTTAAGATTATGGCACAAGAGTTACTTGCCCAATTACAAGCAGGCACAGCAAAATTTTCAGACGTTTTAGCTCATATTGAAGCACGTTACCAACATACTCCAACAGCTTTTCAAAATGGCGCACAGTATAACGCTGCGACTGAAAATCAAGGCAGTGCAAAAGTTTTCTCTTTTGCCAAGTTACAAGGTTTAGACCAAACACAAACTTTAAGTTTATTTGCAGAGCACTATGCATCTGTATTGGCTACACCAGAAGGAACTGACCACCAAAATATTCGTCAGTTTATGCAAAATGGTTGGGATGGTGTGAAGTTTGAAGGTCAGGCTTTAACTGAAAAAGCTTAATCATTTTTTTAGCACAGCCTCAAATTATGAGATTTTCTAAAGCCTATTAATAGGCAATGCCTCACTTTTGAGGGCAAAAGTGACAAAACCCTTTGTCCCGCTGATGCTACATCCATGTAGCACAGCGAAACGACGGCATCCATGCCGTCTGTCACGATAGTAGATGCCTTATTTTTCTTAATTATTTTATTAGCCTCTTACATTTGATACGCGATAACGTCATTCGCAGCCTGCGTGGTGTCAATAAAAGTTTGTTTTTGCAAAGCATAAGATAAATGGATTCAGTGAACAGGTTCTGCGAATGACAGATGCCTTTGGTTACTTTGGGCAAAACCAAAGTAACTTAATTAGCTACTTCCATTAGATAACTCAACGATAAGACTCCGTCGTGAAAATCCTACTCAACACTCAACTTCGATGAGCTCTCACAACTTGAAATCATGGTCAATTCTTAAATATAAAAACTCAATGCCCCGCTACCCAATAATAAGTCGCCAACCCCAAACACGTAAAAATTAACGATCCTATTAAATGAACAGAAATCGCCAACATCGCCATTCCCAACTTACCACTTTGCAATAAAGTCACAATCTCAATCGAGAACGTCGAAAAGGTAGTTAAAGCACCACAAAAGCCTGTGATTACAAAAAGCTTATAGTTCGGACTTAAATCACTATGAGCAAAATAGGCCATCGCAAAACCAATAATAAAACCACCGACTAAATTAACAGTGACAGTACCCAGTGGAATTTGCGGGTAAATCGGGTTAAGTTTTAAACCTAAAAACCAACGCAACCATGCCCCTAGCACTGAACCTACAGCAATTGAAAGTAAAGGATAATACATAGAACCACCCCTTTAGTGAGATGCTAAAAGAGCAAACAAAAATGATGGGAAACGTGACATGGCATACTCCAAAAATAAGCAGAGTACGCAATAACCTACGTACCCAGCGATATAAATATATGAGGGTAACGTAGGCATCATTAGCCAATACGGCGGTTTTTCAAGGGAGGAATGCCATCTCCCCGTTTTAAGTATATTAAATCATCTAAAATTTGATTAAAACATACTTTTTAAATCATGGACGTTCATCGTATTGCGGTAAATCGTCACAAATGCTTTCCCACTCTGCTTTTGAAGCAGCAAAAATATGCATTGTCGGTTTTTGGTTTAATGGTGTATCGAGTGACCCAATTCTTACACGATATAGTTCAGGCTGGGCATCACGCGAACTTATAAGCGGTGAACCACATTCGCTACAAAACCAGCGATACACACCGTTCACAGCAAATTTTTTGACAAGGTCTTCACCTTGGATAATTTTAAAATCTGTACTTTTAACAGGAGCATTGGTGGCAAATGCTGTTCCATTGGATTTTCGACAACGTTGGCAGTGACACTGAATAATATCTCCGATATCGCCTTTAATTTCATAGCGAATACCCTGACATAAACAACTTCCTTGATAAACTGGCGATGCTTGAGACATGTTCTCATAAATCCTATTATTATTGATTGCTCAAAAATAACACTTTTCACATATCAAACATAGTACCGAATTTGGCGTTATTTCTCTAAGAATGAATGCACGCCTTCACCAGCCGCTCGTCCCGTAGCAAAGCATGCTGTAAGCAAATAGCCGCCTGTAGGAGCATCCCAGTCCAGCATTTCACCACAGCAAAAAACACCTGAGGTTTGTTTAAGCTCTAGGCTTTCAGTTAATGCACCTTGCTTAACACCTCCAGCACAGCTAATTGCTTCCTCAATAGGTCTAAAGCCATCTAGCTTAATTTGAAGTGCTTTCATTTGCTGAGCCATAGCCTCTGGTTGGCTCCATAGCGCTTTATCAACCACTTCTCTAATTAAGTTAATTTTGGCCGTGTCTAAGCCTGCTTTACGCCAGATATTGGTGAGCGATTGTTTTTTACTAACCTGCAATTTTTTAATTAACTTTGACAACTCTACATCAGGCAATAAATCTAAAAATAGATTTAAGCTTTTCCCTTGTTTTTGTTGTTCTCTTAAAGCTCGTCCAAGTTTATAAATAACACCACTTTCTAAACCATAGTGAGTAATCACAATATCGCCATGAGTAACTTGGCTAGGCTCAACCCACGCATTGATACGCTTTAAAGGTTCACCAAAACAGCTTTCCATAAAAGCTGACCAAGTGTGCAATACTCCTGCATTACTTGCTTGAAAAGGTTCAATACTGGATTGATCCACCCATTGCTGCCAAGCACCATCGCTACCCAATTGGGACCAAGATACAGCCCCACAAGCCAATACGACTGCATCGTATTGTTGGGTAAAAGTCTTGCTGCTTTGATTATTTTGGTTTTCTAAAGTCACAGTTGTACCTTGCAAATTAATACAACGATGACGATAAAAGAATTTAACTTGTTGCTCTGCCAAGCGCTTGAGCCAAGCACGCAGTAAAGGAGCAGCTTTCATTTCGACAGGGAAAATGCGACCGGAACTACCCACATACGAGTCTATTCTCAAACTTTTCATCCAGTTCTGAATCCAGACTGCATCCCATTTTTCAACCCACGGTTTGAGCCATTCTGCATGGTCATAACGTTCAATGAACTGGGCTAATGGTTCGGCATGCGAGATATTTAAACCCGTTTTACCAGCCATCAAAAACTTACGTGCAGCCGAAGGTTTTTGCTCAAACACATCAATTTCATAAGTATACTGGCTCAGTACCTCAGCAGCCATAAGACCAGCCGGACCAGCACCGATAATGGCAACCCGCTTATTCGACATGTGTTTGCCCTTGCAGCGGTGCAAACTCATCAAATCGAGTTTTATAACCTTCAGGCTTGGTCATAATGAGCTGCTGGCAAAGCTCGCCACGCTCTAAATATTTAATTTCAAAATGAGTACGTGCAGAGGTTTGCGCAATTTTTTCTTTTTGGTAAGGCAGCTTCCACACATTTAATAACTGTTGTTCAGCTTCTTCAATATATTCAGGAATATTACTTGCCAAAGTAATGGTTCCGCCTGTTTTCAGACGTGATAACAGAAACTCAAAAAATGGCATATTCAACCAGCGTTGTGCCGGATTATGCGGTTCTGGGTTCGGATAAAGAATAAAAAAATGTTCAACTTGTGCAGGCTGTAAAGCATGTACCACCCACGGCAAAGCATCCGCATGTACAGGTACCAGATTTTCTCGTGGTTCTAAACCATGCTGCTTTTGCATTGCCAAGAATTTTTCTCGGGTTCGTTCAATCGCATATAACGTGTGCTGTGGATTTTGCCCACTAAATAGCAAAGCATGTTTACCTTTGCCCGCCCCAATTTCTACACAAATTGGAGTATTTTCAATTGGGGTAAAATCGCGAGGCGCTTGCATACGTTGTGCTTGAAATTGACGAATCTGCATAATCACATCAAACTAAATAAAAATCGGCACAAGTCTAACAAGTCACCTGACTTTTGCCTAATCTATTTCTCTTCACTTTGAGGATATCGCTTTATGCCACGTACATTCCCCTGCCCACGTTGTGGTGAACCAAGTGTTTGGGAAGGCAATGAATTTCGTCCATTTTGTTCTGAACGTTGTAAACTCATTGATTTAGGCGCTTGGGCAAACGATGAATATAGACTGCCTACCCAAGATGCTCCTCAGCAAAACAAGGGTAGTCAGCATGAAGATGATTATGAGGATTAACCCGCTTTACCTGCGACAAACGGGTTAAATTTTTTTTCATAGCCAATGGTACTCATTGGACCATGACCTGAAATAAATTGGGTTTGATCTGGCAAGCTAAAGCATTCACGTTGAATCGATTCAATGAGTTGCTCATGGTTACCACGTGGAAAGTCTGTTCTTCCTATTGAGCCTTTAAACAGGACATCGCCAGTCCAGAGTAAGCCATGATTCTTGTTATAGAACATGACATGCCCTGGTGTATGTCCTGGTGCAAAACGTACCTCAAACTCATCTTCACCGAGTTTGAGCACTTCGCCGCCTTCAAGCCATTGATCAACTTTTACTGGCTGTGGAATTGGAAAGCCATAACGTGCTGAAACTTCCTGAATCATATCTAACCAGAACTGATCTTCTTTATGCGGACCAACAACGGGAACACTCCATTCTTGTGCGAGTTCACCCACTGCCCCTGCGTGATCTAAATGCCCATGAGTAAGCCATAGTGCCTTTACTTTTAAACCTAAAGCTTCTACTTCTTTCTTCAAAACAGCAGCGTCACCGCCTGCATCAATCAAAACTGCTTCTTTTGTTTCACTGTCCCAGACTAAAGAACAGTTTTGAGCAAAAGCAGTAACTGGAACAATTTTGACTTGCAGCATAAGAACCTCTGGCTAAAACGCAATTAACGGTGGGCTAAGGTATGAGTAAGGGCATCAAGATTAGCCTGAACTAAACCTGCAAGCAAATCAATATGAGCCTGATCACTATTTAAAGCAGGAATGTAAGCATAGCTTCCGCCACCCGCCTCTTGAAACAACTCAGCGTTTTGGATGGCTAACTCTTCAAGTGTTTCTAAGCAGTCAGCAGAAAAAGCGGGACTTAAAACCTGAACTGACTTAACACCCTGCTTCGCCCAATCTTGTAAAAGCTGATCAGTATAAGGTTTTACCCATTCTTGTTTTCCAAAACGTGATTGGAAACTAATTGCCCATTCATCATCTTTTAAATGTAAAGCTTCAGCGACTAACTTTGCGGTAATGCGACAACGGTCTGCATAAGGATCACCTTTGTCTGCATAAGGCTGTGGAATACCATGAAATGACATCAATAGTTTTTCAGGCTTACCATGCTGCTCTTGGTAGACTAAAACACTTTCCGCCAGTGCTTGAATAAACATTGGGTGCTGGTAGTAGTCTTTAATAATGGTTAGACCTGGCAAATTTCGCTGAGTAGGAATCCATTTGGCAAATGCATCGTATAGAGGCGCTGTAGATGTCGCAGAATACTGAGGAAATAAAGGCAATAAAATGACATGCTCTTGTGGATGAACTGCCAGTTTTTCTAAAACTGCATCAATACCCGGATTACCATAAGTCATTGCTGGCAATACAGTTAAATCAAATTGTTTATTTTCACGCTCTAAATAAGCTTGCACACGTTGAGTTTGCTCGAGCACAATTTCACGCATGGGTGAATCGGTAGACCATACTGAAGCATAGGCATGCGCTACTCTTTTTGGGCGAAAAGGTAAAACGAACAAATTTAAAATAATCCACCAGATCAATTTTGGTATTTCAATCACACGTGAATCAGATAAAAACTGCTTTAAAAAACGGCGCACCGCTGGGACAGTTGCCTCATCCGGTGTACCTAAATTCGCTAAAATGACAGTAACTTTCGGTTTTTGTTCAAACGACATGCGCAAATGCCTTTCAGTTCAACTTATGACACTAATGTAACAGTTTTCATTGTTATATATAAATTGAATCGCTCTAAGCTTTTAATCGAGCACCTCGATGATTCCATTTATAACTCAGTAAAAGCTTTTGCGCTTTTGTAGTCAATTTCCACAAACTTGGGTACTGCTCAGATTTTGTTGGAATAATCCAACCTTGTGACTGCATTTGCCTTTTAATTCGAAATAGCGCTTTATGATTGATTTGTGCACAAGCTACTGCATGGGCACGAGGTAACACCTCGCGGGCATCTTCTAGCCCTGCTTGATTAAGATATTCATTAAGGCAAGTGCCGAAGTTTTCTTCTGGCATAGCTGTCTCAAAGTGTTTAGCCAAAATACTTAATAGCTCAGACCACGTCATTTGCCTCTGGCGTTTCAGCTCTTTAAAGTTACCGTCTTGAAACGCTTGAATTTGATACTCAAACGCAAAAATGTCTTGTGGCGCTACTTCATTGAGTTGTGTAGGCACATCTGCTAATTGTTTCTCTAATTGTAAAATTTTACTTTTTAATCGATTAACCTCATCTTCCAACTGATGTGCTTGGTGTGCAGGTACCCAACCCTGTCCCACATGTTGTTCAACCATTAGAGGCATATTTAAACGGACAGCTAGCTCTAAATCACGCGGGCTTTTAAAGTAAAATACGTGGTGAGCTTCGTGTAATAGTTTCTTTCTAAATGCTAGAAATTTTTCTTTAAGCTGTGGATGAGTCTCTTGCAAATGCATATCGCGGCTTTCAGGTTGCTCATGCATGAATACCACAATAGGTTTAGCTCGGCTTAAAGCATATTCATACTCTTGAGCAAAATAGCTAGCGCCAGAAATAGATTGTTCACCGTACTGGCTGCCTAATAGTAAGACAACGTAATCCGATTCATCAATTTGTCGACGGGAAAGTGTTGTAGTTAAAGGACTTCTATACTCTAAACCCCAAGCAAAGAAACCCATACTGACTAAAGTTTGAGAGAGAACTACACGTTCAGGTTGCATCTCGCGACCTGACGTTGAAATAAAAATCTGATAGCGTGTATCGAGCATAACAATACCCTTATCGCCCCATAATCTTAATATGGCCTAAATAAGCCAAGACTATGAACCGCCCCAAATAAGAAAAAATAAATATAAAAAACGCTTTCTTCTGAATGCCTACAACAGAGCTCAACTCAGATTGTGCAGCGTCCATGACAATTCTTGTGGAATCATATTCTGTAAAACAGGTTGCAATGCATCGGCATTATTACCACTTACATAACATTCAATACGTGCAACATTCTGACGTATTTGGTCACATAATAACTCATTTTTTATTAAAATACGGGCTGTTTGTCGGGCAACTGCTAATCCCGAATCAACCAGTGTGAATTGGTTATCAAAAAGATGCTGAATTGCTTCATTTAAGAACGGATAATGCGTACAACCGAGCACTAAATAGTCAGCCCCTTGATCGGCTGCAGGCTGTAAAACCTCTTTTAATGCATTCAAACAAACAGGACTCATTTGCTGCCCTGCTTCAACACAAGGAACAAGTTCCAGATTAGTTAAAGTCATGACTTTAACACCCGCTGGAACAGCAAACTTTTCAACAACATCTTTAATAAGTTGCCCACGAAAAGTAGCAGGCGTTGCCAATACTGCCACTACTTTAGAACGTGTTTGTAATACGGCAGGTTTTAATGCCGGTACTAAACCAACAATTGGGAAGTGCTCGCCATAATGTTCACGTAAATGGTCAAGACTAAATGCTGAGGCAGTATTACATGCTACGACTGCAATTTTACAACCTTGGCGGTATAACCAATCGACAGCGCGAGCGGTAAGCTCTCTAATTTCGTCATCAGAACGAGGGCCGTAAGGTACATAGGCTGTATCGGCATAATAGACAATACGTTCGTTTGGCAAATATCTGGCAATTTCTGCTGCAACCGACATTCCTCCAATTCCCGAATCAAAAATACCAATTGGGGCATCTGCTGATGCTTTAGGCATAGATTCTAATTCAGTAAATAAAGGCTGTATGGCTGTCATGGCAGTACTAGAGAGTGTCGGAAAATTTCACTCTATAAAGCTTAAACCTCAAGTGCCTAATTGCAAGTGCAAATTACCACTTTTTAACTGCAAAATGGTTTCACCTTTATCATTTTCGACCAGTGTTCCGTAGTTCACGAGGTGATAGAAAGCTTGGCGTTGAATAAGTGCATTAATACCAAATCGGACATGCACATAAGGGCGTAATTCGCCTGCATATTCGCGCATAAAAATCGGGTGTTCTGCATCAACCAAAATCACATCTTGATTGGTCGTCGTCAGTTGTAAAAACTGATCACCTGAAATTTCGACCTGATCCACCTGATTGACCAATAAAGGTTCATCTTCAACTTCGATTTCAATTTGTTCTACAGGGGTTTTCAGGTAGAATTTACCCTCTTCTTTCCATAGGACTTTGGTAAACAAATCCAATAGGGCTTGGCGCTTGATTAATTGACCTTCGTGCCACCATTCTCCATTGGCTTTAACCGTTAAATCCATTTTACCGCAATGCTTTGGATGCCATTGCTCTAAAGGTGGAATTGACCTTTTGTGACTTTGCTGTACATCTTTTAAGTATTGTGCAATGTTCATTAAGTTTTTATCATCAGATAACGGTATTTTTCCCATATCCGATGGGGAATTATTTTGATTTACCATAGTTTATGCCTTGCTGACGAGAAAATATGACGACTCAGCCAATTGGCTAGATCATGGTTTAAAACTATACTAGCCAAAACGATAAAAGGCACAATAGCATATTTGCGCCTATGGATTAAAACTCACGGCAGCACCGGATGATCTGACATTACGGTTGCCACCTTTAAGTATTGAGGAGTCCTACATGGAACACATCGAACGCGAATCGATGGAGTTTGACGTTGTCATCGTAGGTGCAGGACCTGCAGGTCTATCTGCTGCGATTAAGATCCGTCAATTAGCGATTGAGAATAACTTACCCGATCTTTCAGTTTGTGTAGTTGAAAAAGGCTCTGAAGTAGGTGCGCATATCTTATCTGGTGCTGTACTTGAACCACGTGCTATTAATGAACTTTTCCCGAACTGGAAAGAAGAAGGCGCGCCTCTTAACGTACCTGTAACTGAAGACAAAACATTCTTCTTGCTTTCAGAAACTACGTCTAAAGAAGCACCTCACTGGATGGTTCCTAAAACCATGCACAATGACGGTAACTATGTTATTTCATTAGGTAACGTGGTTCGTTGGTTAGGCCAAAAAGCTGAAGAATTAGAAGTTTCTATCTTCCCTGGCTTTGCTGCATCTGAAGTGCTTTACCATGAAGACGGTACTGTAAAAGGTATTCAAACTGGTGACATGGGTATTGGTAAAGATGGCGAACCAACGCATAACTTTACTCCGGGTTATGAGCTTCACGCTAAATACACTCTCTTTGCTGAAGGTTGCCGTGGTCACTTAGGTAAACGCCTTATTGCAAAATATAACCTTGATAAAGATGCTGACCCTCAGCACTACGGTATCGGGATTAAAGAACTTTGGGAAATTGACCCAGCAAAACATAAGCCGGGCTTAGTGATGCATGGCGCTGGTTGGCCATTGGCTGAAACTGGTTCTTCTGGTGGTTGGTGGTTATACCACGCTGAAAACAACCAAGTGACTTTGGGTATGATTGTGGACTTGTCTTATGAAAATCCACACATGTATCCATTCATGGAAATGCAGCGCTGGAAAACTCACCCACTCATTAAACAATATTTAGAAGGTGGTAAGCGTATTTCTTATGGCGCACGTGCTGTAGTGAAAGGCGGCTTCAACTCATTGCCTAAATTGACTTTCCCGGGCGGTTGCTTGATTGGTGATGACGCAGGTTTCTTAAACTTTGCAAAAATCAAAGGCTCACACACTGCCATGAAATCAGGCATGTTATGTGGTGAGGCTGTATTTGAAGCGATTGCTGCTGGTGTAGAAAAAGGTGGTGACCTTGCGATTGCACGTGTTACTGAAGGCGAAGATTTATTCGTTAAAGAATTGACTTCATACACTGACAAATTTAACAACAGCTGGTTAAAAGAAGAGCTTTATAACTCTCGTAACTTTGGTCCAGCAATGCATAAATTTGGTCAATGGATTGGTGGTGCATTTAACTTTATCGACCAAAACGTCTTTAAAGTTCCATTCACTTTACATGACTTGAAGCAAGACTTTGCTGCATTGAAAACTGTTGATGCAACAAGCTTTAAGCCAAACTATCCAAAACCAGATGGCAAACTTACATTTGACCGTTTGTCTTCTGTGTTTATCTCAAACACTGTACATGAAGAAAACCAGCCAGCTCACTTGAAGCTTACTGATCCTTCAATTCCAGTGAACGTAAACTTACCAAAATGGGATGAGCCTGCTCAGCGCTACTGCCCTGCTGGTGTTTATGAAATCATGGAAAATGATGATGGTTCTAAGCGCTTCCAGATTAACGCAGCAAACTGTGTTCACTGTAAGACTTGTGATATTAAAGACCCATCTCAAAACATCACATGGGTAACGCCTGAAGGCGGCGGTGGTCCAAACTATCCAAATATGTAATTCCTTAAAAAAACTCCCCTCAAGTGAGGGGAGTTTTTTTTATTAGAATATCTTCGATTTTTTACCAAATACCATAACGGTTGGCCCAATGGCTGTATGTGCAGCACCATAGTCCTGATGAATCTCAATTCGATAATCATCACATTGATAGATATATTTATTATCCTTTTGCACCCAACCTTTTTGGGGAACCTTAAATTTGTTAAGAATTCTACTTTTAAAAAGATCTAAGTCCGTCTCATAACTTGCCATAGGGCCATCAAGAAAACTCAAACTAAAGGAAGTGATCATTCCGGTATCTAGATCATAAGCAATATGACCAATTCCAGTGACGCCTGTTTTTTTGATCTGGGGATCAACCCCATCGGCAAACTCTAAATGGTAACTATCTCCTCCTAACACCACTTGTTTTACTGTAGGGTGAAGCTTTTGAAACTCACGAATATTTTGCCCAACCTCTAAACCTGCGACATTCATAGTTTGTATAGGAGTTTCACAGGTTTTTGCATATGTGATTGAACTAAATAAGGCGCAAGCAGCAAACCCTAAGCATAGATGAGAACTTTTCATCTTTACGTCCTGAAATGAAGTGTATTCACTGTTTTAATTTTTATTAGATTCAAGAACATGGAGCTAAAGCTTTAAATATTTGCTTTAGCCCTTTTTCACCAAGTAATGAAATTCTTTATGACCATTTTCATCTAAGCGTTCTTCTTGCAAAAGCAATTCGTGACCCAAGTGCATACAAAATTTAGGAATATCCCACGAAGTCGAATTGTCTGTTGCGAAGACCTCAACCACGTCTCCAGATTTAGATTTACGAATGGCTTGATGCAACATCATGACAGGTTCCGGACAACGTAAACCACGTGTATTGAGTTGTACAGTAGGTGAAATAGGTTGTTCTGACATAACTAACTCGAACAAATAGAATTTTCACATTTTAGCATAAACCGATCACTGACTTATGAACTGTAACTGGTGTTTACATAACAATATGTGTTTTGTCTTTTACTTTGTTTTATAGATGCATAAGGGCCTTTTCTTCGGTATGATCATTGTATTCATTTGATACATTGAGTCTTTAGGAAAGATCATGCAAGAGGAACCGAGTCCGTCGTGGGGAATGCGAGGCTTACGAAAGTGGTTAGGTACAGCGCCCGAAACCCGAGATGAATTATTAAAACTAGTCCAAAATTCACGTCGTTTTTTAGAACCTGATACTGTTGCCATGCTAGAAGGTGTTCTTGACCTTCCTGCTACAAAAATTCGTGAAGTCATGACGCCGCGAACAGCAATGATCAGTATGCAAGAAGATGATCAGTTACTTGATATTCTTCATGTATTGGTTGAGTCTGCTCACTCACGTTTTCCAGTTTTCTCGGCTGACCAACCCGATAATGTTGTCGGTATATTACTGGCAAAAGATTTACTGCCATTTTTGACTGAACCAAATACCAAATTAGATATTGGCTCGCTTATGCGCCAGCCATTATTTGTGCCTGAAAGCGCTCGTTCAGATCAAGTTCTTCGTATGCTAAAACATACCCAAACCCATATCGCGATTGTCATTGATGAATATGGTTCAACGGCTGGGCTTGTTACGCTTGAAGATATTCTTGAAGAGATCGTGGGTGAAATTGAAGACGAACATGATACTGCTGATGAAGATGCACAGTACATTGTTCCAGATAGTGACCACAGTGTAGCGAATGCATGGATGGTGCAAGCACTTACACCAATTGAACACTTCAACACTGTTTTAGATGCTGATTTTTCTGACGATGAAGTAGAAACTGTCGGCGGTTTATTGCTTCAAGAAATTGGTTTAGTCAGTGATTTACAAGGTCAGACTGTTGAACTTGGAAAGTGGTTATTTACGATTGTTGAAGCAGATGCCCGCACTATTCATCTGATTCGAGCTGTACGTCAATGAGAGCATACTTTGAAAAGCTGTTAGATTCTTCGCAACAACAAAAACAGCTTCCTTTAATTTTTCCTTTGCTCATTGCTTTATTTTCGGGTGCCGTGTTTAGTTTTGCACTGGCACCTTATTATTGGTGGTGGTTGGCAATTTTGTCTCCTGCCCTACTCTATGCAACATTGCATAAACGCTCAGCCAAACAGGCTTTTGCGATTGGCTGGAGCTATGGTTTTGGTTTATGGTTTGTAGGAGCTTTTTGGCTCTACACGTCTATCCATGTATACGGCGATACCAATGCGTTTCTAAGCGTATGTATGATTGCTGTTATGGCTCTTGTGATGGGCTTATTTACAGCATTTCAAACTTGGGTTTATCGATGTTTCTTCCCAGAAACACCCCTGACTTTCGCACCTCTCTGGATTGTTTTTGAGTGGGCTAAAACTTGGGTATTTACGGGTTTCCCGTGGCTATTTGTAGGTTACGCTTTTACCGAACGCCTACTCGATGGTTATGCGCCGCTATTTGGTATTTATGCAATTTCCTTCGTGGCAATTGTACTAGCGTGTGCTTTAGTCGAAGTTCTACGTAAGCGTATTTTCTGGGTTATTCCTTCTGCCCTATTAGTTTTAGGTGCATGGGGAGCATCATATATTCAGTTTGTACAACCTAAAGCGGCTAAACCACTGAACGTTTCGCTCATTCAAGGTAACATTCCACAAGATTTAAAATGGCTAACCGAATATCAAGTTAGAACATTAGAAATTTATGCTGGTTTGACTCAATCTGAATGGGGCCGTGACTTAATTGTATGGCCTGAGTCTTCAATTCCACTCTTCCAAACCGACATTGAACCGTTTTTGGATGCAATGGATGCGCAGGCGAAAAAGAACCATACAGCTTGGGTAACCGGCATTCCTTATTGGGATGTCGCGAAATCACATCAAGTTGGTAGTCCTCAGTATTACAACAGTATTATGGCTTCTGGTAGCGACTCAAGCGGTCTCTATAAAAAACAGCGTCTTGTGCCGTTTGGCGAATATATTCCATTGTCAGGTTTACTGTCATGGGTTTTACCTGCCATGCAAAATGACATTAGCATGAGTGGTTTTACACGTGGCGAGAGCAACCAGAAACCACTTTTAATTAAAGGTCATGCTCTTGCGGCTGCAATTTGCTATGAAGTGGCATATCCAAACCTGACACGCCGTAATGCAGAAGACAGCGACTTCTTGGTGACAGTATCTAATGATGCTTGGTTCACTGGAACAGCTGGCCCATGGCAACATTTACAAATGGTGCAAATGCGTGCGAAAGAAAACGGTCGCTGGTTTATTCGTGCAACCAACACAGGTGTAACAGCGTTTATTGATCAAAATGGTCATATCACTGAACAAGCACCGATTGATAAAGAGTTTGTCTTGAGAGGCGATTTACCAGCCATGCAAGGTCAAACTCTCTATAACCGTTTAGGTGATTATCCAATTTTAGGATTTGCGGTATTACTGCTGGTTTTAGGTTGGATTTATCGTCCACGTAAAGTTGATGTGTCTTTTAAATCACGTCGCTAAATTATAATAGCTTTGTACCCAGAGGAACTTCAAACTCTGGGATACAAAGTGCAACATCCCCATCTGCGTTATGAAACCCTGTCACTAAGCATTCTGACTGAATAGGACCAATTTGTTTTTTAGGGAAATTCACGACAGCAACCACTAATTTACCAATCAAATCTTGTGGTCGATAAAGTTTAGTAATCTGAGCACTGGATTTACGTACCCCTAACTCTTCACCAAAATCTACATGCAAAATATAGGCAGGTTTACGCGCTTTTTCAAAAACCTCAGCTTGAATAATTTTGCCAACGCGAAGTTCTACTTTTAAAAAATCATTCCACTCAATCTGTTCCACTTGTATTTCTCATATTCTTAAATCTTCAAATCAAAAACACACAATATAAAAAAATAAATTATTTATGTTTAATTTGAAAATTCCATGTTAAATTAAGTCCGCTGATTCAAAAGCCGTAAACGTTTACGTCAATCAACGTTCCAACATATCTCCAACAAGGCTTGGAGCTATTTGTTCAAAATATTTTTATATTTTGAATGGCGCGGGCGTTTGTTGGTTTACGGAGTCAAAATGGAAAACCAAAAAACTTTCTATAATTTTAAGAAACTTCCAAGTCGTTATACAGCTATTGTTTTACCTTTTCTTCTATCCATCATTATGACTTTTGTAGTGTCCATGGTCAGCACTTTACGAAGTTTAGGACTAGAAGACTTTTCTATAAATGTCTGGATGTCTGCATGGGTCATTTCTTGGTTAATTGCTTTTCCAACGCTGCTTTTAGTCTTACCCGTCGTCCGTAAAATCACAGCACGATTGGTTGAGCCTGCTTAAACAAAAAAATAAAACGTAGATACTGCCTCTACGTTTTATTTAAAAATTTGATTTTAAATATCACTAAAAAGCGATTGATAATTCCAAAGATAAATAAGCAACTAAGCTTGATAAAAAAACCATAGGCACATAGCGATAAGCTTTAAAAACTAATTGCTCATATTTAGAAGAGATCTGTTTAGCTTGCCATACACTCGCTTTTAATGCAGTGAAAAAGCTCACCATTAACCACGCACTGACAATACTTAATGCAAAGAAGCCAATCATGATTTGACTACTGCCTTCTGTACTCAACCATAGCTTTAATGAAACTTCGGCAATCGGTAATAACGCTAAAATCAATAGGACAGACTTAAGCATTACCCAATGAAACTGGTTTAGTTCATCAAGTACGAGAAATGCTTTCATTTAATCTCTCCTATAAGTTTATAAAGTGCTTTTTTATTTATTATGCAAAGCTTTTATTTAAATATATAGCTTATTTTCTCTTATATTTTAACTTTCTTGTAACTATTAAATATGGGAATAATTCTTATTTTAAATCTCAAATCTAACTATTAACTTTATTATTTTATTTTCAAATAGTTATTATATTTTTTGTGATTAAGAAAGATTATCAATTCGCATTATCATTTTATCTTTTTAAACAAATCGATAATCTCTCTTACATTTTAATTAAGGTTGGTAGTAAATATCGGCATCGTTGCCTTCACCACCTTCTTTACCATCTGCACCAAATGAATATAGGTCAAAAGGATGGCCATCTTTTCCAGGAATGACATATTGAATATCATTTTTCCAACTGTCTTTAGGGTAACCACCTTTCACATAACCACCCGGCATCCAGTTTTTTGCGGTAGCAGGCTGGTTAATGAGGGCATCTAAACCACCTTCTTGCATGGTCGGGAAATGTCCGTTATCGAGCTTGTACTGATCTAAAGCACCCGCTACGCCCTTTAAGGTAATTTGAGTCGTATCGATTTTAGCTTTTTCACTACGGCCCATGACGTTCGGTACGATTAAAGCAGCCAATACCCCTAAAATCACAATCACAACCATAACTTCAATAAGGGTAAAGCCTGAGACACGTTTCATTCGAGCACCATTCGAACGTGCCGCAAGTCCGAAAGCGCTTGAGGAATAAACATCTGATACAGAGCTATGCTCGGAATGGCTCGTTGGCTCAAGCTGATTTGAAACCACAGATTCACTATGTTGCTTCATCACTGTTTCGCTTTGAATATTTTTTACTTTCATCATTATCTCTAATATCAAAGTTATTAAATCATATTGTTCATATTTACGATTGGCAGCATAACCGCAATTACAATGACCAGTACAATACTTGCCATTAGAACTAGCATAAGCGGTTCAAGTAATGCCAATAAGGTTGAAATAAATGTCGTCACCTCACGGTCTTGCATAGTCGACGCACGTTCTAGCATGCGATCCAGTTCGCCTGATGCCTCACCACTTCGGATCATTTGTACCATCATTGGTGGGAAATAACCACTGCGCTCCAATTGCGTACCCAAGTTACCACCTTCTGTGACACGTTCAGCAGCATGAGCAATTGAGTCACGGATCACCCAGTTATTGGTCACAGCCGCACCAATTTTTAAGGCGTCCACCAATGGCACACCCGAACGAGTCAAAATAGACAAAGTACTGGCAAAGCGTGCAGCATTAATACCACGGGACAGTTTACCGAATAATGGCAATTTGAGTGTTAAGCGATCAAAAGCATAATGACCAGCCGTTGTTTTTAAAAACCGTACAAAGGCAACTACACCCACAACTGCAAAAAGAATAATAAACACCCACGCATGGCGAATAAAATCACTCGCTTTCATTAAAGCGACTGTAATCCATGGTAAGGCATCTTTGCTTTGATCGAAGGTTTTTACAATCTCTGGCACAACATAAGTCATTAATCCCATCACAATACCAAATGACATCAGCATTAAAATGATCGGGTAAATCATGGCACCTTGAACTTTCTTTTGCATGGCAAAACGGTTCTCGGTGTAGTCAGACAACTGATCTAAAATCAGATCTAAATGTCCTGATCGTTCACCTGCGGCAACCGTTGCAATATAAAGGTCAGGAAAACGCCCTGACTGTTGCATGCCTTGCGCAAGTGAATGCCCTTCCAATACTCTTGAACGAACCGAAAGTAAAAGATTTTGCACATGGGCTTTTTCACTTTGTCTGCTCACGGCGCGTAAGGCTTCTTCTAGAGGAATTGCAGCAGCAACCAAAACGGAGAGTTGTCTGGTCATCAGTGCCAAATCATAAGCACTAAACTTTTTCTGGAATAACCCGTGGCTTTGATGCTTATCTTTTTGCTCAACCGGGTCAACGCTAATCGGAGTCCATGCTTTATCACGTAATTGTTGGCGAATCTGACGTGCTGAGTCTCCCTCAAGCACCCCCTTTTGCTGCTTCCCTGAAGCATCAATAGCAGTAAATTGATATGCAGGCATGGTAATGTTCTAATTTTCCAAAAATAATAGTCGCTGCTGTTGCATCTATGCTACGCAATCATTCATATTCATTCTATAGCCTGTGTAGAATACCCAAGTCCTCTTCACGACGCTATGCCGTTTTTTAAAATTGACGAAATGAGCCTCTATGACCATAACGCCAAAACCTGATTCAGTTGTTTATCGTGTGCGTGTTGCCGTACCTGTGCATCTGTACGACACTTTTGACTATACACTCACCAAAGCACAATATGAACGGGCTCAGGTAGGTTCACGCGTCGCGATTTCATTTGGACAGCAAAACCTAATTGGTATCATTACTGAAAAAGTTGACCCACAAGAATCATTTACAGGTAACTTTCAGCTTAAAGCCATTTCTGAACTTTTAGATGATGAACCTATTTTAGATGAACAAGTTTTAAGTTTATTGACATGGTCTGCCCAGTATTACCAATTTCCGATTGGTGAAGTGATGCAAACGGCCCTACCCGCGTTATTGCGTCAGGGTAAACCAATGGATGTATTGTTTCATCTATGGAAAATCATTCCTTGTGACAATGTAGAAGCCTTGTTAAAGCGTTCCATTAAGCAACAAGATGCGTATCAGATTTTAAAATTACATCCTGCCGGAACTACAGAAAATATTCTTAATTTAAGTGGTGTAGAAACGGCTACGCTTAAAGCGCTACAAAAGAAAGGACTCATAGACTGTACACTTGAGCCTCATGATTTTAGCCCAGCACCTGTGCAATTGGCTCAAATGCCACTCACGTTAAATGATGACCAAAAGAAAGCAACTCAGCACGTCATTAATGCACAGCATCAATACCAAGCATTTTTACTAGATGGCTTAACTGGAAGTGGTAAAACCGAAGTTTATTTGCACATCATGCATGAGGTGCTAAAGCAAGGTAAGCAAGTCCTAGTATTAGTTCCTGAAATTGGTTTAACCCCTCAAACTATTTCTCGCTTTAAGTCTCGTTTTAACTGTGACATTGCTTTATTACATTCAGGCTTAAATGACTCTAAACGTTTACAAGCATGGCAACAGGCACAAACTGGAAAGGCCTCTATTATTTTAGGGACTCGTTCCGCCATTTATACGCCGCTGCCACGTTTGGGTCTCATTATTTTAGATGAAGAACACGACCTGTCTTATAAACAGCAAGAAGGTTTCCGTTACCATGCCCGCGATGTCGCGCTTTATCGGGGCCACTTACAAGGCTGCCCTGTTATTTTAGGTTCAGCGACTCCAAGCATTGACAGTTATTACTTAGTAGAAACTGGCAAGTTAACTTCACTGCAACTGAACCAGCGTGCAGGCCACGCGCTTTTACCTAAAATGCATTTGATAGATCTTAAAATTGTCAAAAAGCAGCATGGTATTAGTCAGCCTTTAATCGAACAGATTAAAAATACGCTAGCAAGAAAAGAACAGGTTTTAATTTTTTTAAATCGTCGTGGCTATGCGCCTGTACTTGTGTGTGAAAGCTGTGGATGGCAAGCGAATTGTCCACATTGCGATGCGCATTTTACGTTACACACTCAGCCTTATTCTTATTTACATTGTCACCACTGCGGCACGGTTCATCGCTTGCCAGACCACTGCCCTGAATGTCAGCAGAAGAGTTTAAAAACTTTAGGTGCAGGAACAGCCAAAGTTGAAGAGCACTTACAAGAATTATTTCCAGACTATGATGTGATTCGGGTCGATCGTGACAGCACCAGTCGTGTCGGTAGTTGGCAAAAAATTTATGATCGTATTCATCAAAACAAACCAACAATTTTGCTTGGTACTCAAATGTTGGCAAAGGGTCACCATTTTCCACATGTGACCTTGGTTGCTATTTTAGATATTGATGCGGGTTTACTGAGTGTCGATATTCGGGCGCCAGAACGTACGGCTCAGCTGATTGTACAAGTCGCTGGTCGTGCTGGTCGTGGAGAACACAAAGGTCATGTTTATTTACAGACTTTAAGGCCAGATCATCCTTTACTCACCACACTCATCGAAAAAGATTATCGGGCAGTCGCAAAACAAACTCTGGCTGAGCGTAAAGTTGCATTACTGCCGCCTTATCGTTATGCGGTCTTAATTCGTGCTGAATCGAAAGATCGTGACTATACCTTGCATTTTTTAAATGAAGCTGCCGAGCAACTTCGTCAAATTGCAGGTGATATTGTTGATATCTGGGGGCCAATTCCAGCACCAATGGAACGTAAAGCGGGACGTTACCGCGCACATATGGTGATTTTGTCTGCCGACCGTGCTCGTCTGCATTTTTACTTAAGACAATGGTGGGCTCAGTTGGTTCATGCACCAAGACAGCATCAACTTAGACTCTCTATTGATGTTGACCCGCAAGAATTTAGTTAGATGATTTGAATATGATGGTGTGAAGAAGCCCTTTTGGCTTTACACTTAAAAAGATCAATACATTCGGGGTAATGAATGTCATTCCTACTGCAAGCAACAATTTTTCTTGGAGCTTCTCTGATTTTAGTCCCTTTGGGTAAACGCTTAGGGATTGCAACAGTTTTAGGTTATTTATTTACGGGCATCCTTCTTGGCCCGAGTGTTTTAAACATTGCCCATGACCCTGAAGCCATTATGGAACTGGCTGAGTTTGGGGTCATCTTACTTATGTTCCTGATTGGACTAGAGTTACGTCCTCAACGTTTATGGGAAATGCGCGACTCCATTTTCGTGATGGGCAGTTTGCAAGTGGTGATTACGGGCGTAATTCTGATGCTCACCATATTGCTACTATTTCAGCAACAACTTGCTGCCAGCTTTGTCATTGGTTTTGCGCTTGCGCTGTCTTCTACAGCCTTTGTATTACAACTACTGACCGAAAAACAACAGCTCAACACCACCTATGGTCAGCAATCGTTTTCAATTTTACTGTTCCAAGATATCGCAGCGATTCCTTTACTGGCAATGATTCCACTGTTGGCAGGAACCGAATCTACCCATCATGGTATTGCTTACTTTGCTGCCATCATCGCGACATTCAGTGGTCTGTTCTTATTTAGTCGCTATGTCATGCGTCCATTTTTCCGCTTCGTTGCAAAAAGTGGTGCAACCGAACTGATTACCGCAGTAGGGTTATTTATTATTCTTGCTGTTGTGCTACTCATGGATACTTTAGGGATTAGCACAACTCTAGGCGCTTTCCTCACTGGCGTACTTTTAGCTGACTCAGAATTCCGTCATGAACTTGAAGCAAGTATTGCTCCATTTAAAGGACTATTACTTGGTTTGTTCTTTATGACTGTGGGCATGACCACGCAACTGTCGTTACTGATTGAAATGCCTTGGCTCATTATTGGTGGAGCGATTGGCTTACTCCTCATCAAAACCCTCGTGTTGACCGCCATTGCCCGCTATAAAAAATACAGTTGGAATAATAGTCTGCTGCTTGGAACTTGCTTGGCTCAAGGTGGTGAATTTGCTTTTGTCATTTTAAGCCTTGCTAAAAGTGAAAAGATTTTAACCGATGCCTTATTAGAGCCTGTTACGCTGATTGTGACGTTATCGATGGTCCTGACACCAGTTATTTACTGGATTATGGCAACTAAAATCATTCCTTTGTTTAATAAAGAACGTCCACCTGAGTATGATGAAATTCCTCAGCAAGATAATCCAATTATCATTGCTGGGTTTGGTCGATTTGGACAGATTATTGCGCGTATTGCCCGCTTGCAGCACTTAGGCTTTACTGCTATCGACAACAATCTTCACCAAGTGGACTTTGTGCGTCGATACGGCGGTAAACTCTATTATGGCGATGTCACTCAGCCTGATTTACTTCGCTCGGCAGGCATTGAAAAAGCCCAAGTATTTATTTTGGCAATTGATGATGTCGAAGACTCTATGAATGTTGCACGGCATCTAAGATTGAACTATCCACACATAAAGCTATTAGCACGCGCTCGTGACCGCCATCATGTACACCTGTTAAGAGATTTAGGTGTTGAACATATTTGGCGTGAAACCTATTTATCATCATTAGGTATGGCTTATCGCGCTTTACGTGAACTCGGTATTTCCGATGAACAAGCTTATAACAATATCGAAATCTTTCGAGATTATGATGAGAAATTACTCATACAGCAGCAAAGCATTTATACCGATGAACAAAAAGTTTTTGAAACTCATCGTAATGCGCTGGCTGAACTTGAGCACCTCTTCGAAAGTGATGCACAGCAAGCCACTTCAAGACATGACGTTAACTTAAAGCGTCATTTACAACCAAATCGTATCGACATTACACGAGATCACGAAGAATAACTTGAGATTTCGCAAAATGGCTATATTAAGGACTTATTCACATTGCCTAAATGATTGCGACAATCGGTACAAAAGTTGCCGTTGTCCTGCTTGCAGCTTCGCTGCATTCCCTAAGCTTGATTAAACCGAAGTTGTTATAATCTGCTTAGGGCCCTGGAGAATATTATGTCTGATTTACGCCAACGCTTTTATATAGAGGACTTTCCTGTTCGCGGTGAAGTAGTTCATCTAGAAGAAGCATTACAAACTATTTTAGCTCAACGCGACTACATGCCTGCGGTTAAAATTCTACTAGGCGAGATGTTGAGCGCGACTGCATTACTTGCAAGTACTTTAAAAATCAAAGGCCGTATCAGCTTGCAAATCCAGGCTAGCGGCTCTTTTAAATGGGCTATGGCTGAATGTAACCATTTAGGCGAAGTTCGCGCTTTAGCAGACTACGAAACAGATCCACGTTTTGTTGAAGCAACTGACAGCAGTACAGTCCTTGGTGCTTTAGTTAATCCAATTTTATTTATTAACATCGAACCTGAGCATGGTGAGCGTTATCAAGGGATCGTACCTCTTGACCAAACAAATCTAGCGGGTTGTTTGATGCAGTATTATGATTTATCTGCTCAAATTCCAACTCGTATTGTATTGGCAAGTACAGCTAAACGTTCTGGTGGTTTACTCATTCAGTTATTACCTCGTCATGATGAGGAAGAGCAAAAACTGGTTGATGAAGACCTATGGCCACGTTTGACCATGCTGACTGAAACGCTTAAGCCTGAAGAATTAACAGAACTTTCAGCAAATGAGATTTTGTATCGTCTCTATAACGAAGAAGAAGTACGCTTGCCAGAAGTTGAACACTTAAAGTTTGGCTGTACATGTTCTAAAGAACGTTGTGCTAAAGCACTCATTCAAATTGGTGTTGATGCTGTTCATGAAACATTGGAAGCTCAGAACCCAATTCAAATGGATTGCCAGTTCTGTAATACACGTTACGAGTTCACTGCTGAAGAAGCACTGGGTTTATTCGGTGAACATTTGAGTTAATTACTCACTTCATAAAAAGGCGGGCAAACCGCCTTTTTATTTATCTATAGTTTTTGATGATAATTTTCAGCATCTTATTTTAAATCAGTTAATATGAGCTTACTTTATAGCCTAATAAATAAGATGCTTATATTTCATGAATTATTTTGATTATTTTCTCTTTATTTTCAGTATCATTATTATGATTGCGACTCCTGGCCCAGTCATGATTTTGGTGGCAAGCGCCGGACTTAAAGGCGGTTATAAAAAAGCACTGGAAACCATTTTTGGTACAAACCTCGCCTCACTAGTTTTAATTTTTATTTCAGTACTCGTGCTTAAAGGTGTACTCGGTATTAATGAAAGCTATTTAAATATTATTCGTGTTTTAGGCTGCCTCTATATTGGCTATTTAGGATTTAGTATTCTTAAAGAAGTGATTCAAGCTCCGCATCCTGAAGCAATACAAACCGTTTCTGCACAAAACGGTGGTTTTAAAAAAGGCTTTTTGGTCGGTATTTCAAACCCTAAAGATATTATTTTCTTTTCAGCTTTCTTTCCTCAATTTGTCTCTATTTCACCTAACTTAAATTTCAGTCTAACTGTTCTTACCCTGACATGGATTATTTTAGATTTTTTAACCCTATCTTTGGTTTATGTATTTTTCCGTCGCCTATCTAACAGCCACTTATACCCTAAAATACTCGGCCTATGCGGTCTATTACTTTTACTAATTGCCCTATACGGTTTATATCAGACGTTCATTTAAGCAATGAGAGGCATAACCCTAACCGACTTATGTCTCTTCCACCTTGCTTCCCCATTTTTGTAAGAGAACAACTCTTATACAATCTAGCTCGTTGAAAGCCTTAAAAATTGTTTCATAATGAAATAAACAACACCATCGTGATAAAACATTATGGCCAAAAATTATTATGAAGAATTAGGGGTTACACGAGAAGCCTCTGCTGATGAAATTAAAAAAGCATATCGGAAACTAGCTCGTAAATATCACCCCGACATCAGCAAAGAAAAAGATGCGGAAGAAAAGATGCAGGCCATTAATGTTGCCTACGACACCTTAAGCAATTCCGAAAAAAAAGCTGAATATGACCAAATGTTAGACCACCCACAAGGCTTCAATGGCTTTGGTCAAGGTGCAGCTCAAGGTGGATTTGATGGCGCACGCTTTTATCGTCAAGGCTTTACAGGCGGCGGTGGTGAACAAGCTGACTTTAGCGGTTTTGAAGACTTATTTGGTCGTTTTGGTGCAGGCTTTGGTGGTGGACAGCAACAATACCAAAGACAGCAACGTAGTTATCGGGGTGAAGATCAACATGCCAGTATAGAGGTCGATCTTGATATTGCCTACCATGGATCAACACAACAGATTACTTTACAAATTCCGACTGTGAATGTTTATGGTGAGCCTGAGGTACAACGTAAAACCCTACAGGTGAAAATACCTAAAGGCATGAAGGAAGGCCAACAAATTCGCCTAAGTGGCCAAGGACAAAGTGGCATCAATGGGGGTGCCAACGGCGATCTGTATATCGAGATTCAATATAAAGATACAGATCGTGTTCATGTCGAAGGCAGTGATGTATATTTAACTATAGATGTAGCACCGTGGGAAGCAGCATTAGGTCAAGGTATTGAAGTAAAAACACCTGCTGGGTCATTACATGTCAATTTACCTAAAAATGCAAAACAAGGACAACAGCTACGTTTAAAAGACAAAGGGATACCAAATAAAACGCCAGGCCATCTTTATTTAATTTTAAATATTGTATTCCCACCTGCGCATTCTGAAAAAGAAAAAGAAGCGTATCAGCAATTGGCAGAAGCCTTTGCTTCATTCGAACCTCGTTCATCTCATTAGGGAGCAAGATCATGACAACCATCCATTATCGAGAAATTGTATGTGACGGCCACACCTTTAGTGCTGAAGTCGTTGATGAACAATGTACATTTGACTTGCAACAATTTGCTCAAGCCTGTGGTCAAAGCCCAGACTGGATTCTAGAGCTCATTGAGTACGATATTTTAGCGATTGAAAATACCCCTGAAAAACATCAGTTCATGGGTGAAGATGTCGTCCGCGCTCGTAAAGCGTATCGTTTACAACGAGACTTTGATGCAAGTTTGGCAGCAGTTGCGGTGATGTTAGATTTGATTGATGAGGTGCAACAACTTAGAAAACAGTTGAAGCATTTTCATTAAGTTTTTTTGAAATCATATTTTCCGAGGTATAGCTTGAGCTAAAAGTCATCCTTGGCCTGCCCATTATCTAAATAGTATTGTTTTTGCAATAAAATTAGTTAAATGCTGGTAGTGAACAGGTTCTAAGGATGACAAATGCCTTTGGTTACTTTGGGCGAAACCAAAGTAACGAATTAGCTATAACTATTTGATATATTAATGAGAAGACTCCGTCGTGTAAAAATAAAAATTTATTTTAATCGAGTAATCTTCTCCACTTCCTTCAAAGTCTGCTTAATCGGTTCATACTCCAAAAACCAAAATAAATTCATCCGTTCTTCACGATGCTGCTGCGCCAATAAATCAATAACACTTTTCTCACCACGCCCCACCAAATGCTGTCGATAGAAGTAGTACAGCAATAAAACCGTACTGAGCAACATGACACCGAGCATAATCCAAAAACCCACTGGCGATTTAAGCCCCGGAATAAACTCAAAGTTCATTCCGTAAATACCAGTTAAAAGCGTAAGTGGTGCAAACACAGCGGTAATAATGGCAAGAATACGCATATTTTCATTGGTCTGGTTTGCAATCGCTGAGAAATGCAAGTCAATCGCTGACTGAATAGCGCTACGTAAACGTAAAGTATGTTTTTGAATACGTTCGACATGACTCATTAAATCATTCAAACGAACTAACAGAAGATCTTGAGAACTATGCGTCCGCTCACCAATCACATGATGATAGTTTTCTACAATTTCATCCCGAAACTCTTGTAGGGTTTCGATTTGCTCTTCACAAAGGTTTTCGACCTGTTGAAAGGCCATGTTTTCATGAAACAGTTGATGCCATTGTTTAAAACGGCGATTCCCCTGTAATAGTTGTTGTTGCCAGTGCTCGACCCTTCTGGTTAAAGGTGAACGAATATCAAGATAACCATCCACCATGCTATTCAGCAGACGTAAACATAAATCTACAGGTGAATTAGGCAGCTTACGGGTTTTATTTTGTTCTTCTAGAGTTTTACATAAAATATTTTCAAGACGTTGAATATAGTTTTCAATCGACTTGTTGCCCTGCTCACGTACGCTAATGAGTACTTTAGGGGTAAAAATAAAACTAATTGGCGTGGTAGCTAAGCCAAATACACTCTCATGTGATTCGCCATTTTTAATTTCATCATCAGGTGTAACAAGCTTTCTAAAAATAAGCAGGTCATATTCTTCAAGCGTATCAAAGGCGCAAGGGTGCTCAATATTCGCAATATCTCGCATATGAAATTCATTAATTGCGACATCTGCAAGCTGCTGAATTTCGTGTTGCCATTCTTCATTATGGTTAACAACATCAGATCTCACGCTATCAATCCAGAAAAACTCCAGAACATGTTCAGTGTGCTTTTCTCGGCTCAAAAAAACATAGCCATCCTTTTGATGACGATAAAAATAATAAATCTGCATACCACGTCGATCTATTTGTGTGTTACTTGCATCATGCCATAAAAAAAGCCCGCATCAAGCGGACTTTTTTAGTGAGTTAAGCAATTATGCTTGCTCAATATCTTTCATAGTCAATTTGATACGACCACGGTTGTCAACATCAGCAACTTGTACTTTCACTTCCTGACCTTCTTTAAGAACGTCAGTTACGTTCGCAATACGCTCATTCGAGATTTGCGAAATATGAAGAAGACCATCAGTACCTGGCATAATGTTTACGAACGCACCAAATTCTACGATACGGATAACTTTACCGTCATAGATTTTACCTGGTTCAACTTCAGCAGTAATCGCTTGGATTTTTGCAATCGCAGCTTTAGCAGCAGCTTTAGTTTCACCAAATACGCGAACTGTACCGTTATCTTCAATATCGATTGCAGCTTTAGTTTCTTCAGTAATTTGACGGATTGTTGCACCACCTTTACCAATTACGTCACGGATTTTGTCCGGATTAATTGTAATTACTTCAAATGTTGGAGCATGCATTGAAATTTCAGGACGAGCGCGTGAAATTACTTTGTTCATTTCATTAAGGATGTGCATACGACCAGCAAATGCTTGGTTTAACGCAACTTCCATAATTTCTTCAGTAATACCTTCGATCTTGATGTCCATTTGAAGTGCAGTAATACCGTTTGCAGAACCTGCTACTTTAAAGTCCATGTCACCAAGGTGGTCTTCATCACCTAAGATGTCAGAAAGTACAGCGAAACGCTCGCCTTCTTTCACTAAGCCCATTGCGATACCAGCAACTGGTGCTTTAAGTGGGACACCTGCATCCATAAGAGATAATGATGCGCCACATACAGAAGCCATTGAAGATGAACCGTTAGATTCAGTAATGTCAGATACAATACGGATCACGTACGGGAAGCGGTCAGCGGCAGGAAGAACTGCTTGAACACCACGACGTGCTAAACGACCATGACCAATTTCACGACGCTTAGGACCAGACTCACGACCTGTTTCACCTACAGAGTATGCAGGGAAGTTGTAGTGCAACATGAAGTTGTCAGTCTTAGTACCAGAAAGCGTATCAACCATTAACGCATCACGTGTGTTACCCAAAGTTGTTGTTACCAACGCCTGAGTTTCACCACGTGTAAATAATGCAGAACCGTGTGCACGGTCTAATACGCCAACTTGAACGTCGATCGCACGAACAGTTTTAGTATCACGACCATCAATACGTGGCTTACCAGACAAGATGTTGTCACGTACTGTACGGTATTTAAGGTCTTCAAATAATTCGTTTACTTCGTCAGCAAGACCAGTTTCGTCATTTTCAGGAACGAACTGAGCTAAAGCTTCTGCATAAAGTGCATCTAATGCTGCATAACGATCTTGTTTAACCGCAATCGTATACGCTTCAGAAATTTTAGCTTCGAAAGCTGCTTTTAATTGCTCACGAAGTGTTTCATTTTTAGCTGGAGCAACCCAAGTTGATTCCACTGCACCAGCAGCAGCAGCAAATTCTTTAATTGCTTGAATCGCGATTTGCATTTCGTCATGACCGAAAAGCACTGCACCAAGCATTTGGTCTTCTGAAAGTTCTTTTGCTTCAGATTCAACCATTAATACAGCCGCTTCTGTACCAGCAACCACAAGGTCAAGGTCAGACTGAGCCATTTGTTCAAAATTCGGGTTTAAAACATATTCGCCGTTAATTAAACCAACACGAGCTGCACCAATTGGACCACGGAATGGTGTACCTGCAATTGCTAATGCAGCAGAAGTACCTAACATTGCAGCAATATCAGCTTCCATAGTTTTGTCAGAAGAAACAACTGTTGCTGTTACTTGAATTTCGTTGAAGTAACCTTCTGGGAACAATGGACGGATTGGACGGTCAATAAGACGTGAAATTAAAGTTTCAGCTTCAGAAGCACGACCTTCACGCTTACCGTAACCACCAGGGATACGACCAGCTGCATATTGTTTTTCTTGATAGTTAACTGTTAACGGGAAAAAGTCTTGACCCGCTTTTGCTTTAGATTGAGCAACAACTGCAACTAAAACAGTTACGCCGCCCATTGTAATTAAAACTGTATTTGCTTGACGTGCAACGCGACCCGTTTCTAAAACGACTTGATGTTGACCGAATTGGAATTCTTTACGAACGATGTTAAACATTGACATGTATTGTATTTTCCTAATTTTATTCTAGTGAGACCCCTAAGGTTTGGCATTCAGACTACAACTATTGGTAGATAAATGACAAAGCTTAGAAGCCATCACACTAGACCAAAAATTTTAAATAATATTAAACGCAAAGAAGGAGCGCACAAGCGCCCCTTCTATAAATCGCCTAACGGTTGATTAGGCGAAACTTTCTTTCCAGAAACAAAGCATAGCAACATGCGATAAACCGAAAACAAAGCAAAATCGAATTAACGACGTAGACCTAAAGCACCGATCAAAGCAGTGTAACGCTCGTGGTCTTTACCATTTAAATAGTCAAGTAATTTACGACGTTGGTTAACCATACGGATCAAACCGCGACGGCTATGGTGGTCGTGTTTGTGAGCTTTAAAGTGACCTTGTAAATCATTGATTTGAGCAGTCAATAAAGCTACTTGTACTTCTGGTGAACCAGTGTCGTTTTCAGCGCGAGCAAATTTAGCAATGATCTCTGCGCGGTCTGCATTAGTTAAAGCCATTCGATTTCTCCGAGATGCTTAAAAAATAAAATGATATGAATCAGTTGAGCGCAACTGACTGCCGTGCATCACTACAGCAAGTTGCCTATTTTAAGGTATCTATATATGGATTGCAAAATTGTTTTCAGTTACCTGTCATTTTAGACACTGACATCAGTCTCTTAACCCTGCACACTTGGCCTTCAATAAAAAGAAAGAAACGCGAGGGACGTGTGAAAATATTTTCGACCAACACCTGTCCAGTACCAGACGAGATTGGATCGGTCATTCATCACAAAGATGAGGTACCTGCTGAACAAGGTGGAATGAATGAACGTCAGGTTCAAAAGATCTGGAAAAGTATTGAGTCACTCTATAAAACTGGGAACTATCCACTCATTACTTTTTGTTTACGTAGACAGGGGAAAATTTTATTAAATCGAAGCATTGGCTATGCTCAAGGCAACTCTCCAGAAGGTTTGCAAAATAATGCAATCATCGCAACGCCGGATACTCCGGTTTGCTTATTTTCAGCATCCAAAATGATTACTGCCATGTTGATACATCTTTTAGATGAAAAAGGTGAAATCAACTTACTTGACCCCGTCAGTTATTACATTCCTGAATATGGTGTAAATGGGAAGCGCCGTGCGACGATCTTTCATTTATTAGCACATCGGGGAGGCATTCCTTACGTTGATGGAGAAGTCACTCCTGAACTGCTTTTCGATAAAGATGAAATTTTAAAGCGCTTATATGCAGCAAGACCCGTTTCTCCAGCAGGCAATCACCTTGCTTATCATGCTGTAACCGCAGGTTATATTTTAGGTGAAATTATTGAACGAGTCACAGGACAAGACCTTCGCCAATTTGTGCATGAGACCATCGAGAGACCGATGGATATGCCTTATTTCAACTATGGTTTGAAACCAGAATATCGCTCCAAAGTCGCACTCAATTGTGCAACAGGTTTACATCCTCGCTTAGGAACAGATCATTATCTCAATCATGTACTAGGTGGTGGCTTACAACTCGCTGTAGATGTGACCAATGATAGCCGTTTTATGGATACCATCTGCCCTGCCGGTAACATTTATACCAGTGCTGAACAAGCTGGCCGCTTCTTTGAAATGCTTTTAAGTGGGGGAAGCTACCAAGGCAAGCAAATTTTAAGTGAAAAAACAATTTTTAGAGCAACACTCCCCACCACAGGAGTTAATATTGACCGAACCTTATTAATACCGATGCGTTATGCATTGGGTCCAATGCTTGGTAGCAATCCAGTAGGCTTATTTGGCCCAATGACGGGACAAGCTTTTGGTCATCTCGGTTTCTCTAATATTTTATGTTGGGCTGATCCAGAGCGTGATATTAGCGTTTCATTATTAACCACTGGAAAATCGGTCGTGGGCACTCATCTCCCTGCTCTAGCTAACTTGCTCTATCAAATTTCTAGCCAATGCCCACGAATTCCTAGAGATCAGCGCCGTTCATTGTTTGGTAGCGATTCACATGAAACAGATCTAGTCTAAATAGTTATAACTTAGCGATAAAATAAAAAACCCAAGCATTTCTGCTTGGGTTTTTGGCGCTGTAGTTCTTGTTTATCGTGTTTATCTCTGTTTTTCTTGTTATATGTGAGATGCTTTCTGCATCTTTCTTCTTGTTTTATTCACTTCCGTTGTTTTTATTTCTATTTCCTTATGTGATGTATTTTGTCATATCCAATTATGAAGAAAAGTAGTATTTTTCTTATCATCATGTAAGCGAAAACGTACAGGTCTGTCTAATATTTAGCGTTTATCTGCAACAGCTAAATAACGTACGGTTCTGTATAACATTTAACTTAACAATTCACGCGAAAAATGACTATTTAAAATTCATATTACAAATAAATATATTAATATGTTCGAGTTAAATGATTGATAATCAGAAGAAGAAATAGCGTGACACAAACAAAGATTTATTTAATATATTTGACATGATAAAAACTCAAAATATAAAAAAGCCCTGTAGTCTCTCCCAAAACTACAAGGCTTAGCGGCTGTAAGTTTCCTCTTTATTCACCTACGTCATTGTAAGTTCGCAGTCTCTCGACTTAAGTTATTATTATTGTGCGATTTTGCCCGACATTCCTTGCCAAGCTCGTTGTGCGTTTATAATCTCAAAAACAGGGTGTGTTCTCTAGCAGCAAATATCTCGAATCCATGTAAGCTTTTTCTTACACGGGCAAAAATATTAAGTTTGACTTAACGAACTAACCGATTAACTTTTTCAACTAAACCGCTTTTCCTGGTCGTACGAACTGTAAAAGATTGTAATAAAGCCTCTGGATGAACCAATAAACTCACTACTTTTTTGGCTCGTGTAATCGCAGTGTAGATCAGCTCTTGGCTTAACAAATTCTTGGCGGCCTGATCGAGAACAACAGCAGTGTGTGTAAATTCAGACCCTTGCGATTTGTGAATGGTTAAAGCAAATGCACTTTGAATACTTTTAGGTAATCGGTTTGCGGCAACCCACTTATTTAAACTTGGGAAATACACTTCAAACTGCTGAGGTTGGGTTCTATGTTCAAAACATAAACCAATGTCACCATTTGAAATGCCGAGCTGGTAATCGTTATAAGTCATCATGACAGGACGACCTACATACCATCCCCCTAAAGTCACAATACCTAGCTGTTGTTGTAACCAGCGTTCGGCATATTGATTAAGTTGCTGCAAGCCAAATGGTCCATGACGTACAGCAGTTAAAATACGGTAGTCATCGAATGACTTAACAATATTTCCAATATGCTCAATTGAGCGATCATCTTGTAAATAAGCTTTTAGGCTTTGCACATAGCCTTGAAAGCCCACCATCAATTTTTGGTAGTAAGCTTCTAGCTCTATAGGTGACTCTTCAGGTAAATATTCAAGCTGAACCACATCGGGCATATCAGCTTCTAAAGGAATTGAACGTAGCTCTGAAACCTGAACAATATCAATTTCAAACTGTTGCAAAACCTGCTCATGATTGATCTGACTGGTTTGCATTTGAATAAATCGTGCCACCTGACCAATCAAAGCACCTTCTGCAAAACGACGGCTGGTCTGAAGGTGAACACGGTTTTCAGACAACGCCTCGATTTGCTGTAAATCTGCAAGTACCGCTCCAACATCTACAGAAGCAAGCTGGTTGGCATCGCCCAATAAAATAATTCGACAAGACTCAGGAACCGCTTCAAATAATAACGTTGCCAGATTTAAATCCAGCATAGAGGCTTCATCCACCACAATAACGTCATAAGGCAAAGGTTGCTTTTGATTAAACCGTGGGGTTTGGCTATGCCCCATACCTAATAATCGATGAATGGTTTGGGTACTTTGGTTTCTTAGCTCATCACTAACCAACCCCGACTCAAGCAGTTTTGGGTCATTAAACGAGTTTTGTAAGGCTTCTTGCATACGCTGTGCAGCTTTACCCGTCGGAGCTGCCATTGCTACACGAATATGAGGAATTGCTTGACTCAGCACAGCAATAATACGAGCGAGCGTATAGGTCTTACCTGTACCCGGCCCACCTGTAATAATACTCAAGCTCTGCCGAGTCACCATTTGCAAGGTAGCTCGCTGATGAGGATCAGTGAGTAAGTCTAAATGCTCTTCACACGAAACTGGTTGAATTGGTTGCTGCTTTAATCGGCGAATTTGCTCAGCTAGACGTTGCTCTAGGTTCCAATATCGGTATAATGCCAACCCCTGCCCGTCGTGGACACAAGGGGCAACTTGAGACTTTGCTTGTTCAGCAGAGATCACCAGTTGGCCAAGTGTTTCTATTTGCTCTGGGCTAATCTCAATACAACTGTCACCTTGCAAGCTCGCTTCAATCAGCTGCTGCAAAAAACAAGCTGCTTCTGGAGCTTGTGTCTGTGCAGTAAACGGAGCTTGATTTAGAAAGGTACTCCAAGTCATTAACCAGCTTAAATCGCTTTGTTCAGGGCTATTTAGATTGTCCACACACTTATCCACCTAGTTTTCCACACGCTTGTCCACATGGTTATAGACAGGCTTATCCACACCCCAAGTATTTGTTAATTCTAAAATTAGATCTTTTATCAGCATTTTTTATGCAATTTTATCCTCAGCAAAGTACCCTAAAATAGCATCGAGTCGTAGAACAAATTCTGTACTTGGCTGCCAATAATAATAACCTTGCTCAGCTTCGCCATTCATACCGCGCAAGTAAAGATAAGTCGCCCCACCTAAGTGTTGTTCAATATCATAATTCTGCATTTTGACTTTTAAATAACGATGTAACGCAACCAAATACAGGCCTGCTTGTAGCCAATAGCTGGCTAAAGACATACTTTGTGCAATGCTTTCTACACTGTAATCGGCAAGGTTTTCACCCAAGTAGTTACTCTTATAGTCAGCAATGTGATAACGCTGCCCATCAAAATAAACCAAGTCTATCGAACCATTTAAATAGCGTGCAGAACGAGCCTCTAATAACTCTGGCATTTCCATACCATATTCAGCAAACAACTGCTGAATACGTTTCATGGCTAGTACACGATCTGACAAGGCCAAATAAAAAGGACACTCTGATAAATAGTGTTCTGGCTGTAACTGATTTAAACGAAAACCTTGATATAACGGCGTGTTTAGAATCTCTTGCAACCATTCAGCCACAGTGTGATAAAGCGAATATTCCGCTTCTTGTTCTTCGGGGAAGCTTTCTTGATATTTGATTAATAAATCTTGCCACAAACTACTGTAATCATTTTTAAAACGACGGCGTATTTCACTTACCCACTCATCTGAACATTGAAAATCAATATGTTCAAAAATCTCATGTAAGAAATTCCCTGCAAGCGTCCCTCTCGGAAAATTGCTTTTGATCCAGCTAATTGGCTGTGCTACGGTCGCCTCAACAGAAATAACTTGATCGAGTTCATCTTCGGCTAAAACAGCTTCATGGCTCTGGCTCGCGAGTAAATCTGTACCTACTTTATGTCTTAAATGCTGTGCCAGATAACTAAAACTGGTTTTGCCTCTCGAATAGAAGCGCTGGTCAGGAAAATGCTGTGCCTGTATTTCAATAATATTGATGTGTTGATTTAAATGTCTTGCAGCAGGTGGTTGCTCCAAAATCATTTCATCGGTACAACAACGGTGCTGAAAAGGCTCAGCTCTATTTTTCCAAAAAGCTAAACCTGAAACAGACTTGCCATCTGTATCTTGTAAAAGTGCATAAACACGATGACTTGCACGGGTTAAAGCCACGTACCAAAGGCGGTTTTGTTCTGCCAAAGCCCGTTCTTCATGCTGCTTCAGTTCGGTTTCGTTTAAATACGTTTTATCAGCAATCGCAACAACTCGTTGTGTTAGAGTTTGAGCCGACTCTGGAACCGTTATATCTTGGGTCGAGAAGTTAAGCGTTTTGTTATTTTCCCGAAATGGCTTATCAGCCCCAAGCAAAAAGACAATTTTAAACTCAAGGCCTTTCGACTGATGAATAGTCATGAGCTGTACGCCAGCTTCACTCGACAATCTACGCTCTAGCTCCCACTCACGGTCAAGCGGTGACTGTAATTGCTTGAGATACCAATGATAGAGATTTTGCGCACCCTGATATTTCTCGCTATGTTGACTTAAAATTTCGGTCAAATGACGCAAGTTCACCACGACCCGCTCATTATCTTTACTCTGGACAGCAACCAGATTTTTCCAAATGCCAAATTGGTTTAAACATTGCTGCCATGCCACTAAAAAGCCCTGAGCCGACCACAATTCCCGAATAGCATCAAAGCCTGTCATAAACTGGCTTAAACCTTCGGCCGTTTGTTCGAGTTGCAACAGTTGTTTTAGATCCATAGCAAACAATCGACTAATCAAAGCTCGTTTCACTTTTGCCTCATCGTAAGGATGAAGAATCGCAGTGAGTAAGGCCCCAACATCTTGAGCAATTGTGCAATCAAAAACACTTCGTTTTGATGGCCGGTTAACGCGTATTCCTAAACGTTCTAATTGAAATTGAACTTTATCAAGACCATCATGATTACGTGATAAGACCGCAATATCATCTTCATTTAAAGCTTGGGTCTGAGTATCTTTTTGAAGATATAACTGCCCAGTATGTGACTGGTTGAGTAAATCCCGAATCTTCCACGCAACTTGCTGTGCTTCCGTTTCCTTGTCTTTTAGCATAAGCCAGCGCAACGGATTTGGGTTAGGCTGATTTTGATCGACTAAAGCTGGGTGAGGTCGAGTCCCTGCCCGAATTGGGTCATATTGAACTTGCTCACCGAAGTCGATTTGCCTTTGAAATAAGGCATCAACCACTTCAACCAAGTCAGCGACTGAACGATGATTATGTATTAATTTATATTCTCGACCATGCTTTGCCTGAATATCTTTATAGGCATTTAAAAAGGTAAGCATGTCCCCACCACGGAAACCGTAAATTGCCTGCTTACGGTCACCCACCATAATCATGCAACCTTTTTGGTAACGCTCTGGATGACGCCAAATGCTGGCGAGCATATCGTCTTGGTCTTGGTTAGTGTCTTGAAATTCATCGACTAAAATTAAGGGATATCGAGCCTGAACAAATACGGCGAAACGCTGCCCCTGCTCGCCTTTTAGCGCTTCTGACAAAGTGCGAATTTGCTGAGAAAAAGTCGTCTCGCCCTTGTTTTGTAAAACCTGTGGTAAGCGTTTTTTAACCTCTACACACAAATAGGCTTTTAAATAAATATGAAGCTGATCGAACTGTTCAGCGTAGTTTTTCAGCACACCAAATAACTGCTGAATCTTCTGAATACAAGGATGCTTATAAAATCCATCAGAAATTTCGGCAGGACATTTTTTAAAAACTTTCTGATCGGCAAGTTGGCCTAAAAACTTAAAAATAAGTTCCCGTTGTGCTGCCAAAGATCCATCAAAAACTAAAATACTGTCGCTTTGCGTTAGAACTTGTAAAAGCTGCGGTAAACACTCGCTAAATAATTTGTTAAACGCCCCATTACGAAATATTGTGCCGCTTACATGTTTATAGTGTTCGCCATCAAGCGAGTAATACGGCTCTAAAAGGCTGATATCAATTTCTGTTGCCAACTGTTTGAGCTGCGCAAGTTGTTCAAATTCAATGGTAGGCTTTTCGGGAAGTTTAAAGTGAGCCGAACTAAAGTTCAGTGAGTCTTCGACCAGTTTGACAAAACTGTCGACACTTTTTAACTCACCTGCCAGATACAACGCATCAATCACAGTTTGAGGCTGAGACTGTATCCATTCACGTAGTACATCATGAATCAGTTGGCGGCTATAGGTTTTAGCATCATCGGTAATTTGAGCACGTTCAATTTTGCCGCTCTCAAAAGCAAACTCACGTAATAGTTTTTGGCTAAAGCTATCGAGTGTTCCGACAAACAACTCATCCAACTGATCGATGACGAGCTTTAAACGCTCACAGGCATAGGCAATACGTGTCGCAAAATGCTTGAGAACATGTTGCAGTAATAAGTCAGATTCAAGCTCAGCCTGTAAAAGAATCTCTTTTTCAGTCAGACTCCGCTTAGTATCTAAGTAACGGTAGGTTTCGACCAGACGTGCATGAATTCGGCTTTTCAACTCGGCCGCAGCAGCACGGGTAAAGGTGGTCGCAATGACTTGGCGCGGTAAATATTTCTCAAGGAAAATACGTACCATCAAACTCGACAGTGTATAGGTTTTCCCGGTACCCGCCGAAGCTTCAATTAAGTGCAATCCGCTAAATTCAATATCAGTAATAGGTTGATAAGACACCTGTACTCTTGAGTTCATGCCTTACTCCGAATATTGAAATTGAAAAACTGGATGATACAAATCATATGCAAACTCATCACAAGCGTGTTGAAGCAATGCTTGTGCATCTTGTTCTTGCAAAATAAAACGCCAGTCCTTATGTAACTTACACGCTTCATTTTGAGTCATATCGATAGCGGTAAATGACCCAGTTTCATTCCAGTATTTTAACAGCTCGGTATAGCTCTTCTCATCCAGTTTTATTTTTTCTGTCTGATTTGATACTTCCCACTGATATGCCTTGGCTTTTTCCAGAGGTTTTAGCATTAAAGCTGCTGGTAGCACCAGTGGTTGCTGTTGAGCATAACGCCAGATCTTAAACCACGGTTGTAAATACTGCCGAGCTTGCTCAGAACTAATACCTTTACAAATCACGGTCTGGTCACTAAAAACTACAATACGGCGTCTTTCAGCTCCTGCACTTCCCTCATTTAAATAGGCCAACCAAAGCAGGTACTCTAACCAGACTTTTGCACGTCTTTTTGCTCGAGCACTTGATGCTTCCATGCTGACCCAATCCTGAGTTTCAGATTTAGGCACTGTAATATTCATGTGCAGCTGTTTGGCAATTCGCCAGCTTCGCTGCGTGGTTTGTGTCACAGCTGGTGCATAGTGATGAAGACGTTCAAGCAAACATTCCTGTTCAAAAATACCCTGTTGCCATGCGCTGTATTGAACTTTGCCTACAGGTAATTGATCAAGTAGAGCCTCAGGCTGCGCCTGTTGTTCATTTTGCTGTAAAAAATGTCGAATGGTATAACGGCCTAAACCATCTAAAAGCAAAGGTTCATTTTGATCTAACTCCCCAACACTTCCCAAATTTTCAACACCTAAAGTTTTTAAATAGAGGCGTGCAGGGAAAGTCACATCTTGTATCCACTGATGACTGTCTAAAACCAGCATGTCAGGTATTTCCAAAGGATAAGATGTATTCGCCCAAGGCTTAAGAACACCAGATGCTTGTTGAATTTGCATCGCCACGTTAAACCAGTGATCTTGGTAGCGAATGTAGCTGTTCTCGGCCACAAAACCCTTCGGGTCAAACGGCTGTAAATAATGTAAATGGTAGAGTTGTTTTAATTGAGACGGAATTTCAATGCCTTCAATGACCTCTCGTTCAGGTGCATTTGGCTCTGGTTTTACAATAAGCGCAAGATGTTCTCGGAACTCTTGAAGAATACTTGAAGGGTCTCTCACCTCACCATCATTGACATCAAAACCGTTATAAAATAGCCATAGATTTTCTTGAGCTAAAAGTAAAGCATCCAAGAAAGCGCCTTGGTCATCCTCAAGGCGGGAACGGTCACCTAGTTGTTGACGTAAAGCATCCATCAAATCAAATGGTACATGCGTATCACGGTTTGGAAACTGCCCTGCATCAAGGTTCAACATCACAATTAAGCGATAAGGTAAGGGGCGAATTTGCCCAATCTGAGCAAATGTAATCTGTCCAGTTGGTTCAGCTTGTGCCGTCTGGTTTTCTAAAGTTCGCTGAATCTCATCTAGAATATAAGGCAAAGGCAAGGTAATTTTACGTAAGGTACCTGTTTCTGCCTCGGCATAGTAACTTGCAAGCGTTAACATACGCTCTTGTTTTTTCACAATTTCCCGAGCAGTTTTTAAAGCAACAACACCGGCCTGTTCAAACTCGACAATATCTTGTGACAACACTTGCAGCCAGTATTCTACCGTATGAACTTTTCTTTGCTCATGCATAATGAGCCAGTCACGGCGCTCATTTAAATCTTGATAAATCTGAATGAGCGTACCAATAAGCTCAAAATCGCCTGGTTGAACCTTAGCGTAACTGAGTACCTGATTAAATGTAGCATGTTCGGGAATTGCGATACCGAGTGCTAACCGCTCTAAAGCAAATTTAAAGCTATAGCGATAATCTTCATCACCGTCACATAAGCTACGTTTCAGGTGCTCTGCATCAAGACCACGTTTAAACCCTGCATCGGCCAGTAATGCCAAAACTCGTTCTACTTGAGCATATTCAAGTGCATAGCGCTGCTGCGTCGCATGTAAACCAAGCCAGTCAGCGAAATCATCAAAGCTAAATCGCCCTTGCATAAGGTGAATTCGGCCAATTACGGCACGCCATGCATTAAGTGCATCAAGTGACGCAATACCGGCAATTTTTACGGGTAAATGGACACCTTGCTCAGTTGCAGTAGCAGGAAAAACACTTCGTATTAAAGGCTCTACTTCTGCCAAATTAGGTACTAAAACCAAAATATCATTTGGACGACGCGGCTGTTCATGTGGTTTAGCCAACCAGCCAATCAACTGCTCTTTCAATACTTCAAGTTGCCGTAATGTCGAGTGGCAGACATGAATTTGAATGGAGTCATCATTAGGGGCAAGCTCATACTGCTTTGCTTGGGGTTCCACCAAGTGCAAAATATCTGACTGAACTTTGCCAAGTAAACTTTCAGGAAAATCATCGACAAAGGCATCCACCCACTTACCCTCTTCACCTGTAGACAAGTTTGAGAGTAATGAGAAGTGGTCGCGGGCTTGTTTGCCCAGTCTTGTTAAAAGCGGATGCCTCGACTCACGCGCCTCAGCATTAAAGTTAAGCGTAAATTTATCAAAGAAATCGGCAATTTCAGCATCAGTCGCTTGAGGATTTTTCGCAATAAAACGCTCTTTCACACCTAAGTCATAACGTTGTTTCCACAGGGGATCGACACTATCGGCCCAATATTCCTGTGAAGGGTTATAGTGCAAAATCAAAACATCAATGTATTGCCCTAAACGACGCAAAAACTGAAGCTGGCTAGGCGGCAAATCCAGCAAAGTAAAAACAACAATTTGCTCCGGCAAACGAGACAGTGCTTTCTTCTGGCGCTCAGGATGGTCTAATTCCTGCCAAAACAGCTCGTCAATTTGCTGCATCTGCATAAAATCATCATGAAAATGCTGCTGCCATAGCCAGCGCTGCCAACGCTCTAACTCTTGTGTTTGCTGCAAAGTAAAAGCAGAAATTTCTTTATCTTTCTGCGCAATATACTTTTCGATATCCAGCGCTCGGCCTTGTCCCCACGCTGCTAACCAGTTATTTGGGCAAGTACAGGTATTTTCACACCCACGTTGACACTGTCCCCGATAAACCATGTAGTTACTAAATAAATCGGCAACCTGTTCGGCAACCCAATACAACATTTTTTGTTTTTTTAGCTGTTTCTCAATACCTTGTTCAAGCCGATCTGCGCTGTCATAAATACGTTGAACAATAGAATGCAGTGGATGAGAGCTATCTATGCTCATAACATCAGACTGAATAAATTCCTGTAAGGCTTGATGTACACGCCATTTAAAAATCAAGCGTGGAATATTAGCCTTACGAACCTGCTCCTTATGCGCCGTGAGAACCTGTTGATAGGCATACCACTGAAACCCGCGCACACGCTGGTGGAACTGGTAATTGGCACTCATTCCTTGTTGTTCTGCAAGTTTTTGTATCAACCATTGCTCTACCGCAGGACTTGGTACAATAAAATGCTGGGCTTTCAAAACCTGTAAAGGATGCGTTGAAGGTTGGGACGTAGATGCCAGTACGCCCTGCAACAACACATCAATACGTTGACTTTGAATAACATGGATGCCCATTTATTTCATATCCTACTCGCATAATTTATGCACAAAATCATAAACATTCATTACTATACAACTGAATCTGACTATGTCACGTTGGTTTAAACACAGCATAATCTAACTTTAGGTGTCACTTGCCTTGTGTTTGGAAGGCACCCTTAAGGAACCCATTACAGGTAAACATTATGAAAATTGATAACATTCCTGACTATATTGATCCTAGCCTAAATCTGGAACAAATTCGCGATGAGTGCCACGAGCTCATTCAGAAAAGAGCTTACGTCTCTGCTGGTGCAGCAATTGTACCCATTCCTTTTTTTGACGTGGTAGTAGATTTGGGAATTTTGTCACAGCTTATTCCCGATATTAATTCCCGCTTTGGTTTAGCACCTGAACATGTCAGCGTTTATGATCCAAAAACAAAAACCATTCATTGGGATGAACTGCGTAAACGTGGCTTTCAATTTTCAGGTTTTGTGGTCGCGCGTACCACCGTTAAAAAAACGTTTAATGGTTTCTTTGGAAAAATTGTCACCAAACAAGTGACTAAATTTATACCATTAGGCGGGCAAATTGTTGCAGCAGGTTTAGGCTATTTTATGATGAAGAAAATAGCCCAAACGCATCTTACTGATAGCTACAACCTTGCTAAACGTGTTCAACAAAAAAGTCGTGGCACGGTTGTAAACTAAAATCAAATTCACGGCTGAGAGTTTAATCTGCTCTCAGCTGTTTTAAAATAGCTCTTAACACTTCTAAACGCGCAGTATATTTATCATCAGTGGCAACAATATGCCAAGGTGCATATTCAGTACTGGTTCGTGCAAACATATCTGCTGCCGCTTTTAAATAGTCATCCCACTTATCACGATTTCGCCAATCTTCCGCGGTAATTTTAAAGCGTTTATGCGGTGTCTCTTCTCTGGCTTTAAAGCGTTGTTCTTGCTCATCTTTACTAATCGCAAGCCAAATTTTTACCACAATCGTTTCACTATCAAATAAATCTTTTTCAAAGCGATTAATTTCGTCGTATGCCCTTTGCCACTCTAAAGGCGATGCAAAACCTTCAACTCGTTCTACCAGCACTCGGCCATACCAAGTACGGTCAAAGATTGTAATTTTTTCGGCTTCATTAATACGGTTCCAAAAACGCCACAAATAAGGATGCCTTGCTTCGAAACGTTCAGGTGCGCCAATACAATGAATATCATATTCACGCGGGTCTAAATTTTTGACAATTCGCTTAATTGCACCACCTTTACCCGAAGCATCCATTCCTTCAAAAGCAATCACAAAATTACGCTTATCAAAACGCATGGTATCGGCAATTTTTTTACTGAGTTTATCGAGCTCTTTTTTGTAATCAGCTTTATCGAGCTGTTCTTTAGAAGGTTTTAACAAACTTTCAGGAATCTTTGCCTGCTGCCATTTTCCTTTGACTTCACTTTCATGTTCAGGCAATTCACGCATGTGTTGCAAAAGGTACTGGGCAAAAAATTGATCGCGCTGTTTTTCATCCTCACCATCAATAATGTACCAGTCGTCGGTAAAACGGCGTCGTAACTTTTGCAAAGTGTCGTATTGTTTTTTATTGCGCCAATCTAAACCGTGAAGCTTATGCCAATGCTGTTCAGACGGGTCTATTTTATCTAAACGTTTTTGCAGTGACTTCCACGAAAGGTCAAACCAAACCTTAATCACATCGACATAGTTATTTTTTAAATCCTGTTCAAACGCCCGCATGTTTTCCACATAGGCATCAAAACGAGCATCATCCAAAGGTTCCGATACGTGCGTTGCGGTAACCAACAAGTCGCTATACCAATTGCCAAACATCACCACAATTTGGCCTTCAGTTGGAATGAACTCTGAATACGACTGCCAAAAAGCTTCGGTATCTGTCAGCACACGCGGTGCATCTGCTTTTACCCGTAAATATCTTGGATCTAACCATTCTCGAAGCTGCTTAACAGCCTCGCCTTTTCCAGCCAGTTCAATACCACTCATTAAAATGAGTGTACTTTTAGCATTTTTTTTGCCCCGACTATCTTTTAAAGCATATTGTGCTTCAATCAAATCGACTGAAAGCTGTTCCTCATCTCGAATTTCAAATTTTGGTTGTTGTTCACTCATAGTCCACTGCTCTAATCTTTTATTGTTTAATTTCGTCGTTATTTAACTTATGCGCTTAGATGATGAATTGCTATACAAATTATGTCATTGCGCCAAAATTCTGTCTAAAAATTGACGCATAAATCATTTTTTTTACATCTACTCGCCATAGTAGAAGGTTACAATGCCTCTTATGATTTTTTGCAAATAGCCCAATATTAGAGCCTTAAATGTCTAAACTCGCTGCTTTTGATGATCTTTTACAACAATATAAAACATTTAATTATCACGATAATCCAGTGCTTGCCCAGCGTTTGCAAGATGTACAAACATGGTTAAAAGAGCGGATGAAAGAAACGCATCACGACTTTTTTAATCTGCCAGAGCACAAGCTCATGTCAGAGTATTTTTTAAACCGTTTATATGGTGGCCCAGAGTTTGATGCGCTTGCTGCACAAATTGAACGATTATTGAAATATGCCCATAAAGCAGAAAAAGTCCTACCTGAAAACGCGATTAAAACAGGGACAAAGTCGGTAAGTTTGGCTGTACTTGCCACACAACTTGATGAACAAGTGGCCATGCAGCTTCTTGAAGACTATCCAGCAGATACAGTACTCACTGATGAGATCATGCGTTTAACCTTAATCAAGCTTGATCAGGCCGAAGCCCGTTACCAGCAACTTGCCCTTCTTGATGACTTAGGGATAGCACTCGATAAATACATGCGTTCATTTATGATGTTCACTGCTTTTAAAATGTGTAAAGGTATTGCACAAAAATATCACTTTGAATTGATGTATGATTTTATTCAGGATGGTTTTAGCGCAATGAAACCATTAAAATCGGCTGAGGCTTTTATTAAGACTTTTACGGAAAAAGAACGTCAGATTGTTGAAAAAGTACATTCAGGACATCCGAATCCGTTTAGAGTGTGATAAGGTCGGCACATAGAAAAAACTCAACCTCGCGAAGTTGAGATTTTATTCATTATATTTGCATGATGATGCCTGTAAAAATAGACAAAATCTGTCATCATGCAGAACTTATTCCGTTTCACTTGAGTTTGAGTCTAGGAGAGACAATATGTCTAACGAAAACCAAAAGCCAACATCTCCAACTGAGCAGGCACAAAGTTCAGACAAAGTTAGCCCATTCCTAAGCTCACCTTTACCGCAAGGTACTCCTCAAGGGCAACAACAAACTTTACAGCAAACCTTAACAGATACACCTGTTAGCGGTTCTGTACCGAAATACAATTTACCACGTGGTGCTAGCAATACTGGCAACGTTGGTGAAACAACTCACTTTGGTTTCTCAACAGTTAAAACCGAAGATAAAGCACAAAAAGTTGCTGAAGTTTTCCATTCAGTTGCAAGCAAATATGACTTGATGAATGACTTAATGTCATTTGGTATCCACCGTTTGTGGAAACGCTTTGCAATTAATATGTCTGGTGTTCGCCGTGGTCAACACGTGTTGGATATTGCTGGCGGTACAGGCGACTTAGCAAAAGTATTTAGCCGTGAAGTTGGTCCTCAAGGTCATGTGGTACTTTCAGACATTAACGAATCTATGCTGAATGTTGGTCGTGATCGTTTGATTGATGCAGGCTGTACCAATGTCGATTTCGTTCTTGCCAATGCAGAAACATTAGAGCCATTTGCAGACAACAGCTTTGACCTTGTCACCATTAGCTTTGGTTTACGTAACGTGACAGATAAAGACGCTGCGCTTGCTTCTATGTTCCGTGTACTTAAGCCAGGTGGTCGTTTACTGATTCTTGAGTTTTCTAAACCAGTATTTGAGCCATTCTCAAAACTTTATGACCTTTACTCATTCACTGCTTTACCGATTATGGGTAAATTGGTTGCCAATGACTCAGAAAGTTATAAGTATTTAGCTGAATCAATTCGTATGCACCCAGACCAACGCACCTTAAAAGGTATGATGGAAAATGCTGGCTTCCAGAACTGTGACTATCACAACCTGACTGGCGGTATTGTTGCTGTTCACCGCGGTTTCAAACTGTAAGGGATAGCGATATGTGGTCGATTTTGGCACTCGGTGCAGTCGAACGTATCATTCATCATCTGATCGATCTGGATGCCTTAACCCGCATTCAGCTCAATCAGTTACAGGGCAAAATGTTGCGTGTGGTCATAGATAGCCCGCAACTTTCTGTCGATGTATTCTTTGACCAAGAAAAAGTACGTCTTGAACCTACTGCAACTGGGCATAGCGAAAAACCTTCTATTTTTGAACAACGCCCGTTTGATCCACAATTTAAAATTTCTGAAGCCACAGCCACTTTGCATGTCAAAGATGTGGTTGAACTGATCAAACTATTGATCAGCGATCCAGACCAGATTGGTAATATCCCGCTTCAAGGTGATTATCACCTATTACAGGATATTCAAAGAATTATGCAGCAAGCTGAACCTGATTTAGCTGCGCACTTATCAAAATGGGTTGGCCCTCAACTCGCTCATGAAATTGGCAAGATTCAACTTGCACCAAAGCATTTAAAACGCTCCGTGCAAAGCCATCTATTTTTTGCTGAAGATGCCTTAAAAGAAGACAGTGGTTTATTTGCCCCACGTTGGGAAATGGACGATTTAAATCAAGCTACGCGTAAGCTTAATCAAGACATTGACCGTCTAGAAGCTAAGCTACAGCAGCTCAATGCACAACTACAACCCACTCAAGACTAGGTAAGACTGTATATGATTCCGCACGTTTCACGTTTACTCGAACTTTGGCGTATTGCAGCGCACTATAGACTCGATACGTTGTTCCCTGCGGATGAATTACCTGTTAAAGCTCAACGTGCATTAAATATTATTAAGATGCACCCAGCTGCATGGTCGAGTCGTGAACGCAAAAACCCTTTAAAGCTTAAAGAAGCTTTAGAAGATATGGGCCCGCTTGCAATTAAGCTTGGGCAGTTACTGTCTACTCGACGCGACCTGATTCCACCTGAAATACTCGCGCAATTGGTCTTACTTCAAGATCAAGTCAAACCTTTTGATAGCAATGTTGCCAAACAACGTATTCAAGATTCTTTAAAGGCAGATGTAAATACACTATTTGCTCGCTTTGATGACCAGCCCCTTGCTGCTGCCTCAATTGCACAAGTACATACAGCAGCACTGCATGATGGCCGTGAAGTTGTTGTTAAAGTTACTCGTCCGGACATTCGTAGCCAGATTTTACAAGACTTTGAAATTTTAGCTTGGCTAGGCAACACCTTAGAAAGTCGCCTAGAAGCTGCTCGCGCGTTGCATCTCACTGAAATTATTCAAGACTACCGCCAGATCATTTTAAATGAGTTGGACTTGAGTATTGAGGCAGATAACACTCGTCGTATGCGCCATTACTTCACTGGTTCAACCATGATGTATGTGCCAGAAGTCTACATGGACACCAAAGATGTCATGGTGGCTGAGCGTATTACTGGTGTCCCTATTTCAGACACGGCAACCTTTGACCGTTTAGGCATGGATCGCGCACAACTTGCAGAAAAAGGGTTAACCATTTTCTTTACGCAAGTATTCCGCGATAACTTTTTCCATGCCGACATGCACCCCGGCAATGTCTTTGTAGAAACCATTAATCCAAGCAATCCACGCTTTATTGCACTGGACTGCGCGATTATGGGTGAGTTATCTAAGCACGACCAAATGACGGTTGCCCGCATGTTGCTTGCTGTGATGAACAGCAACTTTATGCAGCTTATTCAAATTGTGCACCAAGCTGGCTGGATTCCACCGGGTACAGACCAAGACGCTTTAGCACGTGAGATGCGCCGTACTGTTGGGCCAATGGTTTCTAAACCAATGGATCAACTTGATTTTGCAGGTATCTTAATTCAAGTGATGGATATTGCGCGTCGCTTCCATTTAGAAATACCGCCACAACTCATGCTGCTGCTCAAAACTTTAGTGCATGTAGAAGGCTTAGGTACGGACCTTTACCCGCAGCTCGATATCTGGAAATTGGCAAAACCTATTTTGACAGAATGGGTTAAGTCCAACATGAACCCAGTCAAAAATGTAAAAGAACTTGGCCAGCAACTACCTGACCTGCTTTTAGGTGCTCAGGATTTCCCAAGCTTAATTATTGACAGCCTAAATGGTTTAAAGAATCAGTCAGCTTGGCAAGACCGCCAGTTACGCGAAATTCAGCAACTTCGTTTGCAAATGGAACATCAGCAACGCCGTAGCTGGATGTTTGGCAGTAGCATGCTGATTTTACTGACCATTGCAATTATTAGTCCTTGGTTTGTTTCAATTATTTTAATTGTGCTGAGTAGTTTATTAGCACTTTGGCGTATTTTGAAATAAGTTCTAAATCCCTTGCTAGTGCAAGGGATTTTTTTATGGCTAACTTTAATTTTTAAAAATATAGATCGCTTGTTCGTTCATTGCTAAATTAGCATTCATAAATGCTTGAAAAGAACAAACAATGAAAACACCTCATTTTGCCATTATCGGTGCAGGTACCGCAGGTTTAGCGACTGCCATTTTGCTTGCTCGAGAAGGCAATAACGTTACTATTTTTGAACAAGTTGATGAGTTATCTCCGGTAGGTGCTGGGTTATTACTACAACCCGCGGGCTTAGCTGTATTTGAACATTTAGGTGTACTAGACAAAACCTTAACCTTAGGTGCGAGAGTCACAGGCCTAGAAGGACAACTTCCGGACAAGCGCCTTTTAGTTAACAGTCATTATCATGAAGCATCAGCAAACCTCTATGGACTAGGTATACACCGAGCCACTTTATGTCATGTACTCACTCAAAAACTTAGCGAATATTCAAGCCAAATTACTTGGCATATGAATCATTCCGTTGAAAGTTTTGTAGAACATAACGATGAAGTTCGGCTATCCGGCAGTCATCAAAATCAAAAGTTTGATGCTTGCTTTGATGGCTTACTCATTGCCAATGGTGCTCGTAGTCAATTACGTCCTAAAGCATGGGTAAAGGTTGACAAAGCTTATCCTTGGGGGGCTGCGTGGAGTATCGTGCCTGAGTGCCAAGTCCTCGATCTTGAAATTCTGCATCAATTTTATGATCGCTCGAAAATTATGATGGGAATCCTTCCTACAGGAGCAGTTCCCACAGAACCTCAACAGCGCCTTTCAAGTGTTTTTTGGAGCTTACCTACGCCACAATTACAAAGCTTTTTGCAAGATGAACAGGCTAAACAGACTTGGTTAAAGCAAGTCTCAGAACGTTGGTCTAAAGTTGCAGAGTGGCTAAAAGAGATTTTGTATAACAGTCCAACTCAGCCTAAATGGCTATCTGCAAACTACCGTGATGTCGTCATGACTCAATTTGGTCAAGGACGAATTGGAGTAATTGGAGATGCAGCCCATGCCATGAGTCCTCAGTTAGGACAAGGGGCCAATATGGCATTATTAGATGCTTGGGCCTTTTCTCAGTCATTGCAACATGCCCAAAAGAACCAAAATATTGATTGGTCCCTGCTCTGGCAGCATTATCATCAGCTTCGTGGTTCATCTACCCAGTTTTATCAATTTCTTAGTCGCTTACTAACACCACTTTATCAATCTGACCATTGGTGGGCGGGGGGGTTAAGAGATTTAGTTTTCCCGTGGATGTATCAAATCCCGTATTTTCGAAAAGAAATGGCAATCACAATTTCAGGCTTAAAAACAGGGCCATTCCAACAACTTGATTATGATCAAGTAGCTCAATTACCTAAAGAAAGCAGTGCGTTTCATTTAAAAAACGAATCTTTGTCTGACTATTAACCCAACTAAATAATAGTGAGTAACACATGAAAATCAGCCATCTTGATCATCTTGTTTTAACCGTCTCAAACATTGAAACCACCTGTAATTTCTATCAAACCGTGTTGGGGTTTAGGGTCATCACGTTTAAAGATGATAGAAAGGCTCTACAGTTTGGAAATCAAAAAATAAATTTACACCAGCAAGGTAACGAGTTCGAACCTAAGGCATTGCAACCGACTCCTGGATCTGCCGACCTATGTTTTATTTCAGACACTCCTATTTCAGAAGTGGTTACACACCTTAATCAGTTAAATATTCAAATTGAAGAAGGCCCGGTTGAACGTACTGGCGCAATGCACCCTATTCTTTCAGTTTATATTCGAGATCCAGATCAAAATTTGATTGAGATTTCAAATATCCTCACGCCTTAGTCATTTGAATAAGATACCAGTTGGTAAGCGTTACAAGCTATTCATTACGCTGACAAAGACAAAAAGGACAAAGAATTTTTCCGCAAAGCGACGTTGATGCCGTACACTATACAAGCTATTTTTAGCATCTGATTGAAATCAATTTATAGTTCATATTTCTTTGGTGATTCCTCATGAATAACACGCAATGGCTCGATGAAGTAAAATTTAACGAACAAGGTCTTATCCCTGCCATTGCTCAACATCATCAAACCGGACGTATTTTGATGGTAGCGTGGATGAACCGTGAGTCACTTGCACTCACAGCAGAAAAAAATCAGGCTGTTTACTTCTCTCGCTCTCGCCAAAAACTTTGGCACAAGGGCGAAGAATCAGGCCATTTCCAAACGGTTTATGAAATTCGTTTAGACTGCGATGGTGATGTAATCGTATTACAAGTTGAGCAACACGGCGGTATTGCATGCCATACAGGTCGAGAGTCTTGTTTCTACCGTAAACTTACCCCACAGGGCTGGGAAATTGTCGATGCACAATTAAAAGACCCTACTGCAATTTATGGTGACAAAGCCAAAGCTGCAAGCCACGATCATGCTCATACTACTGAACAAGTTGATGTACTTGCTCACTTAGGGCAATTAATGCAAGAGCGTAAGCAAGCAGAAGCTGATACTTCATATGTTGCAAGCCTCTACAAAAAAGGCATCAATAAAATTTTAGAAAAAGTCGGCGAAGAAGGCGTAGAAACTATTATTGCTGCGAAAGACTACGCTGCTCAAAATACAGAAAGCAATTTAAATGACTTGATTTATGAAACTGCTGATTTGTGGTTCCATAGCATTGTCATGTTGGGTTATTTCGATCTTAATCCACAACTTATTATTGACGAATTAGCTCGTCGTCAGGGTTTATCTGGTTTAGTTGAAAAAGCTAACCGTAACAAGGTTTAAAATCACTCAGTGTCGAATATCGAAAAACCTAAAGCCACCTATGAGCAAGCGATTGCCATAGATAACGGACGTCTTGGGCAATCATTTAAAGTGATTGCCTATGCGGGTACAGGTAAAACTACTACATTACAAATGATTAGTGATGCCATGCCTGAACGGCGCGGTATGTATTTGGCTTTTAACAAAGCAATTGCAGGCGAAGCTCAAAACAAATTTCATCGCAATGTAGACTGCCGTACTTTCCACTCGCTCGCGTTTCGTAGTGTGCCACGTGGTGTGACTGATAAATTACGCCTACCTCGCTTAAGTCCAAGCTTTATTGCTAAAGAATATCGACTAGAACCGATTACTTTACGACGCATGATGGGTGGACGTTATGAAAAATACGTCTTAATGCCAAGTCGTCTAGCGAGTCTTGTTGCCAATGCGGTGAGTTATTTCTGCTCAACAAGTTCTCAATACCCAGCTCCTCGACATATTCAGGCGCCAAACTGGTTACATCCAGACGATATTACTGCACTTCAAACTCACCTTTACCCGGCTGTTGAACGCCGCTGGTTAGAGTCTATCGACCCGAACCATCAAGCCGGAATTGGTCACGATATTTATCTGAAGCTTTGGGCATTGTCTGAACCTAATATTCCTGCCGATTATGTCTTATTTGATGAAGCACAAGATGCTGATCCTTTAATGTTGGGTATCTTACTTCGTCAAAAAAGTACACAGGTTATTTATGTAGGCGATGCACATCAGCAAATCTACGCATGGCGCGGTGCAGTTAATGCCATGCAACAACTGCCTTTGCCAGAGTCTCGCTTAACGACTTCTTTCCGTTTTGGAGAGGCGATTGCCGATGTCGCCAATGCGTTGTTAGGTGGTTTAAATGAGACTGTTCCTCTGCTTGGTAATCCGAACCAAAAATCGAGTGTAGTCAATAAGCCACATACCAAAATGCGTGATGCGATTTTGTGTCGTACCAATGCTCGCGCAATGGAACTTTTATTAGCTGGCTTGGTGCATGGCGATAAAGTAAGTTTGCAGGCAGATCATCAAAAACTAAACCGTTTTGTAGATGCCGCAAGCCTCTTGAAGCAAGGAAAACGAGTTATAGACGTTCCCGAGTTAGCATGGTTTAACTCATGGCATGATGTGCATGAATACTGTGAAACCAATGAAGGAAGTGATATCAAACCTTTGGTTAAACTGGTAGATGATCACGGTACCGACCCACTGAAAAAAGCGCTTGCTAAAATTACTCCCCTTGAGCAAGCTGACTATGTCATCTCAACTGCCCATAAAGCAAAAGGACTAGAGTGGAATCGTGTCCATATTGAAGATGACTATCAATTTAAAATTAATGGTTTAGAACACAAGATTACAGATGAGGAATTAAGATTACTTTACGTGGCCTGTACTCGTGCTAAAGTAAGTCTAAACATCCATCATCTTTATGATCTGATACAACAATTAAAAGTAAGGGCGCCTTTAAGTCTTCGTAAGTCGGTTGGTTGAAGCGCTCATAATTAGGTGAGCCTATGAGACTTGAATCCATCCAATTTAAACATGTTGCTCTGTTTCATGACCTAAAGATCCAGTTTCAATATGATAAACAACCGATTACTTTAATTTTAGGTGAGCAGGCAACCGGTAAAAGTATGCTACTCAAGCATATTTACCATGCTTTAACGTGGTTTCCTGCTCGCTTGAAAGATGTTCGTACTCCGGGCGTAGTCATGCCTGATCAAGACATTACCCATTCTCGGTTACAGTCTAAAATAGAAGTCAGCATTTATATTCCCTCAGAGTTCGGGCAACTGCCTGAAACCACTTCTGCACAGCAAATCGACACATCTGTTTGTAGCTGGAAGCTATTTAAAACCTTAAATGCAACTGGCGTGGGCATTAGTCAGGTCGAAACTCAGCAGCTCGATCAAACCATTACCCTTTATCATCAAGTCACAAGAAAAGACCCACTTCAAGGCCTTCCCTTACTTGCCTACTACCCATCTGAGCGATTTGTTAACGATATAAATTTGCTGAATAAAAACCTGCCAGGGATTACTCAGTCTATTTCTGCTTATGAAATAAGCTTAATCCCGTTTACCACCTTTGCTCGTTTTTTTGAATGGCTGCGTGAAATTAGCGATATTGAAAATGCACAAGCAGCTCACGTTGTACAAAGAATTATTTCCCTACAATCAAACCCACAAAATCAGGAAGAACTTTTACGTCAACTTCAAATCGAATTGGCAGGTCAACCTAAACAACTGCCTTCGCCAAATTTATATGCACTTAAATCGGCGTTAAAGATTATTTTTCCGGAACTTGAAGACATCTATTTACAATATCATCCACGTCTTCAACTTATGGCGCATTACAAGGGTGAAGCTTTAGCCTTTCAGCAACTTTCCAATACCACTAAAACATGGATTGCATTGATAGGTGATGTGGTTCGCAGACTTTGTTTGCTCAACCCATTGAGCTTAGACCCTTGCCTTGAAGGCGAAGGAATTTTGTTAATTGACCAAATCGATTCTCAACTAGATGCTCTGCATTGCTCAGAAATTTTAAATCGACTTCATCAGGCATTTCCGCGTTTACAAATTATAGTGACTGGAAGCCGTGAAGAGTTACTTGAACATGCAGCTGCTTATCAATGCCTTAAATTAGAACATGGCAAAGCAAGCCAACTTGATTTAAATACGACTCAGCAGCAGCTTGAACACCTTTACACCCTCTTGCACCGAGATGAAGTTTTAGCGCCACATATAGATCCCCTACCGCTTGATACCGAACCTACAACCACTCAAATTGACAATTTGTATCAGCAAATCCAAAGCTTAAATGAACAACAAAAAAATGAATTATTACGTATGATTCATGCAGGAGATACCTCGGAAGAAACCTCATCTCTGTAGACGTTATTATCCATATAGCTCAATTTTTATAATAAAAACCGGATTCGCTAAATATACGATGAAATCTGTTTTTTGAGCTGAAAAATCACTAGATGTTGTTACCACATGTAATAACATCAGATTTTTAATGATTTTTTAGTGTACAATAAATTTCATTTTGCGTTTTTATTATTCAAGTTGCGCAATACAACTTGTTTCTCGCTTTATTTTTCTAATTTGGTCGGGTTTTCAGAATATAAGCTTTGGAAATCTCTTTGAATTCCTATCTATTCTGAAATTAAAATTTCACCTTTAGGCTTCGGTCTAAATTATATATGGATACGAGTGTGCTACCGATAATTATCTTATTACCGTTAATATTAGGCACCACCCTTGTTTCATTGCTTCAACGGTTTTCACGTGGAGTAACGGCTTTAGGGGCGATCGGAGTCAGTTTAACCAGTTTTGGTTTATTACTGACTCAGGCTAAAACTGTGCTTGGTGGTGCAAGCATTCAACAAAGTTGGGATTGGTTACCGCAATTAGGAATTAATCTGAGCTTTAGACTTGATGCTCTTGGTTTATTATTTTCTCTTCTTATTACCGGTATCGGTACACTCATTTATATTTATGCCTATTATTATTTAGGCCCTAAAAATTCATTAAGTAAACTCTATTTATTACTTATGCTGTTTATGGCAGCAATGCTAGGTATTTCCCTTTCTAACAATTTAATTATTTTATTAGTGTTTTGGGAACTTACCAGTATTTCATCATTTCTACTGGTGGGTTATTGGAGTCATTACGAAGCAGCGCAACGCGGTTCGCGTATGGCACTTACCATTACAGGAATGGGTGGACTCGCCATGCTAGGTGGATTTGTCTTACTAGGACAAATCACCGGTACTTATGAAATTAATGATATTGTCGGAATGAAAGACCTTATTCAAAGTCATCATCTTTTCGTTCCGATGCTTTTGCTTATTTTACTCGGTGCTTTTACTAAAAGTGCTCAGTTCCCTTTCCATTTTTGGTTACCCAATGCAATGGCAGCCCCCACTCCGGTGTCGGCTTATTTGCACTCTGCAACCATGGTTAAGGCCGGTATTTTCTTATTAGCACGTCTTCTACCTATCTTTATTGGTGCCGCGCTTTATCACAACATTGTCACGTTTGTCGGCCTATTTACACTCTGTATGGCTGCATGCTTTGCCATTTTTAAAGAAGATTTAAAAGGATTATTGGCTTACTCCACTATTAGTCATTTAGGTCTTATTGTCTGCTTATTAGGTATTGGTTCACCTTTAGCGGTAGCTGCGGCAATTTTCCATATTATTAACCATGCTACCTTTAAAGCTGCCCTGTTTATGATTGCAGGGATTATTGACCATGAAACAGGTACACGTGATCTTAGGAAATTAAGTGGCGTTTGGCAGCTGTTACCGTTTACCGCAACGCTCACTATGATTACCGCGGCATCAATGGCAGGTGTTCCACTGACCAATGGCTTTATTTCTAAAGAAATGTTCTTTACTGAACTGTTGGCGAACCTTTCAGGCTCAGCTGTTATTTTTGCAAGTATTATTGCGACCCTTGCCGGTATTTTTGCAGTCAGTTATTCAATTCGTTTAGTGCACGGCGTATTTTTTGATGGTCCATTGGGTAAACAAGTACCAAATAAAAATGCCCATGAACCGCCGATTGGCATGCGAGCACCAGCCATATTACTTGCGACGTTATGTATTTTGGTAGGTATTTTCCCTGCCCTACTGGTTGAGCCTTTAGTTAATAGCGTGACACGTGCAAGTCTAATGCAACCTGATTTTGCAGGAACTCATCTTGCAATCTGGCATGGATTTAATGCTCCTCTTGTGATGAGTATTATTGCTTTGATTGGCGGCACGCTTTTCTATTTTGCTTTAGCAAAAGATGGCATGATTCGTAAAATCGACCTCGACCCACGACTTGGTCGTTTACAAGGCCGTGTTTTGTTTGATTTGTTTTTAAAACATCTGCTATTAACCAGCCGTAAAATCAAACAAAAAACTGAGAATGGTTCACTACAAAGTTACCTGTTCTTAATGATTGCTTTTAGTATCATTCTGGTCACTTTACCTTTACTCAATCAAGGCCTTACCACAGGTACGCGCGAACTCACACATGCACCATGGATTGCGGTTGTTCTTTGGCTGACCTTATTCTCGGGTTGCTGGATGATGCTCTGGTTCCACCATGAGCGCATCAAGGCAGTCCTTATTAGTGGTGCAATTGGTCTCGTGGTTACTATGGTATTTGTTACCATGTCAGCACCTGACTTAGCCCTCACCCAAATTACGGTAGATGTGGTTACGACTGTGCTTTTGTTGATGAGTTTATCTTTATTACCACAGCTTACGCCTTATGAATCTACTCGCTCTAGACGTTTAAGAGATGCATTTTTAGCAATCATTGGTGGCTTAGGTATTGGCTGGATTACGTGGCTCATTTTAACGCGTGACCATAATTCGATTTCATGGTTCTTTGCTCAGCAATCTTTACCACTTGGCGGCGGCTCCAACATTGTAAATGTCATTTTAGTGGACTTCCGTGGTTTCGATACCTTTGGTGAAATTACCGTACTGGGCATTGCTGCGATTGGCGCACTCTGTCTTATGGATGGCATGCGTGTACACGGCACCACCATGACGCAAGGCCTCACCTATCGCTTTAATCCATCTCCGCTCATGTTCCGTATTACAGCCTCTTGGGTGTTGCCTTTAGCGCTAGTGGTAAGTGTCTATATCTTTATGCGCGGACATAACTACCCTGGCGGTGGCTTCATTGCAGGTTTAATTACCTCAATGGCACTTATTATTCAGTACATTGCTTTAGGTCAAGACCAAGCAGAACAAATGTTAAAAGCACAATCGGGTCGTCTTTATGAGGTCTGGATTGGTTCCGGTTTAACAATTGCAGGCTTAACAGGTATTGCTGCATGGTTCTGGGCACGTCCATTCTTAACCAGTGCTCATGTCTATGTTGAGTTACCAGTTTTAGGAAAACTACATCTGGCTTCAGCAGCGAGCTTTGATTTGGGTGTGTATATCACAGTGGTAGGCGCCACTATGCTACTCATTTCTGTATTAGGGGACTCTCGCCATTCGAGTATGTCTGGTCCTGTACCTCATGGGGAGAAATCATCATGATCAGTTTAGAATTCTTACTGGCCTCTGCCATTGGGCTACTTGTTGCGACAGGCATCTATCTCATTTTACGTGCACGTACCTTCCCTGTGGTATTGGGATTAGCCGTACTCGGTTATGCAGTTAACCTATTTTTGTTTGCGATGGGCCGCTTGCAAGTGAGCTCACCAGCAATCTTGACTGAAACCACTAATATTACAGACCCGCTTCCACAAGCTCTTGTTTTAACTGCAATCGTTATCGGTTTTGCGACCACAGCGTTTATTGTACAACTGGCTTTACGCAGCCGTTATGAATCAGGTAGTGACCACGTTGATGCTAAAGAAGATATTTCTCCAACATACGACCCACGTGAGGATGAGCCGTGATGTTTGATTTTTTATCTTTTTGGCAAGCTAATACACCAATTTTCAGTATCCTCATCCCGGCATTCACTGGTTTTATCTTATTGCTTTTAGGTAACCCTGGCGCTGGTGCATTAAAAGAAGATTGGCGACAACCTTGGCGTCGTGGCATTAGCCTCGTCTCAGCAATTGCTGGTTTAGTCACTGCGATTAGTTATCTAATCGTTGCAAATACTGGTCAAATCACGGTTTACCAGTTAAGTGAGTGGTCAGCACCGTTTGGTATTGTGCTGGTACTCGACCGACTTTCTGCATTTATGCTGGTTTTAACCTATGCATTAGCAGTTCCAGTTTTATGGTATGCCAGTGAAAACTGGGATACCAGAGGTCGCTATTTCCACGCCATATTCCATTTTCTTTTAATGGGATTATGCGGAGCATTTCTGACAGGTGACTTATTTAACCTATTTGTTTTCTTTGAAATCTTGCTCATGGCGTCGTATGTCTTATTGCTACATGGACAAGGCAAACCGCGTTTTCAGCTTGGCGTACACTATGTCATTATCAACCTTTTAGCCTCTGCTCTATTCTTAATTGGCCTTGGTATGATTTATGGCAGTGTAGGCAGTCTAAATATGACTGACGTTTCACGCCTTTTACCAACTTTAGATGCAGATCAACACAAATTAGCAGTCGCTGGCGCCTTACTCTTATTTGTCGTGTTTGGTATTAAAGCGGCCATGCTACCAGTTGGTTTTTGGCTACCAAAAACTTATGCCGTTGCAAGTACACCTGTCGCAGCGATTTTTACCATTATGACCAAAGTAGGCATCTATGCCATTTTGCGTGTCAATGGAACGGTATTTAACGATGTACTTAGCCAAGAAATCTTTAAAAGTTGGTTACTTCCAATTGGCTTAATTACGTCTCTATACGGTGTGATTGGAGCAATCGGTGCAGATCGCCTTAGACGTTTTGTTGGTTTTATGGTGCTGTCTTCGATTGGCACATTATTGACTGCCATTGCTATGTCAAATACACAAGCGTGGTCAGGAGCACTATTCTATTTAGTTCACAGTACACTGATTGGTGCAGCATTTTACTTGTTCTGTGGCTGGATGACGTCACAGCGTGGTGACTTTAAAGACCATTTAAAAATTGCGCCAAGAATTAAGCAAGAAAAAGCAGCGATGCTGACTTATTTCTTAATTGCAATGATGCTCGCAGGTTTACCACCTTTTAGTGGCTTCTTTGGTAAAGTATTTATTTTACAAGCGACTGTTGAAACTGCATATCAAGGCTGGGTCATTGGTATTGTGCTTGTGGTCAGTCTATTAAGCATTATTGCGTTAACACGAGTCGGATTTATTTTATTCTGGCGTGCTTCACCACCAGAGGAAGACCCAATCAATCCTGCGTATATTATTTATCGTGCTTTACCTGAACGAGCACCGCCACGTAATGATTCAGTGATTTATATTTTGCTTGCAGGTTTAGTGGCTTATGTCGTGTTTGCTTCACCTGTGTTGCACTACACCACAAGTACTGCTCAGCAAATTCAAAATCATGCCTTATATCAGCAATCTATTCTTAAGACTGATCAAAATGGTGAAGTCATTAGTGTCCAGCCTTATGACTCAACTTATTTACCTGAAACAAAATACGGTGGAGAAGTTGAAGATCATAATGCCTACCTCGTTCCGGACATTATTTCTAAAGACACATTCAACGGTGTACATATTTCTGAATATAAACATCGCCAAATTCAGCAGCAAGAAAAATTGCAAACACCAACCATTGCTGATGAAAGTCAACTGAAACCTATGGAGCCATAACAATGCAGCTATCTAAATTGCTTGACCGCTGGTTTCCACATCCATTTGTTTCTTTTTTAATTATTATCTTTTGGTTAATGCTCTCGCATAGTCTTGATGCGAGCGACCTACTTATGGCTGTAATTTTGGGGCTTGTGATTCCTCGATTGGTTCGACCTTTTATTACTAGAACACCGCACATTCATTGGCAACCAGCAGTAAAACTATGTTTTGTTGTACTGTGGGATATTATTGTTTCCAATTTTCGCGTTGCTAAGCTGGTGTTAGGGTCACCCAAAAAATTGCATCCCAAATGGTACCGTGTGCCTTTAGAAACAGAACATGAGCAAGTAAATTCTTTACTGGCAATGATTATTACCACAACACCAGGTACAGTCTCTGCTGGTATTGATCAAGAGCGTGGTGACATTTTGGTACACTCGCTCAGTACAGAAAATACTGAAAGTGATGTGCAAGACATCAAACAACGCTATGAGGCTCCACTCATGGAAATTTTTGATGTGAAAAGCAAATCGGAGGACAACACATGACCATCCTACCTTATGCGCTTGGCATTAGCTTGATTGCCATCACGATCTCTATGCTGCTGTGTCTTTTTCGGATGGTGATGGGACCATCAATTGTAGATCGCCTTTTAGCTCTCGATACTCTTTTTCTAAATGCAACTTGTCTCATTGTTGTTTTAGGCATTTATTGGATGATGACCTCTTTATTTGAAGGAGCCTTACTGGTTGCAATGCTAGGTTTCGTATCTACAGCAGCCTTAGCACGTTACTTCACAACCGGTCATGTAATCGATTAAGGAGAGATCAAAATGCAGTTCGTAATGGAAATTATTGTTTCGGTCTTTCTGGTTTTTGGTGCTTTCTTTATGTTAGTCGGCTCGATTGGTATGGTGCGCTTGCCTGATTTATTCATGCGCTTACATGCACCCACAAAATCGAGTACGTTAGGATTAGGCAGTTTTTTGATTGCATCTATGATCTTTTTTGCTTTCCAAGGTCGCTTTGGTTTTGCCGAACTATTGATCACGCTTTTGGCTTTTATTACAGCTCCTGTTTCAGCCAATTTAATTGCTCAAGCAGCGCTACATTTACGTTTACGCTCGCTGAGTGGTGAAGTCCCTGAAGCTATTGAACGTCCATTACCATGGGATCGTTATAAAATCGGACAGCGCTTTTCACAAAACAAACCTCCAATGGAACCTCCTAAGGAATAAAAATTTGAACAAATAAAAAAGCCACCCAAAGGTGGCTTTTTTATTTTGAGTAGGAATTACTCTTCGTCATCTGACTTACGTTCCGGTAAATCTTGTACCGCTTTTTCAATAAGACCAAACATATAGTTACCATATGCATTCGTCTTATCGTAATGGAAACGTAAGCGAGGTGTAATACGGGTTTTAATACGACGACTGAGCTCATGACGCAAGAAACCAGAAGCTTTATTCAATACATCTAAAGTTTCTTTATTCGCTGCTTCACTTTGTTCGTCACCGAGCTCACGCCCCATAACGGTAACGTAAACTTCAGCATATCCCATATCAGCACTGACTTTCACGGCTGAGATGGTCACTAGACCACCCAGACGCGGATCTTTTAACTCCTGACGGATTAGATCAGACAGCTCACGCTGTACTGAATCCGCCATTCGCTTTAAGCGTTGGCTACCCGCCATTAAAGACTCCGTTTAATCAATTGAACATCATATACTTCGATCTTATCTTGTACTTTGATGTCTTTATAACCTTTCACCGCAAGACCACATTCCATACCGGCACGAACTTCTTCAACCACATCTTTATAGCGGCGTAATGATTCAAGCTCACCTTGGAACACAACCACGTCATCACGTAATACGCGAATCGGTTTATTACGATGTAATGTACCTTCAAGTACCATACAGCCTGCTGCTGCACCAAACTTACTTGAGTGGAATACTTCACGTACTTCAGCAACACCCAAGATTGTTTCACGGTGTTCAGGAGCAAGTTTACCGCTCATGGCATCTTTCACATCATCAATCAATTCATAGATGATGCTGTAGTAACGAATGTCGATACCGTCTTGGTCACTTCTCTGACGAGCAGCTGTATCAGCACGAACGTTGAAGCCTAACAATACAGCTTCTGAAGATTCAGCAAGAATCACATCAGACTCTGTAATCGCACCAACACCCGAACTAATTACACGAACTTTTACTTCATCAGTAGAGAGTTCATATAAAGCAGCATTCAATGCTTCTAAAGTACCACGTACGTCTGTTCTTAAAACAACGTTCACTGTAGGAACATCTTTTTTGCCCATTGACGACATGATATTTTCAAGGCGCATCGCGCTTTGACGTTCAATACGTTTTTGACGCTCACGGTCAGCACGAGCATCGGCAACTTCACGTGCTTTCTTCTCGTCATTTACAACAAGAACTTCATCACCTGCCATTGGAGCATCTGGAAGACCCAGAATTTCTACTGGAATAGATGGTCCTGCTGATTTAATCGGCTTACCGTTTTCATCAGACATTGCACGGACACGACCATAAGATGAACCTGCAAGAACCAGGTCACCAATATTTAATGTACCGTTTTGAACAAGAATAGAAGTTACTGCACCACGGCCTTTATCAACACGCGCTTCAATAACAACACCTTGCGCAGCACCTTCAGCAGATGCTTTTAATTCCATCAATTCTGATTGAATAAGAATTAAATCAAGGAGTTCATCAATACCTTGTCCAGTATGTGCAGAAACTTTAGCAATCGGAACATCACCACCCCATTCTTCTGGAACGATTTGTTTCGTTGTTAATTCATTTAACACACGGTCTGGATCAGCAGATTCTTTATCCATTTTGTTGATTGCAACAATAATTGGAGTACCTGCTGCACGAGCATGGTCAATTGCTTCTGCAGTTTGTGGCATTACACCATCATCTGCCGCAACAACTAATACCACGATATCTGTTGCTTTAGCACCACGTGCACGCATTGAAGTAAACGCAGCATGTCCCGGTGTATCAAGGAATGTAATAATTCCTTTGTCTGTTTCAACGTGATACGCACCAATATGCTGTGTAATACCGCCTGCTTCACCAGCCGCCACTTTCGAACGACGGATACGGTCAAGCAATGATGTTTTACCATGGTCAACGTGACCCATGATAGTAACAACTGGTGGACGAGTTGTTTGCTCACCACGTGCTTCTTCAGCCGCTTCAAGCAAGTTATCTTCCGCTTGTGTATCAGAAACTAGAACAGGATTGTGTCCCATTTCTTCTACAACAAGTGCAGCTGTATCTTGGTCAATAGCTTGATCCTGGTTAACCAACTCACCCATTTTCATAAGTGTTTTGATAACTTCACGTACTTTAATCGCCATTTTTTGAGCAAGATCGGCAACAACAATACTTGAACCGATTTCTACATCATAGACTTGCTTTTTAACTGGCTTTTCAAATCCATGCTTATTTGCTTGGCTTGATTTTAAACCACGTTTGTTATGGTTAACGAAGCTTTGCTCTTCTTGACCACGACGGCCGCCTTTCTTACCAGCACGCGGGTTAGTAGTTGCGCCACCGCGTTTAATTTCACGGTCTTCTTGCTTGAATGAATCTTCATAAGCTTGGCCAACAAGACCTGAAGCAAGTGGAGAATCATCAATTACACGAATTGTGGTAGTAGCATCGTCATTTGAATATTTAGATGCCATTTTGCGCATTTGTTCAAGCGTACGTTGCTGAGCTTCTTCAGCCGCTTTACGACGTGCAGCTTCTTCAGTTGCTTTTAACTGAGCTGTTTGAGCTTCACGCGCTTTCTTTTGCTCTAATGTTTCTGCTGGTTTTGGTGCAGGTTTTACTGTACCACCACCACGTTTTTTCACTACAACAGCAGCTTTAGGAGCTGACTGTGCAGCGCTATCTTGTTGGTGAGCAGCACGCATCGCATCTAAAGTTGCTTTTGCTTTTTGCTCTGTTTGAAGACGCGCTTTTTGCTCTGCAGTATCACGTGCTTGTTGATCTGCACGTGTTTTAGCTTCTGCTTCTGCACGCGCTTTAGCTTCTGCTGCAATTTGTTCTGGATTTGGTTTAGCAAAAACCTGTTTTTTACGTACTTCTACGTTAATTGTTTTTGCTTTACCTGAAGTACTTGCAACTTTAGCGGTACTGGTTGTTTTACGTTTCAACGCAATTTTTCCTGTGTTACCACTTTCCTGACCATGTACTTTTTTCAAATGATTGACCAAAGTATCCTGTTGTTCAGTGGTAATAATGTCGTCTGCTGTACGTTGAGGCAAACCTGCTTCGCGAGCCTGTTCTAGGAGCTTCTCAACAGGACGTCCTACACTGAGAGCTAACTCTTTAATCGACTTGTCCGTCATATTTCATCTCCTAGTTAAACCATGATTCGCGAGCTTTCATGATCAATTGACCAGCTTTTTCATGATCAAGACCTTCGATATCAGAGATATCGTCAGTAGCCTGATCTGCCAAATCATCAACGGTAATAATACCGCGAGCGGCAAGCGAGTAAGCGATCTCAGAAGTCATGCCTTCCATTGTGAGAAGGTCTGCGCTCGGTTCTTGAATATTTTCTTGCTGTTTCAAAGCATCAGTAAGAGCTGCTTCTTTTGCACGACTTTGCAATAACTCAACCAATTCAGCATCAAGCTCAATTTCGTCAAAAGTTTCAGCAGGAACATAAGCAATCTCTTCTAAAGAAGTGAAGCCCATTTCTACCAATGCCATTGCTAAATCTTCTTCAATATCTAAACGTGATACAAACATGTCGAGATATTGCTGAGCTTCATTTTGCTGACGAGCACGATACTCTTCTTCAAGCATCATGTCGAGTTTGTAGCCAGTTAAATCAGAAGCTAAACGAACGTTTTGACCTTGTGAGCCAATCGCACGAGCTAATTGATCGCTGGTTGCAAAAATAATATCGGCACTTCTTGCATCTTCATCAAGCACGATGCCTGAAACATCAGCTGGTTCTAATGCGCTAGCAATGTATTGAGCTGGATCATCAGACCAGACCACTACATCAATACGTTCACCGTTTAACTCTTGCTGTACGGCTTGAATACGCGTACCACGCATACCAATACATGCACCTACAGGATCAATACGGTGATCATTTGTTTTCACTGCAATTTTAGCACGAACACCCGGTTGGCGTGCTGCTGCTTTAATTTCAATAATTTCTTCAGAAATTTCAGGAATTTCTTTTTTCATCAAAGCAATTAACATTTCAGGCTTAGCGCGTGATAACAACAACTGAGCGCCACGACCTTCACGGTTAACATTATATAAGATAGCGTTTACACGTTGCTTTGGACGAAGGATTTCTTTAGGAATCATTTCTTCGCGAGCAAGGTAAGCTTCTGCATTATCACCCAAGTCAATGATGAAGCCATCTTTGGTTTGTTTTTTCACTTCACCGTAGATCAACTCACCCACTTTAGATTCGTATGCATCAGCAACTAAAGCACGCTCAGCTTCACGGATTTTTTGTACGATAACTTGTTTTGCAATTTGTGCAGCAATACGACCGAACTCAATAGATTCTACTTCGAGTTCACGCACGTCACCAATTGACCATTTAGATGGATCAACGTCAGAAATCGCATCTTGGCAAGCTGGCATTTCATGATCTTCATCTGCCACTACAGTCCATTGACGGAACGTACGGTAATCACCAGTTTTACGATCAATCTCTACACGAAGCTGAGCTTCTTCAGCATGCGTACCTTCGTAAAATCTTTTTTTCGTTGCAGCAACTAAAGCTTGTTCTAAAGCCTCGAAGATCGCTTCACGACTAACACCTTTTTCATTACTAACCGTTTCTACAACGGTAAGAATTTCGCGGCCCATAAGTCACCTACCGATTTCTTATATAATTTAAATAAATTTAATCTTGATAGATCAAGTTTGCTTTATCGATATTGTTGCTGTCGATATCAAGCACATGCTTTCCTTCAACCTCAACCTGAATCTCTTCATTTTCAAGGTCTACAGCAAGGAGTTTTGCTTGAAATTTACGGCGATTTTCTACTGCTGCAATTAAACGCAAAGCAACTTGTTGTCCAATGTAACTTTGCAATTGTTCGAGTTGAAAAAATGGGCGATCCCAACCTGGTGAAGAAACTTCTAAAGAATACTCACCTGAAATCGGATCATGAACATCCAACATCGCGCCGACTTGTTGTGTAACTCGTACACAATCTTGTACGCCAATACCACGACCTTGTTCTACTTCACCATCTTCATTAATCACTGGTTCAGCATTTTCATCAACCGGTCTATCGATATAAATACGCAATAATGAACGTTTACCTTGTGGAAGGAATTCAATTCCCCACAGGTCAACACCACATGCCTGCACTGCTGGAGCAATCATGTCATACAATGCTTGGGATTTATTTGATAATTTCATTTACTCTCGTCATTCTCGTGCGATTCAATCGGTTGTTTTAACCGACACAGACCTACTATAGTGAAGCATGACTATTTGACCAATTGATGTCGACACTACACGATAGCGATACGATAACCAATAAAAAAGGGCGTTAATCGCCCCTATGTAGCACAGAAAACAATAGTCCACTGTGCAAAAAGGCCCACCTGTCTGTGAGCCTCTTTTAAGAAACTTGGTAGCGGGAGCTGGATTTGAACCAACGACCTTCGGGTTATGAGCCCGACGAGCTACCAGACTGCTCC
>NZ_JAVQNN010000022.1:0-89682 GCF_031798975.1 Acinetobacter sp. V110_1 | reverse complement strand
GTCATCGCCAGCTCATTATTCTAAACACCCCGGTCTCGAAAGAGATTGGGGTGTTCTTTTATGCGCGGAATAAATATAAAACTCACTTCCAAAACCAAATTTGCACAGTTGTCATGTAAATTACCTTGTAATAAAAAAACATTTCATAATATTCCAATATTTGCTTAATCTATAAATAGTTAAACTTGAGTTTTCATCTATGCTGTTCAAAATCATCGCAGCCCGAGATCTAGATAAAAATCAACGTCATCAGATTGCTGAGTTATGTTTTTCTGCTTTTGATGAAGATCCATGGAGCCAATATTCTTTCATGCAAAAGGCTATTCATGTCGTCGGTATATTGGACAATCAAATTGTTTCACATGCCTTATGGACGGATAGAGTTTTTACTATAAATAGTAGCTCCGATGTAAAAACAGCTTATGTAGAGTATGTGACCACTGATTACACGATGAGAGGTAAGGGGCTGGCATCACAATTATTAAAACATTTAGTTGAAGCATTAACTGACTTGGAATATGGACTTGCTGCATTACAACCGGAAGATGAAGCATTTTATAAAAAATTAGGCTGGACTACTTGGTGGGGTGATTTGTACATCAAACAAGATGCATCTACTTATCTGACTGATGATTATGAAATTATGCTATATCCTTTGAGTATCCATATGAAAGATCTCCTATCACACCGTTCAGAGGACGATAGTATTTGCGCAGAATGGCGAGAGGGTGAGGTTTGGTAGTTAGTTCTAATGATCTGATTAATTCATTTTTTTATTTTGTTTAAACTAGATGTAGCTGTCATTTTTTCATATTACTTAACTTTTTCTACTTTCCTGTTTATTAGACAAGCCTATAATGATTCAGAATCATTCCAAATCTAATAAGGATATAACATGTCTACCGACCAGCAATTTCCAACTCCCAACAATTTAGGTATCGCGGTATATTCCAATAATGCCGAAGCTATTGGTAATACACCTTTAGTACGTATTAACCGTTTGATTAAAACGGGTGCAACCGTATTAGCAAAAGTGGAAAGCCGTAACCCTGCATTTTCTGTGAAATGCCGTATCGGAGCGGCACTTATTGCAGATGCAGAGAAACGTGGTGTATTAAAAGAAGGTATGCACATTGTTGAGCCAACCAGTGGTAATACTGGTATTGCATTGGCGTTTGTTGCTGCGGCAAAAGGATATCCAATTACTTTAACTATGCCTGCAAGTATGAGCCTTGAGCGTAGAAAAGTACTGAAAGCTTTAGGTGCTAATTTGGTTTTAACTGAACCCGCGAAAGGTATGAAAGGGGCGGTTGATGAAGCGGTACGATTAGCAACTGAGCAACCAGATGTTTATTTCTTACCACAACAATTTGAAAACCCAGCAAATCCGCAAATCCATGTAGACACAACCGGTCCTGAAATTTGGCAAGCTACAGGTGGACAAGTTGATATTTTGGTTGCTGGTGTAGGTACTGGCGGTACGATTACAGGTATTTCTCGTTATTTTGAACAAGTCCAAAATAAGCCATTGTACTCAGTAGCAGTTGAACCTGCTGAATCTCCAATTATTACTCAGACCAAAAATGGTGAAAACATTACCCCTGCACCGCATAAAATCCAAGGAATTGGTGCAAACTTTATTCCAAAGAATCTTGATTTGGACCTTGTGGATGAAGTCTTACCAGTGACTAGCGAAGAAGCAATTCAATGGGCGAGAAACTGTGCAACCCAAGAAGGTATTTTAGTGGGTATTTCAAGTGGAGCTGCATTAGCAGCCGCTGCAAAAATTGCAGAGCGTCCTGAAAATGCTGGTAAAATCATTGTTGTTATTCTGCCAGACAGTGGGGAACGTTATCTGTCTTCTGTGTTATTTGAAGGTTTATTTGACGAATAAAATTAACCGCATAAAAAGCCCATCTATTGATGGGCTTTTGTTTAAGCTTATTTATAAGGCACTTTTTAAATTTTTTTGATGGTGCTTAATAGATCGGGCATATTTTTTCGCTTTGTGACGGGTCCAGAAGCTTCGCTCATATCCTGTTGGCCCAACATTATAATAGGCCGTGGCTTTAAACCAGCTATCTGCGGTTTGATAGTAATGATTTAAAATATAAGCACCACATTGGATATTTGTAGATTCATCATACAAATTACCAGTACAAGTTTGTTGCCAATAGCTTGGAATAATTTGAGTTAAACCAACAGCCCCAGTCGGAGAGCGGGCATTACTATTATAGTTCGACTCTTGTCTGATAACTGCCGCGAGTAAAAGTGGAGGAACATTATATTTGTCAGCACTTTGAATAATCATAGGAGACAATCGATTCGCTGTACTCGGTGGAACGGAATAAGCTTTTTGTAAACCAGATGATAGCTTATTTGAACGCCAAGTAAATGAGCCACTATTAGGGCCTAAGCTTGTACATCCTGTCATTATAATCATCAAGAAAATTATGAAAAATTTGAGACTAAGGATGTGTAATTGTGATGGTTCAAAACGATTTTGGGTTAAAGATGGGGTAAGCAAAATACAAAACCAATAATGAAGTTTCAAATAAAATGATGGTATTTAGCCGTACTTATCGGATCAATGTTAGTTCTGTTGCTCAGCACATCTAAAAAGTAAGAATTTTGTATAATTGAAATGAAAAAACCCCGACATCCTGTCGAGGTTCCTTCGTATTCAGCTTTATGTAGCTAACTCCTGTCAACTACCGCTTCCTGCGTTCTTATTCTTCTTCAATGAGACATCCTGTCTCTCTATGATTCATATATTATGAAATAATACTAAAGCTGAATATCCGCAAATCACCGCAATTTTTGTACGTTTTAACTTACAGATCAACTTACCTAAATACGATGTCGACTAGTTTCTGGGTGATAGGAGCACAAATCAATACACTTGGGAAAGCCAATATCCATGCAATAATCCAAGCTGATACCCACAATGAAACAAAGTGATGATTTAGTCCTACTACTTTAAAAGTTGAAATACCTGAAACGATAAAAGACATCATTCCCGATAAAATTAAGAGGAATAAAAGTTTCTGTGCTTTCATGGTTTTATATTCCTTGATAAGCATTTAAGGTCAATGCAAAATTTTCTCCAAATTGTTGAGCAGTTTTAATATCTCCTTCATCAAACCTATCGGCATTACTGCCGTGTTCAGCTTGAGCCATTAAGCCTGACCATGAACCGAGACGATTGGCTGCTTGAGTATAAGGAATACCTTGGTGTTGCTCAGGCATAATCGGATTGCCGACCCATAACATGCCATGTTGCATACAAAAGGTAAAAATCGAAATTAGTGTCGATTGTTTATCACCAGCGGGAAGGGAAGATACGGTAAAGCCAGCCGCTAATTTTCCTTTAAAACTTTGTTTTTTCCATAATGGACCCGTCGCATCCATGAGTTGCTTTAACTTGGAAGATACCCCCCCTAAATACGTAGGAGATCCCCAAATTAAACCATCATATTGGATAAGAGTCTCTGGGCTCTCGATAAGATCTTCGGCATTGAGTAAATCTGCTTTCATATCTTTATGGCTCAAAATACCAGTTTGAATTTGCTGAGCGATAAATTGGGTATGACCTTGGCGACTATAATAAATAATGGCAACAGTTTTCATGGATAGTTTCCTCTTTATCTAAATTTGAAATAGTTTTGCAGTGAGATATAAGCCACAACCAAAAACACTATGGTTCATCAAACTTTTTAGGCAGTTCAAAAAAGGACGAGGGGTTTTTGAAGAAGCAAAACCACTACCCATGGCGGGTTGCATAATAAAAAAAGGGATGAGAACGGTGACTACACCAAATACTAGTGCTGAGAAAAACTGAGGATGACTAAGCCAAGTTGAGCCAACAATGAAAAGAAAGCTAAATGAAAAGATTAGCCCGACACTATAGTGAGCAACCCAACCTAAAAAAAATTCACCCTTAATTTGAGGGCTTTTTGCAATAGATTGATGGATGAGTTTTCCTTGAAACATCCAGCCTACCCAGCGTCCGAGAAAGGCAAAATTTAAGGTTGGGATCTTAAATATTTTTAGTATTAACAGCCATATATCCATAATGACTGTTGCACCAACACCAAGACATAAAGCTTGGAAGAATAATGTGGAGGTATTCATTTTTACACCTTGCTTTTATACGTATGAAACGTGATAAATTTATTGTGCAAGTTCAAGTTCACTTGAAGTCAAGAGGTGATTATGGATATTGGTGAAGTTGCTAAAAAGGCAAAAGTCACAACCGCTACACTACGTTTTTATGAAGAGAAGGGGCTAATTAAGTCGATTGGGCGGCAAGGTTTACGTCGGCAATATGGTAAGCAGGTGCTTGATCAATTGGCACTCATTGCTTTAGGTCGTACCGCAGGTTTTTCTTTAAATGAGATCGCTACCATGTTTGGGCAAGATGGTAAACCTGAGCTTGATCGGCAAAAACTAAAAGATAAAGCTGAACAGTTAGAGCATATGGCAAAGCGATTACATTTTATCAGCCAAGGATTAGAGCATGCTGCTGTATGTCCTGCTGAAAATCATATGGAATGTCCAACTTTCCAAAAATTTTTAAAAGCAGCAATTGCTGGAGAATATCAGCCAACAAAACTTTAATCAGTTTTTAGCGAAGAGGCTGAATTTTTAAGGTTCTATTAAATAGTTAGTCTTGTCATATTTTCGCCATAAAGATTTCATCTTTTTGAAGTAAAAACTTCATATAAGCTTGATTAAATTTGCTTAATTTTTTACCAACTGTATAAAACTATGAGCAAAAAAACTTTAGTCGCATTATTATGCTGTGCCAGTTTAGGATTGACGGCATGTAATGATGATAACGATCAAGAACAAACTTCACCTAATGAAAAAGTTACTGAACCGACCTTAATTTCTTTTGCCAAATTACCTGTAGAAACTTATGCGGCTGGCCCAGACTCTGGGGCATATGTGAAAGGTGCAAATGGAATTTATCCTCCATTTAAGGGTCAACCTGTACAAGGCTTTTCTGCTGCATTAAAAAATGAAGATGGCAGTTATATGGCAATGGCTGATAACGGTTTCGGAACTCAAGATAATTCAGCAGATTTTTTACTTCGTATTTATAAATTAAAATCTGATTTCAAAACTAAAGCTAAAGGCACGGGTCAAGTAACTGTGCAAAGCTTTATCCAGCTGCGTGATCCGAACAAATTAATTCCTTTTAATATCGTGAATGGTGATACAGCGGAGCGTTTATTAACGGGTGCTGATTTTGATCCAGAGTCTATGCAACGTACTAATGATGGGACTTACTGGATTGGGGATGAGTTTGGACCTTATTTACTTCATTTTTCAGCGGACGGTGTGCTATTAGATGCACCAATCGCTTTACCAAATCCATTAAATCCGACTCAAGAATTACGTTCGCCACAAAATCAGTTTAATAAAGCGCAAATTAATTTTGTAGAGCCTTTGGTTCAGCAAAGTGGTGGTTTTGAAGGAATGGCAATTTCACCAGATGGGCAGTATCTTTACCCGCTTATAGAAAAGCCAATTAAATCAACTCGGGAAACAGAAAGACAACTACTGATTTCTCAATTCGACATTAAGAAAAAAGCGTATACAGGGAAATATTATTGGTTCCAGTTAGACAGCAAGGCAACCAATATTGGTGACTTCCAACTCTTTAATGATAAAGAAGGCATTATTATTGAGCGTGATGCGACCCAGAATAATTTAGGCGGATATAAAAAATTAATTCGTATTAAATTAAATGAGTCAGGCCAACTAGTAAGCCGTGAAGATTTGGTTGATTTAATTAAAATTGCTAATCCGAATATGTTGTATGGCACAGCTAGAGCAGGGGATATTGGTACGGGACAGATTTTTGCTTTCCCATTTGAAACTATTGAAGATGTGATTATTGAAAATGGTACAACGCTTACCGTTTTCAATGATAATAACTTCCCAGGTTCGACAGGACGTAATGCAAAATTGGCTGATGATAATGAGATTATTCAGATTCGTTTGCCAAAAGCTTTGTTCTAAGCTTTATAAATAAAAAATTAAAACTGCGGCGGATTTTGTTCCGCCGTATTTATTCCAAGAATAAAATATTGAGCAAACTTTAATCAAATTAATTTCTATATTGTTGTTTTCGCATGTTTTATAAACAGGGAAAATGAATGAAATTCATGTTAAAATGATCGGCTTTCATCTTTAGATGTCTCTCCTCCATCTGCTAGCCGAGATTCGCAAGCCATGTCTACTGCCTACACCATGCAGACTGCGCCAAAAGCGCTGTTTGATTACGACAAATATTGGGCGTCGTGTTTTGAACCCGCACCATTTTTGCCGATGTCACGAGAAGAAATGGACCAACTCGGCTGGGATGCGTGTGACTTTATTTTAGTCTGTGGTGATGCTTATATTGACCACCCATCATTTGTATCGGGTGTGATTGGGCGTGTACTTGAAGCACAAGGTTTCCGTGTCGGAATTATTGCGCAGCCAGATTGGACCAATGTTGAAAGCTTCCGCGTTTTAGGTAAGCCAACGATTGCTTGGGGTGTAACCGCAGGTAATATGGATTCGATGATTAACCGTTATACGGCAGATCGTAAAATCCGTTCAGATGATGCATATTCTCCAAACAATGAACCAAATAAACGTCCTGACCGTGCTGCAACAGTATATTGCCAGCGCTGTCGTGAAGCATTCCCAGACGTACCTGTGCTATTAGGTGGTATTGAAGGTAGTTTACGTCGTATTGCGCACTACGATTATTGGTCAGATAAAGTCCGTCGTTCGATTTTGATGGACTCAAAAGCTGATTTGCTCATGTATGGTAATGGTGAGCGTGCCATTATTGATGTGATGCATCGTTTGGCTAAAGGTGAAAAAATCCACGAGATTACAGATGTTCGTGGTACGGCATTTATTATTAATAAACATAACAAAGCATCAAAAGCAAAGTTTGTCGAAGTTGCGAGTAATGATGTAGATACGGTTGGGCGTGTTGACCCAATTATTAACCCATATGTCATGACAGAAGATATTGATGGCTGTGAGGTTGAAAAAGAAAAGGGTAATTCTTTAGCTCAGTATCAAAATTTCCAAAAAGAGATTGTTGCAAATCCGATTGTGCGTGAAGGTGACAAACTCGATGACGATACTCAAATCGTTCAATTAAAGCCAGCACCTTCAAAAGCAATTAAACACAAATTACCTCCACGCGAGTTGGCGGTTATTCGCTTGCCTTCTTTTGAAGAAGTGGCAAATGATCAAGTGCTTTACGCACATGCAAACCGTATTTTGCACCTTGAAACCAACCCTGGTAATGCCCGTGCTTTGGTTCAACGCCATGGTGAGCGTGATGTCTGGATTAATCCACCTCCAATTCCTCTGACTACTGAGGAAATGGACTATGTGTTTGATTTACCTTATGCACGTTTGCCACATCCTACTTATGGTGATGCGCGTTTCCCTGCATTTGATATGATCAAATTCTCGGTCAATATTATGCGTGGCTGTTTTGGCGGCTGTACATTCTGTTCGATTACAGAGCATGAAGGACGTATTATTCAAAACCGTTCGGAAGATTCGATCTTACGTGAGATTGAAAAAATTCGTGATACGGCACCAAATTTCACAGGTATTATTTCTGACTTAGGTGGTCCAACGGCAAACATGTATCGTTTGCATTGTAAGGACCCAGAAATTGAAAAGAACTGTCGTAAACCTTCTTGTGTTTATCCGGGCGTTTGTCAAAACTTACATACCGATCACGCGCCGTTAGTGCAGCTTTACCGTAAAGCACGTGCAATTAAAGGTGTGAAGAAGATTCTGATTGGTTCAGGTTTACGTTATGACCTTGCAGTATTGAACCCTGAATATGTCAAAGAGCTGGTGCAACACCACGTGGGTGGTTATTTAAAAATTGCGCCTGAACATACCGAGCAAGGCCCGTTATCTAAGATGATGAAACCGGGTATTGGTACGTATGATCGTTTCAAACAAATGTTCGATCGTTTCAGTAAAGAAGCAGGAAAAGAGCAGTATCTCATTCCTTACTTTATTGCTGCACATCCGGGTACTTCAGATTATGACATGATGCACCTTGCTATTTGGTTGAAAAAGAATGGTTTCCGTGCCGATCAGGTACAGACGTTCTATCCATCACCAATGGCAACTGCAACCACCATGTATTATTCGGGCAAGAACCCGCTTGCTAAAGTTGCTCGTTATACTGAAAAAGTTGATATTGTAAAAGGTGAAAAACGCCGTCGTCTGCATAAAGCATTCCTACGTTACCATGATCCAAACAACTGGCCATTACTTCGTGAAGCTTTAAAAGAAATGGGCCGTGCCGATTTGATTGGTAATTCAAAGCAGCATTTAATTCCGACTTATCAGCCAAAAGGTACTGAAGGGGAATATAAATCTGCCCGTAAGAAAAACTCGTCTACGGCAGGGGATTCGGTTAAACGAAATAACCAGCAAACGAGTAATCATTCAAATCAGAAGCGTCCCCAAAAAGGTCAGGTACTAACGCAACATACTGGTTTGCCTCCTCGTGAAACAGGTGAGAAGAGACCGTTTGGTGGGAAAAGTAAAGCAAAGTCAAAAGCACGTGGATAATGATAAAAAAGGCTCTTAAACAGAGCCTTTTTTGTTTTTCATGAGGTTATTTAAATCGTATAGTGAGATTTTTGCAGATTTAAAGTACAAAAAACGTAACGAATAATGATAAATATCCAAAATCTGACGAGCTGCACTTGATTGTTGTTGACTCTATGATTATAAATAATGTTGAGGGTGGCTAAATTTAAGCCAAGCTTGATAACTACAAGTGAAATTACTAAGTGAACCTTTTAAAAAACGGCTGTGTCGTTATCAATTAAAACAAAGCGTGATCTAGCAAAATCATTATAAAAAACTTAAAGGATTAGACCCATGTACTATTTAATTACGATCTTACTACTCTTTTTGACTGTCATTATGGCGGCGAAAAGCCTCTCAAGAAAACACCAACAAGACAGTGCTTTAAAGCGCCGTGCTGTATTAAGTAGTCATGAGCAAATGACTCTTACTCGTTTACAAACGGTATTTCCTAAATTTACTGTATTAGCTCATGTCTCATTTGATGCTTTATTAACAACTAAATATGCTCACACCCGTCGAAAATATCAAAATATGACGGCTGACTTTGTGGTACTTGATCAAAATTACCAAGTTTTTGTGGTGGTTATGCTTGAAGAAAATGGTTTACGTCGTGCACATCAGCAGTATGAACGCCGTTTATTACAACTTGCGGGTTACCGTGTACTGCGCTACAGCAGTGTGCCTGATTATCATGATTTAAGAAGAGATTTATTGACCCCTGAATCAGAGATGGCAACTTTACATGCCACGCCGCAGTTAGAGCGAATCTCAAATGCTTTTGTGAAGTCTTAACAAGTAGACATTATAAAATTTTGATTTTAGGGTTTATTAAAGACGATATGAATAAAATGCTGATATTAGAATTTTTTGAACTATAAAAAATGAGCAATATTACTGTAAATATTGCTCATTTTTTTATTGATTAAAACCAATAAGAACTATGGAAGTACCGCAACGACAGTCATTTCTACAAGTACGTCAGGTGCGTAAAGTTTAGACTCCACACAAGTACGGGCAGGTGGATTTTCTTTGCTAATCCATGCATCCCATACAGCATTCATGGCTGCATAGTCTGTTTCAATATCTTTTAGAAAAATCATGACTGAAAGAATATGGCTTTTGTCTGTACCAGCTTCAGCAAGTAAGCGATCAATATTGTCTAAAGTTTGTTGAGTCTGTGCCGTAATGTCTACACTGGTGTCATCAGCGAGTTGGCCTGCTAAATGGACTAAATTACCTGAGATCGCAACTTCGCAGTAGCGTGAAGTCACGTGTAAACGCTTTACCGTCATAAAAATGCTCTAAAGTGTATTTATTGAATAGCTTTGATTTTATGAATAGATGTAGGGTTGGTGCAAGCAAGTACAAAGGAATTTAAGTAGATTATTGTGATGAAAAAAATCTAAGCCATGTATCAGAAGAGCCCTGTAATATTCGGATTTGGTCGTCACGCCAATCACAGGACGATATGCCGAAAGTAAGGTTGCTTTGGCATGTTGCAAATACATGGGTAATGAATATGCGCTAATTAGATTACTGTAATTTTTGATCAAAAGGTAACTGTTTTTGTCTAAAACTTGTTCTTTTGAATAAAAAAACATCAATTATAATAATGATAGTTGGAAGTCGTCAGCTTTGGTCTGTAACTGATAAACACCAATCCCAATAAGACGAAATTGGAAGTTTTCGGGAATGTGCATTTCATTTAAAAGTAAGAATAAAACTTGAATCAAATCTTGTTGAGAATGGATTGGAGTTTTAAAACTTTTACTGTGTTGTAAAGTCTGAAAATTTTTAAGTTTGAGCTTAATATTTACACCACGAGCATGGAGTTGTTTTTTCTCTAAACTTTGCCAAACTTTTTCAGCTAAGCCATGCCAATAAGGTTGGCACTGAGTTAGGGTTAAATCACTATCAAATGTGGTTTCTTTCGAAATTTGCTGACGAGCACGTTCAGCTTGAACAGGGCGGTTATCAATACCTTGGGCGTATAAATAAAGCTGTTGCCCATATTTCCCAAAGTGATGAACTAAAACCGCTTCTTCAATTTTTTGCAAGTCACCTAGTGTGTGCAATTCAAGCTGTTGGAGTTTTTCTTGGGTAACTTTGCCCACGCCAGGAATCTTTTTTAGCGGAAGGTCTTGAATAAAAGTAGCGACTTGAGATGGTTTTATTACACATAAACCATTCGGTTTATTCCAGTCAGACGCGACTTTTGCCAAGAATTTATTGGGTGCTACACCAGCCGAGGCGGTCAGTCCTGTTAGTCTAAAAATATCTTCCCGAATATGCATAGCCACTTCGGTTGCACTCGCGATTTGCTTTAAATTCTCAGTGACATCTAAATATGCTTCATCAAGCGATAAAGGTTCAATGAGAAGAGTATATTGCTGAAAGATTGAATGGATTTGAGCCGAGACTGTACGATATTTTTCAAAATTAGGCTCAATAATAACAACTTGAGGGCATAGTTTTCTTGCTTGGCTCATGGACATGGCAGAGCGTAAGCCAAATTCACGGGCAGGGTAAGAAGCTGCCGCAATCACAGCGCGTGGGTGATGCGAAGAAATAACGACGGGAAGATGCTTTAGATCAGGACGCTCTCGCAATTCGACCGATGCATAAAAGGCATCCATATCGATATGAATGATTTTGCGCATATTATTGTGCTTTCACGATGCCTTGCTGCTGTAAAAATTGGTGCCATTCTTTGACTGAACCCTCATAAACATTTAAGTCTACTGGCTTGGTCATGCCTTCAATTTTACCTTGATTACTATGTTGCCAAAAGAGCCATTTTCTTTTGTCTTTAAGCTCAGGTTTTCCTTCGTAATCTCTGACCCACAGAGGTGTATTAGGGAAACTTCCTATTAACACAATGTGGTAAAAAGTTTTGGAAATATAAAAGATAGGCTGTTTGCCATAATGCTGTTTTAGGCGGTCATGCATGATGCCTATTTCTTTAAGTAATTGTTCTTTGGTGTGCGCATTAATACAGTTGCCGTCATATTCCAGATCGATAACAGGAGGAAGGGTATCAGGTTTGTTGGGTACGGTTGCAATAAAATTTTCAGCTTGTGTTTTGCCATCACGGCATAAACGGTAAAAATGATAAGCCCCAACATAAAAGCCATGTTCGCGTGCTTTTAACCAGTTTTCTTGAAATTTTGGATCTTTATAATCACCGCCTTCCGTTGCTTTTAAATAGACGAATTGGAATTTTTTGGGTGATATTTTTTTCCAGTTAATATTTTCTTGATGATGAGAAACATCAAAGCCTTGAACCGGATAATCTTGAGCAATTGCTTTTTGTTGGTAGAACAGACCGAAGTAAGTGAGAACCCCCATAACACAAGCTAAAACAATCCCAATGAGGGTGTTGTAGCGTGGTGCAGAAAAGGTTTTTGCTAGCTTGGTCATGCAAAACTCAGTATCAATATGAAGCTCACATCATAGCGTGATTCGCGAGCGAGAAACCATGTTAAAAATGCAACTGCTTACACAGGCGTATTTTTTGGAATTTGCCAAAAGATAAGCGCAGTAATGACATTAATACAGCCTAAACAAATAAGGGTGACATGGAAGGCGGTAGTCACATGTGCTGTACCATAGTAATCGGTAAATACATTAATGAGGGTACCTGCTAGTGCAACACCAATACTCATTGAAAGCATCATAATCATTGATAGGAAACTATTCCCACTACTTGCATCTTGTTGAGGCAAATCTTTCAAGGTAAGTGTATTCATGCCCACAAATTGTAATGAGTTCAATGTACCAAACAAGAAAAAGTGTAGGGCTCTAAACCCAGTAGGAGTATCGACCGTCATAATCGCAAAAGATGCAATACATAGACCGACTAATGTGGTGTTAATTAACAAAAAGCGGCGATAACCCATTTTCTGAATAATGGGTCTAACAATCGGCTTAGAAAAAAGCGATCCTAAGACTAATGGAATCATCATTAAACCCGCAATGAATGGCTCAAAACCAAATGCCACTTGCAACATAAGCGGTAAAACAAAAGGCAAGGCATTGCCACCAAAACGGGCAAAGAAATTACCTAAAATACCAATTGCAAATATTTTATTTTTAAACAATCGGCTGCGGAATAATGCATTTTGATGGGTATGTGAATGATAGGCGTACCAAAGCGTTGCGATTACACCAACGACTAACAGTGAAATACTGAACCATTTTGAATATTCACGTGAGGCAAGATATTCAATACCCAATGACCAGCCAATCATTGCAACAACCAAAAGTACAAACCCCATAAGGTCAAAGGTTTTAACCGTAGGTTCTTTTACATTTGGCATGACCTTTAATGTCATTAATATACCGAGTACACCCATTGGAATATTAATAAGAAAAATCCAGTGCCAAGTTGCCACTTCAACTAACCAGCCCCCTAATGTTGGACCTGCGAGAGGGCCAAGTAAACCTGCCAGACTCATGAGGCTCATAGCAGCTAGGAATTGAGTTCGGGGAATAATTTTTAAAAGTGATAAACGACCAACTGGGAGTAATAATGCACCCCCAACGCCCTGAATGACACGGAAAAATAAAAGTTCATTAAGGCTTTGAGACAGCCCACACCCCAAAGACGCTAAAGTAAAAATAATAATTGCTGATAAAAATGTATTTCTAACGCCAAACCGATCGGCTAACCATCCACTTAAAGGAATGCAGGCAGCAACTGACAAAACATAAGCCACCACCACGCTATGCATACGTAATGGGTCTTCATTTAAATGGTGTGCCATTGCAGGAATAGCAGTATTTACAATTGTGGTATCTAATGCCTGCATAAAAAAGCCAATAGACACCAAAAGTACGAGTAAGCGATATTCAGGTTGCAAGGCTTGGTGAGTCGGCGTGGCATTCATAACATTTGAAAGTTAACGTTTTGGTCTAGTTTAAAACAAATTGAAAGTAAAAAAAGTAAGACAATGTTGAGTACCCCTTTACTAAATCTAATTGCTCTTGAAGACAACGGTGAAAATAGTAAAAACAAAAAAAGCGGAAGAACCGCTTTTTTTATTGGGTGAGGAGAGTTTACACAACAAATCTTTTTGGCATTTTTAAGTTTCGGATGACGTTGTAAATTTGATCGATTTCTTCACATACAATTACTTTTGCTCGGTGTTGAAGGGGAAGGAAACCTTCTTGAACCGCATGATCTAGCTGGGCAATTAATGCATTATAAAAACCATTTACGTTATATAAAATCATGGGTTTTTGGTGCTGATTGAGTTGGCCCCAAGTCGCAATTTCCAAAATTTCTTCGAATGTTCCTAAACCGCCAGGTAATGCAATAAATGCACTTGCACGCTCTGCCATCATGGCTTTACGCTCATGCATGGTTTCGACCACATGCAATTCGGTTAGTCCTGCATGTGCGACTTCATAATCAAGCATAAATTCAGGAATGACTCCTACAGCTTCTCCACCATGTGCAAGTACACTTTCAGCGACTTGACCCATTAAACCAATGCTAGCACCGCCGTAGACTAAACCAAAACCTTGTTCAGCTATTCCGCTGGCTAATTCAATTGCCTTTTCTCGATAAATCGGCTTATTTCCTGCTCGTGAGCCACAATATAATGCAATAAGAGGTTGTGTTGTTTTTACAGATGTTATTGGTGAATCGTTTACTGCCATTGTTAATACGCTATTCATTGCTTTATTTTCACCTTATCACGTTCATATTTCTTGTCTACACTAAGCAAAAAATATGACAACTTTATAAGCAGTTTTATAGGAAAGACCCATGTTTTGTATGGGTTTGGTGAATACATATAATGATCAAATAAAAATGATGAATTTATGTTAAATCTTGCCTATACTGAAAATTCGTTTAACAACATATGAACAAATATGGGTAGTGGTTGTAGTCGCTCCGTTTTAATTTCTTGTCCTAAAAAAACATTATTTCCCCTTTGTCTAGGTACGCCTGTTGCGTTGCCCAATAAAGATAAAATCCACCCAGCACAGGAGCAGGATCAATGATCTTTGAATGGATGTCTGATCCGTCTGCTTGGGTAGGCTTAGCTACATTAATTGTTCTTGAAATCGTACTAGGGATCGATAACCTCGTCTTTATTGCTATTTTGGCTGAAAAATTACCGCCAGAACAACGTACTAAGGCACGTATAGTGGGTTTAATACTCGCTTTGGGAATGCGTCTTGTCCTCTTGGCTTCAATTGCTTGGGTTGTGACACTCACCCAACCGCTTTTCCATATTTTTGATCATCCATTCTCTGGTCGTGATTTGATTTTATTATTCGGTGGTGTGTTCTTGTTATTTAAAGGCACCATGGAATTGCATGAGCGAATGGAAGGTAAACAGCTTCATAAAGAAGATAATCCAGTCCATGCCGCGTTCTGGATGGTTATTGTCCAGATTGTTGTGCTTGATGCCGTATTCTCATTAGACAGCGTAATTACTGCGGTGGGTATGGTGAAAGAGCTGTCAATCATGATGGTTGCTGTTGTGATTGCTGTGGGTATCATGTTGTGGGCTTCGAGACCACTCATGGACTTTGTAAATAAGCACCCAACAGTCGTTATTCTGTGTCTTGGCTTCTTAATGATGATTGGTTTCTCTTTGGTGGTGGAAGGTTTTGGTTTCCATATTCCGAAGGGTTACTTATATGCTGCGATTGGTTTCTCGATTTTAGTCGAAATGATCAACCAAACCATGCGCCGCAATCAAGAAAAGCTAGTCACTACTACAGATTTACGTTATCGCACAGCATCTGCAGTTTTACGCATGTTAGGCAGTAAAAATAGCAGTTCTACTTCCGATGCCCAAACGGTTGATAACGAAGATGTATTGGCTACACAAGCTTTTGCTGATGAAGTTTTTGACGAAGAAAACGGTGTTTACCACAGTGTGCTTGTACAAGGTGTACTTGGGTTATCTGAACGTCCAGTAAAGTCGGTGATGACTCCACGACCTGAACTTGAATGGATTGATTTAGACGACGAACCAGAAGTTTTGAAAGAACGTTTAATGTCGATGACACATTCACGTTTAATTGTTGCTCGTGGTGAACTTGATAATATTGAAGGTATCGCGCTTACGCATAAAGTTTTAAATAACTTTATTGAAACGGGTGTTGTCGATTTCCAAAAGCATTTACGTGAACCAGTTATTGTGCATGAAAATGCTCAAGTGCTTATGGTGATGGAGCAATTACGTCAGGCTCCTTTACAAATGGCCATTGTTCTAAATGAATATGGTTCAATCGAAGGTATTGCGACACCAATTGATATTTTAGAAGCTATTGCAGGTGAGTTCCCTGATGAAGATGAACTAGATGCAGCAGCTGAAAGCTTAGAAGATGGTTCTTTAATACTTGAAGGTTCAACAGATATTCGCCACGTATCTCTTTTACTTGGTCGTGACTTGGTAGATGAAAGTGAACAATATTCTACTTTATCTGGTTATTTGTTATTCCATTTAGGTCGTTTACCTGAAAATGGTGAAACTGTGGAAGCGGATGGTTATCGCTTTGAAGTTGTAACTATGGAAGGCCATAAAATCGAGAAAGTTCATATTGTTTCTATCGAACAAGATGAATCAAAAGATTAATTTTTAATACAATTAAAGAGTTATTTTGCCATACAGCCTTATAAGGTGATTTAGACTCGATTAAGTTTGATTAGGCAAACCTCCTTACTTTTCAAAGATGAAAAGTAACAAAAATCTTTGTTGGTCAGAGGGTACATCCCTGTAACCCCTGACCAACAGGCGACATCCATGTCGCCGTCCATCTAGCCAAAATTTGGTAAATCTTTTTTCTGAGAAACTTAATGACAGAACAAATTTGTCCATGTGGAAAGGGCAGTTATGCAGAATGTTGTGAGCCTTTACATTTAGGCACAGTAAAAGTCCTGACAGCGGAGCAACTTATGCGTTCCCGTTATAGTGCTTTTGCATTACAACAAATTGATTATATTGTTCAAACCACAGCATTAGGTCAACAATCTGCTCTTGATAAAGAGGCTATTGCAGATTGGAGTAAACAAAATCAATGGTTGGGTTTAGAAGTCATCCAAGCCAAAGAAAAGTTGGATAAGACTCATGCACAGGTGGAGTTCAAAGCCCATTATCATGATGGAAAAAGTGCTCAAATTCACCATGAAGTTTCACATTTTGTGTATCACCAGCAGCAATGGTTTTTCCTTGATCCAACGGTGGATATGCAAGTCACTATGAAACAGCCTTGTATCTGCGGTTCAGGAAAAAAATTTAAACAATGCTGTGCACAATTCCTATAAGTTTATCTTAAAATACGCCCACCGTTTGGCCTGAAGGAAAGGGCAATGTTACTCACCGTTATTTATATTATTGCGATTACTGCCGAAGCTATGACTGGAGCATTGTCTGCTGGGCGACGGAGTATGGACTGGTTCGGTGTTGTACTGATTGCCTGTGTAACAGCTTTGGGTGGTGGTTCTGTACGTGATGTACTACTTGGGCACTATCCTTTAACGTGGGTGAAGCATCCTGAATATTTAGTTTTAACGTGTTGCGCTGCCTTTGTTACCATCATTATTGCTAAATGGATGCGCCATTTACATAACATTTTCTTGGTACTTGATGCTTTAGGTTTGATTGGCTTTACCATTATTGGTTGTCAGATTGCCTTACAAATGGGGCATGGCTTTGTCGTTTCAGCCGTAGCAGGTGTTTTGACTGGGGTTTCGGGTGGTATTTTACGTGATATTTTATGTAACGATGTGCCATTTGTTTTCCGCCGTGAACTCTACGCGAGTATTTCTTTTGTGGCAGTGATCTGTTATTGGGTCTGTCAGGATATAGGATTAAGTCTAGAGTTAACTGTTATTTCGACCCTAATTTTCGGCTTTACTTTACGTTTGATTGCCATTTATTTTGGGTTGGAAATGCCTAAATTTATTTATAAAGATGATGATGCAGAGTCGGCTTCTTCTACCGACGAACATTAATCATTCAGAACTTCATGTGGGCATGATATAACAATTCTATATATGGTCTTGCTCACTTAATCTTTCCAGTAGAGTTAATCCTATGGATCTGGTTTCACGTATACAAAATCTTCCAATCGGCAAATTTCACTACACACTTTTATGGGTAGTAGGGCTGGGATGGATGTTTGATGCGATGGATACCGGCATTATTGCTTTTATTATGACAACCCTTGTTAAAGACTGGTCATTAACACCGGCTGAAAGCGGTTGGATTGTTAGTATCGGCTTTGTGGGCATGGCTATCGGAGCAGTTTGTTCTGGTGCCTTGGCAGATCGTTTTGGTCGGAAAACTGTATTTGCGATCACGATGGCAATCTATAGTATTGCTACAGCCTTATGTGCTTTTGCTCCAGATCTAAAGTGGCTATTAATTTTTCGGTTTATTGTGGGCCTAGGACTAGGTGGTCAGTTACCTGTAGCAGTTACACTGGTCAGTGAATATGTTCCTGCTCATGTTCGTGGAAGATTTATCGTTCTGCTTGAAAGCTTTTGGGGATTAGGCTGGTTAGTCGCAGCGCTCATTTCTTATTTTATTATTCCTAAATTTGGCTGGCATATTGCCTTTCTTATGGGTGGCCTACCACTTATTTATATTTTAGTCATTTGGAAAAAAGTCCCTGAGTCGATACCGTATTTGATTAACCGTGGTCGTATTGAAGAAGCACATGCACTGGTACAAAAACTAGAAGCCGAAGCATGCGTGCAAATTGTGCATCATATCGAAGTCGTGCCTGTGGCGATGCGACAAAAAGTTTCATTTAAACAACTCTGGAGTGGTCAATTTGCTCGTAGAAGTTTAATGCTCTGGCTGATCTGGTTTGGAATTGTGTATTCCTATTACGGTATCTTTACTTGGTTGCCGAGTTTATTGGTGAAACAAGGCTACGATGTTGTTAAATCATTTGAATATGTATTGCTTATGATTTTGGCGCAGTTACCGGGCTACTTGGCAGCGGCTTGGTTTGTTGAACGTTTAGGTCGAAAAATTACACTCGCGGCATTTATCGGTTTTTGTGCCTTATCTGCATATTTCTTTGGACAAGCCGACAGCGTAAATAGCATTATGTTTTGGGGTTGTCTCATGTCATTCTTTAATTTGGGCGCATGGGGAGTGTTATATACCTATACACCAGAACAATATCCAGCCAATATTCGGGCGTTTGGTTCGGGTTGGGCATCGGCAATGGGACGTATTGGTGGAATTGTCGCGCCAATGGTCGTGACCCATATGATGGTTGCTAAAAACGGCTTTAATCACGTTTTTATGATGTTTACTGTGGTTTTACTTGCCGTAGCTTTAGTGATTTTGATATTAGGTGAAGAGACTCAAGGTAAAAGACTAGAGTCGATTGGGCTATAGTTTCTGCCTAACTTTATAGCAAGTAACTAAAAATATAGAGAGATAAGACATAATTTGACGCTCAGGTGACAGAGTCCCTCTTGTGTCTGTAACATAGCCCACTTAGCATAATACACACTTAAAATAACGACTGATTTGGAAGATAAGCTGACTATGACCAGCCTTGCGCATCATGCGACAGAAAACCGCTCTGTAGCCGAATTTACTGAACAGGCTTACTTGAATTATGCCATGTACGTCATTATGGACCGTGCATTGCCGCATATCAGTGATGGCTTAAAGCCTGTACAGCGCCGTATTGTCTATGCCATGAGCGAGCTAGGCTTAAAAAATAGTGGCAAGCCAAAAAAATCAGCGCGTACAGTGGGTGATGTACTTGGTAAATACCATCCACATGGCGACTCGGCATGTTACGAAGCCATGGTACTCATGGCTCAGCCATTTAGTTATCGCTATCCTTTAATTGAAGGTCAAGGTAACTGGGGTTCACCCGATGACCCTAAGTCATTTGCTGCGATGCGTTATACCGAAGCTAAACTTTCGGCTTATAGCGAGTTGTTGCTGAGTGAATTAGGTCAGGGTACCAGTGAATGGCAAGATAACTTTGATGGTTCTTTAAAAGAACCGATTACCTTACCTGCACGTGTACCGAATATTCTTTTGAATGGTACAACGGGTATCGCTGTGGGTATGGCGACCGATATTCCTCCGCATAATTTACGTGAAGTTGTGAAGGGGACAATTGCTTTAATCCGTAACCCGCAAACTTCAGACGAAAAATTAGCTGAATATATTCCGGCGCCAGATTTACCAACCAAAGCTGAAATTATTACTCCGCCAGAAGAGCTACTTAAAATCCAGACGACTGGTCGTGGTAGTTACCGCATGCGAGCGGTTTATACCGTTGAAAAGCATGAAATCGTAATCACTGAGCTACCATATCAAGTCTCTGGTTCTAAAGTGATTACCCAAATTGCTGACCAGATGCAGGCGAAAAAGCTGCCTTTGGTGGTGGATATACGTGATGAGTCAGATCATGAAAACCCAACACGACTCGTGATTGTATTGCGCTCTAACCGTATCGATGCTGAAGCGGTGATGAGTCACTTATTTGCGACCACCGATTTAGAGTCAAGCTATCGTGTCAATTTGAACATGATTGGCGAAGATGGTCGCCCTCAGGTGAAATCAATTCGTCGTATTTTGCTTGAATGGATTGAGATTCGTAAAAATACGGTCACTCGTCGTTTGCAGTATCATTTAAACCGTATTGAAAAGCGCCTACATATTTTGGCAGGTCTTTTAATTGCTTATCTCGATATTGATACTGTTATTCGCATTATTCGTGAAGAAGATCAGCCTAAGCCAGTATTGATGGAACATTTCAATATTGATGAGATACAGGCTGAAGCGATTTTAGAACTTAAATTACGTCACTTGGCAAAGCTTGAAGAGATGGAAATCCGTCATGAACAAGATGAGCTTTCTGCGAAAGCTGCCATTATTCGTGAACAGTTGGAAAATCCTGAATCTCTAAAAAATCTGATTATTGGTGAATTAAAAGAAGACGCGAAAAAGTTTGGTGACGAACGCCGTTCTCCAATTGTTGCACGTGCTGAAGCGGTTCAAATTAAAGAACAAGATCTAATGCCAGCTGAAACGGTAACCGTTGTGTTGTCTGAAGCAGGTTGGGTTCGTGCGGCAAAAGGCGCAGATGTTGATGCTGAAAACCTGAATTACCGTGCAGGGGACCAATATTTAAGCCATGCTGTAGGTAAAACCAATCAACGGGTTTACTTCCTTGATGAAACAGGGCGTAGTTATGCCTTACCAATTAGCAGCTTACCTTCAGCCAGAGGCTTAGGCGATCCATTAAGTTCGAAACTGTCTCCAGCAAGTGGTGTAGCGTTTATTCAGGCTTATTTAGATGATGAAGAATCTGAACTGATTGCTGCAAGTTCATCGGGTTATGGTTTTAAAACTCAAGTTAAACAATTAGATACCAATGCTAAAGCTGGTAAGACATTCTTAACGGTACCTGATAAGGCAAAAGCTTTACCGCTCATCTCTGCCCAAAACATGACGCATTTGGCTGTGCTGAGCTCGGCAGGACGTTTGTTAATTTTAGATTTGGCAGAACTACCAAATTTAAATAAAGGTAAAGGTAATAAGTTGATACAACTTGAAGCCAAAGAGCAGATTTTATCCATGACAACCCTGAACTTAGATGAAATAATTCAGGTGGTTGCAGGTCAACAACATCTAAAATTAAAAGGTGATGATCTACAAAAATACATGGGTAAACGTGCTTCGAAAGGTCAGCTCTTACCACGTGGATATCAAAAAGCAAATAAACTGTTGATTCAGAGATAAAGCTAGCGTCTGGCAACATAAATACGCTATATATGGCAACAAGTTCAAGCAATGAACTGAACTTGTTGGTATGGAATAATGATTAAAAGGGCAGCAATTTGGAGTACATAATTTGTACTCCATGCAAAAAATTTGGCAGGGTCAAATTGTCAAAACTTCTGTCTCATAATCTTGTTCGAAAGTGTCATGAATGTGCCAATAAGTTTTAAATATGTTCTGGCACCAAGAAGCTAAAGAATAGCTGGGGCATTGAATAACAGTTATTACTAAGGATTACGAATCGGAGATAATGGCATTATGGAAAAGATTTGGTTTGCAGAATACCAAAAGACAGGGATTCCAGAAACAGTAGCATTGCCTGCAGAAAATACCTCACTTGTTGATATTTTTGAGCGTAATTTCCAAAAATTTGGTTCTCGTGATGCCTTTATCTTTATGGATAAAGCCATGTCATTTAACGAGTTGGAACTTGCAAGCCGTAAGTTCGCGACCTATTTGCAAAATTTGGGGTTAGCAAAAGGTACGCGCGTTGCAGTAATGATGCCAAACGTATTGCAGTATCCTGTCGTGGCATTGGCGGTTTTCCGTGCTGGCTTGATTTTAGTGAATGTTAACCCGCTGTATACTGCGCGTGAGCTTGAGCATCAGTTAAATGATTCAGGTGCTGAAGTTCTTGTCATTATTGAGAACTTTGCGAGTGTTTACCAAAGTATTTTAGGAAAAACTCCGGTCAAACACGTCGTGGTTGCTTCTGTTGGAGACATGTTAGGAACACTAAAAGGTACTTTAGTGAACTTTGTTTTACGCAAAGTGCGTAAACAAATTCCAGCTTGGAACATTCCTGGCCATGTTAAGTTTAACAGCGCATTGAATAAAGAAAATCCAAGCAATTATAAGCGCCCGACTTTAACTTTAAGTGATACTGCCGTGCTTCAATATACGGGTGGTACAACGGGCGTTTCAAAAGGTGCTGAGCTGACTCACCGTAATTTAGTTGCTAACCTTTTACAGTGTGACGGTATTTTCCAAAGTAAATTTGGTGTAAATGAGGGCGCTAAAGGCGATCGCATTGTTTGTGCATTACCGCTTTACCATATTTTTGCGTTCATGGTTTGTGCGATGTACGGTATGTACAAAGGGCAGGCAAATATCTTGATTCCAAACCCACGTGATTTACCAGCTGTGATTAAGGAATTACGTAAATATCAACCTTCTTTCTTCCCAGCAGTAAATACGTTATTTAATGCCTTAGTGAATAATGAAGAGTTTAAGCAGCTTGACCATAGCAATTTAAAAATGGCGATGGGTGGTGGTATGGCAGTTCTGCCTTCTACAGCAGAAGCTTGGAAGAAAATTACGGGCACAACCATTATTGAAGGTTACGGTTTATCGGAAACTTCTCCGGTAGCGACTGCAAACCCTCCAGCTTCTACTGAATTTAGTGGCACGATTGGTATTCCATTACCTTTAACAGAAGTTGCTATTTTAGATGATGATGGTAAAGAAGTACCTTTAGGTGAACAAGGCGAAATCTCAATCCGTGGTCCGCAAGTGATGAAGGGCTATTGGAACCGTCCAGATGAGACCGCTAAAGTGATGACAGCCGATGGTTTCTTCCGTACTGGTGACATTGGTGTAATGGACAGCCGTGGATATACAAAAATTGTAGACCGTAAAAAAGATATGATTTTGGTTTCAGGCTTTAACGTTTACCCAAGTGAAATTGAAGAAGTTATTGCTAAACATCCAAAAGTTTTGGAAGTTGCTGCAATTGGTGTTCCAGATGAAAAATCAGGTGAAGTGCCAAAACTCTTTATTGTGAAAAAAGATCCAAGCTTAACTACAGAAGAAATTTTGAACTTTGCTAAAGAAAACTTAACAGGCTACAAACGCCCTCGTTATGTTGAGTTTATGGATGAATTACCAAAATCAAATGTAGGTAAAATTTTACGTAAAGACTTACGTAAACCTGCTTAATCGTTAGTGATTAAAAAAAGCGCCGTAGGGCGCTTTTTTATTTAGTGGCTTTTCATAAACCAGCGGTCTACATAAGGACGGCCGATTCCCACCATACCCACAAAAACAATCATTGTGCCAAGTTGTAAGCGTAAGTGAGATAAGTCAAGTTGGCCATAACTGAGATAATTATCTATAAGACAATATACGGTAACTACAATGAGCCAATGCCATAAAGGAAGTCTTTTGACACCCACCGCAATAAAAGTAATTGTCAAAATGACAAAGGTACCCAGTGTCGATTGCCAATTAAAATTCGCACAAATTACACTCAATAAAAAAGCGACAATGGGTAATACAATTTTGAAGATAAGATCTACCTGAAGCTGGTTCTTCTTTTGCTTTTCTAAGACCTCGAGCAATTCTTTTTGATCAGGTTGTTGCATACATAGCCCTATAAATCAGTGATGACATGCGATTGCATAAAATTTCAGGTAAAAACGATGAGTTATGATAGCATGATCAACAGTATTTTCAGTGATGGATGGCACTATGCACGGCATCAGCAGCATTATCTATATTATTTTAGTGGCATGTTTGCTGCCATACGCATTTACCGTAATTGCAAAATTTAAGGGTGGTTTTCAGCCCTCGGATAATCATAACCCAAGAGATTTTCTCGCTAATACAAAGGGTATCGCTGCTCGGGCAAATGCAGTACAACAAAACAGTTTTGAAAGTTTACCTTTATTTTTAACAGCTATTTTGATGGCTGAATATATGGTGGTGCCTGAGTACTTTATTCTGAGATTGGGCTGGGCATATATTATTTTGCGCGTGATTTATGGCATTTGTTACTTAAGTAATTGGGCAACTTTGCGTTCGATTGTCTGGTTTTTATCATTGTTATGCCCAATATTTTTATTGATCGTGACAATTAAGCTGACTTGAGTGTCATTCTGTCACCATTCATATCAACTTTCGCGTGTGCGCATTGTATAATCGGCATCATTTTGATGATATCCACGTTATAATCGAGTGGATTTTACATCTGACTTCATAACGAAAGAGTATTGATATGAGTTACAGCAATATCCCAGCAGGTAAAGATGCACCAAATGACATCTATGTCATCATTGAAATTCCTGCAAATGCAGCGCCAATTAAATATGAAATTGACAAAGATTCTGATGCATTGTTTGTAGACCGTTTCATGGGCACAGCAATGTTCTATCCAGCAAACTATGGTTATGTACCAAATACTTTGTCTGAAGATGGCGACCCATTAGACGTACTTGTTGTAACTCCACATCCTGTTGCTGCTGGTTCTGTAATTCGTTGCCGTCCAGTTGGTAAATTAAACATGGAAGATGACGGTGGTATCGACGCGAAATTAATCGCGGTTCCACACGAGAAATTATCTCCACTTTACAAAGACGTGAAGGAATATACAGATCTTCCTCCATTGTTAATTAGCCAAGTTGAGCATTTCTTCAGCCACTACAAAGATTTAGAACCAGGAAAATGGGTAAAAATCAGCGGTTGGGAAGGTGCTGACGTTGCTAAAGCTGAAGTATTGAAAGCAATCGAAGCTGCTAAATAAGCTCTGATTTTATGAGCCTAGAGTGTCACAATTGATATTCTAGGCTCAATAAAAAACCTACCTGTGTTGCCAGAGGTAGGTTTTTTTATGCTTGATAGATCTATGAATTAGAATAATTTCACAGGAATATCAAGGAAGATACGCCATTCGTTTGTATCACCGATGTACGCATTAGATTGGTAAGCATCACTTGCACGGTAGTAAGAGTTACGAATACGAAGGCTTGCATCTTTAGCAAAACCACTTTGTACTGTGTATTTTACTTGGTTGAAGAATTCGCGCTCTTGAGCATCGTCAGTTACATTACGAACTTTGATGTCCCAACCGTATACAAATGCAGTTGTCCAGTTCAAACCAGGTAATACACCTAATTTACCGAAATCAACGTTGTATTGAATTTGTGCAGATTTCTCGTGGTTACCGATGAAATCAGACATATAAGAGTTTGGTAAATAAATACTTTGGAAACCATCAGCATTTTGACCGTAGTCATAACCAACATTACCAGTGTTTTGTTGGTAAGCAAGCATCACACTGTGTGGGCCAGTTGCATAAGTTCCTGAAACTGCCCAAATATTATTAGTCTTTTCTTCGCCAGCTACACCAGTGTCACCATAATTCGGTGCTACTGCTCCAGTTGCTGAATAAGTGTGTGCATTTGCATCAAACTTAGTGTGGTAGCCACTAAAATCATAAGTTAATGAACTGTCTTTAGTTAGAGGCTGTTTAAAGTTCACATTAGCATAATGGCGTTCAAGCGCATTTTTGCTGTCTAAGCCATAGTAAGAGGCATTTAAGTTGTCATTGAACTTATATTTACCGCCCCAAACAATTGCACGATCAAGACCTCTGCCAGAAGCATCAGCATCGGTATTAATTTGATCAGACATTTGGTCTTTAGTGAATTTACCAGCAACTAATTCAAGATTCTTGATTTCATGGCTTGTTAATAAAGTACCTGTAAAGTATTCAGGAACCATACGGCCAGTATTACTTGCTAAAACTGGTAAATCGAGTACTTGAGTACCGTAGCGTACAGTCGTATTTGAGAAACGAGCTTTAACGCTACCGCCACCACGACCCCAATGGTCATAAGCTGAACCATCATTGTGCTTAGGAATCATTTGGTTGCCGGCATGATTATTTTCACCGATTTTAAATGAACCGTCACCAACAACGCCTACACCGAAACCAACAATACCAGGGGTAAAGCCAGATTCAAGATTTACAATTGCCGATTGAGCAACTGAGCTAGTATCTTTCGCGCCCTGTTTTTTGTCGCGAGTTAGATAACCTGTACGGAAGAGAATAGAACCGTTCGCATCTTCAACAAATCCTTTTGCCTCACTTTGCTCGCTTGCCTGAGCTGAGGAAATTATTGCCGCAGAAATGAGAACTGCTAATGTAAGTTTTTGTGCATTTAGCATATTTAAAGAACCTCATAAAAACGATAAATCCTGTGCCTTGTTATAGTTCAGGGCCTAGGATTTCCATCAATTGTATAAGTAATCTATAAAAAAGATATATTTTTGTTGATTTTATTTTATATATGCTATGCAGAAATTGATTAATGTGCTACTGGTTATTTAGTAAATTTACTATTAGCCTTTTATACTTAATCTATTGTTTAAAATAAAAAAAGTAATTTATTTTTTAGTTGATTTTTACCATTTATTTTATATTCAAACTTCAAAAAATAGTTGATTCTTGTGTTCGTTTTTTATCCATTTTTGCTGGATATGTTTACTTTTTAACCTTGTTTTGAGTTGATTTTTTCAACGATTTATTTTAAACATCCTTTAAATTGTTACAATATAACATTTTTTTTAAAGTGTAATGTATAAGAATGGATTGTTATAAAAAGCCAATACAATTTAATTGAGCTGATCAAAATTAGTGCGATATTTTGCGTAAATTCTGTGCAGTACTCTTTTTGTTTATATTCTCGCTTAAAAAAGACCCAAAATAGTTCACCAGTTTTAACTCAGAAATAAATAAAGAAATGAAGTAAGTAAAAATGCTCACTCACAGATCATTACAAGTGCGGTCCTCAATAATTTACATACTTTTTATATCTCGGCTTTAGATCTAAATAGAAAATTTACGCACATCAAATGAATACTTCTAAGCTCGGTAATAATTTCCGATAAGGGGTTTTTCTATGTTGAGCATTTTTAGCTTTGTAATAACTTTATTTTATTGCATTGTTTTTTATAAATATATTTTTATAAGCGTTAGGCGATATTTTTACTTTAAAAAGAATTTGATTTCAAAACTCATGCAACAGGGCGATACGAAATATGGACTTGGCACAGCAATTGCTAAAGCTTAAGTAACAAAATTTGTTTAATTCAATTAAATCGTGCGTTCATTGTGGGGGAGATCAAAATGATGAAATTTGCACTTAAAGCAGTAGCATTCGGCGTACTCACGGCAGGTTCAACCATGGTTATGGCTGAAAATGCTCCATCATCTTTTTACGGAATCACGACAACGGGTAGTGTAGCAGCGACCACAGACTATCGTTTCCGTGGTGTTACCCAATCCTCAAATAACCCTGCCATTCAAGGCGGTTTTACTTTTACTCATAAATCAGGTGCTTATTTATCACTTTGGGGCTCGAGTGTTGATTTTGGCGTAACAGGCAACTCAACTGAAACAGATGTCGCTTTGGGTTATACCAATACTTTAAAGTTATCCGATAAACTTGCACCAACTTATGATGTAGGTGTAATCCATTATGGTTACATTGGTTCGGGCCATAGTTTTGACCGTAATGGTATCGGTTACGATGGCAAAAACGGATTAGATTTTAATGAAGTGTACGGTAAGTTAACGTTTGCCGACTCTTTATTTAAAGGCGATGCACTTAGTGTAGGCGTTAACTATTCAAATGATTATTGGGCTAACTCTAAACAGTTCTGGTATTTTAACGTTGGCTATTCAGCGCCAATTGCAAACACTGGATTTACCGGACTTGCATCAGTTGGTTATAACAAATTTAAAAATAAAGAAGCTTTAGCTGTAGTTGCGGGTGGTCCTGGTACGGACGACAGCTATATCGATTATAAAGTTGGTGTAAACCGTAACATCTTAGGTATTTTGGCTGAGCTAGACGTAGTGGGTACCGATGTGAGTACTTCTGGTATGACCGATGCTCAGAAAAAACCTTATGACGCTGGCTTAGTGTTTAGTTTAACTAAAACTTTCTAAGTTTATGCTGTAGAAAAGCGGGTAAATAACCCGCTTTTTTTATTTAATTTTCTATTTCAGAAAGTAATCGTTTTAACTGGTTAAGCTCAACATCCGTGGCTTTAGATAAAGGTTTACGTGGTAAGCCTGCAGAAATACCTTGTAGCTGTAAACCTGCTTTAATTGTTTTTGGTAATCCACCATTTACGATAAAGCGCAGTAAAGGAAGTTGTTGGTAAAATGACTTCTGGGCCTGACTTAAATCACCATTTTTGACGTGTTGAATAAGCTGTTGAGGTTGCTGACCTAACAGGTTTGGTGCTGCTGTACACCAACCGCTTGCTCCTGCACATAAGGCTTCTAAAGCTAGAGGGTTGCAGCCGTTATAAAATGGGAGTTCTCCTTTTGAGAGTTCCTGAATTTTATGCATGCGCTGAATATCACCGCTACTTTCTTTCACCATCGTGATGTTTGCAATGTTGTTAAACATACGAACAATTAACTCTGGAGACATATCAACACCACTCGTTGCAGGGTTGTTATACACCATAATCGGTAAAGTCGTTGCCTGAGCAATCGCTTGGTAATATTCAAAAATCTCTTGGTCTGTTAGCTTCCAGTACGATACAGGAATCACCATAACTGCGTCTGCACCATAGCTTTGCGCGATTTGCGCCTTTTTGATGGCTTGATCAGTGGTGAGTTCTGAAATTCCAATAATGACGGGTAAGCGTTTATTAATACTTTCAATTGAAGTTTTTGCGACTAAGCACCATTCATCCCATTCAAGATAAGCGCTTTCGCCTGTACTGCCTAAAGGCGCAATTGCGTCGCAGCCATTTTCAATAAGCAAATCCAGCATCTGTTTTAAAACAGGAAGATTAATGGTGTTGTCATCAGAAAATGGGGTAACAGGGTAGCCAATAATGCCGTTTAGTTTCATGGTTGAAGTCTCTTTTTAAATACAGTCAGAATGTTTTTTCAAAGTTTTACGTGCGTAGTAAGCAAAGTTCACTTTGTTGCGTTTATCGGTAGATACCCAGTCATGAGCTTCTGTGGCTAAATCGTATGGGATCGGCTGAATTTGCCCAGCAGACATGGCTAAAAGTTGCAGTTGAGCTGCGCGTTCAATTAAAAGCGCCAAGTTGCAGGCTTCTTCAATGGTTTTTCCTGTAACCAGTTGACCATGATGAGACAGCAAAACAGCACGGTTTTTACCAAGTGCAGAAGAAATCAAAATACCTTCTTCATTACCTACAGGGACACCTGGCCAATGACCTACAAATGAGCAGTCTTCGTAGAGTGCGCAAACATCCATTTGGGAAATCATGAGCGGAATCTGTAGCATCGATAGGGCCGCTACATGGGTAGGATGAGTATGGATAATGCAGTTCACTTCGGGATGTTCTTTATAAATCCATGTGTGAAAACGGTTGGCTGGGTTTGCCATTCCTTCTTGATTGATGGGTTCTAAATCTTGATTCACCTCAAGTAAATTTGAGGCAGTAATTTCATCAAAACCTAAACCGAAACGTTGGGTAATAAAGGCCTCTTTATTTTCACTACGACATGTAATTTGGCCTGCTAAACCAGCATCATGCCCATGATCAAATAAAATACGACAAGTGAGTGCAAGCTTTTGACGTTCAGTTAAATCTGAGTCGCTAATCCACTTTTGCATGTCTTGCTGTGCGTGTTGCATCAGGTCTTGTTTGTTTACAGAAGCAGTCTTCATCTCTTCTCCAGTCCAGTTGACCAAATTAAGTAGGTGAAGGCAGAATAGAAAATAACTGGATGAATCAATACATCCAGTTTTTATAAGTTATATGGTCCAGATGGGGCGAATATGCTAAGACCTTGGCAAGTACATTTTCGTATCGATGAAAGAGAAGAAAAAACAGTTTTTTTAAAGCTTACTAACTTGATTAGTCAGGAAATTTTAAGTGGCCGTTTGATGCAAGGGACTATGTTGCCAGGGTCTCGTAGCTTGTCAAAAGAACTAGGGATTAATAGAAAAACAGTACAAGCAGTCTATGAAGAATTAGAAGCACAAGGATGGCTGGTGACTCGTCCCAGAAAAGGCACATTTGTGGCAGATGTTTTGCCAGAAAAACAGTTTCAAATAGAGCTAGTATCTGAGCGAAAATTTAATGATAAGCCGATTATTCAAGAAGCTGCCTTATACCCACATAACGATGGTGTGCCAGATCCACGGCTTATTCCCTACGAATTATTTTCACGAGCCTATCGACATGCACTGATTAAAATTACGCAAAATCAATACATGGGATATGGTGACCCACGAGGTATGATTGAGTTAAGACAAGCCTTACAACAAATGCTATCGATGGAACGTTTTATGAATGTTGCCGAAGATGAGATCTGTGTTGTACGTGGTAGCCAGATGGGAATTTTTCTTGCATCTCGTGCATTACCTAATCGGCAGGGTGTTATTGTCGTTGAAGAGCTGTATTACCCATCTGCTGTTAAAGCGTTCCAATCAAATGGTTTTCAGGTCGTTTCTGTCAAATTAGATGAACAAGGTATTGTCCTTGATGATTTAGAACGGATTTTAAACGAACACTCGGTTGCAGCAATTTATACAACGCCACATCATCAGTACCCTACAACCGTTACTATGCCAATGAGCCGTCGTCTCCAACTCTTAGAGCTTTCAAAAAAATGGGGTTTTTATATTATTGAAGATGACTATGACCATGAATTTCACTATGACAGTCGGCCTATGCCGCCCTTAGCAAGTTTGCCTCATTCTGAATTAGTCATTCATGTGGGTTCATTGTCTAAAGTTTTTGCACCCGGTATTCGCTTGGGTTACATCGTGGCATCTTCACCAATCATTCAATCCATTACTGAAGATATTTTATTGATTGATCGGCAAGGTAATAACATTACGGAACTTGCGTTAGCAGATTTAATGCAGCGAGGGGAGATCAAACGACACATCCGTAAAATGAAAAAAATATATCAACTACGCCGTGACCATGCCTTAGCTGAGTTTCAGCGAGTTTTTGCTGAGTCTATTCAGATACACCCACCTGCGGGTGGAATGGCTTTATGGGTGAAGTTCCAGAAACCATTTACTCAAGATCAGCTTATAAAATTAAAAGAACTCAATATTGATACAGAGCATAAGTTTAAACAAATTGGGTCTTCTAATTGTTGTATTCGCTTGGGTTTTGCTGCTTTATCAGAGAAAGAAATTACTGCTTTAATCGAGAAGCTAAATGAGATTCTTAATAAAAGAACAATGAACTCATAATCCGCTATTTCATTTTAAGAAAGTTCACTCTAATTGATCGTGATACTTTTGAATTTCTGAGACAAAGCTAAGCAGGAACGGTGTAACTTGTGACTTATATTCTTCAGTATGTAGCATTTCAAAAATTTGTTCAGGCGATTTGCTAAGAAGAGAGAAGCGTAAAAATAAATCTTCAAAAAAGTTGCTGCTCACTGTCGAAAGTACTCTTCTTAAAGAAACTAACATGTCGTCACCGCGACTAGATGCATGAACTAGAACAATGGGCTTGTCTATGATTTCGGTACGGGAAACCATCCAGTCAATTGCATTTTTAAGACCACCTGGAATACAACGAATATATTCAGGACTTGAGATAATAATACCATCTGCGTCAGAAACCGATTTGATGAAATCTTCCACTACAGTAGGCGTTTTTTCTCCTTCATTATCTGGAGAAAAGATAGGAAGACTATTAATTTGATCGAAAACTGAAAACTCAATACTGGACGGTGCTATATCCTTCATTGCTTTTAATAGCGCTGTATTGGTAGATACTTTTCTTGCACTACCCGAGATAGCCAAAATTTTCATAGCATCCTCTTTTTGCCTTTTTATATAGGCTTTAATAAATTCTTTAATGAACAACTCATATATATTAAAAAAGCGGATACACGATCCGCTTTTTTATTTTAAGAATGATTGCCTCGATAAGAGAGTGCTTCTGTGAGATGAGGACTTTGAATCATCTCACTTTGAGCCAAATCGGCAATGGTCCGTGCTACTCGTAAAACCCGATGATAAGCACGTGCAGATAAATTTAAACGCTGCTGAGCCATTTCAATCATTCGCTGTGACGTGTCATCCAGAATAGCGAACTGCTCTAATTGTTTAGGCGAAAGCGCTTGATTTAAACAATTTTGTCTTTGCATTTGTTGTTCATAAGCTGAAATTACACGCTGTCTTACAGCCGTAGAACCTTCAACAGGCGTTGGATCTTGTAGTTCCTGAGCTTTTAAAGGTGGTACATCAATATGTAAATCGATACGGTCAAGTAAAGGTCCTGATATACGATTTTGATAACGTTTAATACTCTCTGGTGAACACTGACAACGACTGTCTTGATTAAATGCATAACCACATGGGCAGGGGTTCATGGCTGCAATGAGCTGAAAGTTTGCAGGATAAGTAATTTGCTGGGCTGCACGAGAAATAATAATTTCTTTTGACTCGAGCGGCTGGCGTAAGACTTCTAATACTTTGCGATCAAACTCGGGCAACTCATCTAAGAATAGAACACCTAAGTGGGATAATGTAATTTCACCCGGTTTGGGATGAGAACCGCCCCCAACTAGTGCAATTGCTGATGCTGTATGATGGGGTGCACGAAAAGGACGCTGCCCAAAAGTATGGGGCGTATTTGAAATTGAATAAATACTAGCAACTTCAAGAGTTTCTTGAGTAGAAAGTGGTGGCAAAATTGAAGGAAGACGTGAGGCGAGTAAAGTCTTCCCTGTGCCCGGTGGTCCTTTAAAGAGCAAGGAGTGCCCTCCAGCGGCTGCAATTTCCAGTGCACGACGTGGGCGTAGCTGACCTTTTACATCTGCAAGGTCAAATTTATACGGCATGTCATTTGAGCGGGAAGATGATTGCACCTGAGATAGCTTAGTATTTCCTAAAAAGTGTTCACAAACTTCTTTTAAATGACTCACCGGATAACACTCAAGATTTGGTAAATGACTAATATCCTGACTATTATCTTGGGGTAAAACAATTTTATGCTGAGCTTGCTGGCATGCCATGGCCAAAGTTAAAGCGCCTGAAACTGGTCTTACATGACCATCTAGTGCTAACTCTCCAATAAATTCAAAGTCTTCTGTGCAGTTCTCTGGGAGTTGACCTGAGGCAATTAATATCCCTAATGCAATCGGTAAATCTAAACGTGAACCATCTTTGGGCAAATCTGCGGGAGCAAGATTAATGGTCAGCCGTTTAGTCGGAAACTGAAATCCACTATTAATAATGGCTGAGCGAACTCTGTCTTTACTTTCCCTCACTGCCGCTTCAGCTAGCCCGACAATCGTCAGAGAGGGTAAGCCTTGACTCACATGCACCTCTACTTCAATGAGAGGGGCATGCAAACCTAAAAGTCCCCGAGTATAAATTTTAGAAAAAGACATCTTATTGTTCCATTATGGTGCTTAATTTTTAATCGTTGTAAAGTATAAGTGCGCTACATTGGTGCTTATTTTTTATTCTTTAAAGTTTCTTCTAATAGACTCACTTGTTTTTGTAGCTCTTCTAAACGTTGGTTGGCTAAATGAAGTGCAGTTTTTTGTCTTTCGATTTCTTGTTTAGATACGAGGTCTAATTTCTCGACAGTTTCATTTAATAATGCACGTAAGTTTTTTTCTAAATCTTTTTTAGGCTCGTCAATTTGTTCCAAAATAGCCTGTAATAGAGTTTCTAGCATGAGATATCCAAACTGTTGTATTACCTTATGCTTGCCAGTTTAACACTGCTTGAACCTCGGATATAGGCTTCTCGGCTTTTCCATATGGGATAACGATAAAACGAAATAAAAACAGGACTGCAAATTCATTTTATTTTTAGTAGCTCATCTACATCTTGATAACTAAATAGGTTATAAAGAAAGCTCATGCAAAAGATTCATCTCCTCCAACCTTTGAAATATTGGCATGAAAATTGAACATAAAACCTTACTGGTGAAAAGAAGCCGAAGGAAACAAACATGAAGCTTGTAACTGCAATTGTAAAACCGTTTAAATTGGATGATGTGCGTGAAGCACTCTCTGACATTGGTGTACAAGGGATTACCGTAACTGAAGTTAAAGGTTTTGGTCGTCAAAAAGGGCATACAGAACTTTACCGCGGCGCGGAGTATGTGGTTGATTTCTTACCTAAAGTAAAAATCGAAATTGCGATTAGCGATGAAATGGTCGACGCAGTAATTGAGTCAATTACTCGTGTGGCAAGCACTGGGAAAATCGGCGACGGTAAGATTTTTGTGACTAACCTGGAACAAGTCATCCGTATCCGTACGGGTGAAACAGGACCAGATGCTGTCTAAATTGGCACAAAGCTTGCTGAGCAATAAATAGCTCGCAAATGAGGTTGGGGGACACGAATGAAAAAAATGCTTATGGCGCTGAGTCTAACAGGCGCACTTTTGGGTGGTACTGCCGCTTGGGCAGAAGAGACTGTAACAACACCGACATCTGAGGTTACAGCAACATCAACGTCTGCAGCTCCTGCAACAACTGCAGCAGCACCAGCCGCCGCAGTAACTCCGGCAGCTCCAGCACCGACACCAAAACTCGATACCGGCGATACATCTTGGATTTTAGTGTCAACAGCTTTAGTACTGTTGATGACGATTCCTGGCTTGGCATTATTCTACGGCGGTATGGTCCGTAAGAAAAACGTCTTAAGTACCATGATGTTCAGCCTTTCTGCTGCAATTTTGGTAAGTTTGCTTTGGGTGATTGCGGGTTATTCAATCGCGTTCTCTGGCACAGGTGCATACTTTGGTGACTTGTCTAAAGCTATGCTCAATGGTGTAGGCTTTAATGCACTAAGTGGAACAATTCCTGAAAGCTTGTTTGTTATTTTCCAAATGACTTTTGCCATCATTACCGTCGCAATTTTGAGTGGTTCGATTGCTGATCGTATGAAATATTCAGCTTTCATGGCCTTTATTACAATTTGGGTACTTGTGGTTTATGCGCCAATTACTCACTGGGTGTGGGCAACAGATGGTTGGTTATTTAAAGCAGGCGCATTAGATTTTGCTGGTGGTACAGTTGTACATATCAACTCTGGTGTTGCTGGTTTAGTCGCAGCTTACATGCTTGGTAAACGTATTGGCCTTGGCCGTGAATCTATGGCACCGCATAACTTAACTTTAACTGTAATCGGTGCAAGCTTACTTTGGGTAGGTTGGTTCGGCTTCAATGGTGGTAGTGCGTTAGGCGCTGGTGCTCGTGCAAGTATGGCAATTCTTGTTACTCAAGTTGCTGCCGCTGCTGCTGCGTTCTCTTGGTTGGTTGTAGAACGTATGATTCGTGGTAAAGCTTCTGTATTAGGTGGTGCATCTGGTGCTGTGGCTGGTTTGGTTGTGATTACACCAGCAGCTGGTTTCGTCGGTGTCGGCGGAGCTTTAGTGATGGGCTTAATTGGTGGTGTGGTCTGCTTCTGGGGTATTACAGCACTTAAACGTTTACTTAAAGCGGATGATGCATTGGATGCCTTTGGCTTACATGCAGTAGGTGGTATTGTCGGCGCAATTTTAACTGGCGTGTTCTATAGTGATGAAATCATCAAAGCAGCTAGTGTAACTTTAGCTCCAACATTTGCAGGTCAATTGTGGGTACAAGTTGAGGGCGTATTGGCAACTATGGTTTACAGCGGTATTGCAACCTTCATTATTCTTAAAGTGATTGATATTGTGATTGGTCTGCGTGTTAATGCCGATGATGAACGTATGGGTCTGGATTTAAGCCAACATGGCGAACGTATTGAATAATTCGTAATATAACTGTCTTATAAAGAACAGTCTTGCGCTGTGATCAAAGCGATGCTTTGATCTTGCTCAGGACTGTTTTTTTGTCTCATAGAATGCTGGTTCTGTAAGTGTAGAAATTTTGCTACACTAGGTCAAAGTAATTGACCCTATTAAGTCCGCTATGCATTGTCCATTTTGCAACGCCGCAGATAGTAAAGTCATCGATTCGCGTCTAGCCGCAGAAGGTTGTCAGATTCGTCGACGTCGTGAGTGTGTAAGTTGCGGTGAACGTTTTACCACTTTTGAAAGCTATGAAGTGGTGATGCCCCGTGTGATCAAATCGAATGGAAAAAATGAACCGTTCGATGAGGCGAAGCTACGTCGTTCGCTTATGCATGCCTTACAAAAGCGCCCAGTGACACAAGAGCAGATCGAAACGGTTCTAAGCGATATTCAATTGCAGATTCGCCGTTTAGGTGAGCGTGATGTTAAGTCTAGAACTATTGGTGAAATTGTCATGCAATCTTTATTTGCACTTGACCACGTTGCCTATGTTCGTTTTGCTTCGGTTTATCAAGACTTTCAGGATGTTGAAGCGTTTCGCCGTCAAATTGAGCAAATGCAACAACGTGAGCACTAAATATTTGAGATTTATATGTCTGAGTTGAAACAAGATCAGTACTGGATGCAGCAAGCCATTGAACTTGCCAAACGAGGACTCTATTCGACAAAACCAAATCCAAATGTCGGTTGTGTCATTGTCAAAGATAATCAAATCATTGGTGAAGGTTTTCACCCGAAAGCTGGTCAACCTCATGCTGAAGTTTTTGCCTTACGTGAAGCTGGTGAGCAAGCGCAAGGTGCAACCGCTTATGTAACGCTTGAACCGTGTGCTCATTATGGACGAACACCTCCGTGTGCTGAGGCACTTGTAAAGGCACAGGTCAAAAAAGTGGTTGTGGCATGTCCCGACCCAAACCCGCTTGTTGCAGGTAAAGGTGTTCAAATTTTAAGAAATGCTGGTATTGAAGTAGAAATCGGTATTTGTGAAGATTTAGCGGCCAAACTTAATCAAGGCTTTTTAAAAGCGATGTCTACGGGCATGCCATATGTGCGTTTAAAAGTTGCTTCTAGTTTAGATGGGCGTACTGCAATGGCATCTGGTGAGTCGAAGTGGATTACGGGTTCTGCTGCCCGTCAAGATGTTCAACATTGGCGTGCGATTTCAGGCGTCGTGATTACAGGCATTGATACTGTAATTGCTGATGATTGCCAGCTTAATGTACGTTCACTCCATAATATTGATATCGAGACGGTTGCTCAGCCAAAACGAGTAATTCTAGATCGGAGAGGGCGTTTACCGCTCACCGCTAAAATTTTAGAAAATCCTGAAACTGTCATGGTGATGGGACCATATCGTCAGGAACTTGCTGACTTAGGCGTGATACAATTAGAAATTCAGCCTTTAAAAACACTATTACAGACCTTATCTAAGCAATACCAAATTTATGATGTGTTGGTTGAAGCTGGCGCAACTTTATCTACCGCCTTTTTACAAGAAGGTTTGGTGGATGAAATGATCAGTTATGTTGCCCCGACTTTATTGGGGCAAAGTGCAAGAGCCATGTTCAATGCAGATTTTGAATATATGGCACAGCAACTTCGTTTTAAACTTCTTGATGTAATACAACTTGATCAAGATATACGCTTAAGGTTAATCCCTACGCAAGAGAAAGTATGAATTCAGAGCCTTCGGTTTACCACAAACGTCGTCATGCAGCCCGCACGACAGACGAATATCTTTTTCATCAGCTTGTACCATACTTAGGTAACAAGCGCCGATTGCTCCACTTGATTTTAGAAGCTCTGGAAATTACAGGGACGCTGAATAGCAAGAAAAAGAATCCTCCGATTTTTGCCGACTTCTTTGCGGGTAGTGGTGTGGTGTCTCGTTTGGCACGTCAAAACGGTTACCGAGTTATTGCGAATGACTGGGAACCTTATAGCCATGCGTTAAATCATGCGATTTTAGCTTGTGTCGATGCACCTGCGTTTAAAGAGCTTGGTGGATATCAGAAAGCCATCGATTATTTAAATAGGCTGCCTGAGGTTAAAGGTTGGGTAACGCATAACCTTTGCCCACGTAACGATGATGTATACGATCCGTCGCGTGACCGTTTGTTCTTTAAGCGTCGTAATGGTATGCGCATCGATGCGATTCGCCAGCAAATTGCAACATGGCAGGCACAAGGCGCAATTAATGATGTAGAAATGAGTGCTTTGCTCGCACCATTACTCTATTCGGCAAGTTTTGTAAGTAATACCAGTGGTGTATTTAAAAGCTTCCATCAAGGGTGGGGCGGACGTACACAAACGGCGTTAGAGCGCATTGAATCATTGCTGTGGCTCACACCTAGCCGTTTTTGTGAGATTGGTGACCGTAAGCGTCCAGCTGCTGAAATGTGGTGTGTAGATGCTCAGCATTTAGCAAATCAGATGAGTGGTTTTGAAGTAGATGTAGCCTATCTTGATCCACCTTATAACCAGCATGCTTATAGTAGTAACTACCACGTTTTAAATGCATTGACGTTATGGGATCAAGTCGATTTACCACCGCCAGATACCAAAGGCTATAAGAGTGGTATTGACCGTGCATGGCGTAAAGAGCGTCCAAGTCCGTACAACTCGTCTAAACATGCAAAAGATGCGTATGAAAAATTACTTTCAACCATCAATGCACGTTATATTCTGACCAGTTATTCGACCGATGGTAATATTGAGCCAAAAGATCTACTGATGGCCAATCTGGAGCGTGGAAAAGTCACTTTACTAACTCAAGATGTTCCACGTTATCGCGTAAGTAAACAACGACAGTCAGAGCGCGCACGTGTGCTTGAGTTTATTGTGATTACCGATACTCATGCCAAACCAGGACCGCCATTACGTCAATTGTTAGGCCAGCTTTACCACTTTGCCGAGCTAGGTGGTGTAGATACTTCAGGTAACAGTACGCAGCTCGCACTTTGGTAAGCGCTGCAATTTAAGCAGTGTAAAAGATTTGGAGATTGAGCCATGTTTACAGGCATTATTGAAAGTTTAGGTAAAGTAGAAAGCCTGCAAAGTGTAGGTGGCGATGTGCGTTTACGTATTCAAACCGATTTGGATATGTCTGATGTACATTTGGGTGACTCAATTGCAACCAATGGAATCTGTCTCACCGTGATTGAGTGGGGTGACAATTGGTACGCAGCAGATGTTTCTCGCGAAAGTTTAAACCGTACTACTTTGGGTAACTGGAAAGTGGGTCAACGTGTCAATGTTGAAAAAGCGATGCTGCCGACAACCCGTTTTGGTGGACACATTGTTAGTGGTCACGTTGATGGCGTAGGTGAAATTACCGTAGTACGTGAAGATGCTCGCTCAATTTATTATGAAGTGACAGCGCCTGTAGAACTTGCTAAATATTTGGCAGAGAAAGGTTCTGTAACTGTAGATGGTATTAGTTTAACCATTAACCATTTGCGCGGTAATATTTTAAGTTTGAACTTAATTCCACACACAGCAGAACGTACCAATATTGGAACATGGCAAGTAGGTAGCAAAGTTAACCTTGAAGTCGATGTATTAGCACGTTATATCGAGCGTTTATTACTGGGTGATAAAGCTGCTGAACAGAAGACCGAGTCAAATATTAGTATGGCTTTCTTGGCTGAAAATGGTTTTTTAAAATAAAATTTTAAATCGCCAAAATAAAAAAACCGGACGCTTGTTCCGGTTTTTTTATTTTAAAAATTAATGCTTGGTGAGAGTAACCGAATGTGTACCGACCCATGGTTTATTGTGCTGGGTGCGTGTAATTGAAAACTCACCTTTTTCTTCTGACGCTCGTGTAAGCAAGATTGAAAGTGAATTAAAGTCGTTGTGACTCATATAAAGTTCTTGTGCTGAAAATGTCCATTGCTCACCCTGATTAAGCTGCTCAAGTTGCGTTGAAATCTGATGTGGAATGTCCATTTTTACCCTCATTAATTTTCATAAATAACCATGCGTTATTCTAATAATTATTTGAACTAAAAGAATATTATGCATGACCATTTTGTGACAATTAAATGTCATTTTGATGACAAAGAGGGTTTTACAAACTTTACTTTTCTATTTTTTCATCAGAAAACTTAGAATTCTTTAAAATGTACTCAATTTCTTCTTGAGCTGCCGAATTTAGCTTAGCTCGGAAAGCCGTTACAGATTGTTCAATTAAGCTCTCAGCTTCAAGTTCTAAACGAATGCGTAAACTTTCAAGCTCAGATAAGATTTGATCATCGGTAATACTAAGTTTTACGCCAGAAGAGTAGTTAACTGCTGGTGTTTCAGGATTTTTCTGATAACGCGCAGTTTGTTCTGCAACTTCTTGTTCTAGGTGACTGCGGAAAGCTTGTAGAGCTTCTGTTTGTTCACTAAATTTACGAACTTCGTCTGCTTGTAATTCAGCAGCATAAGCTGCTTCCATTGCGCGCTTATCTGCAAGAGACTTTTCTAAAGCAAGCTGACGACGAATACGTGCCTGTTCGATTAACTCTGCTTTTAAGTCAGCATAAGCTTGTTCAATGTTTTGCTGTGACTCTAGTTGGGCCTTCTCGTCATTGAGTACCCAAAGTTGAATAGGCGTCTGAGGCTCTAATAAATCACAAATACGTGCCAAATCCTGTTGATAGGCATGACGGACAGCTTCAGGCGCATTTAACCATCTTTTTTTAAAATCTTGCCCGACATTTAATGCCACCACAGTTCTCCTTTGTTCAACAGTATCTACATTTTAGCGCGTTATAATTTAAAGGTTCGAGGTTCTATACCTAAACGACGATACATTTTAAATTTTTCTCGGCCAATTTGCTTGGCTGCTTCATTATTTTCAACAATTTCTATAATGTGGCTAAAATGATTCACTTGTTCAAGTGCATGATTGTTAAAATTAAATACCAACCAGCCTTGTTCAGAAGGTTGTTTAGCCGAAATACATACGGCGGCGTCTGCCTGATCAATCCCATGTGCAATGAAACTGGTCGGATCAAAGCTCCACAATTTTTCATCAAGTGTTTGTTGTAACTGTACATCTGGGCAATACCACCAGATGTTTGAATGCTTCAGCAAAATCTTTCGACATAAACGGCAAGCACTATCGACTTGCCGTTCTTCACTGGTTTCAAACAGATAAAAGCTAACTTTAGCCATTCGTATTTACACGGTTAGCCAAGAATTGCATAAGTAGTGGTACTGGACGGCCAGTCGCACCTTTTGCTGTACCTGATAACCAAGCTGTTCCTGCTACATCTAGGTGAGCCCAACGATAGTCACGAGTAAAACGCTCAAGGAAGCAGGCCGCTGTAATTGCACCACCATGTGGTCCACCAATGTTAGCGATGTCTGCAAAAGGTGAGTCCAATAGTTCTTGATAATCATCAATCACTGGCATGCGCCACACACGGTCAAATGACTGCTCACCTGCTTGTTGAAGCTCAGCTGCTAAGGCATCGTCAGGAGAGAATAAACCGCTTAGCACTTTACCTAATGCAACTACACAAGCACCAGTTAATGTTGCGATATCAACAACGACTGCCGGATTGAAACGTTTGATATACGTTAACGTATCGCAAAGAACCAAACGGCCTTCAGCGTCAGTATTTAAAATTTCAACCGTTTGACCACTCATGGTCGTTACGATATCGCCTGGACGGGTCGCTTTACCCGAAGGCATATTTTCTGCTGCTGCAATCGCGCCCACCACATGGATTGGAAGGCGTGCTTCACATAGTGCGCGAATCGTGCCGAGTACAGAGGCTGCTCCACACATATCGAATTTCATTTCATCCATGCCAAGGCCTGGTTTTAAAGAAATACCGCCTGTATCAAAAGTAACGCCTTTGCCGACAAGTACGACAGGGGCTTGTTCAAGCTGTGCTTGGTATTCAAGAGTGACAATACGACCCGGACGCTCAGATCCTTTACTCACAGCAAGGAAAGCATACATGCCTAAGTCAGCCATTTGCTGCTCATTTAAGACAGTCACTTTGAGTAAATCAGGGAATTCTGCTGCTAAAGCTAAAGCCTGTTCAGCCAGATATTCAGGGAAACAGATATTACCTGGACGGTTACCTAAGTCACGCGCAAAAGATTGACCAGATTGTACGGCATGTACTAAAGCAAGTTGATTTTCATCAAGGCTAGTATGTGGACTAATTAAATCAACTTGTTGTAACACAAATTCATTTTTTTTCGATTTAAACTCATCATAACCATAAGCTGCTTGAGTTAAGCTTAATGCAAATAAATAATGGTATTCGACAGGTAATGCAGCAATATCAATTGCGATATGCCTAAATTTATTTTGTGTCGATTTGATAATGGTTTGTGCCAATTTTGCTAACTTAACTGCTTGAAGTTCAGCTGCTTTTCCTAAACCAAGTAGTTGGCTGTGAGGTTGAGTGCTAAGCTGACCAAATAATGGCAGTGTCTCATTGAAGTTAGCTTTATATTGAGTCGCCGTAAGAATACTTTCTAGGTTATTGATTTGATATATATTGAGGTTGCTTTGTAGCTGTTCTGAATCAACTAAAACCCACAAAGATTCATTAGATGTTTGTTCAGGAAAAGTTGTATAAGTTGTAAATTTCATGGCTGCCGTGATTGCCTATAGAAAGTTATGTTGGATTAAAACATTGAAACACTTTCAAGCATAGCGTTGCAATGTGCGGTTTTATATTTTTAACATTCGGGTAAACTAGCGTTCGTCCCGTTTAGCCTTTTGGAAGTATTAATTTGATTATTCGGCGTTATCTCGTCAAGCAAGTTGTCTCTACCTCATTGGTGGTCATTGCATTATTGACCCTAATCATGATGGGTGGTCGTCTGATCAAATACTTTGGTGTGGCGGCACAGGGGCGTTTAGATGCAAGTATTTTATTTAGTATCATTGGATACCGTTTACCTGAATTTTTAACACTCATTTTACCACTGGGATTTTTTATTGGTTTAATGTTGGTGTTTGGTCGATTATATGTTGACCATGAAATGGCTGTCTTGAATGGTAGTGGGGTAAGCCGTCATCAGTTAGCGCGGTTACTCATTCCAATGACATTGGTTTATATGGTTTGTCAGTCTGTACTTATGCTATGGATGACGCCGTGGGGACTACGTGAATTTGAAAAACTAACGACGACCCAAGCTGTACGGACAGGCTTTGACTTGGTTCGACCAAGAGAGTTTATTTCTTCAGGGCCCTATACGATTTATGCAGGCTCATTGTCGGAAGACCGTAAAAACCTCAAGGATATTTTCTTTTATCAACGCGCGACCAAAGAAGGTAAACCAGATGTCATGATTTTGGCAAAAGAGGCAACACGTGTTGAGATGGCTAATGATACAGCCAATGTTGTCGATCTGGTTCAAGGTCGCCGTTATGAAATATATCCGGGACAACCTAAATATACGCAAGCAGAGTTCCAGTCTTATCGTCTGCGTTTAGAAAATGATAAAGACGTCAAGTTTGAAAGTAGCGAAGTAGAAGCACTTCCAACTTCTAAGCTATTGGCTAAAACTAATGATCCAGTCATTAGAAGTGAATTGGGATGGCGTTTATTTGGTCCGTTTACCATTATTGTTGCCCTAATGATGTCGGTTGCATTGTCTGAGGTGAGTCCTCGACAAGGTCGTTATTATCGTCTTATTCCATCTATTTTTATTTTCGCGAGCCTGATTGTGCTTATGATTGCGATTAAGACTCGTATTAGTAAAGGTGAATTGGATATTTGGGCTTATCCAGCGGCTTTATTGGTTTATGCAATTGCAGCTGCCTTATTTTCACGTAAACAGAAATTAGGGCCGAAAATCAAGAAACAGATCAAGCGAGTGAAATTATAATGTTAGCACGTCGAATAGTCGCCAAATATGTGACGAAAACCACTGCGCTTGCAATGTTTGGTACCACCATTGTCTTATCTGTTTTGCAAGTCTTGTTTACCTATTTGGGTGAGTTGGGTGAGTTAAAGCCTGACTATAATGCATGGCAAGCTTTTATCTATGTATTATGGGGCGCTCCTCGTTATCTATACGAAATTTTGCCTATCTCGGCCTTAATTGGTGCTGTGATTGGATTGGGCGCTTTAGCATCCAACAGTGAACTCATCGTGATGCGCTCAGTCGGGATTAGTTTATGGCGTATTGTAGGCTGGGTGATGCGTTCAGCTTTGCTACTCATTGTTTTATCTTTTGCGCTAAGCGAGTGGGTTGTTCCCTATACCAATGAGAAAGCACAAAGTATCAAAAGCCATCGTTCAGTAGCAGCTTTAGGCGAAGTGAAAGGCTATTGGTCACGAGAAGGGCAGCGCTTTATTTATATTGATTATGCAAACTCGCAAGGAAATTTAAGAGATATTCAGGTTGTCGACTTTGATAAAGAATATCACTTGCAGTCAGTAATTAATGCAGAGCAAGGAAAGTTTATCAAAGATGGTCAATGGTCTTTGCAAAAAGCCAGCCAGACCGACATTCTTACAGATGGTAATTCAATACAAAATAACCATGATCAGCAGTCTTTAGGGTTGGCTTTACAACCTAAATATGTACACATGGTGACTTTAGACCCTGAAGACTTATCTCCAAGTCAGCTCATTAGTTTTATGCGCTATATGGAGGAATATAGCCAAGTTCCTAAAACTTACCAATTGGCTTTCTGGCAAAAAGTTGCCTCTCCATTTTCATTGATTACTCTTGTATTAGTGGCGTGTTCTTTTATTTTTGGTCCACTACGTCAACAGTCAATGGGTTTCCGTTTGGTGATCGCACTCTTTATTGGTTTAGGCTTCTATTACTTGCAAGATTTCTTGGGTTACGCAAGTTTGGTATATGCACCTTCCCCAGCTTGGTTTGTACTTGTACCTATTATTTTAATGTTTGGTGCCGGAAGTTACTTACTTTACCGTGCCCGCTAATTCGAAAGAATATGAATGGCTTTCTCAATGATCTGCATTGGTGAAAGCCATAGGAAAAAATAGAGTCTTCACCGAAAATTCGGTAAGATATTGCGATGAAATTGTAGACAAAAGAGAAATTGATTATGACGGATGCAACTGCTGGCAAGATCCCTCACGTTCTGGTCATTATGGATGGTGTTGGACACCGTGAAGCGATTGAAGATAATGCTTTTCTTGCAGCAAAAACCCCGAATTTAACTGCAATGAAAGCAAAGCATCCAAATAGTCTGATTTCTGGTTCTGGCGAAGATGTAGGTCTACCTGATGGACAAATGGGTAACTCCGAAGTTGGCCATATGAACCTTGGCGCTGGCCGTGTGTTGTACCAAGATTTTACCCGTATTACTAAAGACATTCGTACTGGCGACTTTTTCAAACATGAAGTGTTGATTGACGCTGTTGAAAAAGCAAAAGCGGCAGGTGGTGCAGTTCATATTATGGGCCTACTTTCTGAAGGTGGTGTTCATTCACACGAAGACCATATTGTGGCAATGTGTGAGCTTGCATTAAAACGTGGTGCAAAAGTTTACCTTCATGCATTCCTTGATGGTCGTGATACTCCTCCACGTAGTGCTCAACCTTCATTAGAAAAATTAGATGCTTTATTTGCTCAATATGAAGGCAAAGGTCGTATAGCAACCATGATTGGTCGCTACTTTGCAATGGACCGCGATAATCGTTGGGATCGCGTTGAACAGGCTTACCGTTTATTGACTGAAGGTGAAGCTGTTCGTACTGCAAATACTGCAGTTGAAGGTTTAGAGCTTGCATATGCAGCTAATGAAAATGATGAGTTTGTAAAAGCAACTCGTATTGGTGATGTGGCCAAAGTTCAAGACGGCGATAGCGTTGTTTTCATGAACTTCCGTGCTGACCGTGCTCGTGAAATTACTCGTGCATTTGTTGAAAAAGACTTCGCCGGTTTTGAGCGTAAAGTTGTACCGAACCTTTCTAAATTTGTCATGCTGACACGTTATCAGGCAAGTATTGATGCACCTGTGGCATATATGCCTGAAGAGTTGAAAAACTCACTTGGTGAATATTTATCTTCTCTTGGCAAAACACAATTACGTATTGCTGAAACAGAAAAATATGCTCATGTGACATTCTTCTTTAGTGGTGGTCGTGAAGATGAATACCCAGGTGAGAAGCGTATTCTAATTCCATCACCAAACGTTGCAACATATGACTTGAAGCCTGAAATGAGTGCTTATGAAGTAACTGATGAACTCGTTAAGGCAATTAACTCAGGTGAGTACGATTTACTTGTTGTGAACTTTGCCAATGGTGATATGGTAGGTCATACAGGCGTATTTGATGCTGCGGTTAAAGCCGTTGAAGCAGTTGATACATGTTTAGGTCGTGTATACGAAGCTGTGATGGCGAAAAAAGGCCACATGCTTATTACTGCTGACCATGGTAACGTTGAGCAAATGCAGGACTACGAAAGTGGTCAGGTTCATACTCAACATACAACAGAGCTTGTACCGTTTATTTATGTTGGTCCAACACAAGCGACTATTGCAGAAGGTGGTGTACTTGCAGATGTTGCACCGACCATCCTTAATCTAATGCAGATTCCTGTACCTGCGGAAATGCAAGGTCGTAATCTGATTACATTATCTGCATAAGCGATAGGTGACTAAATGCTGCAACACAATATATATAAAGCTTTTTTTGGTAGTGTATTGTTGTGTTGCAGCCACCTTGCTCTTGCTGCTCCTGTTGTAAAAGAAAAATTATCGCCTCAGCATGCTGATTCACAAGAATCTGAAGAAAGTTATGCAGAGGTCCCTATTGAATCGATTCAACAGTTTGTACAAATTTACGGAATTGTTCGCGATAACTATGTCGATGAAAAGTCGGATGACGCTTTATTTTTACAAGCAATTAAAGGCCTTGTTAGTGGTCTAGACCGTTACTCCCGCTATTTGTCAGCTGAAGAATACCGTCAACTCATTCAATATACCGAAGGTGATCTTGCTTCGGTTGATTTCGCATTAAGTCCAGAAGCACATATTCATAAATGGATGATTCGTGACCTGAAGACGGGTTCAGACTCATATAAATTAGGCTTAAGAAATGGCCAAACTATTTTAAAGATCGACAACCAAGAACTTAAGAATCTGACGCAAGATCAAGTATTTGGTTTGCTTTATGGATCGATAGGGTCAACACTTCAAGTACAGACAGAAGAGTCAAATACCCCAATCAGTTTGGTTCGTAATAAAAAGATTGAAACTGATATCGAACCTGTCATGTTACATAATCAGGTATTGGTCTTAAAAATTAGAGTATTCCAGCAAGATACCGCCAATGAGATCAAACGTTTAATTGAAGAAAATAGTTCTTCGCGTTTAAAAGCCGTATTAATTGATTTACGAAATAACCCAGGTGGGCTGTTATCTGCTGCTGTTGAGTCAGCTGATTTATTTTTAAATCATGGCATTATTGTTTCTACAAAAAGTCGTTCGGAAGGTAACCAGCAATTTCAGGCTTTACCGGGGAATGATTTTCAAAATATAAAAGTTGGTATTTTAATTAATCACCGATCTGCATCAGCTGCAGAAGTTTTTACTGCTGCAATGAAAGAGCATCAACGTGCTTGGGTCATTGGTGAGAAAAGTTATGGAAAGGGCGTTGTACAAAAGCTTTTCCCTTTACCAAGTGGGGCAGCCTTACAAATGACGGTCTCACATTACTACACACCAAACGGCAATATGATTGAAGGGCAAGGTATTCAGCCTAACCAGACTTATCCTTTACCTCCAGAAATGAAAGAAGAAGTGTATTTAGATCGTGTTGCCGATCTACTTCTAAAAAGGAAGTAAGCTTTATACTTCCTATTCAGTTTCAGTATCTAATCCAAATTTCTTCAAACGATAGCGTAAAGAACGGAAGGTCATTCCTAGTTTTTTAGCTGCTAAGGTTCGATTCCAATGGGTCATATTGAGCGCATTGAGCAAGATATCTTTTTCAATACTTTCTAAATAACGCTCCAAGCCCTCAGTAGGCAATTTCTTTACAGTCTGTGGAGCAGCAGTCGCCGGACTCGGTAAGCTTTGAGATGCTGATGTTATTGGATGAGGGATATTTGCTCTTAAAGGTGCAGGGTGCAAATGTGGTATATCAATGTTGGCATCGTCACTTAAGGTAATTGCTCGCTCAATCATATTTCTTAATTCACGAACATTGCCCGGAAAGTGCTGTTGTAACAAGTAAGTTTCGGCTGCTTCGGTTAATTGTTTAGGTGGGGTTTCCCACTCCATACAAATTTTCTGAATAAAGTGATTTGCAAGTAGCAAGACATCTTCACCACGTTCACGTAGAGGCGGTAACATCAGGTCCATAACGTGGATACGGAAGAATAAATCCTGACGGAATTTGCCTTGTCTAACCAATAAATCTAAGTCTTGATGACTCGCACTAATTACCCGAAAATCAACATCAATTTCCTGATCGGAACCGACAGGACGGATCTTTTTCTCTTGTACCGCACGGAGTAGTTTAACCTGCATACTTAATGGTAATTCGGCAATTTCATCTAAAAATAAACTACCGCCATGAGCCGATAAAATTAGGCCTTGTTTGTCTTGCGTGGCTCCAGTAAAGCTACCTTTTTTATGCCCAAACAGCTCACTTTCCATGAGTTCGGTTGGAATAGCACCGCAGTTAATCGCAATAAAAGGACCTTCACTACGGTTACTCAGCCGATGAACTAGGTTAGCAACTACTTCTTTACCTGTTCCAGACTCACCCGTAACAAATACCGGTGCTTGAGAGCGAGCAATTTTTTTAATTGCGATGCGTAATTGTTGAATAGGTAGAGAACGACCGATTAATAATTTGTTTTCTAAAGCACTCTCGGCAAAATCAAGCTCTGTTTTTTGCCGATTCAAGGCTTTCTGTAATAACTGATCTAGATGTACTTGGTTGATGGGTTTGCTTACAAAATCAAAAGCACCTGCTTTTAATGCTGCAATTGCAATATCCATATTGCCGTAGGCAGTTAAAACCGCAATGGGTGTGTTGGTGTAATTTTGAGAGACATGTTTGACTAAATCTAACCCACTTCCATCGGGTAGGTTTAAATCGGTTAAACATGCATCGTAATGAAACTGTGTGAAGAGTTGTTTGGCCTGTTCAACCCGATAAGCAAGATGTGTTTTAATCCCCATTCGTGCAAGTGTCATTTGCATTAAAAGGCACAAATCTTCTTCATCGTCTACAAGCAAAACGAGTGGTTGCTGTTCTGCCATTTCCCCAAAAACCTAATAAAAAAATCAATATATTATTGGGCATTCTATTCTGAAGCATGCCCCTTGTTTTTGCTCTACATAGGTGAGCTTTGCATGGTTTGCCTCACAAAAACTATGAGACAAGTATAATCCTAAACCAGTTCCATTGATTTCGGTACTAAAAAATGGTTTAAATAATTGAGATATATCACGTTTTGAAACACCTTCACCGTAATCGATCACATCAATATAAATTTTATTTGTTTGTGAATGAATATCGATCATGACATTCGATGAGTCGGGTGCATTATGCCGTAGAGCATTTCGCACCAGATTGATCATGACTTGTCTTAATTGTTTTTCATCAAATAAAAATTTTAAAGAACGATCAGAAATTTTGAGCTGAATAGAATGCTTAACGTCAGATAAATCTTCATCGAGTAATGTATTTATAAAGTAGTTTAAGTCAATCTGAATGGGGTGTGTTCTTTCACTACGAGCAAGTCCTAAGGTGTCTTGAACAATACTATCAATGCGTTTGGTCTGTTTGCCAATCATCTGGCGTAAAGTATTTTGTTGTTCTGGGTCGCTGTCTTTAAGTAGCTCATTTGCTTGAACAATTGCAGCAAGGGGATTGCGAATTTCATGTGCAATACTTGCTGAGAGTTGCCCTAAAGCGGCAAGTTTGAGCTGCTGTGCTTGCTGATTAATTTGCTGGGCATCTTGTAAAATAAGCAGTGTTAGCGCTTGTTGCGGAACTAAAAGATGCTGCACTTTAATATTAATAGAATAGGCTGATAGCCGAGACTCAAAAATAAATCGATCACCTTCTTGTAAGTCACCAAACTTCAATATTTCAAATAAATCAGCATGCCATTTAGCCAAAGGATATTTTTCATTGGCAAACTGGGGAGGAATGCCAAGCAGTGAGCAAGCGGCCGGATTACTGACAACGATGTCGTAGTTTTCATCTAAAACTAAATAGCCTTCTTCGATTTGTTCTAAGATATAACGGTTAATATTTTGTAGTTGATAGAGTTCTATTGATTGGTGAAAGGTGAGTGCTTCAAGTAATTTAAAGCGCTGGACCGCAATTTGTCCGATTCCGTGTACTACAAAAAATAAGAAGGCTAGTAGTGCACTATTACCGATCGTGTTTAGATTGCTGTAGTCGAACAAACTACCCACGAAGCGCTGGTAAATAACAGCAATGATCGCAAGTAAGGTAATGATTAAAGACATTCTTGCGCTGAGCAAAATTGCTGAGGTAAAAATTGCAATTACATAAAGTAGACTAAGCTGTAAATTTGGGTCACCAACAGAAAAAGTCAGCAAACTCAAACAAATAACATCGACAATAAAAAATAAAGCAAGCTGGCGTGTTGCCTGAGTCGCAACCAATTTAAAGCATAACAACTGGACAAGGCTTAAGAGCGAATAGCCGAATAGTGCGTAAGAATATAAAGCAGGGTGCTGCAAGCTATTGTCGGTTTGCGCATTGGTTGAAACCAAAATAATAGTCAGGCTAACCGCAATAATAAGACGGTATAAACCATACCAAGTGCCCAAACGAAAAATCGTATGGGACAGGGATGAATTTAAAGGAGAGTGCATGTAAGTCTGATTAGGGTTTGATCAGACCGTAACGAATCGCAAGATGTGTGAGTTTTACATCACTATCAATTCCTAACTTTTCAAAAATACGATAACGGTAAGTATTTACAGTTTTCACACTCACAAAAAGTTTATCGGCAATTTCTTGTGCGCTAATACAGTTGACGACCATCATTGCAACTTGCATTTCCCGCTCCGATAAAGAATCAAAAGGGGATTGTTGAGTATCGGATAAATAAGAGCTTGCTAGCTGCTCGGCAATATCGGCACTAAAATATTTACCGCCCTGCATGACTTTATTAATTGCTCGTACCATCTCGGCAATTGGCGCACCCTTGGTGATATAGCCTTTTGCTCCAGCTTTTAACAATAAAGATGGGTAGGGTTCTTCAGCAAGGCCACTTACAGCAATGACTTTGGTCTCTGGAGCTGTTTGTAATAAACGACGAGTTGTTTCTACACCACCGATGCCCGGCATGTTGACATCAAGTAGTACGACTTGCGGATGTTGCTGGCGAACGATAGCAATTGCTTCTTCCCCAGATTCGGCTTGTCCAATTACCTCAACATCTGCATGATCTTCTAACATACGGCAAATACCCGTACGTACCAGTTCATGGTCATCGACAACTAAAACTGTAATCAAGAAGACCTCCTTTCTTTCAAAAAACAAGTTTTTTGTTACATAAAGCAAAATAAGCTTGCAATGGAATGACAAAATTAGCAATCCTATTCTTCTATAGTGAGCGAATAGTTGTGCACAATTGTGTCGGTAAACCTTTATACCTTATATCCCAAATGTAAGGCATAATGATAGTAAGCGCAAATGTGTGTCACCCTGAGTCGAGTATTGTGCCGTGAAAAATTCTAAAAAGTCTTTAATGCATGTGCTAAGCATGTCTATTTTGCTTAGTTTGAGTTCAACAAGCTTTGCAGAACTCGTCAATAACCCGTCCTCAGGGAGTACTGGTACTGCAAGTTTAAATTGGTCAGCAGCGGATGCTAGTCAACTTTTAAATGATGAAGATGATGAGCCGACGCCGCAAGGTTCAACTTCCGTAACTACAACTTTGCGTGGCGGTAATGCGCCAAAAGTTATTAGCTCTACACCTAGAGTTGCTCCAATCCGTGATACTGGGGGTTATAACGCCCAGCCGAGTGTCAGCGCACGTGCTGCACTTGTGATGGATGCACAAACAGGTGAGGTCCTTTATAGTAAAAATACCAATGCATCGGTACCGATTGCGTCTATTACCAAATTAATGACAGCAGTTGTAACGGCAGATGCACGTTTAAACATGTCAGAAGAAATTACACTTGAGCAAATCGATTTTGCTGGTGCAAATGGTAAAAACTCAAGCTCAACCTTACGTGTTGGCGACAAGATGAACCGTGCAGAAGTTCTTCTGTTTGCTTTAATGAAGTCTGAAAACCCAGCAGCAGCAGCTTTAGCGCGTACTTATCCGGGTGGTCGTCCTGCATTCGTAGCAGCGATGAATGCGAAAGCACGTTCTTTGGGTATGAGTGCAACTCATTATTATGAATCAACTGGTTTAGACCCACGCAATGTCTCTTCTGCGCGTGACTTGGGGATTTTGGCGAGTACAGCATCTCAGTATGGTTTGATCCGTCAATTCTCGACAACACCAACCTATGATTTTAATTTAGGTTACCGTGTACTCAAGTCAAACAACACCAATGCCTTAGTCCGTAATGGTGGTTGGAATATTAACTTATCTAAGACTGGTTATATTAATGAAGCAGGCCGCTGTGTTGTGATGCACACGACTGTAAATTCGCGTCCGGCAGTGATTGTATTGCTTGGTGAGCCAAGTACACAGGCGCGTAATAACGATGCAACTAACTTATTAGGTTGGTTGAGTAATTTGCCAAAACGTATTTAAGTTCAATATTTAAAAACGCTTCTACTAAGAAGCGTTTTTTTATGGCATTTAAAAAAGTATAAAAAAACGGCTGTATGAAACAGCCGTTTTTTATAAAAACTCAGATCTTACATATTAGATAAAATCGAATCTTTAACTTGGTCCATTGTTGCATCAATTGACAACATTACTGCATCAGCACATTGTTTAATTGCAGTATCAGGATCTTTCAAGCCATTACCAGTTACTGTACATACAATGACAGAACCTTCAGCAATTTTACCTGCTTTAATGTCACGGATTGCACCGCCGATAGAAGCAGCAGATGCTGGCTCAACAAATACACCTTCATACATAGAAAGTAAGCGTTGAGCTTCTAAAATCTCGCTGTCTTGAAGTTCATCAAACCAGCCTTTAGAGTCACGTACTACAGCTTTTGCATGGTTCCAGCTTTGCGGGTTACCAATGCGGATTGCAGTTGCAACTGTTTCAGGGCTTTCAACTGGAGCACCACGTAAGAATGGAGCTGCGCCAGAAGCTTGGTAACCTACCATTGTTGGTAAGCCTTCTGGTTTAGGACCAGTGAATTGATCAGTCGCAGCATCATAAACAACTTGTTCGAACTGATCAGCAGGTTGGTTTGCTACAGCTTCTGTATAACCCATCCAGTGAGCGGTGATGTTACCTGCGTTACCTACTGGCAAGCAGTGATAGTCAGGTGCGCGGCCCAAAGCTTCAACGATTTCATAAGCAATGGTTTTTTGACCTTGCAAACGGTAAGGGTTGATTGAGTTTACAATCGTTACAGGAGCTTGATCAGCCACTTCTTTTACTAGACGCATACCATCATCGAAGTTACCACGGATTTGCATAGTGATCGCACCATACATCATGGCTTGAGCCATTTTACCCATCGCAATTTTGCCTTCTGGAATCAAAACAAATGCTTTGATACCAGCGCGAGCAGCGTATGCAGCTGCAGCAGCAGATGTGTTACCCGTAGATGCACAGATAATCGCTTTAGAGCCTTCTTCAACCGCTTTGGTTACTGCCATGGTCATACCACGGTCTTTAAATGAACCAGTCGGGTTTAAACCCTCATATTTCACATAAATTTCAACATCTTTGCCAATAATACGTGGAATATTCTCAAGTTTAATGAGAGGGGTGTTGCCTTCACCCAAAGAGATAGCACGAGTAGTTGCCGAAACTGGCAAACGGTCACGATAACGATCTACAAGACCAGTATAACGATTGGCATTAGACATGATGGTGTTCCAATTATGAGGTGAAGCGGGAGAGGGAATCTTTCCCTCAACCTGATTAACTATCGAGCGATTCTAAACGAATTCTTACGATTTCGCCACGAATTGCAGGTAATGCTTGAATTTGCGCAAGAGCGTCATCCATTTTTGATTCAACGATTGGATCGGTCAAAATTACGATTGGAATGAGGTCTTTTAAGCGTGATTGTTGCATGATGGCATCAATACTGATTCCGGCACGGCTTAAGATGGTCGTTACATCTGCAAGTACACCAGTCTGATCTTCAGCATTTAAGCGGATGTAATAACCTGTGGTCATTTCTTCACGGCTTAAAATTGGCATATTTGTTAATGCTTCAAAAGCAAGTTGAGGAATTGTACCTGCGCCATCTTCTGTATAAGAGATGTCACGAACAATATCAATCACATCGGCAACCACAGCCGAAGCTGTTGGGCCTGCACCAGCACCAGCACCATAGTACAGCGTTGGACCAACTGCATTTGCCTGAACTAAAACAGCATTTTTAACGCCGTTTACGTTCGCAATAAGCTGTTCATCTGGAATAAGTGTTGGATGAACACGTAATTCAATGCCATGTTCAGCACGACGGGCAATACCTAAATGTTTAATGCGGAAACCAAGCTCTTCAGCATACTTCACATCTTGTGCAGTAATTTTGCTGATACCTTCGGTATAAACCTTATCGAATTGAAGAGGGATACCAAAAGCACAAGACGCTAAAATTGTAAGCTTGTGTGCAGCATCAATACCCTCAACGTCAAAAGTTGGGTCTGCTTCTGCATAACCGAGTTCTTGAGCTTCTTTTAATACATCATCAAATGCACGGCCTTTCTCACGCATTTCAGTGAGAATAAAGTTACCTGTACCATTAATAATGCCTGCAAGCCACTCGATATGGTTTGCAGCAAGGCCTTCACGAATCACTTTAATAATTGGAATACCGCCAGCTACTGCTGCTTCATAAGCAATTTGCACAGCATTGTCTTCAGCTGCTTTAAATAGTTCATTGCCATGTTCAGCGAGTAACGCTTTGTTTGCAGTAACAACTTGCTTACCGTGTTTGATCGCTTCCATGATGACTTCGTAAGCAGGGTGAATACCACCCATCACTTCTACAACCACATCTACATCGGGTTGACGAACGATATCAAGTAAGTCTGCGCTTTGTTTAATCCCTTCTAATTCAAGATCTGGACGAGGGCGGCGTGTTCCAACGTGGGTAATTTGAATTTCTCGACCGGTGCGACGTTTAATTTCAGCGGCATTTTCTTGTAGTAGTTTAAGGGCTCCTCCACCTACGGTTCCTAAACCGAGTATTGCCAGGCGAACTGGTTTCACGTCACACTCCATATCATCATTTAATCATTTAGTTGAAGCTAGATCATAGCTAAAAAAAACGCCAGACTCTAGCGCTTTTCGTGCCTGTTCAATCAATTAGAGTGCGATGTTCGGAAAAGCAGAGTAGATCAGTCTTTAAACATTGATAGAAAAAGTATTAATTATTGGAAAAACAAAGCGCTGCAATAAGAGCAGCGCTTTGTTGAAGAGATAGCTGATTAATCATTCATCAGCTTAATGGATGTTATTTATCCAGTTTTTTAACCAATTCATCTGGTGTTAAGTAGCCACCCAAGTACTCGCCATCAACATTGTAGATCGCAGGAGTACCATTCACACCCATGTTTAAACCAAGTTGATATTGTTCGCGAACAGGGTTTTTACATTGCGCAGGTGGAATACTAACGCCTTGTACAGCTTGGTTAAATGCAGCTTTACGGTCTGCACTACACCAAACGGCTTCCATGGTTGGCATGAATTGTTCGCCACGTGGCCAAGCAATGTAACGAACCTCAATACCCTTTTCATTAATTTCAGGTATGTGCTCATGTAGTTTATGGCAATAAGGACAGCTTGCATCGGTAAACACATAAATCACATGTTTAGCCTTACCACCCTTGGCTGGGTAAACAATCAAATCTTCATTTTTTAAAGCAGCAAGGTGCTTTTTATTTTCTGAAGCTTGCAGGTTATCGCCAATATTATGTAGCTCTTTACCGCCTAAACGGATGACATCACCTTGAATAAGGTATTTACCATCACTAGTTGTATAAATCGACGTCATGCCTTCGAGATTTACCCAATATAAATTAGGAACTTCAGTAGGCTTAATGTCTAAAATTTTGGCGTTGATATTTGCATTCTTAAATTGTTTTTGCAAAGTTTCAATTAAACGCTGTTTAGCATTACGTTCAATAATAGTTGAAGCTTCCCCAGTAGCAGGTGCGGTCGCTGTGAGCGCATCTTCTTTTTGTGGTTTGTTTTCTTTAGAACAAGCACTGAACAACAAGCTAGAAGCCAAAGCACAGGCAAGAAAAATTTGAGATCGGGTAAAGGACATAGATAACCCTTATTTCATCAGTATTTATAGTCAGAAGCTGCTAAGCATAACAAAAAATCTAGTATGTATTGTTAAAACTTTCTTAACCTTTGTGAACGAAATCAAACGATTGTTCGCTGAATTTAAAATAATTCGTTTAAAAAATTTTAACCTCTAGGGTGATGTTTTTCATGTAATTGTTGCATTCTGACTTGTGCTACATGGGTATAGATTTGGGTAGTAGATAAATCACTATGACCCAGTAACATTTGTACTACGCGTAAATCGGCACCATGATTAAGTAGGTGTGTTGCAAAGGCGTGCCGTAGAGTATGGGGTGATAGCTCTGCCTGAATATTGGCTTGTAAGGCGTAACGTTTAATCGCATACCAAAAGTTCTGACGACTCATAATTCCGCCATGTTGGGTTAAAAAGAGATAATCAGTAGAGCTTTTATAGAGTTGAGGCCGAGCATTATGCAAATAGCGTTCTACCCATTCACAGGCGAATTGTCCTAACGGAACTAAACGTTCTTTATTGCCTTTACCTGTAACACGTAAATAGCCTTGCTTTAAATTAATGAGCTCTAACCGCAAGTTAAGTAATTCTGAAACACGTAAACCGCAGGCGTAAAGTACTTCAAACATTGCTCGATCACGTAAGCCAAGTGCCGTATTGATATCGGGTGCTTGAATCAGTGCTTCAACATCTTCTTCTGATAGATCTTTGGGTAAGGCCCGTCCAATTTTTGGTGAGTGATGAATCGCTACAGGATTATCGCTTCGTAATTTTTGTTCACGTAGAAACTTATAAAACTGACGTAAGGCAGATAAACAACGTGCAATTGAGCGTGGACTTTTTCCTATTTTGGTGAGTTCAATCAGCACATCAGAAATGTCATCACTCGACCATTTCGGCAAACTATTTTTTCTATGAAGTTCACTGCATTGAATAAGGTCAGATAAATAGGCATTTCGCGTATGCGGACTCACTGTTTGTGCAACTAAATAGTCACGAAAACCTTGTAAAAAGCTCAAATGTTCAGGAATTTGAACAGGGCTTGGAATACGCGGTTTTTTATTTATCATAAACAATATCCTCTAAACCACTGTACTTTAAAAGAAACTTTAAGATTTGTCGATTAAAGTAGGTGAGAATTGAAATCTAACCTTATTTGGTAATTATTCTCATTTATATGTATACTAGAAGAAAAGGTTTAGGATCGGATGCGGTGCGTTTATCAGCGTTGAAAGTGAAGCAAGCGGCTACCATCACCAAAGTAGATCGGATGACACAAACGTCCGAGCAGCAAGATTTGGTCGCAATTCGTTTGGAAAGCTTGGGCTTTGTACCAGGTACTCGAGTGGAAGTGATTACCAAGGGCATTTTTGGTGGTGATCCGATCTTAATCCAAATTGGCTTTACTCGTTTCGCTTTACGTAAGGCGGAAGCGGAAAAAATCGAGATTCAGTTAGAAGGAGTACCCGCATGAGTGATGCGCTACGTATTGCCCTTGTGGGAAACCCGAACTGCGGTAAAACTTCTCTGTTTAACCATCTAACTGGAACAAGACAAAAAGTTGCTAACTATGCGGGCGTAACTGTAGAGCGTAAAGTCGGTAACTTTCAGTTACCTTCAGGTCGTGCAGTTCGTGTACTGGATTTACCAGGTACCTATAGTTTGCAGGCAACCAGTCCAGATGAAGAAATTACCCGTGATGTCTGCCAAGGCAAAATTGCCGAAGAGGGACAGCAAGATGCTTTTTTATGTATTGTCGATGCGACCAACTTAAAACTGCACTTGGGTTTGGTGCTTGAAATTATTGAATTAGGTCGTCCAATTCTGGTTGTGTTGAACATGATGGATGAAGCGCGTCGTCGTGGTATCCAGATCAATACACAGAAACTCTCTGAGCGTTTAGGTGTTCCTGTTGTTGAAACAGTTGCCGTACGTAACTCAGGCATTGAAAACTTATTGCATGCGCTTGACCAAGAGAAATATACCGTACCGCATACTGAACTGAGTGGTTTAAGTGGTGGGCATCATCAGAAAATCGAAATGATTTTTAAAGATGTGGTCAATTTTGTTGATCATGATGATAAGCGTACTGATTTTCTAGATCGAATTTTCTTACATCCTGTGTTGGGTTTACTCAGCTTGGCAGTGATGATGTTTATTGTCTTTCAGGCGGTATTTGCTTGGGCTGAACCTTTTAAAGCTGCAATTGAAGATGGCGTAATCCCATGGTTAGGTGAATGGTTAAATGGAGCTATTCATCAGCCTGTGCTACGCAGTTTAGTGGTAGATGGTGTTCTCGCGGGAGCGGGCACAGTATTGGCATTCTTGCCACAAATTTTGATTCTCTTCTTCTTTATTTTGGTACTCGAAGAATCAGGTTATTTACCGCGTGCAGCGTTCTTGCTCGATAAATTAATGTTTAAAGCTGGCTTGAGTGGCCGTTCTTTTATTCCATTATTGTCGAGTTTTGCCTGTGCGATTCCCGGCATTATGGCAACCCGAAGTATTAGTGATTCACGTGACCGTTTTACCACGATCATGGTTGCACCTCTCATGACATGTTCGGCACGTTTGCCTGTCTATGCCTTGTTAATCGGTGCATTTATTCCAAGTCAAACTGTTCTAGGGATTTTCAACTTACAAGGTTTGGTGCTGTTTGGTTTATACATGGCGGGTATCTTAAGTGCGCTTTGTGTTGCCTTTGTGATGAAGTTCTTGCGTAAAGACAAATCACAACATGCCTTGTTAATGGAGTTACCAAGTTATCGTTTTCCTGACCCAAAAAGTATTGCTATTGGGTTGATGGAACGCGCAAAGATTTTCTTACGTCGTGTTGGTGGGATTATTGTTGCATTAACCATTATTCTTTGGTTCTTGTGTACTTTCCCTCAAGCACCAGAAGGTGCAACGCTACCGGCAATTGATTATAGCTTTGCGGGTATGGCGGGACACTTTATTCAGCCTTTATTTGCACCGCTTGGCTTTAACTGGCAAATCGTGGTGGCTTTAATTCCTGCGATGGCTGCTCGTGAAGTTGTGGTCGCAGCATTAGGTACGGTATATGCGTTGTCTGGTGCTGATGATAATGCTGTTGCACAGGGGCTAGCCCATTTGATTAGTGCAAACGGCACAGGTTGGTCACTGGCTACAGGCTTGTCTTTATTGGTCTGGTTTGTTTATGCACCACATTGTTTAGCAACCTTGGCTACGGTACGCCGTGAAACAGGTTCATGGAAACATGTGGCAGTCATGACAGCTTATCTATTTGGTTTGGCTTATCTCATGTCATTTTTAACCTATCAAATTGCATCACGCATTTGGGGTTAATAGGAGGCGCTTATGTTTGATTACCTTATTGTTGCTGTATTGGTGTTGTGGAGTGCCATTGTTGTCTTTAAAAAGGTATTTCCTCAAACATCCGCTTCAGTATTTCTTGCCCTATCAACTCAGTGTCAAAGGTTGGGCTGGCAGCGTTTGGCGACGTGGCTGAAGCCTAAACAGGCTGCTGGTTGTGGCGGCAATTGTGGCTGTTCGACTGATGATACTCCTGCACAAAAGTCCGCTCCGGTACAAACGGTGAAGTGGCGTTAATTTTTCTGTATAAAAAGCCATCGAATGATGGCTTTTTTACGCACTGACACAAAAAAAGTAGAATAAAAGTCAAACTGAAAAAGTATTCAAAACAGCAAAGTGCTAACATTTTTGCCATTCTGTCGATTGATAAATTGTGGGGCAAAAATGTTAATACAACGTGGTGGGTTAAAAGTTGTAGCAGGCTTGGGTATATCAGGTGTTTCTGCTGTAAATTTCCTGCATGAACAAGGCTACCAAGTTGCAGTAACGGATTCTCGCCCCACACCTCCCGGTCATGATCAAATTCCTGCAGAAGTGAAGACCAGTTTTGGTCAACTCGACCAAGAATTATTACTACAAGCAGAAGAAATTATTTTAAGCCCGGGCCTTGCACCACAATTACCAGAAATTCAGGCTGCTATTGCTCAAGGTATTTCTGTAGTAGGGGATATTCAGCTACTTCGCCGTGCAACTGATGTGCCGATTGTTGCTATTACAGGCTCTAATGCGAAGAGTACTGTTACTACTCTAATAGGCTTAATGGCTAAATATGCAGGTAAGAAAGTTGCCGTTGGTGGCAATCTTGGTCGCCCAGCTCTAGATTTATTAAAAGATCAACCAGAGTTATTGGTACTTGAGTTATCAAGTTTCCAGTTAGAAACCACCTCTCACTTAAATGCTGAGGTGGCTGTGGTATTGAACATGAGTGAAGATCACTTGGATCGTCACGGCAACATGTTAGGTTATCACCAAGCAAAACACCGTATTTTCCAAGGTGCGAAGAAAGTTGTATTTAACCGTGATGATGCTTTGAGCCGTCCTCTAGTACCTGATACAACTCCAATGCAAAGCTTTGGTCTAAATGCACCTGACTTAAATCAGTACGGCGTTTTAAGAGATGCTGACGGTACACTTTGGCTTGCTCGTGGCTTGCAGCGTTTAATTAAAAGCTCAGACTTATATATTCAAGGTATGCATAACGTAGCCAATGCTTTAGCGTGTTTAGCATTAGGTGAAGCAATTGGTTTACCTATGGACTCTATGCTTGAAACTTTAAAACACTTTAAAGGTTTAGAGCATCGCTGTGAGTATGTAAAGACCGTACATGATGTACGTTATTACAATGACTCTAAAGGAACCAATGTGGGTGCGACCCTTGCAGCAATTGATGGTTTAGGTGCTGCGATTGAAGTGAAGAAAGGTAAGGTTGCACTCATTTTAGGTGGGCAGGGTAAGGGCCAAGACTTTGCTCCTTTACGTTCTTCTATCGAAAAATATGCCAAAGTTGTGGTATTGATTGGTGAAGATGCTCCGGTCATCGAACAAGCCATTCAAGGTGCAACTAAAATTTTACATGCAGCAACGCTTAAAGAAGCTGTAGAGCTGTGTCAACGTGAAACACAAGCTGAAGATGTGGTGTTGCTATCACCAGCGTGTGCAAGTTTTGATATGTTTAAAAGTTATAATGACCGTGGTCAGCAGTTTGTTGCCTGCGTCAATTCGTTGGTTTAAAGAAAATATGATTAGGAATGTAGTATGGCAGGCTTAGCTCAGACCACAATCCAGAAAATCAATCATTGGTATGAACGGATATTGCCGAAATGGCCAGCGGAAGTGACGCCACGTAATGTCTTGATTTTCTGTGTCGTTGCATTGTTATGTATCGGTTCGGTGATGGTAGCATCTGCTTCGATGCCTTATGCAGAATATATGCATGAGAACCCGTTTCACTATGTCATCCGCCATGCAATTTCTATTGCGGTTGCTGGGGTAGTGGCGTATTTGACCTACCGAATCTCACTCAATACATGGTTTAAAAATACTTTTCCGCTGTGGTTATTAACCATGGTTCTGTTACTTGCTGCTTTGGCGGTAGGTTCGGAAGTCAATGGTTCTACTCGTTGGATTAAAATCGGTGGTTTTACCTTACAGCCTACAGAAGTTGCCAAGGTCATGATGGCAATCTTTACAGCAGACTACGTGGTACGCCGTGCTAAAGAGGTTCGTACGCACTGGAAAGGTTTACTGCGTTTAAGTGGTGTGATGGCAATTACGGTCGGTTTGATTATTGCCGAGCCTGACTTGGGTGCTACGATCGTTATCGTCATGATGATGGTTGGGGTGTTCTTTTTAGCAGGTGCGCCGCCAACACAGTTCTTGATTATGCTTGGTGCGATTGTCACTGGTATTGTGTTTTTGATCTTGTTTGAGCCTTACCGTTTCCAGCGTTTGATTTCATTTACTGACCCTTGGGCAGACCCATTAGGTGTGGGTTATCAGTTATCAAATGCACTCATGGCATTTGGTCGTGGTGAATGGTTTGGAACAGGTTTGGGGCATAGTGTTCAAAAGCTATCTTATTTACCTGAAGCGCATACTGACTTTATGTTGGCCGTGTTAGGTGAAGAGTTTGGCTTCTTTGGTATTTCGATTGTCATTGGTTTGTCTTTCTTGATGTTGGCTTGTTGTATCAAAATTGGTCACCGTGCTTTGAAACATCATTATCTTCGCGCAGGCTATTTGGCTTACGGTATTAGTATTATTTTCTTACTCCAGATTTTGGTAAATGCGGGTATGAACATGGGCTTAATGCCAACCAAAGGTTTAACTCTGCCATTTATTAGTTATGGTGGTACATCTTTAATGATGTGTGCAGCCATGATTAGCTTGATCTTAAAGATTGATGCATCAACTCAAGAAGTGAACCCTGAAAGAGAAGAATCAAACTTCTAAAGTATTTCAGTTGTTATAAAAAGCCCGATATCAAATCGGGCTTTTTATTTATAGATATATTCCGCCAAGCTCTTGTCCGTGAGGAATTAAATCTACATTCCACTGCGCTACAGCTTGCTTGAGCATCACTTCGGGGCGGTCTAAATCAACGTTTGGTTGGCCTAGTGCTTGTATGGCTTGTTGTAGTAATTGAGGAGCTTTAGTTAAATCGAGTGCTTGAGCAAGATTTTGTTTAGAAAGCTTTTGCCCTTGATCATTCATGGCGAGTGGGAGGTGCATATAGCTGAGTTTAGGATAACCGAGGAGCTGACCCAGCCAGATTTGACGTTCGGTGTTATCTAAGAGGTCTGCACCACGAACAACGTGAGTAATACCTTGTAGATAATCATCTACAACTACAGCAAGTTGGTAGTTAATAATGCCGTCGCGGCGTTTAAGAACAAAGTCCCCAAGGTCGTATTGCAGATTGGAGCAATGACGTCCTTGTAGGCGGTCATCGAAACAAATTTGCTGATCTTGAACTTTTACCCGAATCGCTTGACCGTGAAAATCAAGATTTAGATCACGGCAGGTACCTGCATAGATTGCATTTGAACCGAGCATTTTACGGGTGCACTGACAAGCGTAAACCAGACCCTCTTTTTTAAGTTGGTCTAATACACTTTCATAAATGTCTAGGCGGTCTTTCTGAAAGATAATCTCGGCATCTGGATCGAACTGAAAAGCTTCGAGTGATGCGAGTATATGGTCTTCACTACCGGGGTAGATGCGGGGAATGTCGGTGTCTTCAACACGAACTACCCATCGCCCTTGATGAGCTCTGGCATCGCAATAGCTGGCAACAGCCGTAATGAGTGATCCGAAATGTAAAGGGCCGGTTGGCGAGGGCGCAAACCGGCCTGAATACGAAAAGCTGGGCTTTTCTTGAGTAGCTACAGCGGTCATATTAACCGTTATTTTGCTTCTCTTTAATTTCTGCCAAAGTTTTGCAGTCGATACATAACGTTGCAGTTGGACGTGCTTCTAAACGACGTAAACCGATTTCGATACCACAAGTTTCACAGAAACCGTAGTCTTCGTTTTTAATCGCTTCCATAGATTGTTCGATTTTACGAATTAATTTACGCTCACGGTCACGTGTACGTAATTCAATTGCAAATTCTTCTTCTTGGGTAGCACGGTCATTTACGTCTGGCAATGCAGTTGATTCGTCTTGCATCGTATTTAAAGTACGATCAACTTCAGACATTAATTCAGCTTTCCATGCTTGCAGAATTTGTCGGAAATGCTCGAGCTGTCCTTCAGACATGTACTCTTCATTTTTCTTAGGTTGATAAGGTGCAATACCAAATAAACTTGCAGTTGTGCCTACGTCAGAAGTTTTAGGTTTCACTTTACGTGCACGTTTTGCAGAAGCTTTATCACCTTCTACTACAACTTCTGTATGTTCATCCAAAACTTGGTTGTGGTTGTCATTCGCCATAATAGGGCATTCCTCATCATACACGTATTATCTATACGCAAAAAATATGGTGATATGCAAGTGTTTTTATAGAAAACCATCGATGGATTTTTCCATCGGGTCGTCATCATATAGATTTTTCCTGCAAGATGATAGTCATTCCGACCCGTAAATATTTTCAAAACGTGTTTGCACTAGTCATAATTCTATATAAGCATATAAAAAATAGGGCTAATAGCCTGAAATATCAGTATTTATACGGGTTTTAAAATTTTCAAGTCGAAACACTTTTGTTTCAAAACTACCATCGTTATTCAGACGAATGTAACGATAACCCGGTGCATTTTGATCGAGTGCAAAATCATTACTAAACGGCTTAAACTGTACACTTGTGGAAGGTGTTGAGAAAAATTCGATGCCTTGCCAAATATTAAGAGAGTCTTGATGGACGTGTCCGCAAACTAAAGCTTTTACATTTTTAAATGGGCTTAACGTATCAAGAAGAACATTCGAGTTTTGAAGCTTATGGTGATCAATCCATTTTGATTTCATGGCAAATGGATGGTGATGACAAGCCAGTAAAACTGGATGATCTGCAAATTCCTCAAGTAGATTTGCTAAATTTTCTAATTGCTCCGAAGACAAATGACCATCCACTTTTCCCTTTACCGCGCTATTGAGCATAATCACACGCCAGTTGCCTAAACCGACAACCACAGGTTGTTGATGGTTTTCGTTATGCAATGGAAAGTGGTCAACATTGTCATGATTGCCGAGAGTCTGGAAAAATGGCAGGCCCAAGGTTTGCATAAAGTTGATGTAACGCTTGTAGGTAACAGGTGTTGGTGCTTGTGCGAGGTCTCCAGTATGAATAATCGCATCAGCTTCGGGATGTTGTTTTAATATCTGTTGAATAATGGCATGGAAACTTTCTTCAGGATTCATCCCCACAAATTCTAGCTGTGGATACTCCAATAAATGTGTATCGGTAATTTGTATGATGACATGATTTTTTTGTGAAAGTGTTGAGACTTGAAAAGTCACCGTCCTACCTCTTCGGATTTATTATCGTTTTGCTGTGTTGAGCCAGCCATTGTAATGCCATAATAACAGGGGCATTTCTTAAACGTCCGCTGTCGAGTAGTGTTTGAATTTCACTATAACTAAACAAATGCAGCTGAATATTTTCACCCTCATCATCTACGCCAAAAACACCGCCTTCAGCGGGTAAATTGGTTTCGGCAACATACAGATGAAATAGCTCTGAACATGCGCCTGCTGATGGATAAAAACTAAATAGATGTTCTAAGTCCTGAACTTCACAACCTGATTCTTCAAGGCTTTCGCGTCGAATGCAACTTTCTGGTGACTCATTGCCATCTAACACACCCGCGATAATTTCGAGTTGCCACGGCGATTGAGAGTCGTCTAAAGCACCAACACGAAACTGTTCAATCAGGGCAAATTTTTGTTTTTGATCATTGTAGAGTAGTACTCCAGCCGCTTCAGGCCGATGTACAAGTTCGCGCTGCAATACAGGAGTATATTCAGATTGATTAAATAGACGATGTCGAAGGCTGACTTTTTCAACTTGAATAAAACCACGGAACAGAGATTCACGTGATGTTACTTCGACATCTTTAGATGTATAACTTGGACGCTCGACAATACTCATGATTCGATCAGGACGAAATCTATTTATTTCATCCTAACCGAGAATCATGGCTAGGCAAGTGTTTTTTTTGAATATTTACACTTTATGATACAGTTTTTGTCCTTGCTCTTGATAAACCTCTTTCATCGCTTTGAGGCCTTCTTCAACCTCTGAATCGCTATTGGTGAGATTGTTGGCATAGTCGCGGACATTCTGAGTGATTTTCATTGAACAGAATTTCGGACCACACATTGAGCAAAAGTGTGCAGATTTATGCGCTTCTTTTGGTAAAGTCTCGTCATGCATGCTGCGCGCTGTATCTGGGTCTAAACTTAGGTTGAATTGGTCGTCCCAACGGAATTCAAAACGGGCTTTAGACAAGGCGTTATCACGCACCTGTGCACCCGGATGGCCTTTAGCAAGATCGGCTGCATGTGCTGCGATCTTGTAGGTAATAATTCCGTCTTTCACATCTTTCTTGTTTGGTAAACCTAAATGTTCTTTAGGTGTCACATAGCAAAGCATTGCTGTGCCATACCAACCAATCATAGCTGCGCCAATTGCAGATGTAATGTGGTCGTAACCTGGAGCGATGTCTGTAGTTAAAGGCCCAAGCGTATAGAATGGCGCTTCTTTACATACTTCTAACTGCAAGTCCATGTTCTCTTTAATCATGTGCATTGGTACGTGGCCCGGACCTTCGATCATGACCTGAACATCATGTTCCCATGCGCGGTGAGTCAGCTCACCCAGTGTTTTAAGTTCGCTGAACTGCGCTTCGTCATTTGCATCTTGAATACAACCCGGACGTAAGCCATCGCCTAAGCTAAATGACACGTCATAGGCTTTCATGATTTCACAAATTTCGTCGAAGTGAGTGTATAAGAAGTTTTCTTCATGATGCGCTAAACACCACTGTGCCATGATTGAACCACCACGAGACACAATACCTGTTAAGCGGTTTGCTGTAAGTGGCACATAGCGAAGCAATACACCTGCGTGAATCGTGAAGTAGTCAACGCCTTGTTCGGCTTGTTCAATCAGCGTGTCTTTGAAGATTTCCCAAGTTAGGTCTTCTGCAACACCATCAACTTTTTCAAGGGCTTGATAGATTGGCACGGTACCGATTGGAACAGGTGAGTTACGAATAATCCATTCACGTGTTTCATGGATATTCTTACCTGTCGACAGATCCATAATCGTGTCAGCACCCCAACGAGTTGCCCAAGTCATTTTTGCAACTTCTTCATCAATTGAAGAGCCAAGAGCTGAGTTACCAATATTGGCATTAATTTTAACCAAGAAGTTACGACCAATAATCATTGGTTCAAGTTCTGGATGGTTAATGTTGGCAGGAATAATTGCGCGACCTTCAGCAACTTCTTGGCGAACAAACTCAGGTGTAATTTCTTTTAAGTTTTTTGCACCAAAATTCTGTCCAGCATGTTGGCGCATATCAACACCTTCACGCTGGCGTTGATTTTCACGAATTGCAATATATTCCATTTCAGGTGTGATAATACCTTGCTTGGCATAGTGCATTTGAGTGACATTTTTACCTGCTTTAGCGCGGCGTGGGTTTTGAATGTGAGCAAAACGAATGTCAGCGGTACGAATGTCTTTTAAACGTTCCTGACCAAACTTTGAAGTTAAGCCATCAAGTACATCGGTATCATTACGTTCTTCAATCCAGTTTTGGCGAATTGAAGGTAAACCTTTGTCTAAATCAATTTGAACATTCGGATCTGTATAAACACCTGACGTGTCATAGACCATAACAGGTGGATTATGTTCACCGCCAAGTCCAGTAGGGGTATCTGTTAAAGAAATTTCCCGCATTGGAACCTGAATATCAGGGCGAGAGCCTTCAATATAAACTTTTTTTGAAGCGGGCAAGATGCGGGTTAAATCTTTTGCATCTTGTTCATGTTGTGCTGAAATTTCAGCAGAAGAAAGATTCGTTAACTGGTTCATCACATGATCCTTATGAATAACATCAACGAATCAAGCACGACCAAAAACGATGGCGGATTTATCTTTAGTAGATAAATTTAAGGCTGTAAGTTTTTAGATGGCTTGATTCCTACGCAGGTCTTAACCTGATCAGGTTCAACGGTACTTGTGATCAAACTTGTGTTGCGATAACACGAAATTTACACAATCTCAGCGAGCTATTACTCGCGCTCCGTCAAGCGATTTAAAGACTAACATGTTTTAGGTTGGCTGGCATTGTCAATTTGTATCTATACAAACCGCATCCATGTGGCAGTCACGGTAGCTTTGAGTATTCCATGGTGACTCTAGTTTTAATAACTGCTCAAGCTGTTCATGGACAAGCTGATAGTTTGATTTTTCCTGTCCATTTTCATCCATTAAATCTAGGTTAAATTGCTTATTTCGCTCTTCAACTGGAGTGGCAATAAATTTAAGAAACTCTTGGGCAGGTTTCGCTAAACTCGACTGTTTTTGTGTAGATAAAAATTGAATTTGTTGTAAAGCATCTTTATCAATCCATGTGTTTGGAGCAAACTCATCGGACACAGGCGTATTATCTAGCCCAAAGAAAATAAAGTATCGGTACTCATTAAATAATAATTTTGCATCACTAATAAAATAACTCTTTGGATATTTTTGAATAAATTTCTCCCAAAATAATGCACGCTCAGTAAGCTCTTTCCATGAGATAGCCAAAGCACCGTCGTCATAGAAAATCTCTTTATTGTCTTTTGCCATACGCGTTAAGAACTCTTTTTGGTCAGCGGGTAGGGCTTTAGCAAAAACATCAACTAAATAGTTTGGCTGACGTCGATACGTAAACATGCCTTCGCCTTGATAGAGTAGTTCAATATAGGCTTGACCTTCATGTTGAAGTAAATATTGATCACGAGTACTAAGCTGATCGAATAACTTTTTCTTGGTTTTCATTGTTTTTTTAGCATCTAATGGTTCTTTTTCTAAAATGGCATACCCAAATGCCTCAAAAGCTTTCGCTGTTTTTTCATTATCGTCTTGTTTAAGAAAACGTTGATACATGGCGGTTGAAGCATTCATTAGCTTAAGTTGTTCCTCATTTTTTAATGATGGAACACATGTTTTGAGCTTTTCATTAATTTGATTTAAGTCTTCTATTTTACTGTTTTGATTAATTTTTTGCATTGCAGTCATAATTTGTGTGCAACTACTTTCTTGTTTTTGGGTAGCTTCTTGTTCAGTAGGTTTTTGTTCTTTAGATACAACTTGATCTTGCTGTGAGGTTTTATTGCAACCGGCTAAAAGTAGTGCACTGCACATACTCATCATTAAAACTTTTTTCATGATTGTATTTTTATCAAAGTAAATATTGCTCAAATTATAACTCGGAAAAAGATTGCATCATTGTTAGAAATCTTTATTATTAGGTAGGTCGGTCTACTTAAATTAAAGCTATGAATGATAAAACAGCAAGACAGAAAATTCTCGATGCCGCTTCAACTTTGTTTTATAACGACGGCATTACTGCAACTGGTATCAACTCAGTTACGACTAAAGCAGATGTAGCCAAGATGTCGCTTTATAATAATTTTTCTTCAAAAGGTGAGTTGGTCGATGCCTATATTGCTGCGCGGCATCAAGAGTGGTTAGACCTGTATCAAAACCGTTTAGCAACAACAAAAACAGCTACAGACGCTATTTTGGCCGTATTTGATGCCTATCAAGACCATGCGGAATTTGCCTATGAAAAAGGCTTTCGAGGATGTGGGCTTTTAAATGCTGCCGCAGAGTTTCCCGCAAATAGTTCAGGACGAAGTTCGGTAAGACAACATAAAGAAGAAGTTGAGGCTATTGTTGCCGAGCATTTAAAAAAATTAATACCAGACTCACAGCGTGTTAACTATGTGGCTACACAGCTTTCATTTCTTTTAGAAGGCTCTATGGCACGAGCAGGGTTGGAAGGTAACAGTCGTCAACTTCTATTAGCAAAACAAATGGCAGAAGATATTTTAAATAGAGAATGTCCACATGATTAGCCTCATTAAAAATAGTAGCTATGGAGGCACAATTGCGATTTTAGTTGCCTCTATTTTGTGGGGAACAACAGGTACTGCGGCCGCATTTGCACCGACACTTGGCCCACTTGCTATTGGTGCCGCAGCGATGGGCGGTGGAGGTCTTTTACAAGCTTTAGTTGCATCCCGAGCGATACGTGAAAACCGACAAATTATAAGGGAGAATCTTTTAATACTACTTTTGGGTGTAGCGGCGGTGGGTATTTACCCGTTAGCTTTTTATTCCTCAATGCATTATGCCGGTATTACGATTGGTACTGTGGTTTCAATTGGTTCTGCTCCACTGATTGCAGCAATTTTAGAGCGACTGTTTGATAGCAAAGCGTTGTCCAGCATCTGGTTTCTAAGTTTTATTTGCGGTGTACTTGGCGTAACGATGCTATCGATGGGTGAAAGTCATGCGGTTCTAGATAGTACAAATCAATGGAATAAATACTTCGGTATTCTTCTTGGACTTGTCGCAGCTACAACTTATTCGCTTTATTCATGGGCTGCAAAAAGATTAATAGACCGAGGTATTGCTGCTAAAGCTGCAATGGGCATGATTATGGGTGGCGGAGCAGTTATTTTACTTCCTACTTTGTTGCTTACAGGGGGCGGTTTATTAGAGAGCTCAACAAATTTACTTGTGGCTGGCTATATGATGCTAATTCCTATGTTCCTCGGTTATTTACTTTTCGGCTTTGGGCTAAAGACTGTAAATGCGAGCAAAGCGACTACGTTAACTTTATCTGAGCCTTTAGTTGCTGCGATTTTTGCGATTGTGTTGGTGGGTGAACATGTATCATGGGTGGGCTGGCTAGGCATGTTTTTGATTTTCATTTGTATTTTGATGTTATCAAAGCCTGAAAATACATAAAAATGAAAACTTTTACTGGCTTGAGTTTAAATCAAATTTTTCTTAGTCTTAAAGCCAAGTTTTATCGTTGATTTAGACAATGAAAATAAAATTAATGCTTGTGGCGAGTTTATGGAGTTTTGCATCGCCGAGTTTTGCTTTAGATTTAGTTGAAACTTATGAGCGCGCAAAGCAAAATGATCCGACATGGCAAGCGAATCAACAACAATTTGAAGCAGATCAGCTCAATTTAGGGTTAGCAACTGGTGCTTTATTACCTACAGTCACATTATCTGGAAAGATTAATCGTAATAGCCAAACCGTAAAGCGTTCAAATTTTCCCGGTGTTGATCAAGAAGGACTGTCCGATGCTTTGGTCAGTAATACATCAACAACCAAACAAGCAACTTTATCTGCTCGTCAGCCTCTTTTTCGTATGGATGCATGGGAAGGTTATAAACAGGTTAAAACCTCGGTTGCTCTTAGTGAAATTACTTTACGCCTGCAAAAACAAGATCATGTTTTAAATGTGGCAGAAGCCTATTTTAATGTACTGCGTCAGCAGGCACTTACCGCTGCATATTTACAAGAGGAAAAGGCTTTACTTGAACAACTCAATATGATGAATGCCAAGCTTAAAGAAGGTTTGGTGGCACGTAGCGATGTAAGTGAGGCAAATGCCCAGTATCAAAATGCCAGAGCCAACCGTATTGCGACCAATGTACAGATTCTATTAGCTCAAGAGCAACTATCGGAATATATTGGCCCCTATCAAGATAAGCTTGCGGTCTTACGAAGTGATTTTACCTTTCAAAAAACTTATCCAGCCCAGCTTGATGATTGGTTGAATTTAGCCCAGCAACAAAATTTAAAAATTCAGCAAGCGCGTTTACAACGACAATATGCTGAAGATCAACGCCGTGTGGAAAAAGCTGCACTTTATCCACAGATAGACGCAGTTGCCAGCTATGGCTATACCAAACAAACACCAGAAACACTCATTTCAACTGACGGGAAGTTTGACCAAATTGGTGTGGAGATGAACTGGAATCTATTTAATGGGGGGCAGACCCGAACTTCTATTAAAAAAGCCACTATAGAGTTAAATAAAGCGCAATCCCAACTCGATGCGGCCATTCGCCGTGCCAATGTTGATGTAAAAAGTGCTTTTATGCAGGTAGATACCGACCGTGCAAAACTTGAAGCAAGAAAAGCAGCAATGGATTCTTCGGCACTTGTGTCGCAAGCTTCAAAAGCCAGTTATAACGAAGGCTTAAAAAGTATGGTTGATGTTTTATTGGCGCAGCGTAATACTTTTTCTTCAAAACAGGATTATCTTAATGCTCAATATGACTATTTATTAAATGTACTGCGTTTAAAAGCTGCTGTAGGCCAATTAGGTGAAAAAGATCTAGTCGAATTAAACAGCTGGTTAACGTATCAGTAATAAAAAATGCTTTTATCTGAATTTTAATTTTGTCATAAAAATTTAATGATTGATGTGTTTTAATGCTCAATCATTTTATCCCTGCGCCATCATGTTGGAGGCTTCCTTGAGTCCAAGTAATCCGGTGTTAAGCCATCATATTTCTTCTCAATTTAATGAAGATTTGCAAGATGTGAACACAAAGTTTATGACCATGGGTGGCTTGGTCGAACAACAGGTTGCCAATGCAATTCATTCTTTACTTGATACAGATGCGAATTTAGCAATTGATGTTCAATTTAAAGATAATGCAGTCAATCAATATGAGCGTGATATTGATGAGGGTCTGACACTCATCTTGGCGCGTCGTCATCCAGCAGCAATCGATTTGCGTATGGTGATTGCGATGAGCAAAGCCAATACTGACCTTGAGCGTATTGGTGACGAAGCTGCAAAAATTGCTCGTATTGCACAGAACCTATGTGAAGAGGGTGGATCACCTCGTGGTTACATGGAAACCCGTCATATTGGTAACCAAGTGCGTGTCATGATTCACGATGCCCTAGATGCTTTTGCACGTTTAGATGCAGATCAGGCATTACGTGTACTTTTAGCAGACGCTGACATTGACCGCGAATATCAATCAGCAACGCGTACTTTAATGACTTATATGATTGAAGACCCGCGTCATATTGCTCGCGTAATTAACGTGATGTGGGTTTTGCGTTCTTTAGAGCGTATTGGTGACCATGCGCGTAACATTGCTGAACAAGTTATTTATATGGCGAAAGGCTTTGATGCTCGTCATACCAAAATTGAAGAAATTGAAGCAAAAGTCCACGAAAAATAATGCTTTAATTGAGAAAATAAAAGCCTTGTTCCAAACAAGGCTTTTTTATAACTAAAAATAATACATAAAAAAATGTCCCGAACTTTGGGGGGAAGTTCAGGACAGAAAATCAAGTGCATTAAGAGAAAACACGACAGGGATCGTGTCTCACTTGCTATGAATTGATAATAAGGTTGCAACCAATTCATGTCATGTAGAGTCCTGTGCGCTCTATGTAAGGCTTTATATGTTTGTGTAAGTTTCACGTAAAAAAAAGGCAGGTCTATGTATATAAACCTGCCTTTTTAATGATGAGGGGCTTAGAAAAAACGAATTATTCCGGCTTCCAACCTTCTGCTTTTTCAACGCTTTCATCATTATTGAAGAACTTCTCACGTTGTTCTTCAAGGAATTTTTTCGCTTCTGGATCAAACACGTTTAAACGCTTTTCATTAATCAGCGTAGTTTGGTGTTGTAGCCACTCTTGCCATGCTTGCTTAGAAACATTTTCAAAAAATTCTTGGCCTTTGGCACCAGGAAACGGAGCAAAGTCTAATCCTTCCATTTCCTTTTGATATTTACGGCAAAATACTTGTCGACTCATTTTGTATCCTTAAGCGTATAACTGTTCTAGACGTGTATGGGCACGAGCAATTGCAGCTTCAACCTGTTTTGGTGAAGTTCCGCCAATATGATCACGTGCATTTACCGAAGCTTCTAGTGTCAATGCTTTATCAAATACGTCTGCTGTGATTAAGTCAGAGAATTGTTGTAATTGCTCAAGTGTTAATTCTGATAAATCTTTTTCTTCAGCAACACCTAATGCAACAGCTTTACCAACAATTTCATGCGCATCACGGAACGCAACGCCTTTTTTCACTAAGTAGTCAGCAAGGTCAGTTGCAGTCGAGAATCCACGAAGTGCAGCTTCACGCATGATTTCAATATTCGGAACCAATGCAGGAATCATGTCTGCAAATGCCATGAGTGAACCACGAACTGTATCGATTGCATCAAATAAAGGTTCTTTGTCTTCTTGGTTGTCTTTGTTGTATGCCAATGGTTGACCTTTCATGAGCGTAAGCAAGCTAATTAAGTCACCAAATACACGGCCAGATTTACCACGGATGAGTTCTGGAACATCTGGGTTTTTCTTCTGTGGCATGATTGACGAGCCAGTACAGAAACGGTCAGGAATGTTCACAAATTTAAACTGTGCAGAAGTCCAAAGAATCAGTTCTTCAGACATGCGTGATAAATGCATCATGATTAAAGATGCGGCTGCATTAAATTCAATGGCAAAATCACGGTCAGATACAGCATCGAGAGAGTTTTCAGATACCGCTTCGAAACCAAGTAATTCTGCTGTGTAAGCACGGTCAATCGGGTAGGTAGTACCTGCAAGAGCCGCGGAACCAAGAGGCATACGGTTAACACGCTTACGGCAGTCTTGAAGACGTTCAGTATCGCGAACCAACATTTCAAACCATGCCAATAAGTGATGGCCAAAAGTTACAGGCTGAGCAGTTTGTAGGTGTGTAAAGCCTGGCATAATGGTATTTACATTTTTGGCAGCCAAGCCTAACAAGCCTTTTTGTAAACGCTCTAATAAGCCCAAAATGTCGTCAATTTCGTCGCGTAGATAAAGACGGATATCAGTTGCAACTTGGTCATTACGACTACGACCAGTGTGAAGTTTTTTACCTGTAATGCCAATACGTTGAGTCAAACGTGATTCAATGTTCATGTGAACATCTTCAAGATCGATACGCCATTCAAAGTTTCCAGCTTCAATTTCTGCGCGAATGGTGCTTAAACCTTCAATAATGTCGTCTCGTTCTGCTTCTGTCAGTACGCCAACTTTCGCAAGCATGGTAGCATGCGCAATCGAACCAGCGATGTCTTGCTTATAAAAACGTTGGTCAAACTGAACAGAGGCAGTAAATTCTGCTACAAAAGCGTCTGTCGCTTCAGAAAAACGACCACCCCACATACCAGAGGTTTGGTTTGGGGCTGCTGAATTAGGGGGATTTGAAGATGTGGTCATGGTGGCTCAGTAAAATAAAAAAGAGTATATCACTTGCCGAAGCTCAACAAACAAAGTTGTTTTCTACAGCATATCGAAATCAAAATTCCTCCTATTTTTTTACGAAAATTGATCGTTGGCAACATTTATTAGAATTAATTATCGCAAGTAATGTTTTGGCACTGGTTTTAGCATTGGCTGAAGCGCAATCTTGGCATGCTTTAAGCGGGTCACGCCTTTTACAATATATGATTTTTATTAACTGGGTGATTTTGTCTTTTTTTGCCTTAGTTGAATATTTTCAAAATTTTTTTAGTCAGCTTCAGCAAAAATATGCTTTGGCAATTGGCTTTGTTATGCTGCAAGCGATTGTGGTAGTGACAACCCTAATAAGCAATTTTTTTCAATTTGGAATTTTGAAAAGAACAACAGTTATAGCGCAGGACTGGAGCATTTATTTTACCAATGTCCCGTTATATTTAAGTTATGGAATATTACTCGGTGCATTTTGTCTGCGCTATTTATATGTTCGGGAACAATGGTTACATCAACAATATGCAGAGTTAAATGCCCGTATTCAGGCTATGCAGGCCCGTATTCATCCTCACTTTTTATTTAATAGTTTAAATAATGTGGTGAGTTTAATTACGATAGATCCAGATAAAGCAGAAAGTATGCTGATTAGTCTGTCGCGTTTATTTAGAGCGAGTTTTCAAGAATTAAAATTGGTAAGCTTGCATGAAGAAATTGAGCTCAGTAAACAATATTTAATGATTGAACAAATACGTTTAGGTGAGCGTTTACAAGTCGAGTGGAAAGTGGAGCTTGATCCTTTGCAATTAAAGCAGGTCACGATTCCTTTATTGACATTACAACCTTTGTTAGAGAATAGTATTTTTCATGGGGTGGAACCAATGATGGGTAAAGCGACCATTGGGGTATTGGTTGAAATATTGCAAAATCAGGTCAGTATAGTCATTACCAACCCTTATACAGACGATACAATAAAATCACGGAAAGGGCATGGAATCGCTCTTGAAAATGTTAAGCAGCGCTTGAAAGCGTATTATGGGAATTCAGTTAGGTTCCAGGTGTATAAGGGTGAAACTTTATATACCACTATTATGAGCTATCAATACCAATCAAAATAATAAGTCAGTCAGAGTTAACCATAAAAAAATGGACCAAGTTAACGGTGACAAGGAGGATGAATGAAGGTGCTAATTTGTGATGACGAGCCACTTGCAGTGGAACGATTGTCACGTTTAGTTTCAAAGATGGGACATGAGGTTGTCGCAACAGCTCATCATGGCCAAGATGCCTTGGAACAGGCACGGCTTCATCAACCGGATGTGATTTTACTTGATATCCAAATGCCGGGTATGAATGGTCTCGTCTGTGCGGAGCAGCTAAGTCAGCTTAAACCTCGACCTGCTATTGTATTTTGCACAGCCTATGATCAGCATGCTTTGGAGGCATTTAAGTCACAAGCACAAGCTTATCTTCTTAAACCAATTGATCCAGTAGAACTTGAGCAAGTTTTTAAGCAGTTACCCCAACTTACTCAAGCACAGCTCAATGCCTTGCCAAACCCTGAACTTTTACAGGATTTAAAAACACAAAGGCATCAAATTGCTGCTAAAACCTACCGTGGGGTTGAGCTGATTCCTGTTGAAAATATCTATTACTTTTTGGCAGATCAGAAATATGTCACGATACGTCATAAAAATGGCAGTGTATTAATTGATGAAACACTGAAAGAACTTGAAACTGAATTTGCAGATCAATTTATCCGTATTCATCGAAACGCTTTGGTCTCAATTGCTTATTTGGATGGTTTAGAGCTTGTCAGCTCAGGCCAATATCAGGTTCGATTGCGAGGTCTTGATGAAAGACTTTCCGTTAGCCGTCGCCATTTATCTACGCTTAGAGAGCGGATACATCAGCTTTAACTTGCAGCTGTCTTATTTCTGCTGGTGAGATTTTACTTGCAATTTTAAGGGATCAAGTTAAGTTTAGGGTGTATTGTTTGACCAGCCCATGCTTGAATTTATGAAAACCTTGAAAATTGCTACACGACAAAGCCCACTTGCTCTTTGGCAGGCAGAACATATTCGTGCCCGTTTGCAGGAGCTTCACCCAGATTTAACGGTAGAGTTGGTCAAGTTTGTCACGCAGGGCGATAAAATTTTAGATACACCTTTAGCAAAAATTGGTGGTAAGGGCTTGTTCGTTAAAGAGTTGGAAGCCGCTCTTTTAGATGGTCGTGCGGATCTCGCTGTACATTCAATGAAAGATGTGCCAATGGCACTACCAGAAGGTTTAACTCTGGCAGTTATTTGCGAACGTGAAGACCCATTAGATGCTTTTGTTTCAAATACTTTTGAAAAATTTGCTGACTTACCGCAAGGGGCGAGAGTTGGCACATCAAGCTTACGTCGTAAATCACAAATTTTAAAACAACGTCCAGATCTACAAATTATTGATTTGCGCGGCAATGTTGGAACTCGCCTATCTAAGCTAGATGATGGTCAATACGATGCGATTATTTTGGCGAGCGCTGGTTTGAAGCGTTTAGGGTTAGAACAACGTATTCGTCATTGTATCGAGCCAAATGTAAGCTTACCTGCTGTTGGACAGGGGGCTCTTGGTTTGGAATGCCGTGCAGATGACCAAGAAGTACTAGCTTTAATACAGCCTCTTTTACATCCAGAGACTGATGTGTGTGTACGTGCTGAGCGTGCATTTAATGCCTATCTTGAAGGTGGTTGTCAGGTACCAATTGCAGGTTATGCAACCTTACAAGATGGCAAAATTCATATTGAAGGCCGTGTAGGTAGTCCTGATGGGCAAACATTATTACGTGCTGAAATGACAGATGAAGCTCATAATGCTCAGCAATTAGGTGAGAACCTTGCTCGAAACTTACTTGAACAAGGTGCGGGCGATTTATTAAAGGCTCTTTACTAAAGCCATGTTGTTTATTAATACCCGACCTGACTCACGTGCAGCTGAATTAACGGAAGCTTTGCAAAATAAGGGGTATCAGGTCGAGTCTTTACCTCTTTTAGAACTGGTTGCTCAACCTTTTTCAGATTCACTCTTTCAACTCTATCAGCAGTTGACAGAGGCACAAGCGATAGTTGTTGTGAGTCCTACTGCGGTTGATGTGGGTATGCAGTACTTAACGCAAAGTGGTTTAAAGCTAGATGACTTAAAACATATTCAGTGGATTGCGGTCGGACAAGCTACGGCGAATCGTCTCTATGAATATGGAATTGATGCGCATGTTCCGGATGTGGAAACTTCCGAGGGTATGCTTAGTCTACCTATTCTCTATAATATGCCGCAAACGGGTAGCGTGGCTTTTTGGAGGGGAGAAGGCGGCCGTCAATTTATGATGGATACTTTGCAACAGCAAGGAATTCAGATTTTAAATTTTGTTTTATATCATCGGCAGTGCCCAGAAGTTTCATATTCAACATTCAAACATCTGACACAGAATTCAAATTATAATTTAGAAAAATGGCTTGTCTTAATTACCAGTGAGGCAAGCTGGAAATATTGGTTAGAGCTTTGTTTAAAAAATAATGTACAACCTGATTGTGTATATTTGGTTTTAGGACCACGTCTTTTTCAACTTGTTAAAAAATATCGCGATCAGCAACAGGCTCATTTTCACATTATTCAACTTGAAAATTTATCGCCTTCGGGGATGATTCATCACATTCAGGCATTATAAGGATTTGTATGAGAAAACTTGTTTCTATCATCATTTTGCTGAGCATCGCTTGGTTGGCTAAGCTCAGTTACGATATGTGGCAAATTTCTCGTACTGTTCCAGAGCTTCAGCAAAGTTTACTGCAATCGGAACAACAATATGCCAATTTGAATGATCAATTGGTGGCTTTAAAAAGACAAATACAGTCCCAGCCGAGTAGTGATGTTCAAACAGCACCTTCAACAAATAATGAGATTATTCATTCTGGTATTACGCCAACGGTAGTCATTAAGCAAAAATTAGATTTAATTCAGTTTGCGATTGATCAACAGCAGTTTATTTATGCGGTGGATCATTTAACTCAACTACAACAATCCTTGCCTCAATATGAAATTGCCCCAGCATTGCAACACAGCTTAAATCAGGCAATTGAACAGGATAAACAGGCCATACAACAATACGTAATTGCTCAAAACCAGCGTCATCAATTGATTGATGATTTACTACAAACTATTGATAAAAATATTCAGCAAGCATTGGCTCGGCCTAAACTTGAGATGGACCAATCCGAGTCGGTATCTTGGTGGAAGAAGTGGTTCCGCATTGAAAAAGTAGAAACGCCGTCTATTAATTTAATGAATCGAAGTGTGGTGCTTAAAGAAGTGCAATTAAGATTATTAATTGCTGAGCAGGCATTAAATCAAGGAAAAATGGCAGAGTATCAAAATGAGCTGCAATCAGTAATGCAGAAATTAAATGAAATGCCAGATGCGACCAGTCAGCAGTTGAAAAATCGTATTGCTAAAGTGTCTCACTTATCTATCGTGCCTGTGCCTAAACTATCGACTCTTGGCCTACTTGGCTCATAAGGAGGACATATGAAACATCTCCTGTGGGTTTATCTTGTCATTAGCTTGGTACTTTTTGCGGCCTTAGCTTTATTGAGCTATGGCTACGGTATGGGTTATGTCTATATCTACTGGCGCCAATTGCAATTGCAAACAAATGTGTGGGGATTAGTCCTTACTTTTGTCGTGATGAGTTTTATTGCTCAGTTAATATGGCTGTGGATTAAACGTTATTCTTCTCGTGAACAAAGAAAAAGAGAAAATATTTTTCAGTTTAAAAATCTTCATCCTTATGAGCAATTAGGTATCGTCTGGCTATTAGAAGCTGCCGAAGACCAACGCGTCTTTATCGAACGGGTTTTTACCCAATCAGGGCTTTTAAAAAATATTATTGATGCCAAGTTCTTGGTTTTAAGTGGAGATTATCAAAAAGCATTAGATGCTTTGGATCAGTCTCCGCCTATGGCTTTTGAATTGGCAGAATTACAGCGTATTGAAATATTTTTAGCTCAAAATGAAGCTGAGCGCGCATTAACTCATCTTGAGTTTTTATATCAGCATCAATTATCGCCGTGGCTTGAAGAGATCGAGACCGCATATCAACAGCGATTAACCGCATTATGGGGACAGCTTGCTTTACAGCAACCATGGTTATATTTGCGTTCGATGAAATATGGATTATTAGACGCTGAGCATCGTGATTTATGGTTACAGCAACTTCTTCAACAGTTCGATCAAGCTTCAGTTGATGACTTACATGCGCTGCAACAGCGCTATCTAGATTTAGAGTCTGAAATTCAAACTCGACCTTATAGCAGTAAATTACTATGGCTAAAACTCTTGGCGCGTATGCCGGAAATGAGTATTCAGCATGAAACATTAACTTTGCATCTTCTCAAAGAGCAATTTGATCCAGAAGTGTTTTATTTGTGGTTTCAGCAGCAATTGCTTAAGCAGGTTCCTGACTATGCGGATGTTGAGGAAAAGATTAATCAATTTGAATCTCAATATATGAGTTTGCCGGTTTTAACATTTGCAAAATGGCATGTTTACATGGCAACTGAGCGTCAAGCTGAAGCAGAAATATTATTAAGTTTATACCCAGATAATATTTTAATGAGCTATTTACGTATTAAATCAACCTTAAAAGAAGATGATGAGTTAATCAAACAGTTAAACCTAATCTTTGAAAATGATGCGAATTTTTTAAAATTTAAAATTTGAGGTAAAAATGAAAGAACTGTCTGTCTACCCTGTAATATACGACCAGAAAGTAGCATGGGGAGATATGGATGCTTTTGGTCATGTCAATAATGTACAGTATTATAGATATATTGAAAGCTCACGTATTTTATATATGGAAAATGTAAATATATTGACCCCAAATATATATACTGTTGTTGCTTCAAGTCAGTGCAAATATTTAAAACCCGTGTTTTATCCAGATGTATTAAAAGTAGGGGTTCGCGTAGAGGAGATGCGCAATAGTGCATTCCGTATGGCTTATATATTATGGAGTGAGGCACAGCAGCAAATCGTTGCTACAGGTGAAGCTGTAATGGTCTGTATAGATAAAATGACAGGATTAAAATGTGAAATACCAAATGAAGTAAAAAGTAAAATTATTGAATTAGAAAAATCAGTAGGACATGACTTAATACATTTAGCTTAAATAAATATTAAGAAAATATATTTCAATTATAATTATTAATGTAATTAAAAAGTAAATTTATAGCATTATTCTGACGAACTTGTCTTTCAAACTATTGCTTATTGAATAGATTATAAATACTATTGGTTATGATTTAATGTTTTTAAATTTTGTCTGTATTATTTGAATTGTCTGTAAGACTGGAGTATTTATTAATGAAACCGGATATTAGTGAATTATCTGTTGAAGAGTTAAAACGCTTACAAGAAGAAGCAGAAGCTTTAATTGCAAGCAAAAAAGATCAAGCAATTGAAGATGCTTATAATCAAATTATCGAGATTGCAGAAAATGTAGGTTTTAGTGTTGAACAACTTCTTGAGTTTGGTGCTCAAAAACGTAAGAAAACAACACGTAAATCTGTAGAGCCACGCTACCGTAACAAAAACAACTCTGAAGAGACTTGGACTGGTCGCGGTAAACAACCACGTTGGTTAGTTGCTGAAATTGAAAAAGGTGCAAAACTTGAAGATTTCTTAATCTAATCGTATTGCCTCTTAAAAAGCCAAGCGATTTAGCTTGGCTTTTTTATTTTAAAAAGAATTAAAACTTTTATTTTAAAAATAAAGTATTCAATAAGGTGTTTAAATTCCTAAATAAATACATTGTTGAGACTAAATTTGCATTTAGTAAGATTAATCGTCAATTTTCATGATTTTGTCATACGTACAACTTATAGTCTTTAAGAAGACGCCAAGCCTGATTGCTTGGTTTTTTTATATGAAGTGAATTGGCGATGTTGAAAAAGTATGCATAATGTCAGACTAGAGAGGAACTCTCATATAAGGACGATAATTTGCATGTTGGTAAGGCTGAATGAAGAAAAAGTCTAAGCAATGGAAGTGGTGGTTTTTTGCCCTCATTGCATTTTTAATTTTTATTATTTTACAGATTCCGGCGACTTGGCTTATCTCTAAATTTTCAAAGAATAATCAAACTGTCCATAATGTAAGTGGCAATATCTGGCAGGGGCAAGCTGACTGGCATCGTGGTGCTTTACGAGGAACCATCCATTGGAAAACCAGACCGCTAGATTTACTTTTATTACGCTTTGCTGCAGATGTTGATATTCATAGTGGTAATACGCAATTAGCAGGAATCATGGCATATGGTTTTGGCAAAAAAGTAATTGTACGAAATATGAATGGTCAAGTTGCTCCAGAAACACTGAAGCAGATTGTGAACTGGCAATGGCCTGTAAACAGTATTCAACTTAAAGATATCCAACTTAATTATAAAAAAGAGCAGGGCTTTGCAGCGGTTGATGGGCAATTGCATTGGGGTGGCGGAGCACTAGTTTATACGATTGGTGATCGTCAAGATCGTATGAACATGCCTTCTTTAAGTGGGCAGTTGGCTGACCACAATGGACAGCTACAAGTTGACATCCGTGATCAGCGAAATCAAAAAATGGCGAATCTTTTACTTGATGCCAATATGATGCTTGATGTTCAACTCACACAGCGTTTATTGCTTAATGTTCCATCTTATGACGGAAAAGCTGGTTTAGATACTTTTGTCATTAGTTCTCGCCAACCATTATTACAAGGTGGTAACTAATGAAAGTATGGCTTGATAAATTACAGCAATTACAATGGCAAAAATTAGATCGACTCAGTGTAGTCGTCTTAGCCATTTTAATTTTATGGTTGTGTTGGAAATTGGCTTCATTTTTTTGGTTGGTGATTGCCCCTCCACAAATGATGCAGTTTGATCGGGTAGAACTCGGTTCCCAGCAGCCACAAATACCAAACATTAGTACTTTTTCACTTTTTAATGAACCTTCTGCCAATGCGGCTCAGGAAAATGTGAATCTAGAATTACAAGGCGTGATGGTGGGTTATCCAAACCGCTTTTCTTCAGCTGTTATTAAAATTGATAATACTGCTGAGCGTTATCGAGTTGGTGAAACTATTGGTTCTACTTCTTACCAACTGGCAGAAGTTTATTGGGATCATGTGGTATTGCGTCAAGGAAATGGCAGTACTCGCGAACTTGAGTTTAAAGGTTTGCCAAATGGTTTATATCAACCTATGACGCCAGATGCTTCACAACAACAACCTGCTGCTACACCGTCTCAACCTACGGCACCTGTAAATACGACTCAACAGGCTCTAGGGCAAGCGATTCAGCAGATGCAAGGTAACCGAGAGCAGTACCTCAAAGATATGGGGGTCAGTGGCAACTCAAGTGAAGGTTATGAAGTTACAGAACGTACACCGTCTGCGCTTAGAAATAAGTTAGGTTTAAGGCCTGGCGATCGAATTGTCTCTTTAAATGGTCAAACGGTTGGGCAAGGGCAAACGGATGTGCAATTACTTGAACAAGCTCGTAGAGCAGGACAAGTAAAAATAGAAATAAAACGTGGTGATCAAGTGATGACCATACAACAAAATTTTTAGTGATAACACGTCACCATAAGAGTTAGGAAATATCGCGAGTTATGGCTTTATTGAATCATCAACGTCCACTTTGGGCATTACTTGCAGCAGCCCCATTGATTGCGACAGTGAGTAGCAGTGCCTATGCCCAAACATGGAAGATCAATTTACGTGATGCTGACTTAACTGCCTTTATTAATGAAGTTGCAGACATTACAGGAAAGAACTTCGCTGTAGATCCAAGAGTGCGTGGTAATGTCACAGTCATTTCGAATAAACCATTAAATAAAGATGAGGTTTATGACCTATTTCTTGGGGTTTTAAATGTAAATGGGGTCGTTGCGATTCCTTCTGGTAATACGATTAAGCTTGTGCCAGATAGCAATGTTAAAAACTCAGGAATTCCTTACGATTCTCGAAATAAGGTTCGCGGTGACCAAATCGTTACACGAGTGATTTGGCTTGAAAATACCAATCCAAATGACTTAATTCCAGCACTGCGCCCTTTAATGCCTCAATTTGCGCATATGGCTGCGATTGCAGGAACTAACGCACTAATTGTTTCGGACCGCGCGGCAAATATCTATCAGCTTGAAAATATTATCCGTAACTTAGACGGAACTGGGCAGAACGATATTGAAGCTATCAACCTTCAGTCGAGCCAAGCAGAAGAAATTATCACTCAACTTGAAGCGATGAGTGCAACAGGAGCATCGAAAGATTTCAGTGGTGCTCGTATTCGTATTATTGCTGATAATCGAACCAACCGTATTTTAGTCAAAGGCGATCCAGGAACACGTAAGCGTATTCGCCACATGATTGAAATGCTGGATGTGCCTTCTGCTGATCGTTTAGGTGGCTTAAAAGTTTTCCGTTTGAAATACGCAAGTGCTAAAAGCTTGTCAGAAATTTTACAGGGTTTAGTCACTGGTCAGGCAATATCTTCATCGAGTAACAATAAGAATTCATCTAACTCATCGAATTCGATGAATAATTTGATTGGGAATAACCAGAACTCTAGTTCAAATACATCGGGTTCAAATGGCAGTTCAATATCTACTCCATCAATTAACCTAAATGGTAATTCAAACAATAATAATCAGAACAATATCTCTAGCTTTAGCCAAAATGGTGTAAGCATTATTGCAGATAGTGCCCAAAACTCATTGGTTGTTAAGGCTGATCCACAATTAATGCGTGAAATTGAATCAGCGATTCAACAACTAGATGTTCGCCGTCAACAAGTGCTTATTGAGGCCGCAATTATTGAAGTCTCTGGAGATGATGCAGATCAACTTGGAATTCAATGGGCACTCGGTGATTTATCTAGTGGGATTGGTTTACTTAGCTTTAGTAATGTAGGGGCGAGTTTATCTTCTATCGCTGCTGGTTATTTATCGGGTGGTTCGGCTGGAGCTGCATCTGCTATCGCTAATGGAGCTAATAAAGGTAATGGTGCAACTTTAGGATTGGGTAATTTTGATAACTCTCGTAAGGCCTATGGTGCATTAATTCAGGCTCTCAAAGCCAATACAAAATCAAACTTACTTTCTACACCATCTATCGTGACGATGGATAATGAAGAGGCTTATATTGTTGTAGGTCAGAACGTTCCATTTGTCACTGGGTCGGTCACTACCAATAGTACAGGTATCAATCCCTATACAACTGTTGAACGCAAAGATGTTGGTGTGACATTAAAAGTTGTTCCACATATCGGTGAAGGCGGTACGGTTCGTCTGGAGGTAGAGCAAGAAGTCTCTGCTGTTCAAGATAGTCGTGGACAAGCAGCTGACTTGGTGACGAGTAAGCGTGCTATTAAAACGGCTGTTTTAGCTGAACATGGACAAACTGTAGTGCTTGGTGGTTTGGTATCAGATGACACATCACTTTCAAGACAAGGCATACCTGGATTAAGCAGTATCCCTTATGTTGGACGATTGTTCCGATCAGATAACAGAAGTAATGTAAAACGTAATCTTCTCGTCTTTATTCACCCGACGATTGTTGGTGACGCAAATGATGTACGTCGTTTGACTCAGCAGCGCTATAACCAGCTGTATAGCCTGCAATTAGCTATGGATAAGAACGGTAATTTTGCAAAACTACCTGAGCAGGTTGATGATGTTTACAATCAAAAAATGACACCTCCAGGTATTATTTCTCAGCCAAAAAATTATCAACAAGTTCCTTCAGGCGGAAAAACGACGACAGTAATAACACCTGTAGCAGTAGAGCCAACAGTTCAAAAGCAGACATTGCAATTGCCTGATCCAGAAGTGAATCGAACTAAAAATACAGTAACAACTACGACACTGCGTCCAAGCACAGCGCCGTAGTAGCATGTTATGATTGATAAAAAATGAATAGGACATAGGCATGACTTGGAAACTACAAGCAATTACTGGTGAATTTACTGGTCAAGAAATTAGTGTTGATCGTGATATGTTGGTGGGACGTCACCAAGATGCCGATTTGCTATTACAGGCCGCTGAAATTTCACGTCGCCATGCAGCATTGCTTTTAAAAGACCAATTGTTATGGGTGCAAGACCTTAATTCATCAAATGGTACGTTTGTAAACGATATTCGTATTGAGCAAGAAAAGCAGCTTCATGATGGAGATATTGTTCAGTTTGCGAGTTTTAAATTCTCAGTTTTAGCACCTGCTCAAGAAAATATCGATTTACCTGAAATCGAAGCAGAACCAGTGCAAACTGCTGCACCAACACAAGACTTAAGTGATCAAGGAATGCCAAGCCTTGCAGAGCGTGCTGCAGAAACAGAAGTTCGTCGCGATGGTATGCCGCAGAATGTTTCTATACCAAAGCCTGCACCTATTCCAGAGGGTGTGGATGTCAACGTAAAACAACCATCACCTGTTACTTTTGATGAGCCTGTTTCTCGTGTTGCTGAAGAAAAAGAACAACAGAAGAATGCTTCGATTGGTTTAATCACTATTATTATTTTAGTGATTTTGGCTGTATTAGCATGGTTATTCTTTAAATAATTCGTTGGTGCTTTTACAATCAAGGCATGCTAAACGCATGCCTTTTTAATTTTGAGTAGAAGAAAATGTCTGTTGCACAACTAAGTAAGCGCGATTTAATTTTATTTGATCTGGATGGAACCTTGGTGGATTCCGCTGCCGATTTATATCGGTCTATGAATTTAAGTCTGCAAACACTCGGTTGGCCATTAGTAACAGAAGCACAAATACGTGAATGGGTAGGTAAGGGTGCTTCAAAACTTTGTGAAAGTGTCTTGCTTCATTTGTTTGGGAAACTAGATGCTGAACAACATAAAATTTTACTGCAAAAGTTTCTAGACATATATGGTGCAGAGCTTTGTGTGAATACTCAAATTTACCCTGGTGTACCTGAATTTTTAAAACATTGCCAAACTTTGAATATTAAAATGGTATGTGTGACCAACAAGCCTGTCAAACTTGCTCAAGGGTTACTAGATGCATTAGAGCTTTCTCCTTATTTCCAAGTTGTACTTGGAGGAGATAGCTTACCTGAAAGAAAACCACACCCACTGCCATTATTACATTGCATGGAAAGCCTAAAAACATCTGCTTCACAATCGTTAATGATTGGTGACTCAAGTAATGATATTGAAGCTGCACGCCGTGCCGGAATTGATTGTATTGTGGTTAGCTATGGCTATAATCATGGAGAAAATATCTATGATTGCCAACCTCAGCAAGTTGTTGATAGTCTTGCTGAGTTAATTGTCTAATGAAGAAAATGGAGATAAGAATGAATAAGCGTATGGTTTTTCGATGGCGTGTCTAAATCGAATCTAGAAAAACACACTTTTAAATCGAAACCATATTAGAGATGATTCATGACAACATTAGCGCAATTTGAGCAACTTAAGGCTGCTGGCTACAACACTATTCCAGTTTATCGCCAACGCTTGGCAGATACAGAAACCCCATTATCAGTTTTTGCCCGCTTTAAAGACCAAACACAAGCTTACTTATTTGAGTCGGTTGAGGGTGGAGAGAATTGGGCGCGCTACTCTATGATCGGATTGGGTGAATCGACAGTTTTTTCCTGCAATGCTGGTGTTTTATCTATACAGCATGCTGATGGGTCAATTACACAACAAGATTGTCTAGATCCGTTCCAATACATTCGTGAATTCCAAAAACAATTTAAAGTACCTCCAGCCGAGCTCTTACCGGATTTGCCAACCTTTACTGGCGGATTAGTAGGTTATTTGGGTTATGATGCAGTCCGCTATATCGAGCCACGTTTAAAGAATGTTCCTACAGCCGATCCAATTACGCTTCCAGATTTGTGGTTGATGCTTTCAAAAACAGTTATCGTTTTTGACAATCTTAAAGATACGTTATTTTTAATTGTTCATGCGGATGCAGAGCAGAGTAATGCCTATGCTGATGCACAGCAAAAATTAGATCAATTAGAACAACTGTTGGCTACACAAGTCAGTTTACAAGCGAAGCCACATACACCTCCTCATTTTGAATCTATTACTGGTAAAGCAAAATTCTTAGAGACAGTAGAAAAAGTTAAAGAATACATCCGTGCTGGTGATGTGATGCAAGTTGTTCCAGGGCAGCGCATGGTTTCTGATTTTGATGGTGAAGCTTTACAGGTTTACCGTGCATTACGTCATTTAAATCCTTCGCCTTATCTATTTTTAGTTCAAGGGCAAACGATTACTGATAAGAAACCATTTCATATTGTTGGTTCTTCACCAGAAATTTTATCTCGTTTAGAAAATGGCATTGCTACAGTTCGGCCTTTAGCGGGAACCAGACCACGCGGTAAAACTAAAGAAGAAGATATTGCTCTGGAAAAAGATTTGCTTTCTGACGAAAAAGAGATTGCTGAACATTTAATGTTGATTGATCTTGGTCGAAATGATGTGGGACGCGTATCAAAAATAGGTAAGGTCCAAGTAACGGATCAAATGGTGATTGAGCGCTATTCACATGTCATGCATATTGTTTCAAATGTACAAGGCGAAGTGCGTGATGATATCGACGCGCTTGACGTGTTTAAAGCGACATTCCCAGCAGGAACGTTATCGGGAGCCCCAAAAATTCGTGCAATGGAAATTATTGATGAAGTAGAGCCTGTGAAACGAGGTGTCTTTGGTGGAGCAGTGGGATATTTAGGTTGGCATGGTGAAATGGATATGTCGATTGCAATCCGTACTTGCGTTATCCGTGATAATAAAGTGTATGTGCAAGCTGGAGCAGGGCTCGTTGCTGACTCAAATCCAGAATCTGAGTGGAATGAAACCCAAATAAAAGCTCGCGCAGTGATCAAAGCGGTTGAATTATCATCAAACGGATTGATTTTATGAGTTTTTAGCGGTTTTTTTAAAAAAACCGCTTGCATCGTTTGGAAGTTTTGCTAAACTGCACACCGTTCCGATACGAAACGTACGAAACACTAAGAAACGCCGGCATAGCTCAGTTGGTAGAGCAACTGACTTGTAATCAGTAGGTCCACAGTTCGAATCCGTGTGCCGGCACCATTTTAAAGTGTTAAGTTGAATGAGTAAAGAACAGCACTGTAGATAAGTGCGATATTGGTGAGATTCCCGAGCGGCCAAAGGGGGCAGACTGTAACTCTGTTGCGAAAGCTTCGAAGGTTCGAATCCTTCTCTCACCACCATCCTAAACTTCGAATGAAGTGGTTATTACCAACGTTGCGGGAGTAGCTCAGTTGGTAGAGCGGCAGCCTTCCAAGCTGCATGTCGCGAGTTCGATCCTCGTCTCCCGCTCCATCGAAGGATAGTCGCTCTTATAGCTCAGTGGTAGAGCACTCCCTTGGTAAGGGAGAGGTCTCGAGTTCAAATCTCGATAAGAGCTCCAGATATTAAAGTTTGAGTGGATTTCCACAAAGTTTTCAAAAAGCAGGCTATATAGTCTGCTTTTCAAGTATTGGGTGTCTGTTTTTTAGGCGATATGTCGATAAGCTGAGTTAGCTCAGTGCCATTTGTAGTTGGTTCGACGTAAACGAGGAAGATCATCATGGCTAAAGCCAAGTTTGAACGTAATAAACCACACGTAAACG
>NZ_JAVQNN010000021.1:0-94887 GCF_031798975.1 Acinetobacter sp. V110_1 | reverse complement strand
TGAACTGAACTGAACTGAACTGAACTGAACTGAACTGAACTGAACTGAACTGAACGTATTTGTTGGGTTTTGGCATCTATACCAATGTGGAGTTTACGCCATTGGCGACGATATTCGGGCTGGTGTTTCTTCCTTTTTCATTCACCTTCACCTAAAAACTTTAAACCAGTAAAGTCCACGATTAGATGTAATCCATTACTACTTTTTTGATAGCCAATCGCAATATTAATATGCTTTTATCTTCTGCAAAGAGTTGAGTAATCTGGTGCACTCCAATTTGAACCATTTAGTGGCGTAAGCATTGGTAGCCTATATCAATACTTTCCATCTAAAGATGCCTTAATCGTCGAGTTAATTCGACGTGAGCGTGCCAAATTATCAAATGATATTGTTGAGGCCATACAGCAACATGACGCCGCAGACTTAAAAGAAAAATTAAAATTAATCATACGTGCTGCTGTGCAACATCAATTGAGCCGCCCACAGTTGGCACGAACACTAGAGTTTGCATCCGAACTCATTGGAAAAGACATAGAGGAAAGTGAGCATCAACACGAACTTGAAACCATAATTTCTGATCTTTTTATACGTTCTGACATTTCACATGCACATACGGCTGCACAAGATGTGATTGCTTTAAGCAAAGGAATGATTAACGCAGCAGGCATCGCAGGGGAAAGTGATTTAAATCATTTACAGCAGCGAGTTGAAAAGGCTGTATTTGGTTATTTAGAGTTATATTAAAGATTATTAATTTTGCTATAAAATAGCATTTTTATTTTATTAAATAATTATATTTTTTTATTGGGGAAATTATGAAAAATGAAATTATGAGCAAAGCAGAGGTAAGCGCATTTACTTCGCTTTTTTTAGGTTTGGCGGGTTATTCTATTTTTATGTTTTATCTACTTGCTAAACGAAGTAAAGGAATAAACTACTTTAATGACTTATATTTGATTAATAAATTTGTAGTTTATTTTTTATTTTTTTTATTGTTTTTATTAGGGGTACAGTTTAAAAACTATATAAATCTAAAAAATATATATGTTGTAAAATTTATTGATTTCATTAGTGCTTTTAGTGTTGGTGTTTTATTAGCCTCTGGCTTTTTTACTATTGTTTTATAGTTGGGGATAGTTGTGATTTATAAACTTAAAATGTGGATCTCTAGAGAAGTAGTTGATCCATTTTTTTCATTATATTCTTATATTTATAAAAATTTTGTTCTTGTCCTTTCCTTAAGTTTCTGTGTGATTGTACTGCTTTGTGCTCTTAACCCAAGTATAGTTTTTACTCCTAGAAAAGAGAGTTTTGTTGTTTATGAACCTGAATTTCATATCAAATATGGACGTATGACATCGTTGATAATAAAAGATAATTATAAAAAAAATATTATTAATTGCGCATATTTTAGAAATGAGAATGGTTCATTTTGTGAATTATATAAGCCTAGAAAACTACTTAAAGTTGAGGGAGGTTTTTTTCCTAATTCATCATTGTTTTTTAAAAATAAATATATTGTAGTCACTAGAATTCGTTTTGAAGATGAAAAAGGGAGTGTAATCAATTTTTCAACAAGTGAAGAAAAAATTGCTTCTTGGTGGAATTGGGTTATGTTCCCCACCTTATTGATGCGGTATTTAATTTTAATCTGGCTAGTGGTAGTTATTTCAATATTAATTTTAAAATTAGTTAAGCATAAGAAAGAAACCTAATTTTATTTAAAAATAGTTTTATCCTTATTTTGAGTTGAGAGATAGATATGAAAAAGGGCTGCTATTAGCAACCCTTTTTTACAGCATCTATATTGTGCTGTTATATGCTTAATCTTACCAGCTTAACGCACCACCAGTTTGGTAGTCAGTTACGCGAGTTTCAAAGAAGTTCTTCTCTTTACGTAAGTCCATCATCTCAGACATCCACGCAAATGGGTTAGTTACACCAGCAAATTGCTCTGGTAAACCTAACTGAGATAAACGACGGTTACAGATGAATTTCAAATATTCTTCCATCATGCTTGCGTTCATACCTAATACACCGCGTGGCATCGTGTCACGTGCATATTCGATTTCAAGCATAGTACCTTCAAGAATCATTTGAATGACTTCTTGTTGGAACTCGGCAGTCCAAAGGTGAGGGTTCTCAATCTTGATTTGGTTAATCATGTCGATACCAAAGTTCAAGTGCATAGACTCATCACGCAAGATGTATTGGAACTGCTCAGCAACACCGTTCATCTTGTTACGACGGCCCATACTCAAAATTTGAGTAAAGCCACAGTAGAAGAAGATCCCTTCGAGTACACAGTAGAACGCGATCAAGTTACGAAGTAAACGTTGGTCGTTTTCAGGAGTACCTGTGTGGAAAGTAGGGTCACTTAAAGATTGAGTGTACTTAAGACCCCAAGATGCTTTACGTGCAACAGATGGAATCTCGCGGTACATGTTGAAGACTTCGCCTTCGTCCATACCTAAAGATTCGATACAGTATTGGTAAGCGTGAGTGTGAATCGCTTCTTCAAACGCTTGACGCAAGATGTACTGACGGCATTCAGGGTTAGTAATGTGACGGTAAATCGCCAATACCAAGTTGTTTGCAACCAAAGAGTCTGCAGTCGAGAAGAAACCTAAAGAACGCATAATAATAGTACGCTCATCTTCGGTTAAGCCATTTTCAGACTTCCAAAGCGCGATGTCATGGTTCATGTTAACTTCTTGCGGCATCCAGTGGTTTGCACACCCGTCAAGATATTTCTGCCAAGCCCATTCGTATTTAAATGGCACAAGCTGGTTCAAGTCAGCGCGACAGTTAATCATGGCTTTGTCGTCAACCTGAACGCGTTGCGCGCCCATTTCTAACTCTTCAAGGCCAGGAGCAACATCCAAATGTTCTAAGGCTGCAGATGCTCGAGCCATTGAATCGGTTGGATTTGTTGATCGCACGGAATGGGTTCCAGCGGATTGTGGAGCTGCCACGCTCTGCGATGATGGCTGCGCAGCAGATACATTCTGCGAATCAGACGTTTTTTCCGGTTGGATGGGCGCAGACTTGTGTTCAGGTGCAGCCGGTTTTTGCGAATCATCTTCAAAATCGTCCCAACTAAGGATAGACATTGTTGTTCTCTCTTCGTTGTATATATCTATGTTCGACATCTCTAAACGAAGATGTCACTACTATACGCTTATAATGTGTAAACAAAATTAAGTTTTATCGATGTATGACCAAATTTTGGGCCTTTGGTCCATCATCCCTACAACTTATTTTGCTTACGCTTTTGTTCACGGATTTTAAAAAAGGCGTAAACCATAGGCGTATAAAAGAAAATAAAGGCAAAGATTAAGATTCCAACACCAAGCATATAGTTATGGCTGAGATGAAAAAACATAATCTTTACCTCATTTAAAGTTGCTCTTTTGTTTAAAGAGCAACTTTATTAAATGTTATTGGCAAGCTTCGCAATCAGGGTTGTCGATTGAACAAGCCATCGGAACAGGAGCTGCTTGAGTGAAGCCGTCTTCTTCAACTGTTTCAGGCTTTTTCGCTTCTACGACCGGAGCCGCTGCAGGTGCTGCCGCTTCTACAGTTGCAGGTTTAACCGCGTTTAACGCACCTGTGTTAATTGTAGATTTTTCAGCAGAAGTTGCACCTAAAGCTCGGAGGTAATAAGTCGTCTTAAGACCACGTAACCATGCCATCTTATAAGTAATGTCAAGTTTCTTACCGTTTGCACCAGAGATGTAAAGGTTAAGAGACTGTGCTTGATCAATCCATTTTTGACGGCGTGATGCAGCATCAACAATCCAGCGTGGCTCAACTTCAAACGCAGTAGCAAAGATTGCTTTTAATTCTTCAGGAATACGAGCAATTTTTTGTACTGAACCTTCAAAGTGTTTAAGGTCGTTAACCATTACTGTGTCCCAAAGACCACGGTCTTTCAATGCACGAACAAGGTAAGGGTTAATAACAGTGAACTCACCTGACAAGTTAGATTTCACATATAAGTTTTGGAATGTTGGCTCAATAGACTGAGAAACACCACAAATGTTCGAAATGGTTGCAGTTGGAGCAATCGCCATTACGTTTGAGTTACGCATACCGTCTTTTTGAACTTTGGCACGTAAAGTGTCCCAGTCTAAACGTTGAGTACGGTCAACTTCGAACATACGTTCTGGACGAGATTTAGCAACAATTTCAATAGAGTCGATTGGAAGGATACCTTGATCCCACAATGAACCTTTGAATGTTGAGTAAGCACCACGTTCAACAGCCAAGTCGCTTGAAGTTTGGATTGCATAATAGCTAATCACTTCCATTGACTCGTCAGCAAAGTTCACAGCTTCATCAGAACCGTAAGCCATACCCATTTCGTAAAGTGCATCTTGGAAGCCCATGATACCCATACCAACAGGACGGTGTTTCAAGTTAGAGTTTTTCGCTTGTGGTACAGCGTAGTAGTTAATGTCGATAACGTTATCGAGCATACGAACTGCTGTTTTAACCGTACGCGCTAACTTTTCACGGTCTAATACGCCGCCTTTAACGTGTTGCACAAGGTTGATCGAACCTAGGTTACATACTGCAATTTCGTCTTGGTTTGTGTTTAACGTAATTTCAGTACATAGGTTAGATGAGTGAACTACGCCAACGTGTTGTTGTGGTGAACGTAAGTTACATACATCTTTAAACGTGATCCAAGGGTGACCAGTTTCGAACAACATAGAAAGCATTTTGCGCCATAAGTCTTTAGCACGTACTTTCTTGTGCAACATGTTCTGTTCTTTCGCAACAGACTCATAGTATGCATAGCGTTCAGCAAACTCAGCACCAGTTAAATCGTGTAGGTCCGGAGTTTCAGACGGAGTAAATAGTGTCCAATCGCCATCTTCAAATACACGTTGCATAAATAGGTCAGGAACCCAGTTTGCAGTGTTCATGTCGTGAGTACGACGACGGTCATCACCTGTGTTTTTACGAAGTTCCAAGAATTCTTCGATGTCTAAGTGCCAAGTTTCTAGGTACGCACATACCGCACCTTTACGCTTACCACCTTGGTTTACTGCAACGGCTGTATCGTTCGCAACTTTAAGGAATGGAACAACACCCTGAGATTTACCGTTTGTACCTTTAATATAAGAGTTCAAGGCACGTACAGGAGTCCAGTCATTACCTAAACCACCTGCCCATTTAGAGAGCATCGCGTTGTCACGCATTGCACCATAAATGTCATAAAGGTCGTCACCAATCGTTGTTAAGTAACAACTTGAAAGCTGTGGACGTAATGTACCTGAGTTAAACAGGGTAGGCGTAGACGCCATGTAGTCAAAGCTAGATAACAAGTTATAGAACTCGATTGCACGCTCTTCTTTATCTTGCTCATTAAGCGCAAGACCCATAGACACACGCATGAAGAATAATTGTGGTAATTCGAAGCGAACGCCATTTGAGTGAATGAAGTAACGATCAAATAGAGTCTGTAAACCTAAGTAGGTAAATTGGTTAGAACGTTCAGGCTGAATTGCTGCAGCTAGTTTTTCTAAATCGAACTTAAGCAAGTCTGGTGAAAGCAAATCAAGCTCTACACCTTTTTTCAAGAATGCTTCAAGTGCATTGTTTTCAGCTGTATCTGCCGGTAAACCTAAGAATGCTAAACCAGTGCTGACCAACTCATCACGAAGCAAACGCGCAGTTACGTATGTATAGTTAGGTTCTTGTTCGATACGTGTACGTGTTGCCATCATCATGGTGGTAGCAATATCGCTTTCTTTTACGCCGTTATATAAGTTTTTAACGGTCTCATCGATAATTGCTTGAACCTCAATACCTTCTAAGCCTTCAGCAGCTCTATTTACAGTTGCTTGTAACGCACTTAAATCAAGTGGTTGAAGCTGACCGTTTGCATCAGTAACTTGCAAGGTAGGGTGGTGGTTTGAATTTGTTTGCTGACGAGCGCTAGCACGTTGTTCGCGGTAAATTACATAAGCGCGGGCAACTTTTTGTTCCCCAGTACGCATTAAAGCAAGTTCTACTTGATCTTGAATTTCTTCAATATGGATCGTACCGCCCGATGGTAAACGGCGTTTAAAAGTATTTAATACCATTTCCGTCAACTGGGTAATACGGTCATGAATACGGCTTGAATCCGAACTCTGTTGACCTTCCACAGCAAGAAAAGCTTTACCAATCGCAACAGAAATTTTCTCTGCATCAAATGCAGCAACATCTCCAGTACGCTTAATCACCTGAATTTGACCAGGAGTCGAAGTAATTACGCTCATGCCAGCATAGCTCCATTGTCACTTTTGTTATGTTCATAGACCGTTTGAACCGAGCAAAAAACATGCCACGATATTTGAGGGATAAACACAAGACTTAGTAGTTAAAGTTTATTTTCAACACAAGATACGGGATTTTTTAAGCTAGATCAATCTTGACTTTTTAGTAATTTTTTATCTGTATGATTTGTCGGGAGATAGCATACCAAAGCTATGAAAAAACACTTATAGATAACTTTGTGGATAACTCAAAAAACAAGCACTTGAGCGAATTTAAATTCATCAAAGAAATAATTTGTTTAATATTCATACATAGGAAATATGAATAGATTATGACATATAAGAATAATAAACAGATATCAAAAACACTTGAAAATTCAAAGGTTAATAAAATGCAACAAAACATGGTTGTCATGTATCAGTTTGGTGAACGCCTACTTGTTTACAATGTAAACGTGTGTATATTGCAAATGATAAACGAATGTATCTGCAAGATTTTTAAGATGCATGTAATGAGATTTATAGGGGCAATGATATGAGCCAAGAAGAAAAGTTACCAAAGATTCTGATCGTTGAAGACGACGAGCGTTTAGCGCGATTAACTCAAGAATATTTAATCCGCAACGGTTTGGAAGTTGGTGTAGAAACTGATGGTAACCGTGCAATTCGTCGTATTATTAGTGAACAACCAGATCTTGTGGTCTTGGATGTCATGTTGCCGGGTGCAGATGGTTTAACCGTTTGTCGTGAAGTTCGCCCACACTACCATCAACCTATTTTGATGTTGACTGCACGTACTGAAGACATGGACCAAGTACTTGGTCTAGAAATGGGTGCAGACGATTATGTCGCTAAACCAGTTCAACCACGTGTATTATTAGCGCGTATTCGTGCACTATTACGTCGCACAGATAAAACTGTTGAAGATGAAGTTGCTCAACGTATTGAGTTTGACGACCTTGTAATCGACAACGGCGGCCGCTCTGTAACGTTAAATGGTGAGCTTGTTGACTTTACAAGTGCTGAATATGACTTGTTATGGTTGCTTGCTTCAAACGCTGGTCGTATTTTATCGCGTGAAGATATCTTTGAACGTCTACGTGGTATCGAATACGATGGTCAAGACCGTTCAATCGACGTACGTATTTCACGTATTCGTCCAAAAATTGGCGATGATCCTGAAAATCCAAAACGTATTAAAACTGTACGTAGTAAAGGTTACTTGTTTGTTAAAGAAACCAATGGATTGTAAAATCTGATTAAACTTCCTATAAGGTTGGTCGAGTGTTTAAACACAGTATATTCCTGCGAATATATGCGGGGCTGGTAATTCTTGTTGTTTTGGTGGCTGTTTTTGGGTATTTACTGGTACAAATTATCAACTACCAACGCGCACAAGAATACCGAGAATCTTTAACTGATGGTATTTCTTATGTCATTAGTGAAGGGGTCGCTCGACAACCTGGGAAGCAGCAAAAGATAGATTGGATTTCTGACGCATCTGATTTGCTCGAACTTCCAATTTACTATACCGATGCAAGTAAGGTTGAATTGTCTCGAACCGAGAAAAAGCGGATCGAAGCACAAAAATCTGTTGTTCGTTACGATGCCAGTAATAGCATTGCATATGTGATTATTGGTTTACGTGACGACCCACAACATTATCTATCTATAAAAGTCGACAAAATTAGTGAACGCCAAATGAAGGCTCTTCCTATTTTTGTACTCGACTATTTAATGTTTTATCCGGGACAGGAACAAGAGTACCTTGCCAAGATTCAAAAACATTTCTCATATCCAATCAATATTCAAAATATTCAAGATGTAAATCTGGACTCTGAACAGATTGGACGTTTACGCCAAGACCAAAGTGTCATGTTGTACAAAGATAGTGCAACAGTACGTGGTACAACCATTTCGATTGTCTCTCCAATCCCGAATCATCCTGCACAAGTGTTGGTGTTGGGCCCAGTTCCAATGTTTAACTGGATGCCTTTACAGCTTTCTGCGGGTATTACCTTATTTAGCCTGTTCTTATTAAGTTTAGGTGTTTACGGTTTGATTTTGCCGTTAGAGCGCAAAATTCGACAAGTGCGTTATGCGCTAAACCGTATGAAATCGGGTGATTTGTCATTGCGTGTTCCGATTGAAGGAAGTGACGAAATGGCAAACTTGGCTTCAAGTTATAACAATATGTCTGATCATATTCAGCGTTTGATTGAAGCTCAACGTGAGTTAATGAGAGCGGTATCTCATGAGCTGAGAACGCCTGTGGCACGTATTCGCTTTGGTACAGAAATGTTAGCCGAAGAAGATGACTACAATCACCGTATGCATCAAGTCGACATGATTGATAAAGATATTGAAGCACTCAATACCTTAATTGATGAAATCATGACTTACGCAAAGCTAGAGCAGGGCACACCTTCGTTAGATTTTGCAGAAATTGTACTTTTTGAAGTGTTAGATCAGGTTGCTGTTGAAACCGAAGCTTTAAAAACACAGAAAGAAATTGAACTCATTCCACCACCTTTATATGTGAAAGTAGATGCAGAGCGTCGTTACCTTCACCGTGTTGTACAAAACTTGGTAGGTAATGCTGTTCGCTATTGTGATAACAAAGTGCGTATCACTGGTGGTATTCACAGCGATGGCATGGCTTTTGTTTGTGTTGAAGATGATGGACCGGGTATTCCTGAGCAAGACCGCAAACGCGTATTCGAAGCTTTTGCACGTTTAGATGACAGTCGTACACGTGCATCTGGTGGTTATGGTTTGGGGCTTTCCATTGTAAGTCGTATTGCTTACTGGTTTGGTGGTGAGATTAAAGTAGATGAAAGTCCAAGTTTGGGTGGGGCACGCTTTATTATGACGTGGCCAGCACATCGCTTTAAACAACCGCCATTAAAGGCAAATAAAAAAGCACCTGCATAAGGTGCTTTTTTATTGGTTTATTTATAACTGAGTGGCATCAGGTTCTAAAATTGGTTTTCCACTTCTTAGACTGTTTAGCGCATCTATATTAAAGTCAATTAACAGCGAATTGTTTTTAGCATCGATTTGATATTTTTGAATAAGAGGTTGGTCTCCATTCAATGTTTCAACTCTATATGAATCCGCAATATGTAAAATGCCTTCTAGGTTTGTTGTGGTTGACGCGAAATCTTGTCTAAAAATTTCATAGACATCACGCAAGTCAAAAATGGCATTATCTGCATCTGGATGTTTTTGAATATAGCTTTCTATGTGTCGCACGAGTAATTGTGCAAACAAGTAATAGTCTGGTTTATGCGTATATTCTAGATTCATACATTTTTCTCCTTATTATCTGTTATTAGCATACATGGCAAAACAGAAGTTATTGTATAAAATTCATTACACTAGATGATGACTTGAAAATATTACAAAGAAATAAAAACTCGGTTACGTCCTTGGCGCTTTGCTTGATAGAGTGCGTCATCTGCTTCTTTAAACAAGCTTTCAATAGGGCGGTGGTAGTTTGGAGAATATAAACTAATGCCAATACTGACTTGTACAAAAATAGGTAATTTGCCATAGACATAAATCGGTTGCTGACTAATTTTAATGCGTATTCTTTCTGCAAGTTCAAAAGCAGCTTCTTTAGTTGTGTCTGGAATAAAAATTGCGAATTCCTCACCGCCAAAACGACCGAGTAAGTCATGAGGGTGCAAAATATTTTGTATGGTGGTTACACAGGTTTGTAAGGCTCTATCACCAATCAAATGACCATAACTATCATTCACTTTTTTAAAGTGATCGACATCCAACATAAAAAATGCAGAGGTCTTATTTTCCTTTTGTACTTTTTCCTGAAGTAGACGAACTGATTGTAAAAATTGACGTCGAGTTAAACTAGATGTGAGCTCATCATGGGCAATTGCATGTTGTAGTTTTTGAATTAAATCAGAATGAAGCGCACTAATACTAGAAACGGTAAGAGGGGCAAGCGTCATCATAATTAATCCAATACGAATTGAGATGGTATTGCTTAAGTATTCATTTGGATAAAGTAATAAATAATGTCCAGAGACATGATAAATAGTATAAGCACTGGTAAATGAGGTAATCAGTGCCACAATAATTGGTTTATAGCGTATAGCACACCAAGTTAAGGCTGCTATAGGGTAGAGTAAAGAACCCGGTCCTGAGTCGTAATAACTTACGGTAATTGAAATTAATACTGCCAAAAATGGTAATAAATCAATCGTAGTTATATGTTGCCGATTACCCTTCAGATAGCGCTTTATTTGAGGGTAAGGAGGAAAGTTTATGAGTATAGGGAGTAGAAGTAGGGCATTTTGTAATTCGGAAGTCATCCAGTAACCAAATTCGGCCCAAAAGCTGCCAAGCATAAATTTGGTATTAAACATCGGTACAAAAGTTGCAGCAAAATAAGCGCCTACTAAGCTGCCAATTCCGCATAATGCAAATAAAAATAGATAAGAGTAGCCACGATGAGCAGCTTTAATATGTTGATTTAAAAAAAGGTATAGCGTTAAAGAGGTAACCACATAAAGAAAATTAGAAGTGGTTAGGATAATAGTTAGTAAAAAGGGTGTGCCTTGAATAAGATCGGCAATTACATATCCAGTATACGCACCAAGAAAAGTACCGAGTTTACGTGTTTGAGGGTAACGAACAAGTAATCCTAGTAGAACCGAATTGGCAGGCCAGAAAAAGGCAAGAAAACTAAGCGGGCGAGACGCAATTCCAATGAAGCAGCATATTGAAATAATAACAGTAAATAAGAGAAAAAATTTCAAGAAGGAAGAAAATGAAAGTTCACGAAGTGAGTATGGCATCAGCTGCCCTTAATGATAAATACCCTTATCCAAGAGTAATAACTATTATGCATGATTAAACATTCATCATAATTCAGAGCGGAAGATGAATACAATAAAAAACCGCCTAATATTATAAAAAAGTAAGTTGTTTAATTTGACCAAATGAGTAATTGTTCAAATAATATTAAAAATCAAAAAATGAAAAAAATCATCACAAGTATAAAAACTATCAAATAAACCGATTATGAACGGTGAAACCCCCTCTACAAGACATAGATGAATACTTTTGATTAGAAAATCATCCAAAAGACTAAGACGCTTCAACTAGCATGCGAAATTAGAAATCAGGTACAATTGGCGGGATTAATTTTGTGTTTGGTGTATTCAAAGGCCAATACATACATTCTTTGTTAAATAATAGGCCTGCCAGGAGTTATCCCCGCATGAGTGCCATTACTCCATACGACTGGGCGATTATCGCCTTCGTGATCGGCGTTACATTTCTTTGCGTCTTTATGCTCACAGTTCCCTTACTCCTCGGGGGAAAATCGTGGGGACGTGCTAAGCAAGAGCAGTTTGAATCAGGTGTCGTGAGTGCTGGTGGCGCTCGCATTCGCCTGTCTGCAAAGTTCTATCTAGTTGCAATTTTCTTCGTTGTTTTCGACTTAGAGGCACTTTACCTCTATGCATGGTCTACTTCGGTGCGTGAAGTAGGGTGGTTGGGATATACCACTGTTGTGATCTTTGTCGTTGACCTGTTAATTGCGCTTGTTTATGCCTTCTCTGTAGGTGCCTTAAGTTGGTCACCGGCAGATCGTCGTAAATCAGCTGGTGAGAAGATTAAAGTCGGTTCACCATCAATGAACATTGCTGAAATTACACGCTTTAACTCTATTGAAGAGCTCGTAACTGACCCTACAGGCCAGATTCCAGCCCAATCATCAGGTCGTGTTAAGTCAAAAACTACACCTGCATTGTCATCTGAAAAGGAGTAAGTCGGGATGAAATATACTCTGACCCGCGCGAATCCGGATGCTGATCAATACCCATTGCAAGAACGTCAAATTGTGACTGATCCGCTAGAAGAGGAAGTGAATAAAAACGTATTCATGACTCGCTTAGAGGATGTCTTGCATACAGCAGTAAACTGGGGACGTAAAAACTCTTTGTGGCCATTTAACTTTGGTACCTCATGTTGTTACGTTGAATATGCAACGACTTTAACAGGCGTGCATGACTTGTCCCGTTTCGGTGCAGAGGTTATTCGTGCTTCACCTCGTCAGGCTGACTTGATGATTGTTGCAGGTACCTGCTTTGTAAAAATGGCTCCGGTTATTCAACGTTTGTATGAACAAATGTTAGAACCTAAATGGGTTATTTCGATGGGTGCTTGTGCAAACTCTGGAGGTATGTACGACATCTATTCAGTAGTACAAGGTGTAGACAAAATTATTCCTGTTGACGTGTACGTCCCAGGTTGTCCGCCTCGTCCTGAAGCATTAATCCAAGCGTTAATGCTTTTGCAAGACCAGATTCAATTAGAGCGACGCCCGCTTTCTGCCGTGATCGGTGATGATCTTCAGCCAGTGTATAAGCCAAAGATGATGCCAGAACGTGATCGTAAGAATGCGCAGCGTATTGCCGTTAAAAACTTACGCTCTATGGATGAGATTAAATAATTTTTTGACGGTGTTTTGACATATCTAACCGATATGTTCATCGAGAAAATTGACAGAATTTGTATTAAATAGGAAGCCAAGCCAATGGCTGAAACTGACATTGCTATGCCAGAATCAACACCAGTTGATTCACGCCCAGCATTTGCAATCGTAGAAGAGCTCAAAACCAAATTTGGTGAGAACTTCTATGTGCAGGCGACTTTTGAAGAGTTTCCAACAGTCTGGGTTGAGCGCGCACGCGTGCAAGAAGTCCTCATGTTCCTGCGTAAAGTGGAACGTCCTTATGTAATGCTGTTTGACTTATCAGCGATGGATGAGCGTTTACGTCAACATCGTGATGGTTTACCAGCATCTGACTTCACTGTGTTCTATCATTTATTATCGCTTGAGCGTAATAGTGACATTCGTATCAAGGTTGCCTTGAACGAAAATGATCTTAACCTCCCGACAGCGACAAATATCTGGCCAAATGCCAACTGGTATGAACGTGAAGCTTACGATATGTTCGGTATCAATTTCGAAGGGCATCCAATGCTCCGTCGTATCTTGTTGCCAACGTATTGGGAAGGTCACCCGCTTCGTAAAGAATATTCAGCACGTGCGACAGAATATACGCCGTATATGCAAGACAAAGCGAAGCAAGATTTCGAACAGGAACACTTACGCTTTGTGCCTGAAGATTGGGGTCTTAAGCGTGGTAACGCTGACGAAGACTTCATGTTCTTGAACTTGGGTCCTAACCATCCATCTGCACACGGTGCGTTCCGTATTGTATTGCAGTTAGATGGCGAAGAAGTGAAGGACTGTGTTCCTGATATCGGTTATCACCACCGTGGTGTGGAAAAGATGGCTGAGCGTCAAACATGGCACTCTTTCATTCCTTATACTGACCGTGTTGACTACTTAGGTGGTTGTGCGCAAAACATGCCATATGTAATGGCAGTTGAACAGCTTGCAGGAATTAAAGTTCCTGAACGTGCGCAAGTGATTCGTGTCATGTTGAACGAATTGTTCCGTATTAATAACCACTTACTTTACTGTGGTACGGCAATTCAGGATGCCGGTGGTATGACACCAGTATTCTATATGTTCGCAGACCGTCAAAAAGTATACGACATCGTTGAAGCAATTACGGGTTACCGTATGCACCCAGCATGGTTCCGTATAGGTGGTACAGCACATGACCTTCCAAACAACTGGCAAAAACTTGTTAAAGAATTGCTAGAGTGGATGCCAAAACGTCTCAACGAATACTACACAGCTGCGCTTAAAAACTCTGTGTTTATTGGTCGTACACGTAATGTTGCTCAATACGATGCAAAATCTGCACTTGCATGGGGTGTAACTGGTACTGGTTTACGTGCAACAGGTATTGATTTCGACGTTCGTAAATATCGTCCATACAGTGGCTATGAAAACTTCGATTTTGACGTGCCAGTTGAGTATGAAGGCGATGCGTACGCTCGTGTTCTTGTTCACTTCCGTGAAATTACTGAGTCACTCAAAATTATCAAACAGTGTTTGGATAACATGCCTTCTGGTCCATATAAAGCGGATCACCCATTGGCTGTTCCACCACCAAAAGATAAGACGTTACAAGATATTGAAACTTTGATTACGCACTTCTTGAGCGTGTCATGGGGTCCTGTCATGCCTGCTGGTGAAGCGTCATTTATGACTGAAGTTGTGAAAGGTGCAAGTACTTATTACTTGACTTCGGATAAGGCAACAATGAGTTATCGTACTCGTATCCGTACACCGACGTTTACTCACTTACAGCAAATTCCTTCAGTGATTAACGGCAGTTTAGTGTCTGACTTAATCATTTATCTGGCGACCATTGACGTGGTTATGGCTGACGTGGATCGCTAAGAGGTAACGCAAAATGATGATTCTGACTGATAAAAAACCACGTGTGAATGTTGAAGGGATTTTGACTGCTGAAGAAATCCATGAAATTGAACATCACATTGGTCACTATCCATACCCACGTGCAGCTTCTTTAGATGCACTAAAGTGCGTACAGCGCCGCAATGGTTGGGTAGATGATGCTCAAATGAACGCCATCGCACAATTATTGACGATTAGTGTTGCCGATTTAGAGGGTGTAGCAACGTTCTACAACCGTATCTATCGCCAACCTGTAGGTCGTCACGTAATTTTGCTTTGTGACTCAATTGCTTGCTTCTTAATGGGTGCTGAAACACTAGCTGAAGCATTCCAGCGCGAATTAGGTATTCAGTTTGGTCAAACGACACAAGATGGTCGTTTTACACTGCTCCCAATTTGCTGCCTAGGCAACTGTGACAAAGGCCCAACGTTAATGATTGATGAAGATACTCACGGTTTAGTTGAAGTGACATCAGTGAAACAGTTATTGGAGAAGTATGTATGAATACTGAACCAAAACCAATTTATGGCGACGGTAATCCGGAAACTCATCCACTGACTTGGCGTTTAAGCAAACAAGAAGCAGTACGTAGCGCTGATGACTATGAAGCACTCGAAGGTTATGCGGGCTTTAAAAAAGCATTAGGCATGAAACCTGCTGAAGTGTTAGACGTCATTAAAGCTGCAACTGTAAAAGGTCGTGGTGGTGCAGGCTTCCCAGCAGGGATCAAATGGTCTCTTATGGCGCCAAATGATGGTGGTCCACGTTACTTAATCTGTAACGCCGATGAGATGGAACCAGGTACCTTTAAAGACCGTTTGTTGATGGAAAAACTTCCTCACCAATTGATCGAAGGTATGTTGATTGCAGGCTATACCCTAGAAGCAACTCAAGGTTATATCTTCATTCGTGGCGAATACATCGAGGCTGCTCAATACCTAAATGAAGCGCTTGAGCAAATTCGCGCTAAAGGTTACTTAGGTGACAACATTTTAGGTTCTGGCTGGAACTTCGAGTTACACGTGCATACTGGTGCAGGTCGTTATATCTGCGGTGAAGAAACTGCATTGATTAACTCGCTTGAAGGTCGCCGTGCTAACCCACGTACTAAACCACCATTCCCGCAAGTTGCTGGTGCATGGGGTCGTCCTACGATTGTGAATAACGTTGAAACTTATAACAACTTGCCAGCAATCATGCTTCGTGGTCCAGAGTGGTATATCGGTTTATCAGCTGGTAAATCAAAAGATCCAGGCACTAAGATTTATGGTGCGTCAGGTAAAGTCAAATTCCCTGGTCTTTGGGAACTACCATTTGGTACGACTGCACGTGAAGTGATTGAAGATCATGCCGGTGGTATGCGTGAAGGCTTAAAGCTTAAAGCATGGTTACCAGGTGGTGCGTCAACTGACTTTTTACCTGCAGATACCATTGATTTACCAATGGATGCTGAAACCATTATGAAAGCAGGTTCTCGTTTAGGAACATGTTTATTGATGGTGGTAGACGAGACCCAATGTATGGTGTCGTTGACCCGTAATCTTGAAGAATTCTTTGCGCGTGAATCATGCGGTTTCTGTACACCGTGCCGTGATGGTTTGCCATGGGCTGTTAAAGCGCTTAAAGCACTTGAGACAGGTGAAGGTAAGAAAGAAGATATCGACCATTTACAAGAACTTACTCGTAAATTATGGATTGGTAAAACTTTCTGTGCCCACGCACCAGGTGCGATGGAGCCGCTTATGGGCGCACTCAAACATTTCCGTAGCGAGTTTGAAGCGAAAGTGACGAATCGTCCTGTCGTGCAAACTAGCAACGTAGAACAAGCTTAAGGGATTCGACTATGGCTACAATTCATGTCGATGGAAAATCGTACGAAGTCAATGGATCAGAAAACTTGCTACAAGCATGTTTATCCCTTGGCATTGATATTCCGTATTTTTGTTGGCACCCATCCTTAGGTTCTGTTGGTTCATGTCGTCAATGTGCCGTAACTCAGTATGCAAATCCTGAAGATACGCGCGGACGTCTTGTGATGTCATGTATGACACCAGCATCTGACAATACCTATATCTCGATTGAAGACAAAGAAGCAACGGATTTTCGTGAATCTATCGTTGAGTTCTTAATGACCAACCACCCACACGACTGTCCAGTGTGTGAAGAAGGTGGTCACTGTCATTTACAAGATATGACTGTAATGACTGGTCATGACCGTCGTCGCTACCGTTTTACTAAGCGTACACATTACAACCAAGAACTAGGCTCATTCATTGCGCATGAAATGAACCGTTGTATTGCTTGTTACCGTTGTGTTCGTTACTACAAAGACTATGCGGGCGGTACAGACTTTGGTGTGTTTGCCAATGCATCACGTGTTTACTTTGGTCGTCCAGAGTCAGGTACTTTAGAGTCTGAATTCTCTGGTAACTTGACTGAAGTATGTCCAACAGGTGTATTTACCGATAAAACTCATTCAGAGCGCTATAACCGTAAATGGGACATGCAATATGCACCAAGCGTGTGTCATGGCTGTTCTTCAGGTTGTAACATCTCTCCGGGTGAGCGTTATGGCGAAATCCGTCGTGTAGAAAACCGTTTCAATGGTTCGGTTAACCAATACTTCCTTTGTGACAAAGGCCGTTTTGGCACAGGTTATGTAAACCGTGCAGATCGTCCACGTCAACCTCAGTTCCGTAACGGTGAAACAGTAGCAACTGTTTCTGTTGACCAAGCTTTAGATCAAGCGATTGCGAAACTTGAAGGTAAAAAAGTTTTAGGTATTGGTTCACCACGTGCAAGCTTAGAATCAAACTATGCATTACGTGAACTTGTAGGCCAAGCAAACTACTCAACAGGTGTTGCACAAAAAGAGCAAAGTCTTGTTGAACTTGCTGCTTCAATCATGCAAACAGAGGGTATTTACAACCCGAACATGCGTGAAATTGAAAGCTATGATGCAGTATTAATTTTGGGTGAAGATTTAACTCAAACTGCACCACGTATGGCTTTGTCAGTTCGTCAAGCTGCGAAAAACAAAGCTCGCGAAATGGCTGCAAAAACACGTACGCCAGATTGGTTGGCTGAGCCTGTACAACGTATTGGTCAGGAAGCGAAATCTCCGATCTATATTTTGGCTGCAACTCAAACTCGTCTTGCCGATGTTGCGACTGGTGAAGTTGTTGCATCTCCAAATGACATCGCGCGTTTAGGTTTTGCAGTTGCTGCGGCAGTTAAAGGTGAAACAGTTAATGGTTTAGATGACGATGCAAAAGCATTTGCTCAAACTATTGCAGACACTTTAAAAGCAGCAAACAAACCATTAATTATTGCGGGTACGAGCTTGCAAGATGCTTCAATTATGGAAGCGGCAGCAGAGTTAACGCAAAACCTTGGTTCAAAAGCTGGTTTAAGTCTTGTAGTTCCTGAAGTGAACTCTATGGGCTTGGCATTGTTTGGTGGCTTAAGCCTTGAACAAGCATTTGCTCAAGACTACGACACACTTGTTATTGTTGAAAATGACTTGTTCCGTCGTTTACCGGCTGCTCAAGTTAAAGCAGCACTTGATAAAGCTGAAACGGTAATCGTGCTTGATCACAGCGAAACAGAAACTGTGAAACAGGCGGATATTGTACTTTCAGCAGCAAGCTTTGCCGAAGGTGATGGTACCGTTGTAAGCCAAGAAGGCCGTGCTCAACGCTTCTATCAAGTTTACGATCCAAGCTACTACAAGCCTGAATACGCGATTAAAGAATCGTGGCGTTGGTTGCATGCCATTGAAACTGGTCTTAAAGGTAAGCCAGTTGATTGGACATTGCTTGATGACGTGATTGAAACTATCGTTAAAAATGTTCCGGTACTTGAAGCAATTCAAGACGTTGCACCAGATGCAGGCTACCGTGTACATGGTTTGAAAATTGCGCGTGAACCACGTCGTTATTCTGGTCGTACAGCAATTCGTGCACCTTTATCGGTTCATGAACCTAAACAACCAACAGATCCAGACTCAGCATTAACATTCTCTATGGAAGGTTATGTAGGTCCACAAAAAGCATCTTCACTTGTACCATTTGCGTGGGCTCCAGGTTGGAACTCTCCACAATCTTGGAACAAATACCAAGATGAAGTGGGTGGTCACTTGAAAGGTGGTGATTCAGGCGTTCGTTTATTCGATCGTTTAGCAAAACGTCCAGCACGTAGCTATGTTGCTCCAACTGCGATAGTTGCAAACCCTGAAAGCTTCCGTCTTGTACCAATGCACCACATTTTTGGTTCTGGTGAATTCACGATTAAAACACCTGCAATGGAAACTCGTATTCCTGAAGCTGTATTTGCTGTGGGCGAACAAGATGCAACGCGTTTGAATCTACAAGAAGGCCAACGTATTACAGTTAAAGCAGGCGAAACTACAGTGAGCTTACCTGTACAAGTAATTGAATATTTACCTACAGGTTATATCGGTTACCCAGTTGGTTTAGCGCCGACAGTATCCTTAGCTGAGCCTGTTTCAGTGGCATTAGGAGTGTAATTCATGAATCAAGAAATTATACGTCAAACGCCACTTTGGGCTGAGAACTGGCCAATTGCTTACGCAGTTGTTCAAGCAGTTGTGATTTTGCTTGTTGTAGTTTTAGTTGCAGCGTTGATGTCTTTTATTGAGCGTCGTTTGCTTGCATTGTGGCAAGACCGTTATGGTCCAAACCGTGTTGGTCCTGGTGGTATGTTCCAGATCGTTGCCGACATGCTTAAGATCATGTTCAAAGAAGACTGGACACCAAAATTTGCTGATAAATTAACTTTCCGTTTAGCTCCGGCAGTTGCGATGGCAACTGCGGTGCTTTCGTTCATGGTTATTCCTGTAAGCCCTGCATTGGGTGTTGCAGACATGAGCATCGGTCTGTTGTTCTTTATGGCAATGGCAGGTATTGCGGTTTATGCAGTGTTATTTGGTGGTTGGGCATCAAATAACAAATATTCATTACTCGGCGGTTTACGTTCAGCTGCTCAAACCATTTCTTATGAAGTGTTCTTGGGTATCTCATTAATGGGCGTGGTTGCAATTGCTGGTTCATTTAACCTTCGTGAAATTGTTGAAGCACAACGTGATGTTTGGTTCATCATTCCACAGTTCTTAGGTTTCTTGATTTTCGTTGTTGCAGGTGTTGCGGTAACTCACCGTCACCCATTTGACCAACCTGAAGCAGAACAAGAATTGGCTGAAGGTTACCATGTTGAATATGGCGGTATGAAATGGGGTATGTTCTTCGTTGCTGAATATGTAAACGTTGTACTTATCTCTGCATTAATCGTGACTTTATTCTTTGGTGGCTGGTTAGCGCCATTCAATTTAGAAATTCCATTTGTTCCACCAGTATTCTGGTTCGTGATTAAAACAGCATTCTTCGTAATGATGTTCGTATTGGCACGTGGTTCTTTAATGCGTCCACGTTATGACCAAGTCATGAACTTTGGTTGGAAAATTTGTTTGCCATTGGCGTTGGTCAACTTGTTAGTGACTGGTGCTGTGATTCTGATGAATCAGGCCTAGGACAGCAGGGAGTACAAAATGTATAAATTTCTAGCTGGATTCGGATCGATTGTACGTTCGTTGTTTATGGTATTTAGCCATGCAACGCGTAAACGTGACACGATTTTATATCCAGAAGTACCGGCTGAACAGATTGTGCCACCACGCTTTCGTGGTCGTATTGTGTTGACGCGTGACCCAGATGGGGAAGAGCGTTGTGTGGCATGTAACCTTTGTGCGGTTGCATGTCCAGTTGGCTGTATTTCATTACAAAAAGCTGAAAAAGAAGATGGTCGTTGGTATCCGGAATTTTTCCGTATCAACTTCTCTCGTTGTATTTTCTGCGGTATGTGTGAAGAAGCATGTCCAACCACAGCGATTCAAATGACTCCAGATTTCGAGTTAGGCGAATACGTACGTCAAGACCTTGTTTATGAGAAAGAAAACTTACTCATTTCAGGTCCAGGTAAATACCCAGACTACAACTTCTACCGCGTAACCGGTATGGCAATTAACGGTAAAGAGAAAGGTCAAGCACAAAAAGAAAGTGCACCAATCGATGTACGGAGTCTATTACCATGATGTGGCCGTTTTATTTGATGGCGCTCGTGGCCATCGTTTCTACGGTTCGTGTAGTGACTAACACGAACCCTGTACATGCACTGCTTAGTCTGATTGTTTCATTACTTGCTGTTGCTGGTATTTTCATGATCGTAGGTGCGCCGTTTGCCGGCGCCCTCGAAATCATTGTTTATGCTGGTGCAATTATGGTCTTGTTCGTATTCGTTGTGATGATGCTTAACTTAGGGCAACACACTGTAGAACAAGAGCGTAAATGGCTTTCTTCAGATGCTTGGGCATATCCAGCACTCATGAGCTTTTTACTTGGCTTGCTTTTAGTTTGGATGCTTGGTGGCGAATATACAACCATCTCTGCACCACTTGGAGCACAAGTAATTGGACCAAAAGTTGTTGGTCAAGCGCTCTTTACTCACTACTTATTATTGGTTGAAGTTGCCGCGATGTTATTGCTAGCAGCCCTTGTTGCAGCATACCACTTAGGTAAACGTGAACCAGGTGCAGAAGAGGAAAAAGAATAATGGGCCAGATCCCTTTAGAACATGGTTTGATTGTTGCAACCATTCTTTTTGCACTCGGTTTTTACGGTGTAATGGTGCGACGCAACCTACTATTTATGTTAATGAGCCTTGAAATCATGATGAATGCTGCTGCGTTAGCATTCGTTCTTGCGGGTAGCGTATGGGCACAACCAGATGGACAAGTGATGTTCATTCTGATTTTAACTCTTGCTGCAGCAGAGGCGTGTATCGGTCTTGCGATTGTCCTTCAGTTCTATCATCGCTTCCATCATTTGGATGTGGATGCTGCTAGTGAGATGCGCGGATGAGTTATTTATATCTAACAGTATTATTTCCGCTAATTGGTTTTATTTTATTGGCGGCAGGGCGTGATAAGCTCTCTGAAAATGTTGCAGCAATTATTGGTGTAGGTTCTGTAGGTTTATCTGCATTATTTGCATTGATTGCTGGTATGGCATTTACCAATAGCGGTCAGCAGGTTTTTGTTCAAAACCTTTGGACATGGTTCAATGTTGGTGGTTTCGCTCCTGGCATTAGCTTACATTTAGATGGCTTATCTTTACTCATGATGGGCATGATCACTGGTGTTGGTTTCCTAATCCACATCTTTGCATCATGGTACATGCGCGGTGAAGAAGGTTATGCGCGTTTCTTCTCTTATTTCAACCTATTCGTTGCAAGCATGCTTGTGCTTGTATTGGGTGACAACTTAGCGTTGTTATTCTTAGGTTGGGAAGGTGTAGGTCTTTGCTCTTACTTGCTTATCGGTTTCTATTATGCAAACCCTGCAAATGGTTGGGCAGCGATCAAAGCATTTACAGTTACCCGCGTAGGTGACGTATTCTTACTTATCGCTTTATTCTTGCTTTACCAACAATTTGGTACGCTGAATACTCAGTACATCGTTGAACACGCAGCAGAAGTAATGACGAAGAGCTCGTCACTTACCATCTGGACTGCATTAATGTTGTTCTTGGGTGCTGCTGGTAAATCTGCTCAAATTCCATTGCAAACATGGTTGGCAGATGCGATGGCAGGTCCAACACCTGTTTCTGCATTAATCCACGCAGCAACAATGGTAACGGCTGGTGTGTACTTATGCTGTCGTCTATTTAGCGTATTTGAGCTTGCACCTGAAGTGATGCAATTCATTTCGGTAACAGGTGCTGTAACTTTATTAGTTGCAGGCTTTGCTGCTCTTGTACAAACAGACATCAAACGTATTTTGGCTTACTCAACAATGAGTCAGCTTGGTTATATGTTTATGGCTGTCGGTGCAGAAGCATATCAAGCTGGCTTGTTCCACATGTTGGCTCACGCATTCTTCAAAGCATTATTATTCTTGTCTTCTGGTGCGGTTATTCTTGCTTACCATCACGAACAAAATATTTTCAAAATGGGTGGTTTGTTCTACAAAAACAAATTCCTATTTGCATGTTTCGCGATTGGTGGCGGTGCATTAGCAGCGATTCCATTCTTAACAATCGGCTTCTTCTCAAAAGATGCGATTCTTGGTGAAGTTTGGGTACAAGGTCAATCAGTTGCTCTATACCACACCTTATATTGGGCTGGTGTAGCAGGTGCGTTCCTGACTTCAATCTATACCTTCCGTTTAATCTGGGTTGTATTCTTCGGTAAAGAAAATACACATTACCATGAGATTAAAGGTGCAACTTACTGGGCGCCATTAGGTATCTTGGCAGTATTGTCTACTTTTGTGGGCGCTGCACTAAAAGGTCCTGTAGCTGGTATTTTAAATACAGCAAAAATTCCTGAATTCCACGTTGCTGAACAGTTTGTAGAAGGCATGCATGGAGCAGAGCATTTAGCTGTAGGTATTGCGCTTGCTGGTTTAGCGGTTGGTATTGGTTTGTTTGCATTTGCTTACGGTGCAGTGAAATCGTTTGCTCAAACAAGTCTTGGTGCTGGCTTAGCTCATATTTGTCGTACTGCATTTGGTTTCGATGCGTTGTATGACATCATTTTTGTTAAACCTTATTTATTCTTCGCCAAACTATTTGGTCGTGATCCAATTGATAGCTTGTGGCTTGTGCTTCCTGCGCTTGTTAAAGGCGGAAACAGTTTTACAAGCTCACGTCAAACAGGTTCATTGCGTGAATACGCATCAAGCATGTCACTCGGTGTAGTGGTGTTATTGATGATCTTGATCGTTATTCAGGTAGTGGGGAAATAAAATGGAAAACAATTTAATTTTACCCGCGCTGATCCTTGTTCCGTTCATTGCAGGTTTTGCTTGTTGGTTAGTCGATAAACTCGACAAAACTTTGCCACGCTGGATTGCCTTAATTGGTATGCTCATTACTTTGGGCTTAGGTCTTGCACTTTGGCAAAGTGGTACTTATACATACGAGTTGGGCTCAAAAGTCCCAACTTGGTCAGCTGAGTTCTATTTACCGTGGATTAAATCTCTCGGTATTGGCATTCACTTAGCAGTGGATGGCTTATCTTTACTCATGGTGTTGTTAACAGCTTTACTTGGTGTACTTGCTGTTGGTTGTTCATGGGGCGAGATTCAAAAGAACGTTGGTTTCTTCCACTTAAACTTATTATGGAGTTTAGGTGGCGTTATTGGCGTGTTCTTGGCAATCGATTTGTTCCTATTCTTCTTCTTCTGGGAGATGATGCTTGTACCAATCTACTTCTTGATTGCGTTATGGGGTCATAAAGGTTCAAACGGCCGTTCACGTGTTTACGCTGCAACTAAGTTCTTCTTATATACGCAAATCGCTGGTTTAGTGATGTTAATCGGTATCCTTGGCCTTGTGGTCTATGGCTACATGATGACTGGTATGATCGGTTTTGATTACAACTATTTATTAGCTGTAGCGAATCGTTTACCTGCTGGTTTCGCGTATGGTTTCATGATCTGCTTCTTTATTGGTTTTGCAGTGAAGTTACCAGTTTTCCCATTGCATGGCTGGTTACCAGATGCCCATGCTCAAGCTCCTACAGCAGGTTCTGTAGACTTGGCTGGTATCTTGATTAAAACAGCAGCATACGGTTTGCTCCGTTTTGTAATTCCATTCTTCCCAGCAGCTTCTGCACAGTTTGCAGATATTGCGATTATTTTCGGTTTGATTGGTATTTTCTACGGCGCTTGGTGTGCTTACCAGCAAACTGACATGAAACGTTTACTTGCGTATACGTCGATTTCACACATGGGCTTCATTTTACTTGCAATCTATGCAGGTAATATTTTGACCTTCCAAGGTTTAATGATCATGATGTTGGCACATGGTTTGTCATCTGCTGCATTGTTCATTATGTCTGGTCAAATCTACGAGCGCTTGCATACACGTGATTTGCGTTTGATGGGTGGTCTTCGTGGTCAACTCCAATACTTACCATTCTTCTTAATGTTCTTCGTAGCTGCTCTTGTTGGTGTGCCAGGTTTAGGTAACTTTATTGGTGAATTCCTGATTTTGATGGGTTCATTTAATAAATATCCTGCCTTCACGATTCTTGCTTCTATCAGCCTTGTATTTGCAGGTTTATATGGCTTGATCTTGATTCACCGTGCTTTATTTGGTGAGCCAAACCCTGAACAAAAGCAACACTACACTAGTCCATTAAAAGACTTATCTGCTCGTGAAGTTGTTATTTTGATGATTTGTGCGATTGGTCTCGTTTGGCTTGGTATCTTCCCGCAAACATTCTTGGATGTATCTCATTCAAGTATGCAGTGGTTGGTCAATAGTTATGTGCCAGTACAAGAAGTCGTTGAAACTGTTCAGCAAACAGCTACTCAACTTGACCATGTGGAGATCCAATAATCATGAACTTCACAGTATCATTTTCTACGATTATGCCATTAGCGCCTGTGATGATTGTTGCGTTGACAACAGTCGTCGTTATGCTGCTCATTGCAATTAAGCGTAACCATAATTTAATCGCAACAACTTCTGTTGTCGGTTTAAACCTTGCTGCACTTTATATCTTGTTAGAACTATTTGGCGGTAAATTTGTACCGGCAAATGTGATGGGCATGTTTATGGTTGACCCATTTACTTTGTTCTATCAGTTCATGATTTTAGTTGCATCATTGGCTTGTTGTACTTTGTCTCATGCTTACATCGAGACTTATAAAGACAACCGTGAAGAACTCTATCTTCTGTTACTTGCTTCTGTAGCAGGTGCAATGTTGATGGTTGCAAGTTCTCACTATGCATCTTTCTTCATTAGTCTTGAGTTAATGTCGATTCCTGTATACGGCTTACTTGCTTATACATATCAACGTAGCCAATCGCTTGAAGCGGGTATTAAGTACCTTGTACTTTCTGCAACAGCTTCTGCGATGTTGTTGATGGGTATGGCGTATATCTACGCTTACACTGGTTCGCTTTCATTCTATGATTCGGTTCAAGCTTTATTTGGCGCAATCAAACAGCCAATGGTGTTATTAGGTTTAGCACTTATTATCTTTGCTGTTGCATTCAAATTGTCGCTTGCACCGTTCCACAAATGGACACCAGATGTATATGCAGGCGCTCCAGCTCCAATGGCAACTTTCTTAGCAACTGCTGCTAAGGTTGCGACTATTGGTTTGTTCGTACGTTATTTGCTTGCTTCTGGCGCAATTATGGTGAACTCGCTAGTGACTGTTTTGACAATCATTGCTGTATTGTCAATTTTAGTCGGTAACTTGCTCGCTGTTCGCCAAGTGAACTTAAAGCGTATTTTGGGTTATTCATCTATTGCTCACTTTGGTTATTTGTTAATTGCTTTAATCAGCATGACTTATGCGAGCTTAGGTAGCGTAACTGTGTATGTGGTGACTTATGTATTAACAACTATTGGTGCCTTTGGTGCAGTAGCGTTAATGTCTAGTCCATATAACAACGTAGATGAAGCTCAAAGCCTTGCAGACTACCGCGGTTTGTTCTGGCGTCGTCCAGTACTTACAGCAACATTAACAGTCATGATGTTATCTTTGGCTGGTATTCCATTAACAGCAGGCTTCATTGGTAAGTTTTTGGTTGTTATGGCTGCTGTAACGACTCAACACTGGTTCTTAGCTGCAATGATTATTGTAGGTAGTGGTATTGGTTTGTATTACTACTTACGTGTGATGGTTGTGATGTATATGACTCCACCTGAAACTCCTCGTATTGATGCTGATGCACATTGGGGACAAAAAGTAGGTGGTTTGATGGTATTAGCTGCTGCTGCATTAGTTATTATTTTGGGTGTATATCCAGATCCAATGATTAATTTGGCATTAAAAGCAGAAATTTTATCTCCATTACATTTCATGCTTTCGCAACAACAATAATTCTTGTGTACAAAAAAGCCTCCAAATATGGAGGCTTTTTTTTATTGATAGTTAAAAAAAGATTATAATAAATACGTTTTTATATTTTTAGGTAACATCTGTGGCCATTCAAGAAATTCGTCACCCACTTATTCGTCATAAATTAGGTTTATTACGTCGTGCTGACATCAGTACTAAGAATTTCCGTGAGCTTGCTCAAGAAGTGACTATGTTGTTGACATATGAAGCAACGAAAGATTTACCAGTTGTGGATTGCGAAATTGATGGATGGGCTGGAACTGTTACTACTCAGCGTATTGCTGGTAAAAAAATAACGATTGTACCGATTTTACGTGCTGGTATCGGTATGCTTGATGGCGTACTTAATCTGATTCCAAGTGCAAAAGTAAGTGTGTTAGGTCTTGAGCGTGATGAAGCCACTCTAGAAGTACGTACTTACTATAAAAAACTGGTTCCAGATGTTGCTAACCGTATTGCAATGATTATTGATCCAATGCTTGCAACAGGTAACTCTTTGGTTGCTGCAATTGATGTGTTAAAGGCAAGTGGATGTAAAGATATCCGTGTTATGGTATTAGTTGCAGCTCCTGAAGGAATTGCAAAGGTAGAAGCAGCGCATCCTGATATTGAGCTTTATACTGCATCTATTGACGATGGCTTAAATGAGCAAGGCTATATTGTTCCAGGTTTAGGCGATGCTGGCGACAAGATTTTTGGTAGTGTTCAAAAAGATTAATTTTTGACATAACGATAAAAAGAGACTTCATCAAACCGTATGCTTTTAAGGGCGGAATTGAAAGTCTCTTTTTATTTAGTGTGATGACTGGATTGGAAAAGTAGGGGAAAGATCATGAAACAAGAGTTTTATATTGGAAGGGTAAAACAATATAACCCCGATAAGGGTTTTGGTTTTATTTCAACCACTGAAGGAGATATTTTCTTTCATATTTCTGATTTCCCTGCATCAGAAGGTGAACCAAAAAGAAATGAAAAAGTGAGATTTCTTGCGGCAGATAATCAGGGGAAGTTTAAAGCGATCAAAATTGAGCGTGTTGATCCAAACCCTGCGAAAACCAAGAAGAATAAAATTGCGGATCACAATAAAGCGATCACAAGTGAGTTATTGTCAAATTTCCGACGTTAATAATGAACTAAATGTAATATATTAAAAAACTTAAGTAATGAATTTATCAGACAAGTGTTTTGATGCGTTCAGAAAGATTAAGTGATTTAGAATTAAGGGAGATATAAATTTCCCTTAATTTTTTAAGAATGAATAATAAGATTAAAAAATGGGGAAATATGATTCAACGGGGAAAAATTAAACGCAGCAAATTCAAGCTGAGTTCAAGTGAATACATCAGTATATTTATCGTTGGCATCTTGGTTATTGTTGCATGTGTGAGTTTCACGGTATTGTACTATCGTCAGCAGGCTCAGCAGCGTGTATCACATGAAAAAGTGCATTTATTAATACAACAACAGAAGACGATTATTGAAGCACAGCGCGCAGCTTTGGCTAAGTTACCGGATGTTCAGCTTTCTGAAAAAACGAAAAAGGCTTTAGCACTTACATCTGAAAGAGCCCCGGAACGGGTAAATGATAAAACATCGGCTTTTCATTGTGATGGGCGTGAGTATTGTTCCCAAATGCACTCTTTAGAAGAGGCACGTTGGTTTGTAAGAAATTGTCCGAACACTAAAATGGATGGGAACCGTGACGGTGAGCCCTGCGAAAATGATTCTAGATGGCATTAGAAGATCAGGCTTTAAGCCTGATCTTCATCACAGAATTTTAAAAATGCTTTGAGGCCCGGCCCTTGATATTTTTGGCGATGTACCAGCATATAAAGCGGACGAGTCAGTTGCCAAAATGGTGTATCTAAAATAACAAGCTGACCTTTTTCACTTAAAGGTTCAATTGCTAATCTAGAAATACAAGACATTCCTAAACCACCAGCCACTATTTTTAAGATTGCTTCATTGTGACCAAGCGTTAAACGAATGTTGGCATCTGGTAGATCTTGCAAAATTGCATTATCAAAAACTTCACGCGTACCTGAACCTTCTTCACGTAAGATCCATTCTACTTCGTGAAAATCTTGAGGGGTAAGGGGGCGATTTAAACGTGTTAAAGGATGATCTGGGGAACAGCACACTGCTAGCTCATCATCACGCCAATGAATACATTGAAGTTGAGGTAAGTGACAAGAACCTTCAATTAAAGCTAAATCTAATTGGAACTGATTTACAGCTTCAATCATTTGGCGGGTATTACCCACTTGAAGTTGTAAATGTGCTTGCGGATGACGTTGTAAAAAGCTGGCCATTAAATCAGGCATTAAATAGTCACTGATGGTTAAGGTCGCCCCAATACGAAGGTCAATACTTTGTAATTCACCTTTTGCAGCTTGTTCAAACGCTTCACAACGTCCCAAGATTTCTAAAGCTTGTGGAAGTAAAAAACGTCCAAGATCATTAAGCTGTAAGCGCTTACCTAAACGATCAAATAAAGGAGCACCTAAGCCGTCTTCTAAATCGGCTAAAGCCATACTTGCTGCACTTTGCGTCAGTCTGACCGCATCACTGGCTTTAGTAACGGTTCCTTCTTGGGCGACTGCTACAAAAACAGCCAACTGGCGTAATGTCATCCGCATGTTTAAAAAGCCTTAACGTTTAAAAGTATTCATTATTTCGGCTGTCATGCTAACATGAGCGCACTATTTCATGCCACGTTGAAATCATGTCAATTGAAAAATTTAGCGTAGAAAAAGTTTTATCAGTTCATCGTTGGACCCCAACACTTTTCAGCTTTACCATGACTCGTCCTTCGCATTTTAAATTTACCGCAGGTCAGTTTGCGCGTATAGGTTTAAAGGTAGGTGACGAACTGGTTGTCCGTGCTTATTCGGTGGTGTCTTCTCCATTTGATGAAACGCTAGAGTTCTTCTCAATTGTTGTACCAGACGGTGCTTTCACTTCGAATCTACAGCATTTGAAAGTCGGTGATGAGCTTTATTTGGAAAAAATTCCATATGGATATCTGACTTTGGCGCGTTATCAGCAACCTTTACCGCATGATTTATGGTTATTAGCAACAGGTACAGGTTTGGCTCCATTTTTGTCGATGCTACAAGACTTTGAGACTTGGTCTAATTATCAAAAGATTAATTTGGTTTATAGCGTCCGTACTGCAGATGAATTGGCATATGTCGATCGTATTCAAGAGATTGCTGAAACGTTTGGAGAAGGGCATAACGGCTTTAAATTTATTCCTATTATTACCCGAGACTCATCAGCGCCGTTGCATGAGCGCTTACCTGTATTAATCGAAAATGGTGAGTTAGAAAAAGCAGCAGGTTTGGAACTTAACTCAGCAACTAGTCACGTCATGTTATGTGGAAACCCACAAATGGTTGACGATACTAAAGAAGCTTTAAAACGCCGTGGTTTGACGATGAATCGTCGTGGTGAGGGAAATATTGCTGTAGAGAATTATTGGTAAAACTGAAAGTAAAAATATTTTAAGAAAGTTTTTTATGGATATGTTTATTAATGGACAAACATATCCATAAATTCACGAATTTCTGAAATCGCACTGTCGACATCTGTTGAAAGCCAAGTCGGTTCAAACAGACCTGCATAATATTCAAGACGATCTTGAGGAACAACCAAGCGGACAGGGCAGTCTTCTTCAAGTAAACGCCAAGGTAAAATAGGGACTTCATTGTCCAGAAATACATTGATATTACGAATATCAACAATCATCGCATTAACACATTCAGGGAATGGCATAACCGAGAACTCTTCGGTACGGCGACGGAAATACTCAAGATCACTCCATTTGAGCTCATAGCTTGGCTTATTAAATTCAATAATACCAATGAGATGGTCATCTCTTGTCTGATGCAAATAACATTGATGTGTGACGTCAGTGTCGAGATCAAGAGTTACGCTTTGCTGACGATACATCATAAAATTGAGTAGCTTTAAAACAAGGGGGCTTATTATAGCCTATTTTATAAAAAGTAAGCGCTAAAACATATTGTATTACAAATCGAACTTCGAAGAAGTTTATGAATAAAGTGAGATTATATTTTTAATAGTCAAAATTAATGTGGCTAAATTTTATACTAAATTTATTATTTTAAAAGTAGAGTTTTGCAACCATAGTCACCTTCGCATAATGCTTTTTCACACAATGCAACAAATCAAATTGTTATGATGAATATATAGTTAATGATAATAGAAGAGGGGAAAGAAGATGCATGATTTTTCAAAACCACCTCATGTGACGAGTCCTGAAGAGACTGCAAAAAAAAGAAGATTGCCAGTTTATATTTTAATTATTGTAGGGCTTTTTCTTCTTGCGCTTATTGTTTATATGGTTTCTGAACATAACCAATCGCCAAAACAAGAAGGGGCTTTTCAACATGAGACTACACCACATGTCATGATGGGTACTTCTGATCTGAAAACTTACAAAGGATAGTAAGCCCAACAGTATATCTCGATAGAAAGCCTTTAGGATGTGTCCTGAAGGCTTTTTTTGCAATCTTTTGCATCAATTTGTTGTATTTATGCAGAAGGATGTTGATTGAAAAATATTCAAAACATAAGGTGACATAGACCGCATTTATCGTCATTTTTTTACAACGAACTGGTGTTTTTCATTTACTGATAACACTGAAAAGAACATAACAATTGAGGACATAACAATATGAATGAATTTTTTAATGGGCCTCGCGGCGCTCAGTTTGATGCGATGTATTACTGGGATCAGTTTCATCCTATTTTAGCTGCAATTGTCATCTTACTGGTTGGCTGGATAATCGCTTTATTAGTTGCAGCAGGGGTAAAAAAACTTCTGCAAAAATTAAATACAAATGCCAAATTATCTTCAGCTACAGGACGTACTCCTAATATAGAAGGCCTCGTCTCCAAAGTCATATTCTGGTTTATTCTGATTCTTGCTGTTGTTGCTGCTTTAAATGTGCTCAACATTAGTGGAGTGAGTGGACCATTTAGCAATATGGTGAATCAGGTACTCGTCTATATTCCAAATATTATTGCTGCCGTGGTGGTGGGTTTCATTGGTTGGATCGTTGCTCGACTGGTGCGGGCGGGAATTACCAATGTGCTATCCAGAACGCAACTTGATGACAAATTAAGTAGTGAAGTAGGGGTAGGGGGAATCAGTCAGAATATTGGTGAAATTCTTTACTGGCTTGTATTATTACTTTTCCTCCCTATTGTTCTCTCAATCTTAGGGTTAACAGGTTTACTTATTCCTGTTCAAAATATGGTAAATGATGCTGTAGCATTCTTACCAAATATCTTTATTGCTGGCGTTATCGTTTTTGTTGGTTATATCTTGGCAAAAATTGTACGCGGTATTGTTGAAGGCTTAATCAATAGTTTAGGTGTTCAGGCTCAAGCTGAAAAAATTGGTCTTTTCAAAAGCTCTAACGTAGGCAAATTCTTAGGTTCTTTTGTTTTTGCCATTATCATCATTACGACATTGATTGTGGCATTTGAAGCTTTAGGTATTGAGACAATTTCTCAGCCTGCGACAGCAATGCTCAATGAAATCTTGCAAGCGATTCCAAACATTATTGCTGCTGGTTTAATTTTACTGGTTGCTTATATTGTTTCTCGTTTTGTTGGACGCTTGGTTGCCGAACTCATTGCAGGAACAGGTGTTGATGAAATCCCTGCAAAATTAGATGTACAACGCTTTTTCGGTCAAACTAAAGTTTCTGGTGCTGTTGGCTGGTTAATCGTGTTCTTTACCATGTTGTTTGCAGTTTCAGAAGCTGCTGACCGTCTTGGCTTTGAACAGATTAGTGGTCTAATCGCAATGTTTATCCACTTCGGTGCAAACATTCTATTGGGCGCTGTAATCTTGGTGATTGGTTTCTGGCTTGCCAATGTTGTGGCAAATGTGGTGCAACGCGGTGAATATAACAGTTCGCGTTGGTTAGGTAGTTTGGTTCGTGTCTTAATTATTGGCTTAGTCCTTGCGCTTGGTTTAAAAGCGATGGGTATTGCTGATTCAATTGTGAATCTTGCATTTGGCTTAACCCTAGGTGCAGTTGCAGTGGCTTTCGCGCTTGCATTTGGCTTAGGTGGTCGTCAACCAGCGGAAAGACTATTGTCTGACTTGCTTGATAAAGCGAAAAAAGAAGCTAATCAACCAAATCCTTTATATCAACCACCTTCTACTACAACAGCAAGTACGTCTTCGGCTTCAACTTCGCCAACGACTACAACTTCATCATCAACTGTTTCATCTGATGCAAAACCCGCTGATTCTGCACAAGTAAATCCATCACAACCACCAGTAAATAAACCTTTTGGTTCTACTGGCGAAAATGATGAAATTTAATAGGTGTAACTAATTTTCAGATAAACAGTACAAAAAATCTTTGATTTTTGTGATAAGTTCGACCACTCTATATTGAGTGGTCGTTCTGTCTTTGACAGCTATAAAAACAAATAAGTGAGGAAAATACGATGAAAAAGCCTGGTCGTTTTTTAGCACCTGTTGTAATTGCTGGGATTACCGTTGGGTTTTTAGCAAGTGCTTATAAATTTGTGTTTAGCAAATCTGATTCATCAAAACAGGCAACAACGCATACACGTGACGCTGAAAAATCATCAAGTGAAGCGAAAGCAGCAAATTAGCTTATTCAGCATTTAAACATATTGTGCTGCTGCATAAGCAGAAGACCAAGCCCATTGGAAGTTATAACCGCCTAAATGGCCGGTCACATCTAGTACTTCACCAATAAAGAACAGTCCTTTCTGCTTTTTGCTTTCAAGTGTTTTTGATGAAACTTCAGTTGTATCAATCCCACCTAAAGTCACTTCGGCAGTACGGTATCCTTCAGTGCCTGATGGTTTAACCGAAAAACCATGTAACTGCTCGGCAATATGCTCTAGCTGTGCATCACTAATATTACCAATCGCCGTTTCGCTATGCTCTGGCCATATGAGTTGTTGTAGCTCTTGTACAATACTTTTCGCCGTAAACTCATTCAAAAGGGTGCGCAATAAAACTTTAGGTTGTGCTTTCTTTTTATCTTTTAAATAAGTTGTTAAATCTTGGCTTGGGAAAAAGTCAATTTTAAAACTTTCTCCAGTATTCCAATAGTTAGAAAGCTGTAAGGAACTTGGTCCACTTAAGCCACGGTGCGTAAATAACAACGCTTCAGTAAAGCTATTTTTTGAGTTGCTTAACGTCACATCTAAAGCATTACCACTTAAGCGTGTGGTGACTTCTTTAATATGATCTGAAAAAGTAAATGGAACTAAACCAGCACGGGTTGGGAAAACTGTATGTCCAAATTTTTGTGCCAGTTCATAGCCAAATCCAGAACCGCCCAAAGTCGGAATGGATAAACCGCCTGTAGCAACAACTAATGATTCACAGCTAAATCGACCTTGGTTGGTGTGTACAGAAAAACCGCCTTGTTGTAATAGGTCGATCTGTCCAACTTCACAATGGGTTTGAATTTCAACATTGTTGGTTTTATTACACTCACTCACCAACATCTCTAAAATTTCTTTAGCGCCGTTTAGCGTAAATAATTGGCCGTGTTTACGTTCTTCATAGGCAATTCCATAATCACATACCAGCCCAATAAAGTCCCAGTTGCTATAGCGTGACAGGGCAGAAATGACAAAGTGTGGATTATGAGAAATATAGTTGTCAGGCTCTACATATAGGTTGGTAAAGTTACATTTACCTCCACCTGACATTAAAATCTTTTTACCAATTTTGTTGGCTTTTTCTAAAATTAAAACCGAGCGCCCTCGTTTAGCAGCATGTGCAGCCAACATGAGTCCAGAAGCGCCTGCACCTAAGACAATGACATCGACATGACTGTTAGACATAAGAGATTCTCGATTAATCGTGAAAATTAAAAAGGGGCATATACTACCATGTCAGCTCTTACTCGTGCTAAAGACATTTATTGCTGTAGAGAAAACCTTAACTAAAATGAGTAAACTATTGGTGCGATTTATTTCTTATATCTGCCTGTAAACCACCAGAATGAATAGCCAGAATACGAGTTCCTTCAGGAAAGTAATGATTCTTTATAAGGTCAAACAGACCGAACATCATTTTTCCCGTATAGATTGGTTCCAGAGGCACGGCATATTTCGCTTCAAAACTCTCAATAAATGCAAATAGTTCAGGTGACGTTTTCGAATAACCTCCGCAGCAATAAGCATCTGTCAGAGACCAATTTTGTTTTTTAGTCCACTGTTGAATTTCTTGTTGTAAAAAGTCGCCTTTTAAAGCTGAAAATCCCATAACTTTTTGATGTGCTGAACTTTTTTTAATAAGACCTGAAATTGTTCCGCCAGTTCCTACCGCACAGCAAATTACATCATAGTTTTGTAAATCGCTTTGACTGAGAATTTCCTGACATCCTTGTACTGCCAGTTTATTGGTGCCACCTTCAGGAATAATGAAAGTGTTAGGAAATTGGTTGTTTAATTGTTGAATGTAATTTGCATCGTCCCTCAAGCGATATTCAGTGCGCGAAACAAAATATAAATGCATCCCTAAACTTTGAGCTTTTTCCAAAGTAGGGTTAAGAGGCTTACTCGCTAACTCTTCACCGCGAATAATTCCTATACTGTGTAAGCCAAAAAGATGAGCTGCATAAGCAGTTGCAGCAATATGATTTGAGTAAGCCCCACCAAAAGTCAAAATAGTTGATAAGCCTTGTTGTTTTGCGGCAAGCAGATTGTATTTTAGTTTGAAAAATTTATTGCCCGAAATTTGAGGATGAATTAGATCTATCCTTTTAATGTCGAGATGAACAGATGAGGGGAGTTCAATGTGCTGGTAGGAAATCGGTTGGGCAATGTGATCAAACATTAGAAATTGAGAAAAATAATGAATGATCACATTGTAGCTTTTTAAAGAGAACTTTAAAAAGCTGATTAAGAACTTGTATCGACAGAAGTAATCACTGACATACCAGGGCGTAAGTGTTCCATTCCTTCCTGATTCGGGTCTATGGTGATGCGTACAGCTATGCGTTGCACAACTTTAGTAAAGTTGCCTGTCGCATTGTCTGGCTTTAACACACTGAACTCTGAACCTGCAGCAGGTGAGATTTGCTCAACATGGCCTGTAAATTTTTTGTGGTTCATGGCATCGACAGTAAACCATGCTTTTTGACCAATTCGCATATTGGCAATTTGAGTTTCTTTAAAGTTAGCAATCACCCAAGTTTGTTGTGGAATTAAGTAGAGTAACTGTGAGCCTGCTGCTACATATTGCCCAACACGAGGGTTTACTTCACCAAGTTGACCATCCATTGGAGCCACAATAACGCTATAGTCTTTGGTGGTTTGCGCTTGGTCTAACTGTGCTTTAGCACTTGAAACTTGTGCTTCTAAGCCAGCTTCTGCGACCTGTGCGGTTTTCAAAGCCTCTTTTGCAACTAAGACATTTGCTTCTGTTTGCTTCAGTGCTGCAAGGTTATTTTCAGCATCTGCCGCAGCTTTATCTTGCTCAGATTTAGAAGCTGCTCCACTATTTCCTAACTGTTGATAACGTCTAAGCTGTGCCAAAGAGAGTTCGTATTGAGCTTTCACTTGATCTACTTTGGCTTGCGCTGCAACAATATCAGCTTGTTTTTGAGCGATGGATTGGGTTTGGTTGGCTAAAGTATTTTTAGCTTGTTCAACTCCAGAAGCCGCTTGAGTTACTTTTTGGTCATAAGTAGTTGCATCAATATGCATGAGCACTTGACCCTTTTTAACGTGGTCAAAGTCCTTTACCAATACATCTTTAACATAGCCATTAATTTGTGATGATAAAACAGTGGTTTTACCTTTGACATAACTATTGTCAGTTTGTTGGACACTCGTGGCAAAAGGTCCGATTCTCCATGCCCATAAAATCACTAAAATACCGATAATAAGCACACCCAACATCCATAATAGTGTTGAGCGTTTTGTCGGAATCAGTTTACTTGCAGGTGCAGGTGCAGGTGCAGGTGCAGGTGTTGGCTCGTTGGCAGGTGCCTGAGCAGGTGTTTGTTCCGGTTTGTTTTGATCATCTGACATATATCAATCTCAATTTCTATTTCATCAATAACAAAAGCCTTTAAGGGCGGCTAATTCCTCTGCGTTGTAGATATTTACTACGCGCAATATTAAATCCACCCCATAAGAGCAGTGCGATAGCAAAAATACCGTTTAACGCAATAACATCATTGTAGGCACGCACTTGTGCTTCACGGGTAACCACTTGATTGAGTGTGCGCATGGCCTGAGTCGTTTGTAATGCTGGGTCATTTGTTGTGCTGGCTGCACTACGTTGATAGGTGGAGAGCCTCTGAGAAACTAACGGATCGGATTGTTCTAAATCTTTAATAATCTCGACTTGATAGTTTTGCGTGCGGTGTTGTTGATAGGTCGAGAAGAAAGAAGATCCGACCAGACCACCACAGGTTTGAGTTGCAGAGAACAGCACAATAAAAGTCACCACATACGAAGGACCTTTAGCCAAAGTTTGGGCAAAGCCAATAAGCAGTAACGGCCCAATAAATAAACCACCTGCGAAACCTACTAGGAATTGACTTGCAAAGAAGTTCACAGGTCGAACATCACTGGTTAAGTGATAATCTAGTCCACAGGCAACCAGAATTAAGAACTCTGCAAAAAGTAAGTGGAAGATAATTCGTTCACGTGAAAAAGTCAGTGCACTAAATAAGGTTCCACTTAAAATCCCGATGAAGATCACAACATAAAGCGGTACAAACTGATCAGGCCCCATTCCCATGGCTTTTAAGAAATTAACAGCAGCATAGCTTTGCTCAGACATTAGAAGTCGAATAGCAAAAGCACCAAAAATGAAACGCAAGGTCGAAGAAGCACCTAACCAGCGTGTCATAATTAATGGATTGGCACGATAGTGTTCATAGAGCAAACCAAGAACAACTAAGCTAAAGCCAGCAATTAATACATATGCCAACCATTCACTGTTAAACCACCATAAAATTGGGCCTTGTGTGAGCACAATACATAAGCATGCAAAACCGGGAGCCAGTAAAGCAAAGGTGAAGAAATCCTGCTTCTCAAAAACATAGATTCGTAAACTACGTGGTAATTTCAATGAAACAACCATCGCTAAACAACAAAGTGCTAAACCTAGCTCAAAGGTATATAGGACAGACCAACTGTCTGTACTGACAAGAAATGGAGAAATAATCCAAGCGAGGGGAACCCCTAATTGTTGGAAACCGAAGGCGATATATATACCTTTTGCCATGTCTGCTTTTTTAAAAGCCTGCATGGTGTAATACATACCTAAAGAGCTGAGAGGTGCTCCTGCCAAACCTGCCACAACCCTTGCGAATAGGGCCATTTCATAGGTATGCACAAAAATATGTAAAACCAGCACGGCAATAAAAATAACCAGCCCTATTTCCGAAAATACTCTTAAACCATACTGTTGTCGGGCTTTAAACAAAATCAGGTTTGAGCTGACATTTGCCATGACATAAGCCGCAGGGAGCCAAGCAGCTTCGGAAGGCGTCAGTCCATATTCACCTTGAATTAAAGGTAAATTTGCCGTAATAAAACCATTACTTAAGCTTGCCGAAAGGGCGATAAATAAACCAATAAAAAAGTAAATAAATCGCTTAGGTACAGAGTGAGCAATAGCTGCCGGTGAACCAGGTAGAGTCGGTTGCTCTTCTGGTGTCCAGTCGGGTGGTGTTTCTAAATAACGAGGCGTTTTACTCATTCTATCCCTCGAATTTTTTGTACTTGAATACCATGAATTAGTAATTCAATTGCTCGTTTTGCTAAGCGAGTTTGTTCTTCTGGCTCATGTCCTTGAAATGAAGAACCCAACATTGCAGTGATCATTGCATAATCATTGGCAGTGAGATCAGCTCGGCATAGTTTTTGTTCTATCGCATTTTCAATCAGTGGGTTAAGTGCATTATTTCGCCGTTCATAAATTTTTAACATAATTGGATCTTGTCGATCAATCACTCTCCAAAAATCTTGCAAAATTGCAAGTTTAGGAAGTTGTGCAATATGTCCTTCAATTAAACGAAATAAACCATCCTCGAATTGTTGAAAATGAGCAGCTTTTTGCTCTAGCTGTGTAATCGCGCGTTCTAAAAGCGCGCTAATTAAAGCTTTGCGGTCACAAAAGTTACGGTAAAAAGTTGCTCTGCCTACACCTGCATGGTCAATCACAACTTGTAAGGGGACATTAATGCCATGAATACGAAAACATTCTTCGGCTGCATTGAGTAATTCATCCCGATTATGGGCAGCAATTTTTTGACGTTTACTCATGTCATTGGTTTGGGAGTTCTAAAGACCGATATATTTAACGGACATTTTTGTCCGTTGTGAAGATATAAATTGTAAAAAACATGAAAATTCAATTTTCATCATTTATATGTTTTCCGTTTTTATATGTGTCATAAAAAGCTGTTAGAATACCGCGCAATTGCATGATGCTAGGTCAATACAATGTTTGAGTCCCTTATTCCTCTTTTTTCAATTGCGATGGCATTGATGCTTGGAGCAATAAGCCCTGGGCCGAGTTTTATTTATGTAGCGCAAAATTCAATTTCTAAATCACGTAAACATGGTTTATTTACAGCTTTAGGTACAGGTACAGGCGCAGCTCTTTTTGGTTTTCTAGCTGTTATGGGGTTGCAGGCAGTTTTATTAGCAGTACCTTCAGCATATTTAATCTTAAAAATTGGTGGTGGGCTGTATTTGCTTTGGCTGGCTTTTAAAATTATTAAACACGCTAAAGAACCAATTGCCATGGAAAATGATGGCAAATCAAAAATGACCTATAAACAGGCATATCGTTATGGCCTGATTACCCAGTTAAGCAACCCGAAAATTGCAGTCGTTCTAGCGAGCGTATTTACTGCTTTATTGCCAAAAGAAATTCCAAATTACTACTACGTTGCATTGCCAGTGATTTGTTTTATGATCGATGCAGGGTGGTATTCATGTGTTGCAATGCTGCTCTCTTCAGAGAAGCCTAGAACAATGTACTTAAAAGCAAAAACTGGCGTTGACCGAGTAGCTGGAAGCATTGTGAGTGTATTAGGTTTAAAATTAATTTTCTTCAAATGATAAGCCTTTAATTAAAATATCTAAAAAATCCAAAGCCAGCTATTTATAGTCTAGCTTTATTTTTGAGTAAAATATATACAAATTGAAATATCTTTTTTAGTACTTAAACATTTAAAAAGTGGTAACTTAATAAATAAAACAAAAAGAAATGAGGGTCACGTTATGAAAAAACTAATGGTGAGCATTTCTGTAGTTTTTCTCATCTTAACTACAGGATGTGAGATGAGAACCATGAGCAAGCAACAGCCAGCAAATGAGCGAACTATGAGCATTGTTGGTACACCTGTTCATGAAAAAGATTACAAAATTTCTGATTTACAAGCCAATAATCATGAGCAATCCAACTATTAAGTTACTCACAGCTTGCATCACTTACTGCATTTTAAATGTAGTAAGTGCATGTGAGCCTGCATCTTTGGATTGGAAGCTTTTTCAGGAAAAATATGATGTAAATCATGATGGCTTATACAGCTTAAAAGAGTTTCAACAGGTACAAGATTTCTATCCTTATCGTTGGCCTACTGATAAGCGTTTTCAGGGAGAGAATAAGCAAACAGAGCTATTTCATTATTTAGATAAAAATAAGAATGGCTATTTAACCAATGAGGAGTTGGGGAATATACACGTTTTACTTAGTAACCCTTGTGAAGGGCGGCCGTGGTCATAATTTAAATCTTCTTATAGATGTTCTTTGAAAATTTATAGTTAAAAAAAGCTCCCAATTTAGGGAGCTTTTTTATATGAAGGTGGACTAAGAAACTTTATCACCAGGTTTCGCACCGCTATCTGGTGAAATAATGAAAATACCTTCACCATTTCCGGCAGCAAGTACCATACCATTTGAAATACCAAAACGCATTTTACGTGGTGCAAGATTCGCAACCATAACAACCAATTTACCTTTTAGGTCTTCTGGTGCATATTGACTACGAATACCACTAAATACGTTACGTGGTTCAGCTTCACCTACGTCTAACGTCAATTGAAGTAATTTATCTGAACCTTCAACTGTACCTGCTTCAAGTACTTGAGCAACACGTAAGTCAACTTTTAAGAAATCTTCAATACCGATAATTTCAGCTTCACCCACTGCCGGAGTAGGCACTGCTTTTTTCTCGGCAGATTTCTCTTTTTTCGTTGCCGCTTTTGTTGCTTCTGGAGCAGGAGCACCTAAAGACTCTTTAGAAGCATCAACCATAGCTGCAACAGCTTTTGGATCAACACGTTGCATAAGTGGCTGGAACTGCGCAATCTCATGGCTTACAAGAATTTGTTTGCGTGACTCGAAATCGAAGCTTTCAAGTTTTAAGAAATCTTGAACTTGTTGAGCTAAAGTTGGCAGAACTGGAGCCAAGTACACCGCTAATTGACGGAATAAGTTGATACCCACAGAACATACATCAAGAACTTGTTGCTCTTGACCTTCTTGTTTAGCAAGAGCCCAAGGTTTCTTCTCATCAATATATTGGTTTGCACGGTCAGCAAGCGCCATAATTTCACGGATCGCCGTTGAGAATTCACGTGCTTCATATGCTTTAGCAATTGAATCTCCTGCATCAATAAAGCTTTGTACTAACTCAGATTCTGCACATTCAGCAGATAAAGTATTGTTAAAGCTGCTATTGACGAATTTTGCACAGCGGCTAGCAATATTCACGACTTTACCGACTAAATCTGAGTTTACTTTTTGAACAAAGTCATCAAGGTTCAAGTCAGAATCTTCAACTTTATCTGAAAGCTTAGAAGCAAAGTAGTAACGTAAATACTCTGGATTTAAATGCTGTAAATACGTCTCTGCTTTAATGAAAGTACCGCGTGACTTAGACATTTTTTGTCCATTTACAGTCAAGAAACCATTTACAAACAAACCTGTTGGGGTGCGGTAGTTCGCACCTTCAAGCATTGCAGGCCAGAACAAAGCATGGAAATAAACAATGTCTTTACCAATAAAATGATAAACATCGTTTTGGCTGTCTTTTTTCCAGAAATCGTCAAAGTTTAAATCTGGACGTTTAGTTTTGATGTAGTTTTCAAAACTAGACATATAACCAATTGGGGCATCTACCCACACGTAGAAATATTTATTTGGTTCATCTGGAATTTCAAAGCCAAAATATGGTGCATCACGAGAAATATCCCAGTCTGCTAAACCAGCTTCAAACCATTCATCTAACTTGTTCGCAATTGAAAGAGGTAAACGACCTTCATCACGCGTCCATTTCTGTAAATATTCAGAGAAGTTTGGAAGCTTGAAGAAATAGTGATCTGATGATTTTTCAACTGGTGTTGCACCACTTAAAGTTGAACGTGGGTTAAGTAACTCGGTCGCATTATAAGTTGTACCACACACTTCACATGAGTCGCCGTATTGATCTTCTGATTTACATTTCGGGCATGTGCCTTTAATGAAACGGTCAGACAAGAACATACCTTTTTCTGGGTCAAATAATTGAGTTACAGGGCGAACTGCAATATTTCCAGCTTCACGGTTTTTAATGTAGATATCTGTTGAGCGTGCTTTGTTTGCATCGCTATGTGTTGAATCGTAATGATCGAAATGTACGCCAAAACCGTCAAAATCACGAATGTGCTCTTTTTGAACATTCGCAATTTGCTCTTCTGGGCTAATACCATTCGCTTCGGCACGTAGCATAATCGCTGTACCGTGAGCATCATCCGCACATACATAAGTCACATCATGACCCATTGCTCGCATGGCACGAACCCAGATATCTGCCTGGATGTAACCGAGTAAATGACCCATATGAATTGGACCATTCGCATAAGGGAGGGCATTGGTGACTAAAATTTTACGCACGGATCTCATTCTCTCATTCGTATTTATAAGGTGGAAGATTTTAACTGATGCAGGGAGATAAGCAAAGATTAATAATCTTTAGCTAAGCATAAGAGGCATCTATAAAAATGGATGTGAAGTCAAAAGCTGTTTCTCTTTAGAACAGATAAACAAATCAAAAAATATTTGAATCTTCCTGTATTGTCTTTGTTTCAAATTGCAGTTACGGTCAGAAAATAAACCATAACGATGTATAACTAATAACTTATTCAGGTAATTTTTTTAATTAACGATGAGGATAACAACGATGACTACTGAAAATAAATTAGACGAATTAAAGGCAAAAGCGGCAGATGTAAAAGTACAAGGCGAAAAAGCTTTGGACGATTTAAAAGAAAATGTAAAAGAGAAACAGGCTGCTGGTAAAGAAGCAGTTGAAAATACAGTAGATGAGTTAAAGGCAAAAGCAGCAGACGCAAAAGCACAGGGCGAAAAAGCCTTGGATGATTTGAAGGACAATGTAAAAGAGAAACAAGCTGCTGCAAAAGAAGCAGTTGAAGATAAAGCCAGTGATTTGAAAGGTAAACTTGAGAATGCTCAGCATACCTTGCAAGATAAGTTCGATCATTTACGGACAGAAGCGGGTCATAAACTTGATGATGCCAAAGCCAAAGCAGTAGAGTTAAAAGATGAGGCTGCAACAAAATTTGATGAGTTAAAAACGCAAGCAACTGCGAAATTTGATGAGTTGAAGAAAACAGCAACAGATAAGTTAAATAAATTGAAGCACCATGATTCTGATGAATAAGTTTATTTAAACTAAAATCTGCACTCCTTACCTAAAAGATGGAAGCTTGAAAATTAGCAATTCTTCATCCTAAGGTGAGCGAGTGCGGATCAATACTGTTACACTATCTCCATTAAGCTGTAATGATCTGTTTTTGGAGTAAACAATATGTCTTGGCTTTCTTCATTAAAGTCTGTTTTTTCACCCGCACAAGAAGTGAAAGAAGATGAAATCCAAACGGTACTCCAAAATTATTTACTACCGCATTCCAAAGATGCTTTAAAAGAGCGCATTAGTCAGCTCCAAGTTGAGGGGCGTGTATTACAACTTACTATTAATACATTTCCTGATGAAAAAGAGTATTTGCAGCAAATTCACGATGATTTAGCTGGTGCATTAGAAAAGTGCGGTATTGAAGAACTGAACTTACATGTAGTTCAACAAAAGCGTCCTGCACCAGAAGGTTCAGGTCATGCTTGTTCATCTAAAGCACCGAAAGAAAATTCGAACTTACCTCCTGTGCTTGATGCCTCACCTAAATCTGAGCCAGATCCAAACAATCCACCGATTCAGAAAGCCGCTCCGCAGCAAAGAGATGTTCCGCTTCATCCTCGAATTAAGAACGTTATTTTAGTTTCATCTGGTAAAGGTGGGGTTGGTAAATCGACTACTACTGTCAATTTAGCACTTGCCTTACAAAAAATGGGACTTAAGGTAGGGGTGTTGGACGCTGATATTTATGGCCCAAGTATTCCAACCATGCTAGGTAATGCTGGCAAAACGCCTCTTATTGAAAGTGAAAACTTTGTACCTTTAGAGGCATACGGTATGGCTGTGCTTTCTATTGGACATTTAACAGGGGATAACAATACTCCTGTTGCATGGCGTGGACCAAAAGCAACTGGTGCTTTAATGCAATTGTTTAATCAAACGCTTTGGCCTGATCTAGATGTGCTCATGATTGATATGCCGCCGGGTACAGGCGATATTCAACTTACGCTTGCACAGCGTATTCCAGTGACTGGCTCAATCATTGTGACGACTCCGCAAAATGTTGCTTTGTTAGATGCCACCAAAGGAATTGAGTTGTTTAATAAAGTTGGCATACCAGTATTGGGTGTTGTTGAAAATATGTCGACTCATATTTGCTCTAACTGTGGGCATGAAGAACAAATTTTTGGTATTGGTGGCGGTGATAAGCTTTCCGAGCAATACCATATTCCATTATTAGGACGTTTACCTTTAAATGCTCAAATCCGTGAACATGCAGATCAGGGTAAACCGAGTGTTGTAGCAATGGATGACGCAGCTGATAGCTACATCGATATTGCTAAAGCAGTATGGCAACAGATTGAAAAAATCCCTCAACGCACGCGTGATGATAAACGAATCTTTTGATTCATCCGACCCGGCTTTAAGCCGGGTTTTTTATTATTTGGTTAAAAGAAAAATTTAAATCACTGAATCTAAATAACAAAGCTGAACTTGAAATTGGCATGTAGATTGCTACTTTACGCTTTTTAAAAGAAATAGGTGAGAAATGCAATTTAAATATACTTTTGGCGTCATCAGTTTATGTAGCGCTTTATTTTTGGTTGGATGTAACGACGACCATTCAACAGTGTCCCCAACAACGACAGTTGAAGAGCAAAAACAGAAATTACAGCCGATTATTATTCAAGGTGCCTTACCTGTAGAGTCAAAACAGATGGCTTCTAAATTACAGAATGTGACTGTTGAAACAATAGGTGGGTGGACTTTCTGGAAAGGAACTCACAATGGCTATCCAATGATTATTTCTAAAACCCGCATGGGTATGAGTAACTCTGCCGCTGCAACAGCTCTAGCCATTGAACGTTATAAACCGATTGCGATTATTAATCAGGGAACGGCAGGTGGTCATGACCCAGATCTACACGTTTACGATATTGTTTTAGGAAAATATGCTACCAATATTGGTGCGTTTAGAACGCCTAAGCAACCATTAGGAGCTGGATCAAATTCACTCACTTGGGTTGAAGCATTTGATGTATTGCCAACAGATGAATCAGACCCAGAACCTATTGCAATTCGCAAATTTGAAGGCGATAAAGAATTATTAATGGCGGCACATAAAGTTCGTTATGACAAAGGTGAAGTGGTCGAAGGGACGATTGGATCGGCAGATGTTTGGAATAATGAGCTTGATCGTATTCAATTTTTCCATCAACGTTACGGTACCTCTGTTGAGGAAATGGAAGCAGCATCGGTTGCACAAATCGCAAGTCAGTTTAATGTTCCTTTTTTAGGAATTCGAATTTTATCTAATAATATTACCAATAATGGAGCGTATGACCCAGGTACTGGAGAGGCTTGCCAAGACTATGTGCTTAATGTCGCTGAAGAATATATGAAATCTAAACTATCAAAATAATAGTTTAACTATAGGCAAGAAGATGAATTCTTATAGAGCGTCTTCTTGTTTTTTATAACCAGCTCTACTTTTCCAATTTCGAATAACCATCCAACGCCAGAAAACTTCGGTCACTACATACAGTATGATTGCAAATACAAATGCTTCAACTATAAGCCCAGACATTAAAATTTTAGCGAGACTAAAATCTATATGCCCATGGCCAAAATGGGTAATCCACCTAGAAATCTGATGAAGTACGCCTAAGAGCATCTTTTTATTGATCATATGTACATGATAAATGTGCGAACCAAACCAGAAACCAGTATATAAAATGGGAACTAATGTGAGTGGGTTGCTGAGCCAAGCGAGCATTAGGCTAATAGGTAAATTTACTTCAAACAGCAATACCGCCATCACAATAAAAACACTATGAAAGGGAATAGGCAGTAAACCAAAAAACGTTCCTACAAAAACCGCTCTTGTAATCGATTTACGGTTGACATACCAAAGCACTGGATTAAGGGTTTTTTTCCCAAAAATCCTTAAAAATTTCATATTTGAAACTTTCTCTGGAGAAGGAAGCCAAGACTGAAAAAATTGCTTTGCCATAATCATAGGATAGTAGAGTCTGGTGACTCATATAAACACAAAAAAACAATATATTAATTGAAACTTATTAAAAGCTTAAAAATTAAACTTACTGCTGTAATAATTCATTATAGATCTTTTCGACCTAAAAATAGATTTAAAATAAAAATACTTATATTACTTAATACAATTTGGCACGAAAAGCGCGACAACTGACTCTAAAGTTTTTTAGCTTAAATTTTTTAAAAATTACGTATCTATTTGTTTATTTGTTATTTTTTAATTTTACTGATTAATATTTTAAAAAATTGTCTTACAATTAGATTTTGCCTTCCCAAAAGATATCTATTAATCTGAGATGACTACATTGTGAGGTCATTCAATGATTTCATGGCTATTTATTGGCTTAGTTGCCACAATTTTACTTACCCCAGGCCCAACCAATACTTTACTCGCATCGTCAGGAGTACAGGTAGGTCTTAAGAAGTCTGCGAAATTAATTCCGGCAGAAGTTCTTGGATATGTAATTTCTATTTCAGCTTGGGGCATGTTAATAGGGAAAGTTTCTGCAACGCTTCCTTTCTTACCTCCTATGCTTAAATTGCTAAGCGCTTGTTACATTATTTTTTTAGCAATTAAGTTATGGCACACAGCCAATCAGCAACTTGAGTTAGATCAGCCAACGATTCGCCCGCGTGAGTTGTTCTGTGCAACTTTACTTAACCCTAAAGCATTACTTTTTGCTTCAGCTATTTTCCCTGTTGCAGCATGGACTGATTTTCATATTTATCTCATTCATATGCTGGCTTATTTAGCGTTGATTACACCGATTGCGTTGTTCTGGATTTTCTTGGGTTCAATTTTGGCAGGCAATAAAGTACGTTGGTTAAATCAATCGAATTTACAAAAAACAGCCTCACTAGTTTTAGTTAGTTTCTCAATTCCGATTAGCTATTCTGCGTTATTAAACCTTTAAAAGTCCTGCTGAGCTATTCTTATCGAGAAGAGTAGCTCAAGCGTTGTTTTCATAATTGCTTTTTTACGTTAAAGTACGTCGCAATCAATGAAATTACCTTTTGGATAGAAAATACATGGCTATTAAGTCTGATCGTTGGATTCGCGAAATGAGCGAAAAACACGGCATGATTGAACCTTATGCAGAGAATCAAGTCCGTTTTGATAAGAATGGCGAAAAATTGATTTCCTACGGGGTCTCTAGCTATGGTTATGACGTACGCTGTGCCCGCGAATTTAAAGTTTTCACTAACGTACATTCTGCAATTGTTGATCCGAAAAATTTTGATGATAAAAGTTTTATCGACATTGAGTCTGATGTTTGTATTATTCCGCCAAACTCATTTGCTCTAGCGCGTACCATTGAATATTTCCGTATTCCGCGTAATGTTTTGACTGTATGCTTGGGTAAATCAACTTATGCGCGCTGCGGTATTATTGTAAATGTGACTCCTTTAGAACCAGAATGGGAAGGTCACGTTACTTTAGAGTTTTCAAATACGACGAACTTACCTGCACGTATTTATGCTGGTGAAGGTGTAGCACAAATGCTTTTCTTTGAAAGTGATGAAGTTTGTGAAACGTCTTATAAAGATCGTGGTGGTAAATACCAAGGACAAACTGGCGTTACGCTTCCTAAGACCTAAGTTGTTTTAAATTAGATTAAATTCTAAAAAATGGGTCACTTGAAGTGGCCCATTTTTGTTGAAAAATAAAGAAAGTGGCATTCATCGGAATATTTATAATTGAACGTTTTCTTTTGTAAAAAATGATATAAAATGATCAATAATTGATTTGTTTCTTTGAGTTGTATCACACAATTTAAATGGACTTAAATCATAAAAATCAGATATCGGCATTTCTTTGTTTTATTCAATTTAAGATTAGATTAAAGAAAGGAAAGCCAAATAAAAAGAAATTAAATTAGATTATGCCCCCAAGGATACGGAGGTCGGTCATGCGACAGTTTAAGTCTCTTCATTTAGCTATTCTAGCACTTGGAAGTTTATGCTTTTCTTCAGCTTATGCTACGTCTACCTTAGTTCCAATGTCTGATGCTGAACTATCTGCAACTCGTGGCCAAGCGTTAATGAGTATGTCTTATATTGCACCTACTGATTCGGCAAACTTGGAGAAACTACGCGATAACAGCAGTAATATTGGTTTTTATAAATTAGGAATGGAAGCCCAGTTAGAAATCAATACTAATATTAGAAAACTTCAGTTGGGCTGTGGTGGTGTAAATGGGGCTGGTGGTTGTGATATCGATATTGATAATTTAAGTTTAAGTGGACAAAATTTTGATACCAATGGGAACCCATTGCCCATGTCTAATGAAGATCGTGCCTCATCTTCTGCAGTATTAACGAATCCATTCATTGAATTTGCTGTTAAGAACCCAACCTCAGCTTCAACACGTGAAGTAGTTGGTTTAAGGCTAAGTGCTGAAAAATTTATTGGTTTATTAACGGCAGGTACTGAAAATACAACGACCCCGAATGGGATCAACTCCATTTCTGGTTATATGAAGGTTCAGTCTGACAGTAGTGGTTTGATTAAAGGTTATGCTACAACTTCGGCTACTCGAGATAATTTATATGGAGCAAATGCAGTAACAGGCCGATTGCAGGCTTTGGGGTTGGGTGGTGCTGCTGAGGTAAGTTTTATTACTTCTGATGGTGGATTTAATATTCCGGGTATTCAAAATAACTATTTTGAAATTGCGCCCATTCAAGTTAATGGTAATCGGGTTACCTCAAAAGTTTTATCTGCTCCAGTAAAAGTCCCTAATATTTATGTAGGACATAGCAGTTCTTATCCAGTGGATGGTACTGTGCAATATAATGCAGCAGGCCCACATGATCCAGCTTATCCTGAACCAACAGGCATTTACACTCAAGGCGGTAGAGTAGAAGCTACAGTAACAGACTGTAGCTTATTAGCATGTGTCATTGCGGGTAAAGGTGCTAAATTCCCGAATGTATATATGAATGGTACCATTTCAAATATTACTGCAAATTTAAATTTAACCCAGTCATTGGGTCTTATTCATAATTTACCAATTAACTCGCCAATGTATCTGGCACTGCAAAATCAAATGTTGCAGTGGCCTGGAGCAAAAGCAGATGACGTAGCCCAAAAGGGCTGGTGGATGTCTTTTGCAAATCCAGTTAATGTAGGTAACATCATTCCACAAGATGCAATTGATATTTCACCATTATTCCCGCAAATTTCAACTGCTGTTTCTGCATATTTACAAGCTAATCCTGCTCAAACTTCTGACTTGGGAGGTTTGTTAAAACTAGGGGATCTGGATGTAAATATTGGTACGATTGATTTAAAAAATAGCCCACTTACACTAAATTTAAGTAATTTACAGTTAACGAATCAAAACTTTAAACCAAACTGTCATGGTACGAATTTAACCTTTTGTTAATTGTAAGCAATTAGCTTGAGCTGATTTTCATTCATCGGAAAATTAGCTTTTTATGCGCTTTCTTTTGCATTTGTGCAAATATTCCGCATAATAGAAATGTGGAAAAGTTGGCAATATCTATTTAGATTTGCCTTCTGGTCTAAGGTGAAAAGGATATATTCACCTAGCATCAAGGATTGTTAAAGAAAAATAAATATGGTGCACGGCATCGTATAAAACAGGAAGGTCAAGATGACTACACTTAATTATACGGTAAGGTTTCAAAAAACCGTTTTGGCAAGTTTAATTGGTCTTTTCATAAGCCAATCGAGTTTCGCTCTTGAAGAACTTTCTGATGCCGGTTTAAGTGAAACTACTGGTGAAGGTATCGCTATTTTACCTCAAAATACTTATATGGTATTTCGTGGGGCAGGTGCGAACGAAACCGCAAGTCAAATTTTAACTGACCGTACTAAAGATACAGGTTATATCAATTATGTACCTGTTGGGCCGTTAAGTATGACGGCGGCAGATACCAATAAAAATGGTACGATTGATTCTGGTGACCGTGCAGTAGGTAAAGCTGATATTTTTCTTTATGGCTTAGCTCTTTCTAAATCTGATAACGATACTAATAGCCGTCTTGCATCTACCGATACTGCGGCCGCGATTTCGAGTTGGGGTACTGCTGTTAATCCATGGATATTCAAAGTAGCTACTCAGAACCTTGTACCTAATTTTAGTGCTGCTACATGTAGTGGCGCGAGTGATCCTTCTTGCCAAGTAACGTATTTAGCCTTAGAAGCACCTTTATATGAGGTAGGGACAAGAGATACGGCAGGGCTTGATGCATATAAACTTAAATTAGGTTTATGGTCAGATATCTTTGTTCGCAATCCAAATAAAATTAATGGTGCGACAGATCAGTTTAATTATGGCGACTCAAATGGTTTGATTGGTACAAGTACTGATGCAAGTCGTGCGAATCGGTTACGTTTACAAGGTATCTGGAATAATTTTAGTTTAAATGGTAGCCGTCTACAGCTCTTCCAAACTTTGGGAGGTGCGACATCCGCAAATGGATTGAGTCCATTTTATAATAATACTCTAGGCTTCGCAGGTGTTGTGCGTTTAAATAGTGGTGATGCCTCTAATTTGAGAGCAACAATTACTTCAAATACTCCAACAACGACAGTAGGTCCATGGGTAAATCGTTATAGTACTCAATATACTGGTGCGCCTAGCAATAGTTCACCAAGTTCAGATTGGTTATATCGTATTCGCAGCCAGACTACTACGGTTACTTCAACTGGATCATGGACTGCTCCAACAGATAGTGCAATGGATAATGTACTGCGGTTGAGTACTCGTGAATCTGGCACTGGGCAAGGTAATCTCATTACTCCTGCTATTAATGGTGGGCTTGCACCAACCTTCGATGCAAACGAAGGTTTATATCTTTATAATCCGAATATTAATCTTGTGTTAGGTTCTTTATACCAACCACTCGTTTTAAGCTCAGATGGTAAAAACTTTAGTTTAGAGCTTGCACGTATTCCGAATAAGCCAGAAATTTATAAGAAAATCTATACTGACTACACTGGAACAGATAGTACTTATCTTGGTTCTACCTGTAATGTTTATCAATGCGGTACCAATGTAACCTTAGGAGGTAAAACTTATCAAGGTTCTAGTGCAACGCATAGTAGTATCTCAATCGGTTCAACTGTTTATAACTCGACAAATAATACATTAGAAGCCTTTAAAGGGAACAATACTCAAGATGCAGTAGGTATTTCATTTGGGAAATTACCAACAGGAACGGTTGCTGCTGTAACACAAGTTAAAAATTTCTATCAATTACAAAATCAGGAACGACGTGGAGGCAGCTATAGTTGTGGATTTTTAAACTTAGGAACTTGTTATGACACATGGCAATACCGTACAGCATCAGGTTGGACGGGAAATGCTGGCTCAGGCTTAAGATTTGACTCTCAAGGAGCAAACTGGGCGAATATTGATAGTACCTCTTATTATAATCCGACGACTAACACAACAGGTTATACCACTACCGATGCAGGGAATGGGGCTCAGTTTGTAGTACCAAATGGTACACCTTTACCTGATGCACTTTACAATAATGGGCGTTGGTATACGACTACACCAAATGCAGATGTGAACACTTATAAATTATCAGGAGCACAAATTAGCTCTTCAATTAGTAATAATATGGGTTCAGCAGTCATTGATGGTGTTTTAATCCAACATTTAAAACTCACCACAAAAGGTCTATAAGAGGAGGATAATGCGATGAAAAAAATAACTGCTTTACTCCTTACTCTTTGTGCAACTGCGACTCATGCAGAATTACAAACTTTGGACAATGACGCTTTACAAGCCATTAATGGCCAAGCAGGTGCTGACTTGTCTTTAATGCTCAATTTAAACCAAACCAGTAACAGCATATTTGATAATGGTAGTGGTGGTGTCTGTGAAAACGTAGAGTTCTGTCATATTGGTTTAGCGATTAATAAACGTTTTGTGCAAGCAGATGCAACTAAGCCAAGTGGTTGGGCTGAAAATAGTGATAGTGGTAATAAGCTTTGGTTGGTGTTTAAAGGTGTACAAGGAACTTTAAACATTCAAAAAATGGGTTTGGATGGTGCTGATTTGAAGTATCTTGATAAATCTAATACCGAAATTATAAAACCTGCTATTCAACTTAGTTTTAGTGCAGCACAACCGATTTTAATTCGTAACTTTGGTTTTAATGCTTTATCCATTGAGCAAGATAACTTTACAAGTTCAACAACGACCCAAGGCTCAAGTACGAATATGTATGATTATGCATATTTCAAAAAACCAACGTATGCGGCGACCGCAAACAGTGCAACTCAGCAAGTGGCTACGGCGACACCTTCAGCCTACGACTATGGGCGTGAAACAGGTTTTATGGGTTTAATGATGAACGGCAACTTGGCTATTCAAGGAAAAGTCATGGTGTTTAGCTGTGATGGTAGCCATCCCCGTTGTTAATGGTTAATGTAGATTTCAAAGGAACTGAAGTGATGAACAAAAATAAAGAAAGTCACGGCTCAAAGTTTATTTTAAATACATTAACAGCCAGCATGTTGTTAGTGAGTGGACAAGTTTTTGCTTTAGAAGCTTTAACCGATGCCGATTTGAGTGCAGTCAATGGTCAAGATGGGATCTCGATTCAAACGACTTTCAATGAGATCAATGTTGATAATGCTTACTGGGATGACCATGCAGGCACGCCAACAAGTGCTGATCAAGTTTTAAGAGCTCAAGCGAGTGGTGTAAAAATACAAAAAAGTAATGCATCTACACAAGCTTTAGGAACGAACTACCGTTTAGATGTGGGAAGTAATACGACTACAGGTAAAGCTGGGGTCGATTTTTCTATGCAAAGCAGTCCATCTCTCATTACGGTAAATAGCGTTAAGGTTTGTAATAGTTCCGCTACATGCTCACCTACATTAGGGCAGTTGGCTATCCAAACAACTTCACCTTTAAATTTAGCATTGACTACTCAAGACGGTTTATTTAGCCCAAATAGCCAGTCAAATATGACATTGGGTATAAATAACGCAAATATTTATTTAGGACAGTTAGATGCTCGTAGTCAGCTCAACCAACTAATTTTAAAGAATTTTAACTTTAATTTTGTGGGTAAAGGGGTCATGTTTATTGACCCTATCCGTGGTGTGGTTTTACAAACGAATACTGGAACAAATGTGGCTGCGGTTGGGCAAACCCCAAATAGTACTTATGGCTATGTCGATTTTAATCGGGTCGCTGATTCAGCTTCTGGTTTAACAGCGGGTACTTATGTTGATAGCAATGGTAAAGTGACTAATTCGGGTCTAAACATTGAAGTAATGCTTAGTTCCAATGTAGATAAAACCAATCCTTATGGGTTGGATGCGACCAATACACCGCAAAATTCAAAAGGTTTAATCCGACTTGGTGCAAGCGGACGTATGGTAAATAGTTATTTACAAGTCCGTGGTATGGATGGCTCTTCGGACACGACAACCTTAGGTACAGCAAATACTGCCTCAGGCACCACCTCAAGTAATAGTATTTTGGGTAATACGGGAATTGCCTTTCGTATGAAAGGTGAGTTCACTAAAGATAACGATTCTATGCTAGGCGCCGATGGCAAAGCCACGACTTTAGAAATTGGTGGGGCAGGGCTGAACGCCTATGGTTTCGAGTTTGGTAATTTAACTGGGTTGAACTCAGCTACGCGTGGTTATTTTGATAGCGGAAATATTTATTTAAATCTTGCCGATACAAAAACCTTATTAATGCCAAATAACGCGACATTAAATAGTATTCGTTTAGGATCTGGTACTTTAACAACCGCTGCCGATTATCAACATAATATTCACCGTGATACGGTGACTAATCCATTTAGTCTAATTCTTGCGATGCGTGGAGCAGAGTTTCAAGCATTTTCAAGACGAGGCCGTTTTACCACAAGTGCGAATGTCGCTGCTGCTAATCAATTTGCAGATAATGGTTTGAGTAACCAGTGGGGTTTGGCGTTACCTTTTTATAATTTAAATGCCAATGCTGCAGTTTATGGGGTAGATGCACCTGCGAATAGCGCTTTTTACTATACAAAAGATGCTAATGGTAGACCCGTTCAGAATGCTGTAGGTACCTCAGGAACGACTTCGCGTTTAGGATTTGGTGTCGCTGTTGGCACAACAGGGCGTGATGCAGGCGGTACAAAAACAACTTCAATTTTATTAATTGATGGTTCTCCAAATGCCAATAATGCGGGTAATCCTACCGACTATTACATGGGCTTACGTAATATCGATATGTTCCTCAAAGGTAATGGCACTATCGGTTTAGAAAATGGCAGTTTAAATATCGGTTTAAAAGATATGTTACTTGCCTTATCAACTGAAATTGCAGCGGGTTATTTACCTGGCGCTAAATATAAAACTTGTCCGGCAACAGGATCTTGTACTTCACCAATTGATAACTTTGCCAGAAATAATGACGTTTTATTTGGTCTTAAACTACGCTTAGGCGGTGATTTAAATTTATCGATTGTACCTAATAGTTCAATTGCTGATGGTAGTGCGCTCACTGTTTTGGGTGATTTTACAATGCCTGCTACAGCAACTGGAAACTCAGTCCAAATTAGTGATCCGATTGATGGCTCTGCAATTGGTTTTGAGAATATGACTGGTAAGCTTGCGTTTAACACGGCATTAGTTGTTGGAAAAGACAGCGCGAGTGGATTAGGTAAGGTTGGTGTAAATACCGCAGTGTATTTTAACCCTGATAAGAATATTGATGGTGCCTTACGAGTTAAAGATATTAATTTCTATCCACCTTCAACAGGGGCAGGCGCACGTTTAGGTGAACTTGCAATTACTGGTGGACGTTTAAATAGTAGCTTCAGTATTGTGCCGAGAAATGGTGCTTTTAACTAATAAAGAAAAGTGGCGATATCGCCACTTTTGATAAAAAATTTATTTTGAATGTGATTGGATTTGCATTCGTCGGGTTATAGGGATAATTATTTTGTACTCATCTATTATTCTGATAATCTGAACAAATAATAAACGTTTGTCTCTTAAGGATTAGAGCAACATGAAAAATAAAAATATAGTCTGCTGGTTATTATTTGCCAGTAGTTCAAGTGTTTTTGCGATGCAACCATTAGATGATCAAAGTCTTTCAGCAACGACGGGTCAAAATGGTTTAACGCTAGGCATTCAGGCCGATAAAGTTAAATTTAATCAAGTCGCCTTGATTGATACCAATGGTATTGCCTCTACCTCTTACAATAGTAAAGCAGGTCTCGTCATTGCGGGGAACTCTACTAATCCTGTTCCAAGCATAGAATTTATTAAAGCAACTGTATCGACCAATCCTTCTTTTAATATTGCTATTGATACCGATGCAGGTGCGGGTAAGCCTTTTGTGAATTTAGCTGTCACGATGGGTAGTGATGTAAATGGGATTCGACTTACACCGTTTTCAGTTTATTTGGCACCTAATACTTCAGTCTCCAGCCCTTCTGATTATGCGGTGACTAGTTATGCACCAAAATCAATTTTCAGTTCGGGAACAACAGTAAATACAGGAGTGAAAGAGCTGATTCGCTCTACTGGAAATTTGGATATTAACTTTGTACAGACCAATAAACCTCGCTTAAACATTCAATTGGGACATGCTGCCCAGTCTGTGATGGTCAAATTTGGTGGAGCACTTCAATCTATTTGTTCTGCCGCTGCGGGTTGTCCAATTACGTTAGTGTCTGATACTACAGGTGCTTCATTTGGATTTAAATTTGCAGGAACAAATGCAGCTACAGGTTTTCTTCTTGATGGGTTTTATGCCGGGGTCGATCCAACAGGATTAACTTTTGGTAATACAGGTGCATCTAGTAAATTTGATGCATCGCTTAACAATGTCACTTTAGGAAATTTAGCAACACAAAGTACAACAACTTTTAATAATTTACCTAACGGGTCTATGGGGAGTTTTGGAGTTACAGGCGCTTCAGTGACTGACTTTAAAATGAAAGTAAGCGGTTTTTAAAAAATAATTACTTAACCTGAAATACCAAAAGAGGGTGGCTATATCAACAGTCACCCTCTTTTATAAATTTAAAGTAATTAGCTATGTGATGAGCTAGTTTGTTCTAATTGATGAACAATTTCATCCAAAGCTTTAATACGTTTTACTTGATCCCATAGATCTTTCGCTTGTGGATAGGCTTTAGTCATCATTCCTAACCATTGCTTATAACGACCCACCATACCAATTTCTGTTTTTGCCTGACCATTTAAAAAACGGATTTGTAAGTCAACCAGTTGCTCCCAACTAAATAACGCTTCATCCATGTTTTGGCGAATGCATTGTGTTAAATCAGGAGTCGTTACAGCACCGCGACCAATCATTAAATCTTCACAACCAGATTGCTGTCGGCAGGCCTTTGCATCTGCATTGTTCCAGATTTCGCCGTTAGCAATGACATTAATTTTTAAAGCTTCTTTGATTGGTAGAATTTTTTCCCAATAAGCTGGTGGTGTATAACCATCTGCTTTAGTTCGCGCATGTACTGTTAGCCAGCTTGCGCCAGCATCTTCAACCGCATGGGCATTTTCCATGGTGTGGTTTTCATCGAGATAACCTAAACGCATTTTTGCTGAAACAGGAATATGTGCAGGTACTGCATCGCGGACAGCTTTAATCAGCATATGTACCACGTCTGGTTCATCAAGAAGTACGGAACCACCTCGGTGTCGATTTACGGTTTTGGCAGGACAACCAAAATTAAGATCGATCGCAGGAGCACCTAGTTCAACAACTTTTGCTGCATTTGCTGCCAGCATATCTGGATTATTTCCTAAGAACTGCACATGAACAGGTGTACCTGCTGTTGTTTTACCGTCGTTCTTTAACTCAGGGCAAAAACTATAATAGATATGGTCTGGTAAAATACTGTCTGTAACTCGAATAAACTCGGTTACACACCAGTCGAAATCACCAACAGATGTGAGAGTATCCCGCATGATCGGGTCAGTTAAACCTTCCATTGGAGCGAGTATGAGTTTCACAGTCTGTGCCACCTGATTAAAACAAAAACAGCGTTATACGGGATATGTATAACGCTGTCTAGTAGTGCTGAAATTTTAATTGTTTTATCGGCCTAATATCATTTCAAGTACAAATTTACTGCCAATAAAACCAATTGCTAAAAGTGCAAAACCAATTAGCGTAAAGCGAATTGCTTTTTGTCCTCGCCATCCGAGTTTGTAGTGTCCAATCAGTAATGATCCATAAATAATCCATGAAATAATACTAAATACGGTTTTATGAGCGAGATGCTGAGCAAAGAAGCTATCAACTGTTAAGAAGCCAAATGCAAGAGCAATGGTTAATAAAATAAAACCAGTAATGATTAAGTCAAATAACAATGACTCCATGGCCTGAATAGGCGGGAGTAAGTTGACCCAAAAACGTTTTTTTTGTTTCTTTTTGAGTTCACGATTTTGGAACCATATCAAGATGGCATGTATGGTTGCCATGAGTAGAACTGCATAGGCAGAAAGTGAAAGAATAATATGAGTATCTAGGCCTAACGAATGCTGCTCAATAAACTGATTTGGTTTACTAAATGCAAAACCTAAAATAAGGCCAATAGCCGCTACAGGAATACCAAGTAAGTTTAAAGGTACAATTGGACGAAAAGTACTAAAAATTAAACTTAACAACAACATAAGCCATGATGTAAAAGAGACTAAATTAAAAACATCATAGTTAATTCCTAAAGGCGTCAGCATGGCATGGCATAAAACTGTGCCGTGCAGTAGCAGTGCCAAGGTCGTAACAAGAGCAAATAACCATGGGTTTGGTTCACGTTTTGACATTAAACGTATGAACAGATACCAGAAAGAAGTGGTATATGCGATGAGTGCCAAAATTGTGTAAACCAAGGGGAGGCTAATCATGTCAAACCTTTTTCAGGATTAATTCATCTAGATAAGATATAAATTCGCTGCGAACTAAAGTATCCTATAGCATTCTATGCATAAATTTTCTATTTCGAGAAAGATTTTTTTGCAACTAGCCATTTTAAGCGGATTTTGCAATGTTTGATACCTTAACAGAACGACTCACGCAGAGTTTAAGAAATGTTACTGGCTCAGGGCAGCTGACCGAAGACAATATTAAAGATACCTTACGTGAAGTACGTATGGCTCTTCTTGAAGCCGATGTCGCGTTACCTGTAACTCGTGAATTTATCGCGAAAGTTAAGGAAGAGGCATTGGGCCAAGAAGTGATGACCCAGTTATCTCCAGGCCAGGCATTTGTAAAAATTGTCTATGACGAACTCACCAAGATGATGGGTGAGGCAAATGAAACACTGGATTTAAGTGCTAAGCCTCCAGTTGTTGTATTGCTTGCTGGTTTACAAGGTGCAGGTAAAACTACAACTGCTGCCAAGCTGGCACGTTTCTTAAAAGAACGTCAAAAGAAAAAAGTAATGACCGTTTCTGCCGACGTTTACCGTCCGGCAGCGATCAAACAGTTAGAAACTGTATCAGCAGAAGTTGGTGCAGGCTTTATTCCATCAGATCCATCTGAAAAGCCAATTGATATTGTTAATCGTGCAATTGAGCAGGCAAAAATCCAGTTTGCTGATGTGTTGATTGTCGATACAGCGGGTCGTTTGCATGTCGATGAAGACATGATGGACGAAATTAAAGAGTTACATGCAGCAGTTAAGCCAACTGAAACTCTGTTCGTGGTTGATGCCATGACAGGTCAGGATGCTGCAAATACTGCTAAAGCCTTTAATGATGCATTAGCACTTACAGGTGTGATTCTTACTAAAACTGATGGTGATGCGCGTGGTGGTGCGGCACTTTCTGTACGTGCGATTACCGGTAAGCCAATCAAGTTCTTAGGTATGGGCGAAAAGCTTGATGCCTTAGAGCCATTCCATCCGGACCGTGTTGCTCAACGTATTTTAGGTATGGGTGACGTACTTTCTTTAGTCGAAGAAGTTGAACGTAAAATCGACAAAGAAAAAGCCGAGAAAATGGCGAAAAAATTGCAAAAAGGCGGTAGCTTCAACTTTGAAGATATGCTGATGCAATTTGAACAAATGAAAAAAATGGGCGGCATGATGGGCTTCTTAGACAAGTTGCCTGGCATGAGCGGTGCAGGAATTCAGCAAGCGATTGAGCAAGCGAACCCTGAAAAACAAGTCAAAAAGATGGAAGCTATTATCCAGTCAATGACTGTTAAAGAACGCCGTAACCCAGACCTGATGAACCCAAGTCGTAAAAAACGTATTGCGGCAGGTTGTGGTATGGATGTTGCTGAAGTGAATAAACTCATTAAGCAACAAGCGCAAATGGCTAAAATGATGAAGAAGTTTGCGAATCCATCTGGTATGAGCAAAATGATGCGTTCATTAGGCAATATGCAAAAACAATTTGGCGGTGGCGGCGGTATGGGACCACTATTTGGTAACAACGACCAAAAGAAATAAAACCATAAAATAAAAGGCGCCTAAAGCGCCTTTTATTTTGTTCTGTATTTTAGTCTTTAGGGTAATGGGCAATATATTGTTGTAATCCTTTAAGCAAAAGATCTTTTTCAACAGTTGGTTGGTACTTCTGTAGAAATTTAGCAAAAAGAGGAGCATCTCCACCTGTGAGGAGCAGCTTTTTAGGAGATTGCTGCATGATGCTTTCAATTGTACTAATCAGGCCTAACAAAATACCGTGGTGTACTGCATCGACTGTGTTATTACCTGGGTTCAGATTATCAAAAGCTGAATCTGGAATTTTAATACCTTTAGTATTTTGAATCAGCGCATCACGCTGCAAATAAAGGTTTGGCAGAATATAACCGCCTAAATGCTGTTTGCCCTTGGTTAAATCAATCGTGAGCGCTGTTCCGCAACCAATAATGCAATAATTTGCTTGTTCCTCTGCAACTGCAAGTACTTGTAACCAGCGGTCAATCCCGAGCTGACTCGGTACTTCATAGCCACATTGTAGGCCTGCATATTCCGAATGGACTTTGGCAAAAACAACAGGGATTTCAAGCCATTTTAAAATCTGCTGAATACGTTGGTTGTTTTCAGTATCGAGTACTGAAGAAATCCCAATGCGATGCAGACCTTGATGTTTAAAGTGTTGGATTAATCCAAGTAATAAATCGGCAGGTGACTGCAAATGTAACTCAGCTGCATGTTCAATAATTTGCTGATTTTCAGTAATCCAGTATTTTAAACGGGTGTTTCCGATATCAAGCCATAAACTTTTCATGGGGAAAATACCTGATTACTGAGTTGATTGTGGTCTTAAACGACCTTGATAAAACTGCTGTGGTTCTGGAGTTTCAAGAATTACTGCACCTTCATTAGATATTCCAACAAAACGCCCATGAACCAGTCCCTGACTATGTTCGAATTGAACTAACTGATTCAACCAAGCTGCATGATGGTTAAAACGACCTGCTAAGTTATAACAACCATGATCAAACCAGCGAGCTGCATTTTGAATTGCAACGTAGAGTTCTGAGATGAGTTCAAGACGACTCATTTGTTCTAGACCTAAATCTTCTAAAGAGGTGATTGGCTGGTCACTATCAGTCACTGGTGGTGTTTTTAAATTAATCCCTACGCCTACAATAGCCTGATGCTGAGAAAGTGGTTCGACCAAAATTCCCCCCCATTTCCCATGCGCACTATACAAATCATTTGGCCATTTCACTTGCAAGCTCAAAGCTTGCAACTGCGGGATTTGCAAAATATTTAGAGCAACTTCAAGTGCTAAGCGACCATCTAAGGGTGTTCGAGTTTGCACCAATGTGCTTAAATAAATGTTTCCTTCAGGTGAAATCCACTGCCGTTGATGTTGACCTCGCCCTTGAGTTTGTTGAGCACTGCAAACCAAGCCTGTTGTAATGCCTTTTTGGGCAATTTCACGAATATCATCATTGGTCGAAGTTGTGGTTGCTTTTAATAAAACCACTTCTGGAAGCTGGTTTTTTGCGCTTAAAAGTTGTTGTAGTTGGCGAGTCTCTAAATCCATGTTGAATATGAGCAGAGTGGTAAAACATTTATGGAGTTAATCATATATTTACTCATTGGCGCAATTGCTGGTTTTACTGCCGGATTGTTTGGGGTTGGTGGTGGACTAATTATTGTACCAATCCTCTATGTCGTTTTTACCCAGTTGCACTATGACCCTGCGGTAATCATGCATATTGCAGTCGGAACATCGCTTGCAACCATTATTGTGACGTCGTTTAGTTCAGTTTCTGCCCATCATAAAAAAGGTGCAGTCCTCTGGCCTGTTTTTCGTAATTTAGCACCTGGGCTGGTGATTGGTTCATTCTTAGGGGCGGGTATTGCTGATTTGATGTCTGGTCAGCATTTACAGCTTCTTATTGGTGTCTTTGCCGTTGTGATGGCCTATCGCATGTTTAAAGGCGCAAATGTGGTTGTTGACCCAACGCGTCAGCTTCCTTCAACACCTATGCAATTTATGGCAGGTGGTGGCATTGGTATTGCCTCTGCAATTTTTGGTATTGGAGGCGGTAGCTTAACTGTTCCGTATTTAAACCGTCATGGTGTGGTCATGCAAAAAGCAGTCGCGACTTCTGCCGCTTGTGGTTTACCTATTGCTGTAGCGGGCGCTATTGGCTTTATGTGGTTTGGTGCTAAAGAGCACATCTCTGTACCTAACACGATTGGTTATGTGCACATCTATGCGTTTATTGGCATTAGTGTCATGAGTTTTGTGACGGCTAAACTTGGGGCTAAGGTTGCGCATGCTTTATCACCACAAATGCTAAAAAAATGCTTTGCTTGTTTGCTCGTGGTAGTTGGCAGTTACTTTATTTATAAAGGTTTTATGAGTTAAAAAGCGTATTCATTTAGAAAAATATAGAAAAAGAAGCTTAGACTCACATGGTTTAAGCTTTTTTTATTTGAAGATTTAAACAGACTAAAGGTAAGTTTTTTCATCCGATTTCTGTATGGATTTTGGGCGGGTTGGCTTAAAATGCAATAAAATTGTCAGACAATGACATAGTTTTTAATAGATGGGATCAGTTAAAAACAAGAATGCGAAAGAAAAGCATGGATTAATGCATATAAAAAGTAGCGGGTGATTTATGAATCTCGAAGAGACAGAAAGTCTTTCTGAGCAAATTGTCAAATATATTAGCGAACAGATTATTAGCGGCGAATTGGTCGAAGGTGAACGCATACAAGAGCTTCGTATTGCGAAAGAGCTCGATGTAAGCAGGGGGTCAGTTCGTGAAGCATTATTATTACTCGAACGTACACATTTAATTGAAATTTTTCCGCGTCGGGGTGCAATCGTCTCAGAAATGTCTGCACAACAAGTGAAAGCACTGTTTGATACAAACGTAATGCTACTAGGACATATTGTGCAACGCATCAGTGAAACATGGCGTGCACATGAGGCTGATCAATTACAGTTGTTACAAGAACAATTACTTGAGCATGTAAAAGCAGGCGATATCGAAAAATTCTATGATGCCATTTTCCAATATCTGGCTGAACAACAAGATATGGTCGGTAATCCTTACCTAATGAAATTCTATAAAGAGTTACTACCTTCACTACGTCGCAGTTATTTTTTGACCTTAAATACCTCTAAGCGGGAACTACAAGAAGCGTTTGCATTATTTAAACTCGTGACTGATGCAATTTTAATCCGAAAATCACAACAAGCCGCTTTATTTATGGAAGATTTTTGTCGACACTTACGTAACCTTGTGTTGGAATCGCTGACACGAATGAAACAGATTGAATTGGCTTGGGCGAGACGCTCACGTCGTTAGTTAGGGCATTATGCGTTTAAGCAGTTTAAAACTTTCCGGCTTTAAATCTTTTGCAGATAGTACAACTTTAAATTTTAAGGCGAACCGCACAGCAGTGGTTGGTCCAAATGGTTGTGGCAAATCCAATGTTATTGATGCGATCCGCTGGGTGATGGGTGAGTCAAATGCTCGTCAGCTTCGTGGTGGTAGCATGCAAGATGTTATTTTTACCGGAACATCCAAGCGTAAGCCAGTGGGTGTTGCCAGTGTGGAACTGCGTTTTGACAATACCTACGGCAAATTGGGTGGAGCTTATAACGCTTATAACGAGCTCGCTGTTCGTCGTCAGGTGACCCGTGAAGGTAAGTCTGAATATTTCTTAAATGGTACACGTTGCCGCCGCCGTGATATTACCGACATTTTCTTGGGAACGGGTTTAGGACCACGCTCTTACGCTGTGATTGAACAGGGCATGATTAACCGTTTGGTTGATGCCAAGCCTGAAGAAATGCGTATTTTCATTGAAGAAGCAGCGGGTGTGTCTCGTTATCAGGCGCGTCGCCGTGAAACTCTGCAGCATCTTGAACATACTGAACAAAACCTTTCACGTTTAGAAGACATTGCGCTTGAGTTAAAATCACAGCTTAAAACGTTAAAACGCCAGTCAGAAGCTGCGGTTCAATATAAAATCTTAGAAAGTCAGATCCGTACACTAAAAATTGAAATTTTGTCTTTTCAGGCAGATAAAAGTGTACGCCTACAAGAAGAATATACAGTTCAAATGAATGAATTGGGCGAAACTTTTAAGTTAGTTCGCTCTGAGTTAAGTACAATTGAACATGATTTAGAATCGACCAGTGCTTTATTTCAGCGCCTCATTCAGCAATCTTCACCACTACAACAAGAGTGGCAACAAGCTGAGAAAAAACTATCTGAACTGAAAATGACTCTAGAACAAAAACAGAGTTTATTTCAGCAAAATAGTACGACACTGGTTCAATTAGAACAGCAAAAAGCTCAGACGAAAGAGCGTTTACAACTTTCCGAGTTACAGCTTGAAACACTGAATAATCAGCTAGAAGAACAAACTGAAGCTTTAACAACGGTTGAACATACCGCAGCCGAAGCAGAACAAAACTTTGCTGGTTTACAAGCGCAGCAGCGTCAAGCACAGCAACAGTTTGAACAAGTAAAAGCTCAGGTTGAAAAACAGCAGCAGCAAAAAATGCAAATGTCTGCTCAAATTGAGCAGCTAGGCAAAAATGTTCAGCGCATTGTGCAGCAAAAAGAAACGCTGCAACATCAGGCAAGTCAGATTCAATCGCAAGTACACGAAGATGAACAAGGCGAGCTTGAGCAACTACAACAGCAGCTTTGTCGTGAAATCTCAACGTTAGAGGGTGATATTGAGCAGTATGTGCAACAGATTGAACAGTCTCAACAAGCGCATCAGGCAACTAAAAATCAGCAACAAACACTGAAAACAGAAATACAGGTTTTATTATCTGAGCAGAAAAATTTAAGCCAGCTTGTTGCTAAACAAAGTCCAAAGCAAAGCCAAGATACGCTACGTTTAATGCAGGCTCTAGAGTTAACGGAGCAGGGTAAGCCACATGCACAAATTATTGAAAAGTTTTTAGCAAAATGGTTGCAGGCACATATTGTTGAGACCGAACAAACTTTTCAAGAAGGGGTTGCTCGCCAGTTAAAACCATCAGAACAAACAAGCAAATTTAAAGGAAATTTGGCCTGTTTAAATGACTGGATTGCGTCACCACAACTTTCGATATTTTCAAATGTAGCGATTGCGCAAAATTTATCTGATGGTTTAAATGAGCAAAAACAACTGCAACATGGCCAGTCTATCTTGACCTTAGATGGCTATCATGTCGGGCAAGATTGGGTAATTGCTCTTATGTATGATGACGAAAGTCAAAGTGCGCAAGGTATGCTCAGTCATCGTATTCGTCTAGACGAAATTGAACAAGTTCTTCAAAAGCAGCAACCAGAATTACAAGCATTAGATCAAATTATAGTTCAGCAAAAAGATGAGCTAGGACAGTTACATGTTGACCTACAGCAAAAACAACAAGTCATTAAACAAAAGCAAAAAGACTTGCAGCAGCTGGACGTGCAAATTGCTAAACAGCAAACTGCGGCACAAGCATTTTTACTGCAAAAACAGCAATTGAAAGATCAGTTAGCTCAGTTAGACATGCAACTTGAAGAAGATGCAATGCAAAAAGATGATCTTGAAATTGATTTGCATGCGCTTGCGATGAAGCTAGAAACTATTTTACCTGACTATAAAACTTTGCAATTTCGGGTAGAAGAATTAACAGAGCAGCTTGAAGAACAGCAACAAGTCTTGCAACAGCAGCAGCAAGAACGCGAGATTTTACGTCGAAACAGTACGCAGACAATTCAACAAATCGAGTTGCTTGAAAAAGATATTTCATTCTTGCAGAGTCAATATCAACAAATTACAGCGCAAATGGAACAGGCGAAAAAGTTTGTTGACCCTATTCAGTTAGAGCTACCAAACCTTGAGTCGGAATTTCAACAACAGTTTGCTCAGACTGAAAAGTTGCAAAAGACGTGGAATGAATGGCAGCTTGAGCTTAATAGTGTGCAAGAGAAGCAACAAACACTCACAGACCAACGCCATCAATACCAACAGCAAGATGAAAAACTCAGAGAGCAGCTTGAAGCCAAACGTTTAGCATGGCAAGCAGCTAAATCAGACCGCGAGCACTATCAAGAGCAGCTAAAAGAGCTAAATGCTGAGCTTCAAACGGGCTTGAAAATAGATTTAACTGAGCACCAGCAAAAACTGGAAAAGGTACAAAAGCAGTTTGAAAAAATCGGTGCGGTTAACTTGGCAGCCTCACAAGAGTTTGAAGAAGTTTCTCAGCGTTTTGATGAGTTGAGCCACCAAATTCAAGACTTGGAAAATACGGTAACTCAGTTGAAAGATGCGATGAAAAGCATTGACCAAGAAACCCGTAAACTCTTTATGACGACTTTTGATAAGATCAATCAAGAGTTGCAAAACCTATTTCCAAAGGTTTTTAATGGTGGTGAGGCAAGTTTAAGTCTGGAAGATGACTGGCAATCTGGGGTTAAGCTCATGGCGAGACCACCTGGAAAGAAAAATAGTTCTCTAGCATTACTTTCCGGTGGAGAAAAAGCGTTAACGGCGTTAGCATTAGTATTTGCCATTTTCAGGTTAAACCCAGCACCGTTTTGTGTACTCGATGAAGTGGACGCACCACTCGATGATGCGAATGTACAGAGATATTGTAATTTGGTAAAAGAGCTTTCTGAACATGTACAATTCATTTACATTACACATAATAAGCTGGCGATGACCATGGCAACTGACTTGTTGGGTGTAACCATGCCTGAACCGGGCACATCAAAATTAGTCACTGTCAATTTAGAACAGGCAAAAGAATACGGGTTAGTTTCGGAGTCATAGAATGGAAATCAATACGATTATTGGCATCGTTGTTGCCATTATTATCATGCTAGTTGGCTTAAGAATGATTTTAAAAAAGCCGAACCATGCTGAACCCTCGCTAGACAGTGATTTACATATTAATCCTGAAAGTAATCAACCGGTTATTCCTCGTCATGTACGAGATCAACTTGAACAGGCAGAAGCAGCTGTAGCATCATCAGCTGTTGCTGAACGTGTAGAACCGACTTTAAGCGAGCAGGCGCAGCCAAAAGAACAGGAAACAAAAGAAGTAGAACAAGCTTCACAAACTCAAACAGACCAGACACAAGCACCCGTTGAAAATACTCTAATAGAAGAAGTTAAAGCTGAAGAAAATACTGCTAGTCCAACTGTAAGTAAAAATAGTTCAGTTGAGTTAACTGACACCGTTTCTGCTGCAACAGAAGCTACAAGCTCATCAGAAGAAAAAGTGGTAGAAGAACATTCTAAAGCAGAACCTGAATTAAGCTTAAATCCGAATATTGAAACGGCTGAAATTGCCGAGTTTGAAGGTGAAAGTAATATTCTGGATGTGCATTTGCATGAGCAACAGCGTTTTGACGACGAAAGTGCGTTAGCAATGGCTGAGCAGATTATTGCACTAAATGTTTATCCAAATCCGCGCCGTGCGTTATCGGGCGATAAAGCACTGAAAGTACTTTTAAAATACGGTCTACGTTACGGTGAAATGTCTTGTTTCCACCGTTATGAAAATACCGATGAACCAAGTGCACTCATGTTCTCTGTACTTCGTATGACAGATAACGGTCCAGCTGGTTTTGATTTGGAAACTTTATCTGCGGAACAAGTTCAAGGCTTGGCATTTTTCCTTGCACTTCCAAACAGTAAAGCAGTTACTGGTTTTGACATGATGACCAGTATTGCAGGTCTTATTGCTCGTGAAATTGATGGTAAGGTTTATGATGAAAATAACCTTGAGTTTACGCCACAGTTAAAAGAACATTGGCGCCATCATGTGATTGATTATCGTCCTGCACAGGCAACAGCCTAGTTTAAATTTTTTGTATAGGTTGCGATAATTGCAACATATCTAGTCGCAGCTCAGGGTGGAGAAATTTCCACCCTTTTTTATGGTGAATAACATAATGGCAATAACTTCCGTGATCGAACAGATGCGTCAGCTTATTCAACTGATTGCAAAGCATAACCATGCCTACTATGTCATGGATCAGCCGACAATCTCGGACAGTGAATACGATCATTTATTTCATCAGCTAAAAGCTTTAGAAGAGCAAAATCCTGAACTTATCCAAGCTGATTCACCAACAACGAAAGTAGGTGGACAAGCACTTTCAAAATTTGAGAGTGTGACGCATGTGGTGCCAATGCTTTCTCTGGGTAACGTATTTAACCAAGAAGATTTATTTGCATTTGCACGCCGTGTAGAAGAGCGACTACCAAACCAAAAAGTACAATACGAAGTTGAGTTAAAACTTGATGGTCTTGCGATTTCTCTATGGTATGAAAATGGAGTCCTAGTTCGTGGTGTAACACGTGGCGATGGTGAAACGGGCGAAGACATTACGCAAAATGTAAAAACTATTCGTAACTTGCCTAAAGTTCTGCACTCTGAAAAGTACGACATTCCGCGCTTGCTCGAAGTTCGTGGCGAAGTACTCATGCCGAAGTCTGGTTTTGAAAAACTCAATGCCGACCAAGAGGCAAAAGGTGAAAAAACTTTTGCTAACCCTCGAAATGCAGCAGCAGGAAGTTTAAGACAGCTAGATCCAAATATTGCTGCTAGTCGACCTTTAGCATTTTACGCATATGGTATTGCGCAGTGTGAGCCAAATCATAACTTAACGACCATGCATGATAGTTTGCAATGGCTAACAGAGCTTGGATTCCAAATTGCTGAACGTCAATACTTGTGTAACTCAATTCAAGAAGTACAGCAGCGCTATGAACAAATTCAGCAAGAGCGTCCAAGTCTCAAAGTTGAAATTGATGGCATGGTGGTTAAAGTCGATGACCTTAAACAGCAACAGCAACTTGGTTTCTTAAGCCGTGAACCACGCTGGGCAACTGCTTATAAATTCCCTGCACAAGCTGCACTGACCACTGTTGAGCAGATTGACTGGCAAGTAGGACGTACTGGGACTTTAACACCTGTAGCACGCTTAAATCCTGTTTTTGTGGGTGGGGTGACTGTTTCTAATGTGACTTTGCATAATATTGGTGAAATTCATCGTCTAGATGTACGCGTTGGAGATACGGTAAGTGTTTATCGTACGGGTGACGTTATTCCTAAAGTAGAAAAAGTTTGGCCAGAGTTCCGTCCTGCGGAAGCAGAGATTGTTCATTTACCAGAAAACTGTCCAGTATGTGCATCTCCTGTAGTTATGCCTGAAGGTGAGGCTCTCGCACGTTGTTCTGGTGGTTTATATTGTGCTGCACAGCGTATTGAGGCTATTCGTCACTTTGTATCGCGTAAAGCTCTGGATATTGAAGGCTTGGGAGATCGTTGGGTCGAGTCTTTATTACACCTCGATTTACTCAAAGATGTTGCTGATATTTACCATTTACATGAACACAGAGAAACGCTGTTGGGCATTGAAAAAATGGGTGAAAAGTCAGTACAGAACCTCATTGATGCCATTGAAGCTAGTAAGAAAACAACGCTTGCGCGTTTTATTTATGCCTTAGGTATTCGTGGGGTCGGTGAAACAACAGCTAGAATGTTAGCCAATACATTCCAGACATTAGAGGCTCTTAAAGCTGCGGATATTGAAGCCTTGAAGAAAACCCCAGATGTAGGCGATATTACCGCTGAATGGATTGCTGATTTCTTCTTGGCACCGCATAACATTGAAGTACTTGATCGTTTAATTGCCGCAGGTATTCATTGGGATGCACCAACTGCGCCAACACGTCAGCCATTAAATGGCGAAAGCTGGGTACTTACAGGTACATTAGAGCAAATGACGCGTGATCAGGCGACTCAAATGCTACAAGCATTAGGTGCGCGTGTAAGTGGCAGTGTATCGAGTAAAACTAAATGTGTGGTTGCGGGTGAAAAGGCTGGTTCAAAACTAGAAAAAGCAGCGAAATTAGGTATTCCTGTCATGAATGAAACAGATTTCTTATCACTCATGGCGGGTTATGGGCAGACTTTGAGCTAAAAGACTTAGCGAAATAAGAACCATTGATTTTAGTTACAAATTTATAAATTGATGGTTTATGTCATATTTGAACGCTTGTTTGAGCTTATAATTCGGACAAGCGTTTCTTTTTGCAGAGGAAATTTAAATAACTTAAACTGCAAATGCGTATGTTTCTCATTTTAATTTGATAAAAATCATAAACTTAACTATTTTTTATTTTGCAATCATTTTTAAGATTGCCCATAATAGACTCATACGATAGGAGATTTATTATGCGTGGCAATCCAGAAGTCATAGACTATTTAAATATGCTCATTGGCGGAGAGTTGGCTGCCCGTGATCAGTATTTAATCCATTCTCGTATGTATGAAGATTGGGGCCTAAACAAGATTTATGAGCGTATTGACCATGAGATGCAAGAAGAAGCTTCTCATGCCGATGCAATTATTCGTCGTGTATTATTTTTAGGTGCCAAACCAAACATGCACCGTGAAGATATCAATGTGGGTACAGACGTTGTATCTTGCTTAAAAGCTGATTTAGCACTTGAATATCACGTGCGTGAAAAATTAGCGACAGGTATTAAACTTTGTGAAGAAAAAGGCGACTACATTAGTCGTGACATGTTACGTCAACAATTATCAGATACCGAAGAAGACCATACTTACTGGCTTGAAAAACAGTTGCGTTTAATTGAACTAATTGGCCTACAAAATTATATTCAGTCTCAAATTTAATAATTTGAAAAACCCAGCTTAAGCTGGGTTTTTTATTTGCTCATTTTAATAAAATGAAATTACTGCTTAGACGTTAATATTGTCAAATTGAATATATTCAAAGCCTTACTATATAAGGCTTTGGCGGTTACAAAAAAGTCAGAAAAATTGTATCAGACCCCATGTTTTTTTTGTGGAATTGGATATAATTTCGCCAACAAAAACCCTTGCCTGGAACTTAATAAGGCAGGGGTTTTTCTATGGGGAATCGGTTGGTATGGATCGCCAATGGTTTTATGGTGAGCTTCGCGTATATGTTATTTTCCAAACCTGCTGTTTTAGATACAGCTACTCTCTTAAGCACACAACGATTAGCAACTCGTCTTAGCTTTTTTAGCTTGGGCTTTGCGATATCTGCTTGGGCGCCACTTATTCCTTATGCACAGCAACGTTTAAACCTGAATCATGCAAATTTTGGTTTATTGCTGCTCTGTATGGGAATAGGCTCAATGATTGCTATGCCTGCGACAGGGGCTTTAGTTAAGCGTTGGGGATGTCGTCCTTTAATTGCTGTGGCGACTATACTTTTAACAGTATTACTACCAAGTTTGACGATCTGGCATAGTCTTGTTTCAATGGCGGTGGCATTATTTATTTTTGGTACGGCAGCAGGTAGTCTTGGCGTTGCTATCAATTTACAAGCAGTTGTGGTGGAAAAGAACAGCTTACGTGCACTCATGTCCAGTTTCCATGGTATGTGTAGCCTTGGTGGTTTAATAGGTGCCATGCTTGTTACTGCACTACTGGCAATTGGTCTTTCACCACTCATGAGCACGCTGTCGGTAGTCATGATTTTATTGGCTGTTAGTTTTGTTGCTATTCCATCTGCTTTAACAACCTTTGAGCAAGATGAACAAGGTGCAGCAGAAATAACTGACGCACCGAAAAAATCTTCGCGTCCGAATGGTACTATCCTCTTAATTGGGATGATGTGTTTTATTGCCTTCTTGTCAGAAGGTGCAGCAATGGACTGGGGTGGTATTTATTTAACGAGTAAGTATCAGCTTAATCCTGCTTTTGCTGGGCTGGCTTATACATTCTTTGCACTTAGTATGACAAGTGGTCGTTTTGCAGGACATCTTTTGTTAAAACAATGGGGCGAGAAAACCATTGTGACTTATAGTGCAATTGTTGCAGCTCTTGCTATGGTCACTATTGTGATGGCACCTGTTTGGCAGGTCGTGGTATTAGGTTACGCACTTTTAGGTTTAGGCTGCTCTAACATTGTGCCTGTTATGTTTTCGCGTGTTGGCCGTCAAAATGATATGCCTAAAGCAGCAGCGCTTTCTTTGGTTTCAACCATTGCTTACACTGGCTCATTAAGTGGTCCAGCTTTAATCGGCTTAATTGGTCAGTGGACCAGTCTAACCACAGTGCTAACAGGTGTAGCAGTTTTATTAACTATGATTGCTCTACTCAATCGCTTTACCCTTGTGAAGGCAAAGTAACTTAAGCCAACTTACCCGCCGAAAGAATATCGAGAAAACTTCTCGATGTTCTATAAGCTTAAATCATTATAAGACATGGTAAGTAGGTTGATACTTGTCTTGTAATGACAGCTTAGACTTATTGAAAGTCGGAGCATTTTCTAAATCCTTCAAGAAAGTATTTCGCCAATCACTCAAGTCGGTGGCTGCCAAACCTTCTATTAACTGTTCATAACGATTAATACGTTCTGCTTTAGACATCTCTAGAGCGGTTTTTAGAGTATCCATCATGGCTGCTCGATCTAAGGGGTCAACAATCAAGGCCTGAGTCATTTGTTCAGCAGCACCAGCATATTTAGATAAAATCAGCACACCGGGGTTCTCTGGGTCTTGAGCCGCAATATATTCTTTTGCGACCAAGTTCATGCCATCACGTAATGAGCTAATCCAGCAAATGTCAGAACGGCGATAAATATGCATTAGGCTGTCATGTTGAACAGTGTCGTAGCAGCAATCAATTGGACGCCAGTCTTCGTGGGCAAACTCTTCATTAATCAGCTCTAGTTTGGTTTTAAAACGTTGGTATAAACGTTGGTAAGCTGGAATATCAGTACGTGAAGGCGTTGCAACTTGAAGGTGGCGTACCAGTCCATGATATTCAGGATTAGTTTCCAAGAAGGTCGCAAATGCATTGAAACGCTCAAGCAGACCTTTTGAATAATCAATCCGATCAACCCCGATAATAGTTTTTTGACGTGGAATATCTTCAAAGTTAAATACATATGGGGTATGAAATGCCTGTTGTGCTTGTCGTTGAATAAGTTCTGGTTGTACACCAATAGGATAGGACTTAATCAACACCTGACGTTTTTTATAACTGATTCGGTCGCTTAGTATTTTTTGAGCTTCAAGTAAGCCCATACAGGTTTGCATACAGGTGTTTTGATCAGCTTGAGTCTGTAGACCAACTACATCATATTGGCAAAGGTCTTGTACTAACTGTAGTGCAACTGGAATTTTGCGCCAAATATTTAGGCTTGCAAAAGGAATATGCAAAAAGAAACCGATTTTATTTTGCATTCCTAATTCGCGGCAATGACGGGCTACACTAAAAAAGTGGTAGTCATGTACCCAAATAACATCATCCGGCTGGGCAATTTGCTTTAATTTTTCAGCAAATAAACGATTAACCCTTTGGTAAGTCTTATATTCTTCAGCATCATATTCGATCAGATCATCTCGATCATGCATGGCAGGCCATAAAACTTTGTTAGCAAAACCACAGTAGTACTGTGCATATTGCTGATGTGTAAGAGGGCAGGTAATGTAGTCAATCCCATGAGAATATGCCTGATCGAACTCAGGCGCTTCAGTATCGGTAATTTGCTGACCATTCCAGCCTAACCAAATACCATTACTATCATTCAAAGCATCTTGCACAGCCACGGCAAGGCCACCTGCTGAAGCCTTACCTGATGGCATACTTATTCGATTCGATAACACGATTAATTTAGACATATTTGTTCTCCATTCTGATCTTGACTATTTTTGACGTATAACTTTTTTATTTTTTCGAGAAAGAAAAAAAGAAAATTAGAAACGCTGTTAATATCTTTTAATCTATATTGAGCTTCTGTTTCACCAGAACCTACTTTAATTGAAGTGCCAAATTGTTGATTAATAAAAATGAAACCAGATTCATCTGTTAAATCATCTCCTATAAATATTGGATGAATTAACGGTAAATTAAGATGATTTAATATAGTTTGAATTGCTTTACCTTTATCTGCCTGTTTAGGTACTAATTCAACTACAAATTTTCCTCTATTTAATTTTAGTTGAGGATAAAAATATTTAATCTTTTGCATAATATAAATTGCATTATTTTCTAATTCTGGATTTTTTCGATAATGTAAAGCAATAGAATATCCTTTATCCTCAATTAATAAATCGGGATATTTTTCACAAGATTTTATAATATCTTCTTTTAATTTATTAAAATTAATATCACTTAAGTCTGGGCGAATATAAGTGCTAGAGTCAAAATAAATATCTAAACCATGTAGCCCCGCTATAGGAACCTCAATAGACTGAAGCAACTTATTAGCTGTTTCAACATCGCGACCTGTTACAGCAACCACTGGTATATTTAATTCAATAATTTTTTTTATAACTTCTAATGTCGTATTAGGAATAAAACTATGTTCCGGATGAATTTGAAATGGAGCTAATGTTCCATCAATATCCAGAAATAAACAATAATTTTTATCTGAAGGTAAGGTATTTATAATACCACTGGGTGTAACAAAATATGTATCTTTTTCTCTCCCATCACATATTATACTTTGACTGTTCATATTAACCTGCCCAATATTTTTGATCATTGATTAATCTTCTATCATTAAAATGAATTGATGAGTCATTTTTTTTAATAAAAAAACATAAGTATTAACATTAATTACATTGCACAATGGATTTATGGGTGAAGTGTGGATTATGTTGTTTTTTGATTTGCTTCAATGTTTACATAATTAAATTTTTGTATATTTCATATGAATAATTTAGGCCTTACTTATCAATATATTTCAGAATATTAAACGCCTCTAAATGCCTGATTTTACTTTTCGAAATTTAATTTTTATGTTGATTTTAAAGGATATTTAAAATTGATATTAATATATAATCTTGCAAAAGTTGGCTGTGGACATGCATATGAAGTTACAAAATAAAATTTTATTGATTACAGGTTGGGGAGTAGGGGTAGAACCTTTGCAATCACTTAAATTGCATTTGGAAAAAGCTGGTTTCGAAACACAACTAATTAATATCTTTAATATTTTAGAGAGTAACTTTCAAGCACAGCTTGATTTAGTGGCTGAAATTGATGTGGTGATAGGCTGGTCTTTAGGTGGACAGTTAGCAACTCATCTCGTTGACTTTTTTTATAAACAAACTGGGCAAACTAAAACGTTAATTACGCTCGCGTCGAATCCATGTTTTGTTGCTAACGATAATTGGCAAACAGCAATGCCTACTGATGTATTTAGTCAATTTAAAGCGTCTTTTTTACAGAACCCACAAGCCACTTTAAAGCGTTTTTATTATTTGATTACACTTGGCTCATCTCAAGCGAAACAAGATTGGATGAGTGTACAAAATATAGCAAATCCGCCGTCAAATGAACTTTTAATAGAAGGTTTGCAAATGCTTGAACAGTTAAATCTGGTAGATAACTTGAAAAATTATCCAGGTCTACAGCTTCATCTGTTTGCTGAGCAAGACAATGTCATTCCTTGCAAAATTATGGAGAATTTTAAGGATTTCGCTACAGAAAACATGATTTATAAACTACTCAAAGATACTACACATGCTTTTCCCTACTTACAGGTGGAAAGAACAATTGAAGAAATCTGCCAGTTTTTAACAATTCATCAGCAAAGTTAATAAGCTTTGATTGATATCGCAATTTTCTTTCATTCTTAACAGGTTTAACATGTGTTAAATGAAAGATTTGATTGCTGTAAAAGGGTATAGAGGATGACCGATAATTTTGATTTGGAACATATTTGGCATCCATATACTTCAATGGCCCAACCGTTACCCACATTTAAAGTTAAGCGTGCCTATGGGGCAACGATTGAACTCGAGGATGGTAGAACTTTAATTGATGGCATGTCGTCTTGGTGGTGTGCAATTCACGGCTATAACCATCCTGAACTCAATCAGGCAGTGACCAATCAATTACAGAACATGTCACATATCATGTTTGGTGGGCTAACCCATGATCCTGCGATTGAACTTGGTAAAATTCTTTTAAAAATTACACCGCCAAGTCTCGATAAAATTTTCTATGCAGATTCAGGGTCGGTTGCCGTTGAAGTTGCTTTGAAAATGGCTGTGCAGTTCTGGACAGCACAAGGCCAACCACAAAAAACAAATTTTATTACTACGCGTTCTGGTTACCACGGTGATACATGGAATGCGATGTCTGTGTGTGATCCGGTTACAGGCATGCACCAAATTTTTGGTACAAGCTTACCCAACCGTCTTTTTGTAGCTGCACCTCAAACCAAATTCCACGAAGAATGGAATCCTCAAGATATTGCCGAGCTAGAACAAGCCATTCAGCAAAATCATGAAAACCTTGCTGCACTCATTATTGAACCAATTGTTCAAGGTGCAGGGGGCATGCGTTTTTATCATCCTGAATATTTACGTCAGGCTAAAGTGCTTTGCGAGAAATATCATCTGTTATTAATTTTTGATGAAATCGCGACTGGCTTTGGCCGTACGGGTAAGCTTTTTGCGTGGGAACATGCTCAAGTCGAGCCGGATATTATGTGCCTAGGTAAAGGGTTAACAGGCGGCTATATGACGTTATCTGCGACCTTAACAACAAAGCATGTTGCAGAAACGATTAGTCGTGGTGAGGCTGGAGTATTTATGCACGGCCCAACCTTTATGGCCAATCCACTTGCTTGCGCCGTTGCCTTGAAAAGTACGCAATTATTAATTGAGCAAGATTGGCAAGCTAATATTAAGCGAATTGAGCAACAGCTTAGCCAACATTTAGTGCCTTTAAATCAGCTTGATTATGTTGTTGATGTACGAGTGCTGGGTGCAATTGGTGTAGTAGAACTCACCTTTAATGTTGATATGAAAACTTTACAGCAACAATTTGTAGACCGTGGAATCTGGATTCGCCCTTTTGGCAAACTGGTTTATGTGATGCCACCGTATGTCATCACTCAACAAGAGCTAAGCGATTTGCTTGAACAATTGGTTGAAGTTGTTAAAACATTGCAGGGAGCGCATTAAGATGTCATTGCTTGATCATTTTGCTACAGAGTTAGATGAGTTAAAACAACAAGGTAATTTCAGACAATTTACTCAAAATGTGCAGCATGGCCGTTTTATTACTATTCAAAATAAAACAATGCTTAACTTAGCTTCAAATGACTATCTTGGGTTGGCGGCTGATCTTAATCTTCGCCAAGAGTTTTTAGATAGCTTGCCATTAGAGCGCAGCTATTTTAGTTCTTCATCGGCCCGTTTATTGACGGGTAATTTTAATGAATATGAACAGTTGGAAAATAGCCTAAGTAAGGCATTTGGTGATCGGTCGGCTCTGCTATTTAATAGTGGCTATCACATGAATATTGGTATTTTGCCAGCTGTTTCTGATAGTAAAACTTTAATTTTGGCAGATAAATTAGTCCATGCCAGCATGATTGACGGGATTCGGTTGTCTGGTGCGCAGTATGTACGTTATCGTCATAACGATTTACAGCACTTAGAACAACTTCTGCAAAAGTATCATGATGATGACAAGATTGAACGAATTATTGTGGTCACAGAAAGTATTTTTAGTATGGATGGTGATGAAACGGATTTAGCCGCATTAGTCCAGCTTAAAAAACGTTTTGCTAAAACCATGCTTTATGTCGATGAGGCACACTCAATTGGTGTACGTGGTCAGCAAGGTTTGGGGTGTGCTGAACAATATAATGTCATTCAGGAAATTGATTTTTTGGTAGGTACCTTCGGTAAAGCATTGGCAGCAGTCGGTGGTTACATTATTTGCGATCCAATTATTAAAGATTATCTTATTAATAAAATGCGCCCGCTTATTTTTACGACCTCTCAACCTCCTATTATTGTAGCTTGGGTAAACTTTATATTCCAAAAAGTATTAGTTGCTCAACCTCAGCGTGAACACTTAAAAAATATTAGCCAATATCTTCAACAAGCTGTTGTACAAAAGGGTTATGTAAGTCCGTCGACCAGTCATATTGTTCCAGTTATTGTTGGAGAAAGTCAGGCTGCGATCGATAAGGCAAAACAAGTTCAAGAAAGCGGCTTTTATGCCATGCCTGTACGCCCACCAACAGTACCTAAAAATAGTGCACGTTTGCGTATTTCTTTAACGTCAATGGTTGAACAGCACGAGCTTGAAGCACTGGTGAGTTTTCTGTGAGTCTGAATAAAAACTTAGTTGCCGAGCGTTTTGCTAAAGCAGGGCAAAGCTATTCAGAGCATGCGGTTGTTCAAAAACAAATTTGCCAAAATTTAACGGGCTTACTAAAGCAGTTTTGCCCAAGTACGATGTCACGTGTTTTTGAAATTGGTTGTGGTTCTGGTAACTTAACTCATCTGCTTGTTGAAGCTTTTCAAATTGAAGATTTAATTTTGAATGATCTGTATGCAGAGGTGCAGCAGCACTTTAATCATCAAGAACATTTGAAATGGTTAATTGGAGATGTTGAAACGTTAGAACTCCCTCAACAGCTCGATATGATTGTTTCAGGTTCTGCTTTGCAATGGATGCAAGATTTACCGCGTTTGCTTAAGCGTTGTAATGAAGCTTTAACTGACATCGGTTGGTTATGCTTTTCAACATTTGGAGCTAAGAACTTAATTGAAATTAAAGAGTTAACTGGACAAGGCCTAAGTTACTGGTCTCTTGAAAATTGGAACAGTGCCTTAACTCAGGCTGGGTTTGAAGTTCTTTATTTATCTGAGTCAGAAACTCAGCTCTATTTCGATTCACCTAAAGCGGTATTACAACATTTGAAAGCAACAGGTGTAACTGCTACAGCTCAGCATCGTTGGACTAAGCAAAGTTTACAGCAGTTTTATCAAGATTATGAGCGGTTTAAGCATGCTGAGGGATATGCCTTAACATATCATCCAATTTATTGTATTGCCCGGAGAATGAAGTAAATGAGTGGTCAGGTCTATTTTGTGAGTGGGATTGATACCGAAATTGGTAAAACCTACGCGACAGGTTTTTTAGCAAAATTATGGACTGAGCAGGGTAAAAAAGTAATTACCCAAAAACTCATTCAAACAGGTAATGCTGATATTTCTGAAGATATCGAGAAGCATCGTGAAATTATGGGGCAAGGTTGGTTTCAGGAAGATCACGATAAGCTGACTATGCCTGAAATCTTTAGTTATCCTGCTTCACCTCATTTGGCAACACGCTTAGATAATAGAGAAATTGATTTTCAAAAAATTGAAAATGCGACTCAAACATTGGCTGAGCGTTTTGAAATTGTATTGTTAGAAGGTGCAGGGGGCTTAATGGTGCCCTTAACCAGCAGTCTACTCACCATTGACTATGTGGCTCAGCATCAGTTCCCTGTTATTTTAGTGACTTCTGGTCGTCTAGGAAGTATTAACCATACTTTGCTTAGTCTTGAGGCACTTAAGTCACGCGGTCTGAAATTAAAAGCTTTGGTTTATAACTTAAAAGATGAATCAAAAGATCCATTAATTTCGCAAGATACTTCAAATTATTTGAAGGACTATTTAGCCATTCATTTCCCTGAGGCTGAGTGGATTGAATTAGCAAAAATGAATTAAGTGTAAGTCAGCAATAAAAAACCGCTCTAATGTGAGCGGTTTTTTTATTTAAAAGCTTTACTTAGAACTTTTTAAATCCACGGTTAAAACCCGTCGATTTGCGCTGATTACCTGTGTTAGCTGGCGCTTCTTTTTCATCATCACGACGTTGTTGACGTAAATAACCACCACGACGTGCTGCCATTGGCTTTTCAGTCATACGGTCAGTACGACGTTTTGCCATGCCAAATAAACCTGTACCTTGACGTGGCTTTAATTCAACAGATTTTGCCAAGTTGTCGATGTCAGTTTTGTCTAACTCCATCCAACGGCCAGTACGCAATTCACGTGGTAAAATAACAGTACCGTAGCGAGTACGTAATAAGCGGCTTACTTTAAGACCTTGTGATTCGAAAATACGGCGAACCTCACGGTTACGGCCTTCTTTCACTACAACTTGATACCAGCGGTTAATACCTTCACCACCAATTTCAGAGAAAGATTCGAACTTGGCTGGACCATCTTCAAGCTCTACACCATTGACCATGTTTTGACGTAATTGTGGGGTTACTTCACCCATTACACGTACAGCGTATTCACGTTCAATTTCATTAGATGGGTGCATTAAGCGGTTAGCAAGCTCACCATCATTTGTGAATAGTAATAAACCTGTACTGTTAATATCCAGACGACCTACCATTACCCAACGGTCATTTGCAATTTGTGGCAAATGATCAAATACGGTTGGGCGTTTTTCTGGGTCATTACGTGAACAGATCTCACCCTCAGGTTTATAATAAATCAGTACACGACGACGAATTTCGTCCTCGATTTGGAACTGAACTTTACGGCCATCAATGCGTAATTCATCGCCTGGTTCAATGCGCTCACCCACTTGGGCAACGCTGCCGTTTACACTCACGCGTCCTGCGGCAATAACCTCTTCCATATATCGACGGGAACCTAATCCGATTCGCGCTAATACTTTTTGCAATTTTTCACTCATGACAGCACAACCTTAGACATAATGATCAACAGTCCACCTCTTTATGATTTCGGTGCATTCGCATCGAGAGCCATAAATGCTTCCTTGGCGTTCTGTAGGGGAGGCAATTGGCCTAAAGAGGCTAGACCAAAAGCATTCAGAAATTGAGGCGTTGTAATTAGCAACGCAGGTCTTCCGGGTAAATCTCTAAAACCAGCTTCTTTAATCCAGTTCCAGTCAAATAGCGTTCTGAGAATCTGACTATTATTAGATACACCACGAATTTGTTCAATATCAGCACGCGTGACTGGTTGATGATACGCAATGACGGCCAACGTTTCTAGTAAAGATGGCGACAGTTTTGTTGGTCGCTCTGGCCAAATCTGCGCAATAATATTGCGATATTTGGATCTTACCTGAAAACGGAAGCCTTGCGCGGTTTCAATCAACTCAATAGAGCGGCCATGTTGTAAGAGGGCAAGCTGTTGTAAAAGCTGACGAAGCTGTTGTTTGTTATATTGATTATTAAAAGCTTCTTTTAAACGAGCAATTGAAACAGGTGCTTCACTGGCAAAAATAATCGCTTCAAGTTGCAATAAAACTTCGTGATGAATGTCAGCTAATGACAAATCGGTATTATTTTGTTCAAAACTCATGCCGCAGACCCTTGAATAGCCAATGGAGCTTCAACACCTGTCGCAATAATTTTAATCTTTTGTTGTCGGGTCAATTCTAAAACAGCCATAAAAGTTACAACCATTCCCATACGGCCTTGTTGGGGGTTCAGTAATTCTTTAAAACTTAACACGTCGCCTGACTCTAATTTCTCTCCAATATAAGCAATACGTTCTTCTAATAGTACAGGCTCTTGTGCAATTGTGTGCGTTACAGGTTCTGGACGGTTAAATACGCAAAACAAAGCATCGTGTAATGCTGAAACATCATAACCTTCATAAACAGGTGCAATATGTCCTAAGCTTACATTGGCACTAAATGTATCACGGTCAAGAACTGGCATTTGACCTAAACGCTCAGCAGCTTGCTTAATGCGTAAATAAGTTTCTAGTCGATCAATAAGATCCTGCTTCGGATCTTTTTCAATACTAACAACAGTTGGCTTAGGTAAAAGTAAGCGAGACTTCAAATCAGCCAATAAAGCAGCCATCACCATATAGTCGGCAGTCAGCTCAATATTTAAGGATTTCATGCTATCCATATAAGCTAAATATTGAGTGGCAATAGGGGCGATATCGAGCTGAACTAAATCAAAACCGTTTTTCTGAATCAGATAAATTAAAAAGTCGAGTGGTCCTTCAAACTGTTCGAGTAAAATCTCAAAGGCAGCCGGAGGAATATAAAGATCTTCAGGAATCGTGTCGTGCCACTCATCTAAAACACGGATGTGTGGAACGTCTTCCATGGATTGATGAAGTGATTGGTTCATTACGATTATAAGCCACGCGAATTTTCAAAAGCATGAGACTTGTTTTCAAGTCAATAAGAGCTGTAGCAGAAGAACAGCAGATAGTGCAAAACATTCTAAAGGAATTGTGACTTTTAATAAATTGCTTAACGACTAAAGTGTAAAAAAAATCCAAACTAAATAAAGAGTATTTTTTTTCTTGATAATACTTTTTTTTTAACTGTTGGTAAAAAGGAGAATAAGTGCTTATTCGAAAGCACTTACATCTCCAGCACCATGACGGATAATTTCTGGATGTTCACCCGATAAGTCAACAATACTAGTGGTAGTTAAAGTACCGAACCCACCATCGATAAAGACATCAATACGTTTAGCCAACTGATTTTCAATATCATAAGGATCATCAAGTGGGTCTTCTTGCCCTGGTAAAATCAATGTACTTGTCAGTAAAGGTTCACCAAGTTCTTTTAATAAAGCCTGACAAATTGGGTTACTCGGAATACGTAAACCAATCGTTTTCTTTTTAGGGTGCATTAACCGGCGCGGAACTTCGCTGGTTGCAGGTAAAATGAAAGTCGTAATGGCAGGTGTATTTGCCTTTAATAATCTATAAGTCGCATTATCAACTTTTGCATAAGTGGCAATATCTGATAAATCGCAACACATAATTGCATATTGATGTTTAGGACCTAAATCACGAATTTGGGCAATACGTTCCATCGCATTTTTATTACCAATCTGGCATCCGATTGCATAGGCAGCATCGGTAGGGTAGACCACAACATCTCCTGCACGAATACGCTCAACCGCTTGGTCAATGAGGCGTTGCTGTGGATTTTCAGGATGTACATGTAAATGCAGCATATTTTAGAGACTCCATCACGCCAGTATTAAAAATAGTATTAGACTTTTCAAACTTGGGAAGCAAGTAACTTACGTAGTTTTTTTGTCATTTAATCAAGGAGTTCACGTTTAAATTCATCTAATTGTAACGCTGTACTTGCTCGTGTACATTGGCAAATACATTCAATGAATCTTGCTGCATCGACGGGTAGTTTAGCTTCACCAGAAAAGTAACGTTGTACTTGGGCATAAACATTATCTTTAAACTTTTTACCATCTCCGCCATCACCTGTCAGGTTATCTAGAGATACTCTAAATTTTCTGCCAAAAGACTGGGCAAATAGCCATTCAATGGCTTGAGGCTTGATTTCTACTTGTTCAAATAAATCCTGCTGTTCTTTAGTTCGACCATCTGGCGCATACCAATAACCTAAATCGGGTAATAGGCGACGTTTTGCACCTGCAATTGTCCAATGGCTAATTTCATGCAAGGCGCTATTGAAAAAACCATGGGCAAATTGAATTTTAGCTGGTTCATGTTCATTCGCTGGGAAATATTCTGGTTCAAATTCTCCACGAACTAATGTCACATTATGGTGGGAAAACCAGTGATTAAAGTGTAAAATAAGCCAATCAACTTGCTCAGACTCTAATTTTGAGCTTGGCCATGGTGAGAGTTGCACCATGTCAGGTAAAAGAGTGTTTTGGTGAGTTGAATGGGTGCAAACGAGTAATGAAGTGTTAACTTCAGGTTGCGGCTGCAACAGGTGCATTGCTTAATTTACCCCGAGTTCTGTCTAAAGAAGTACAAAATTGTATCTTAATCTTTGACAGAGTACCGATGAATTTGTAGAATTGCCGCCTTAATTATGTCAGCAAATACCTTTCCGGCACAGATTGAGCCGTTTAAATGGGCTGAACAAGGCTTTACATGGTCAGGTCAACTGCCATTGTCTCGTCTTGCTCGTATTGCTCGTGAAGCTGTTGGGTCAATTGATAACCAATTGATCAACATAGACTGTAAGCTATCAATGGATGCCTATCATCGCATTGTGTGGTTAGATGGTCATATGGAAACAAAAGTTCCGATGGAGTGCCAACGTTGTTTGGAACCTGTTGAAATGCCAATTGTTTCTGACTTTCATATTGCACTTGTAGATGATGAGTCACTGATAGAGCGCTTGGATGAGGATGCTGATTTCATCGTTTTAGGTGAAAGTGAGTCTTCGACAAAAGGTGATTTTGATACACCTGCTTCGATCAACTTACTCGCATTACTAGAAGATGAACTGTTATTGTTGATGCCTTTATCTCCCAAGCATGATGCTTGTGAACATAAACATCAACCTACCATTCAGAACGTTGTCGAAGAGAAACGGGATAACCCGTTTGATGTTTTGGCAGGTTTGAAGGGTAAACTTAACTCATAATTTGTGTTATGATTATGAGATAAGACAACTGAATTTGTTCTGATCCATTTTTTCGATCTTTGTAAGGAGCCATCATGGCCGTTCAGCAAAACCGTAAAAGTCGCTCTCGCCGTGACATGCGCCGTTCACATGACGCTTTAACCGAGAATGCATTAACAGTAGACCAAGCAACTGGTGAAACTCATCGTCGTCACCACGTGACTAAAGACGGTTTCTACCGTGGTCGCCAATTATTCGCTAAAGCAGCTGATGCTGAATAATTGCATGATATGCATTAAGCGTGATGCTTAAGTATAGAAAAAATGGGAGCGAAAGCTCCCTTTTTTTGTTGTTTTTCGCAATTATAAATATACAAATTAAATGTTAAATTTCCGCTCCAGAGAAATGAGTGAAAACCCAAAAAGGATTTCTTATGTCTGCTAAACGTCTTGAACAAGTAGCTTTAGCCACAAAAACTGCATTTGTGTTTCCGGGTCAAGGTTCACAAAAAGTTGGTATGCTCGCTGAACTCGCAGAACAGTTTAGTGGAGTTGGGCAAACTTTTGCTGAAGCTTCAGACGCGCTAGGATTTGATCTTTGGCACATTGCGCAAAGTGGTGAAGGTTTAGACCAAACAGAAAACACCCAACCTGTATTATTAACTGCCAGCATCGCTTTATGGCGTCTATGGTTAGATTTAGGTGGTTTAGCGCCTAAATACCTTGCAGGGCACTCTTTAGGTGAATACAGCGCTTTAGTTGCAGCGGGTTCAATGAGTTTGGCAGATGCAGTTAAATTAGTTAATTTGCGTGGAAAACTCATGCAAAGTGCTGTTCCTCAAGGGGAAGGCGCTATGGCTGCAATTCTTGGTTTGGCCGATGATAAAGTAGTTGAATTGTGCCAGAGCGTGACTGCATCGGGTCAAGGTTCAGTTGAAGCTGCAAATTATAATTCACAAGGTCAGGTTGTAATTGCGGGTAGTACTGCATCTGTACAGCAAGTTATGGCATTGGCAAAAGAACAATCTGCTAAAGCAATTGCTTTACCAGTTTCTGTACCTTCGCATTGTTCATTGATGAAACCTGCTGCAGAGAAATTTGCAGAAGCTTTGGAACAAACTGCCATTGAGCTACCTACCATTCCTGTAATACAAAATGTCAACGCGGGAATTGCTACCGATGTTGCTCAATTACGTCAGGCTTTAACGGCACAATTGTACCAGTCTGTACAATGGACTCGTACCATGCAGTCTCTACAAGACCAAGGTATTCAGTACATTGTTGAATGTGGTCCAGGTACAGTATTGAGTAATCTCGCAAAGCGTTTACCAAATATTGAAAAAGCTTTTTCTATTGATAGTAAGAGCAAAATGGAAGATGCCCTAAATGCTGTTTTAGTGGCAGAAGGAAAAATTGCATGACACAAGAACGCAAAGTTGCATTAGTAACGGGCGCGAGTCGGGGCATTGGCGCTGCAATTGCCCAGCAACTTATTCAAGACGGTTATTTTGTCGTAGGTACTGCGACTTCTGAATCTGGTGCACAAAAGCTAACTGATAGCTTTGGTGAACAAGGTGCAGGTTTGGCGCTCGACGTGCGTAATCTCGATGAGATTGAAGCAGTCGTGTCTCATATTGAACAGAACTATGGTCCTGTACTTGTTCTTGTTAACAATGCAGGTATTACGAAAGACAATTTGTTGCTTCGTATGTCTGAAGATGATTGGGATGACATTCTCAATATCCACCTTAAAGCCGTTTATCGTTTATCTAAACGCGTACTTAAAGGTATGACGAAAGCACGTTTTGGTCGAATTATTAATATCAGTTCTGTTGTTGCTCATTTTGCAAACCCAGGCCAAGCAAACTACTCTGCTGCTAAAGCAGGTATTGAAGCATTTAGCCGTAGCCTTGCAAAAGAGATGGGTAGCCGCCAAATTACTGTAAACAGTGTGGCACCAGGTTTTATTGCAACAGAAATGACAGATGCACTTAGTGAAGACATTCGCAAAAAAATGAGTGATCAAGTGGCTTTAAATCGCTTAGGTGAGCCACAAGATATCGCAAATGCGGTGAGTTTCCTTGCAAGTGATAAAGCAGGTTACATTACCGGTACGGTATTACATGTAAATGGTGGTTTATACATGGCCTAACGCCGATGTATAAACTTTTAAAAATTTTTATATTCAATTAAACTAGTGGCAAATCAAACGCCACAAGCAATGAGGAGAATTCCTGTGAGCGATATCGAACAACGCGTTAAACAAGCAGTTGCAGAACAACTTGGTCTTAAAGCTGAAGAGATTAAAAACGAAGCATCTTTCATGGATGACTTGGGTGCTGACTCTTTAGATTTAGTTGAACTTGTTATGTCTTTCGAAAATGACTTCGACATCACTATCCCTGATGAAGATTCAAACGAAATCACTACAGTTCAATCTGCAATTGACTATGTAACTAAAAAACTTGGTTAATTCGCATATTGCTGATTAAAAAGAAGGCCACCGTAAGGTGGCTTTTTTTTATTTGAGTAAAATAATTGAGAGAGATACATATTTTTACAAGATCAACCTCAATTGATAGCAGAGGTGTCTCTTTTTTCAAGTATAACAATAAGGGTCAGTTTAATGACTTTACTATAAACAATAAGATGAGGACTAAAAATGGGTCTTTTTGATTTTGTAAAAGGTATTGGTAAGAAAAATACCGCACCAGCAGAACCACAACCAGCTCCAGCAACTCCAGCAGAACCTTCTGCACAAGAAGTGGCGAATAAATTATTAGGATTAATTAAAAGTTTAGGCCTTGGGGTGGAAGGCTTATCTGTAACATATAATGGTTCAACTGATACTGCGACTATTAATGGTCAAGTGCAAAGCCAAGCGGATAAAGAAAAGATTATTCTTATTGTTGGTAACATCGATCATGTTGCACATGTAGATGACCAGATGACTGTTGTGACTCCAGAACCGGAAAGCAAATTTTATACAGTAAAATCTGGTGATAATCTTTCAAAAATTGCGAAAGAATTTTATGGCGATGCAAACCAGTATCCGAAAATCTTTGAAGCAAATAAACCAATGTTGAAAGATCCAGATGAGATTTTCCCTGGACAAGTTTTACGTATTCCACAGTAATTGGAATAAATAAAAAGGCGCTTAAAGCGCCTTTTTATTTGGTTGTTAAAATCGTTTTGGAATCTTTTGTCCATTAGGTACGGGTGTTTCGGCATTTTTTAAAACACCAAATAACCATGTTTCTGCATGTTGTACTGCAATTTTTAGAGAATCACCTAAAGCTAAGCGACCTGCAATAAAACTCGCTAATGAACAACCTGAGCCATGATATTCGCCTTCAAGGCGAGGACAGCTACTACTCGCTGCAAGTTCACCATCAATATATAAACTATTTTTAATGAAGTCGGGGGTATCTTCGTGTCCACCTTTTACTAATACAGCTTTAGCACCCATTTCAAAAAGTTTTTTGGTTGCTTGCTCTAAGTCGTCAATACCTGTTAATGCTCGTAATTCAACTGTATTGGGGGTAATAAGAGTCGCTAGGGGAATCAGTTCAACAAATGCTTTAACTAAGGTTGCTTGGTCACCTAAAGAGCCACCGCTATTTGCAACTAAAACAGGGTCAAGTACATATTGATAATCAGGATGAGCACGTAAAAATTCAGCGAGTGCAGCAATATTATCTGTGGTGCCCAGCATACCTGACTTAACACATTTAATGGGTAAGTCACCTACCACGGCATTAGCTTGAGCTAGTAATAGTTCTTTTGAGGTTGCTTCAAAGCCAAATACTTGTTGTGAGTTTTGAATGGTAAGAGCCGTACATGCAATTGCTGCATGGGCGCCACTTTGTCCAATCGCTTCAATATCGGCTTGTAAACCTGCACCACCTGAAGGGTCTAAACCCGAGAAACAAAGTACGGTTGGACGCACGGTTATTTCCTTTTCAATTTAAATTTACGTTAGTATAAGAGAGTTTGATTAAACTCTCGACCAATTGAATTAAATACTTTACTGGGTTAGTGATTGAATGGCTATAAAACATATTTTGATTGATTTAGATGGAACCTTAACAGACCCAAAAGTTGGAATCCATACTTCAATTCGCTATGCAATGGAGAAATTAGGTTATCCATTGGCTGCCGATTTAGATATTGACTGGACAATTGGCCCACCTTTAAAGCCTTCACTCGCAAAATTATTAGCTACTCAAGATGATGCTTTAGCTGAACAAGCTTTAATGGCTTATCGTGAGCGTTTCTCGGTCATTGGTTTATTTGAAAATGAAGTATATCCATCTGTTGCAAAAACGCTTAGCGCTTTAAAAAAAGAAGGATATCGTTTATTTGTTGCAACTGCTAAACCAACGATTTATGCAAAACGTATCTTGGACCATTTTGAATTAAGCCAATACTTTGTACATATCTATGGGAGTGAGTTAACGGGTGAGCGGACTAATAAAGCTGAACTCATTCGTTATATTCTTGAGCATGAGCAATTAAACCCAGAAGAGTGTTTAATGGTAGGTGACCGTCAATATGATGTTTTAGGTGCTCGCCACAATGGTATTGAGGCGGTAGCTGTGACTTACGGTTATGGAACAGCAGAGGAACTTGCTCAAGCACAGCCAAAAGCAATGATTAATCAGTTCTCTGAACTTTTGGACTATGTTGAAGAACTGGCAGCACAAAAGAAAGTTTCTTAAATATAAATAAGTTTTAATTTATAGGTTTGGCTTTGTCGTAAAGCCAAACCTTTTTTGTTTAAATGCTGTGTTGCTGGCGGTATTGAACAAGTTCTTCAATCGTAATCACCGTTAAGTGATGAGTTTGAGCATATGCTAAAACTTGAATGCCCGACGCCATCGTGCCATCTGGATTGGTTAATTCACATAATACGCCAGCGGGTTTAAGCCCGGCTAGTCTTGCTAGATCAATTGTTCCCTCGGTATGACCTCGACGAGTAAGGACTCCACCATTACGTGCACGTAATGGGAAAACGTGACCCGGACGATTTAAGTCACTTGCAACAGCACCATCTTTAATAGCAGTTTTAATGGTTGTTACACGGTCTTTAGCAGAAACACCAGTGGTAACGCCTTGAGCAGCTTCAATGGTTACTGTAAAAGCAGTATGAAACTGACTTGAGTTTTGAGAAACCATGGGATGGAGTTCAAGGTGATCTGCTAATTCTTCTGTCAGGCATAAACATACAATACCTGAGCCATCACGAATCATACGTGCCATGGTCTCAACAGTTAGCGTTTCTGCTGCAACGATTAAATCTGCTTCATTTTCACGATCAAAGTCATCCATAACCAAGACAGGTTTGCCTTGACGGATATCTTCTAATGCTTGTTGAATACGCTGCTCAGCAGGAGAGAGGGCTGAGAAAAAAAGTTCTGGTTGAATTAAGCTAGACATAATGAAACGCTCTCGTAAAAATACGGTTGAACATTTCAGGACTGATGTAAAAACAGGCTGGCACTGAAATAAAACGGATTTATCCCAGTTCGTCGTCTTCTTTCATCCGGACTATACCGTCGGCTTTGGAGTTTCACCAAATCTGCTCAAATTACACAATTTAAGCTCGTGGGCTTGTTAATCTATTCATAAAATTAACTTTACCACCGGTGGGGAATTCCACCCCGCCCTGAAGCGATGGGTTTTATTATAGCGCGCTTGGCAAAATTGGCTAGATGCTTTTGTAGAATGCTAAGTCTCATTATGAATAAGTATTTTCATAAATCGAAATAGGTTTTTTAACAAGAGCTTACTTGTTGGTTTTAAAAGTGAATGCTATGTTTTTTATAGAAAATTATAAATAAAACAGGTTTTTCATGCAGATTAGAGGCGATTATCCATTTAGGAATACTTTATTTATTCAGCATCTCCATATTTTTAGTTATGTATTTATGGCGCTCAGTATTCTTTATTTAATTGCTGCTAACTGGTTGATGCTTCCTGATAGCATTCAACTCATTATTCCACCTGTTATATTGCTTGTCACAGCTTGGGTGAGCATAAACGGTACCTTAAGCGAGGGAATACGGCAGACTTTACATGGTACTTGCGGCTTAATGATCGGTTTGAGTTTAGCTGTAATTGGGCAAGTTTATCAAACTGGTGCAGACAGTTATTTAGTTTTCTTGATTTGGACTCTGTTTTTATTGCCGTGGCTATATCGACCAAATATTGGAATCTTTGCTTTAATTTGTATTACAAGCCAACTTACACTTTTTTTATTTTTTAAACAGACTTTCTGGGCAGAAAAGTTTCCTTATCTTTATCTTTTTGCTCTAAATTTATTAAGTCTTGTCCAGTTCTGGATCTGTCAAAAGAAATATACAGCCTTACGTTTTGTTTTTATTGCTTGGTTTGCTGTTATTTCAATAATAGGGATGATCCAATTTTTATCGAATAAAAATTTACCGTATCTAATTTCCGCTTTCTTTCTAGGCGTTATTGCTTTCTATTATTTCTTTAAAAAGAATGATCAGCTATGTGCCAGTTTGATGGCTGCTGTTCTCGGTGTAACCGCAACAATATGGCTTGTAGATGGTATTAATCATTTATTTAAAGATTCTAATGAGTTCATTTTTTTATTGATTGCGGGCATTATTTTTATTTGGTTTGCACTCATTAGTTACTTCTTAATAAGAATTTTTCGCCAAAGTCGTTTTTATGTTATTCCTTTAGCAATTGGTGCTTGGCTTGCTGGTTTAGCACTTGCAGCATTTACACTCGTATTTTGGAAGACTATTTCTTTAATTATTGGAATCATTTTTGTTGTTATAGCTATAACATTACTGACAAAATCTCAAAGCTATTTCATTCGGCAATTTGCATATTGTTTATTTGTGAGTGGGCAGACTGCTTTTTTATTCCATCTTGGTTCTGAGACAAATCAAATTTTATGGGTGTTGATTGCCCAGATTTTTATGCTATGTATCAGTTATTTTCTTAAGCCTCATTGGTTCTTTATTTTAATTCAAATGCTCGCAACTTATGGCATAGCATTTATCTACATACTGCAACTAGACCATTCATTGTGGTCAGTACATCCGACTCAAACTTACTTCAATTTAACTTTACTTAACTATTTAATTTTTAGCTTAGTACTACTAATAGGGAGTAAGGCAGCTATATTGTATGAGCGGAGTATCTTTTTATGCGTACTTGCTGTGATTTTGGTGAACTCATTCTTTGATAATTTTATAGGGTTAGCATTGCTTGATTCGGCTGATCAGTCATCATGGTTTTTCTATGTTTTACCAAGTCTATGGTTATTGTGCTTTAGTTTTTTCTATCTCTATAGGCAACTTCACGCTATAACTTTTTTTGCCTTTTTAATTTTTGGCATAGTACTTATTGCACTCGGCTATTTTGATGTATTCATTCTATTTATAATTTTGACATGGGCCTTAAAAAATAAAGATCGCGTTGTTTACGGTATTACACTTCTTGTGTTTGCTATTGTACTTTGGCAACTTTATTACAGTCTACAATTAAGTTTTCTAGCTAAAAGTGCATCAATCCTAGTGTCAGGAATTATATTGTTGGCCTTATATGGATTGCTCCTACAAGAAGCTAAGAACAATTTTGTTGAGGGAGAAAAGTAATGAAAAAGTATTTCTCTCTTATACTTGCAATAGTCACTGTATTAGTTTTTGCAGGTTTGGTAGCGAAAAATGAATGGCGCCTGCATCAGAGTAAAAGTATTTTTATTAAGCTTAAGCCCGTTGACCCTCGCTCCATATTACAAGGGGACTACATGGCGCTGGCGTATGAATTAAATTTACAATCTCTTAAAGCACTTTCAGGAAGCGAAGGTGAAGCTTTAGATCAAGTGATTCTTAATCATGCCAATATTCCAGCAAAAGTTATTTTGGATTCACAAAATCGAGTAGTTCGTACAATTTTAGATACTCACAATTCATTTGCTGGGCAAAGTTTAATTTTAAAAAATCCTGAAAATCGTTTGCAGGCTTTATATCCAGCTTCTCGAAGTTTTTTATTTGCCGAAGGTCTAGCCCAATGCTATGAAAAAGCAAAGTATGCTGAATTTAAGGTAAATACAAAAGGCGAGGCGACTTTATTTGATTTAAGAGGAGAAGAACTACAGCCTTTAAACTGTAAGCAGCAGCGAAGCTGGTGGAAGGGGACTGCTAGGAATTTGTAAAGTCAAATAAAAAAGCCCGTATTTACGGGCTTTTTTATTTTTAAATCTTTAATTAAGCAACTTGTACAGGAATGCAATTCGCTGTGTGGTTGACTGTATTATCTGGGTTTGCATATACCAAACGTGGTTTATGAGCATTTGCTTCAACTTCTGTGAAATCACCAAATGTAGCAATAATAACTAAATCGCCTACATCTGCTTGGTGAGCAGCACCACCGTTTACTGAAATAATGCCAGAGTTGTCTTCACCACGAATCGCGTAAGTTGTGAAGCGCTTGCCATTAGTTACGTTCCAAACGTGGATTTCTTCGTATTCACGAATACCAGCTAAATCCATCAATACGCCATCAATTGCACAAGAACCTTCATAGTGAAGTTCAGCATGGGTTACAACTGCACGGTGAATTTTGCATTTTAATAAACGAGATAGCATGGCTAGCGTCTCCTGAGTAGACCTAAGAAGATCTTATAGTGAAATCTTTTGCCTTTGCCATTCGGGCAAGGTGGCTGATGCGCATTTTGCTCCTAAAAAAGCAAGATAGCAAGCTTGATTGTTCAACAATTTAAGCTGGTTTATACGCATTAATTTGGTTCATGGCCTGTGATACTTGTCCTTGAACAAGTAGCTTTACTTTAGAAAGAGCGTGATCAATTGCTCCATCCATCAGGCTTTGTTCACTACTTGGTGCTTTTCCGAGTACATGCCCAGAAACTCTTTCTTTTGAACCTGGATGTCCAATACCAATTCGTAAACGATGAAAATTTGGACCAATATGTGGGACAATATCACGTAAACCGTTATGACCGCCGTGTCCACCGCCTGTTTTGAGACGAATTACACCAGGGTTCATATCAAGTTCATCATGAGCAATCAGAATTGCTTCTGGAGCAATTTGATAGAATTTTGAGAAAGGAACAACACTTTGTCCAGAACGATTCATGTAAGTCGTTGGTAGAAGTAAGCGAACATCGTGTCCTTCTATATTACCACGACCACTGATTCCGTGAAATTTTGGATCATTTTTTAATGTAATGCCATATTTATCTGCAAGCTGTTCAACGAACCAGAAGCCTGCATTATGGCGGGTTTGGGCATATTCTGAACCAGGATTGCCCAAACCAACAATTAGCGAAATATTTGACACTAATTTACGCCTTTAAACACTTATGCGCGTTTGAAGTCAGCGTGCATAGGAGTGTTTTTAGATGGGTGACGTTGTAACGCTTGGATTTTAACGTTTTCAACTTTGTCGCCCACTTTGATTTCTACAACTTCTTCAAAGAAAGCATTGTTTTCTAAAGCTTTTACAAGCTCACGAAGTTCTAAAGTAACAGTTACAGGCTCAGCGTTACCACCGTAGATGATAGCTGGAACTAAAGATTCGCGACGAAGGCGGCGGCTCGCACCTTTCCCTTGTTTGTCTTCAGCACGCGCTTGAGCGTTGAATACGAAGTTTGCCATGAGATAAATCCTCATTAAAGATTAAATAAACTAAACTTGCGACCAGTTTAGTGATAGAAAACCCCAGCCAAAGCCAGGGTTAAGAAAAAGCTGCAATATTATAAACTATCGAACATCGCGCTGATAGACTCTTCGTTATTAATACGACGAATCGTTTCAGCAACCATGCTAGCAACAGAAACTTGACGGATTTTGCCCAAAGTCAATGCTTCTTCAGAAAGAGGAATTGTGTCAGTTACAACTAACTCATCAATGACTGAGTTGCGTAAGTTCTCAATTGCTTTACCTGAAAGTACAGGGTGAGTTGCATAAGCAACAACACGACGTGCACCAAATTGCTTAAGTGCATCAGCTGCTTTACACAATGTACCAGCTGTATCAACCATGTCATCTACAATAACGCAATCACGATCTTTTACATCACCAATCAAGTGCATAACTTGCGACTCATTGGCTTTTTGACGACGTTTGTCGATGATTGCTAAATCGATGTCACCCATCTGTTTGGCAACAGCACGTGCACGTACTACACCACCAACGTCAGGAGAAACCACCATAAGGTTATCATGTTGTTGTTGACGTAAGTCAGCAAGCAAAGCAGGAGTACCGTAGATGTTGTCGACTGGAATATCGAAGAAACCTTGGATTTGGTCAGCATGTAAGTCAATCATTACGACACGGTCAATACCAACAGTGGTAAGCATGTCTGCAACAACTTTAGCTGTAATCGGCACACGTGCAGAACGTGGACGACGGTCTTGGCGAGCATAACCAAAATAAGGAATAACAGCGGTAATACGACCAGCACTTGCACGACGCAATGCATCTGCCATTACCAAGATTTCCATAAGGTTATCATTGGTAGGCGCACAAGTAGGCTGAACGATAAATACGTCTTTACCACGAACATTTTCAGTAATTTCTACTGAAATTTCTCCATCAGAAAAGTGACCGACTGATGCAGCACCTAGAGGGATATGTAAGTGACTTACGACTTTTTGAGCGAACTGTGGATGAGCATTTCCACTAAAAACGACAAGATTGGGCATGAAGCACCCTTGGCGGTTGGTATGTAATGAAATAGATGGCAGGGGCGGCTGGATTCGAACCAACGGATGCCGAGATCAAAACCCGGTGCCTTACCACTTGGCGACGCCCCTAATGCGGCAGAACTTTAATATTTTTGCAATGCAATGTCAAGAATAATCAACAAAAATCAAGGCAATTAAGTCTGTCTTTAAAATAAGAGAATGGCAGGGGCGGCTGGATTCGAACCAACGGATGCCGAGATCAAAACCCGGTGCC
>NZ_JAVQNN010000020.1:0-113150 GCF_031798975.1 Acinetobacter sp. V110_1 | reverse complement strand
TTGTATATAAAGCATCAATCGATTCATAAATCGACAAAGAAACTTGATTTAGTTACTCCACTAGATAAAATGAACAAATCAGATTCAATCAGCCCAATCTGTAAAGATTTGGAAAACGCTTCGGCAAACAATAAGACCAAAGCAAGTATCCATAAACAGTTGTGCTGGCGACCATAGCAAGAGTGAACCACCTGATCCCTTCCCGAACTCAGAAGTGAAACCTCTTAGCGCTGATGGTAGTGTGGGGTTACCCATGTGAGAGTAAGTCATCGCCAGCTCATTATTCTAACACCCCAATCTCAAAAGAGATTGGGGTGTTGCTTTGCACGGAATAAATATAAAACTCTGAATGTAGACAATAAAAGCCGATATATATTAATTCTAAGAAAGAGTTCTGTTATAAGTAACAAGAAAATTAATCTTTTAAGTATGCATAATAAGGGAAGTGGATCGATGATAATTTATGGTGATGTAAGTTCGGGTAATTGTTATAAGATTAAATTATTACTTTCCTTATTAAAAATTAATCATACATGGATACATGTTGATATTTTAAACAAAGAAACTCAAACAGATGATTTTTTGTCATTAAATCCCAATGGAAAAATACCTGTATTAGTGCTGGATGATGGTCGTGTTTTGAGTGAATCCAATGCTATTTTAGGTTATGTAGCTGAAGGAACAAAATTTATTCCTACAGATCCTTTTATTAAAGCAAAAATGTATCAGTGGATGTTCTTTGAGCAGTATAGTCATGAACCATTTATTGCAGTTGCTCGCTTTATTAATAAATATTCAGGGTTACCAACAGAAAGAATACAGGAATATCATAATTTACAGCCAAAAGGCCATAAAGCGCTATCTATTATGGATAAAGCTTTAATAGAGTATGATTATCTCGTTGGAAATGAATTGACCATTGCGGATATCGCTTTATATGCATATACGCATGTCGCTGAGGAAGGCGGCTTCGATTTAAAGTTATATCCAAATATTCGAGCATGGTGTCAAAGAATTCGAGAATATTTAGGTTATGTAGATATGATTTAAATAAAAAAGAACTCATATAGAGTTCTTTTTTTATATCTGAACGTTTGATTTAGAAGTGTGCTTCCAAGCCTACATATGGACCTTTAAACTCAAATTTAAGGTCATTGTTATCATAGTCATCTAAGTCAATATTGAGTACGCGATAGCCAGCTTTCAAGCCTAAATCAACTGCTAAATTATCGACGAATTTATACTTTACCTCTGCTAATGCATCTGTGATTTTTGCATCATTAAAGTTTGTATAGGTTGCTTCGCCTTTAGCACTTAAACCTGTGAATGGAAGTTTTACTTCGCCTGACAAATAAGCGATAGGATATGTTTTATCAATATCCACACGTTTACCAGTATAGGCAGTGATATCACCATTTAATACAGTTGCACCAAGCCCTGCATCTACACTCACAATATTATCTAATAATTCGTAGTAAAGAATAAAATCGCTATGATCTAAATTAATTTTATAGTTAGCTTGGCCTAAGGTTTCTGACTTAGTTTGCGTATCTAGATTTACATAGCGAATTTTTGCATTTGGAATAAATGGAATTGGATGCTCAAAAGCGAGTGAAAGCTGTGCACTGCCTTTTCGATCTAAATCTTGATCATCTGGTAGTTGTGAAGACATGTTTGCTTTACCATCGTAAAACCAATAACCAACGTCTCCTTTAACTCCTATAAAATCAGCTTGTGCGAATCCGCTAAGACCCATCCCGAGTGCCAAAAAAGACATTTTTAATATCTTCATCATCATATCCTAAGAAAAAGAAATCTTTGAGCGCATGATATAGATATCTGGGTAGTTATGCATTGATGAAAAATAGTGTATAAAAAGCTTATAGAGTTTTAATTTTTTAAAATATTATATGTTTTTGATTTTTATATAAAAATATGTAGTTTGTTGTGAAAATTATTTTATAGAACTTAGTATAAATTTTGTGAAAAAAGAAAATGATGTTTTACTCATTATTATGAGAAAAATTAGTTGATATATCCACTTTGTGAAATCTAAAAGAATTTAAATGGTAGAAAATATCATTGTATATAGCAGCACAATAATATGCTTTAAAATACTAATATCAGTTAAAAAATGATCAGACTAGATCAAAATTTCTAAAAAAACGTAAAATTTCAGATGGAAATTACAGTAAAAAGAAATAAAAACAGGTATTGTTCAGCTATATAGGGGCAAAAAATGGACAAAAATCTTTAAGGAAGAATTTTCTATTTTTGCTTGTTTGTTTAGGGAAGAAAAATACTCAAAAGGTTCATTTTATTTTCTACAAACACAAAAGTATTTTTTGGTTCTTTTTTTGCATGCGGAATAACAATCAACAATAGCAGTAAAAATAAGTAATCTCTTAACATTAGGTGTTCTATGACAGATTCTCGTGAAAACTGGACGTCACGATCTGGTTTTATTATTGCAGCCGTTGGCTCGGCTGTAGGCTTAGGTAATATTTGGCGCTTTCCATACGTTGCATATGAAAATGGTGGTGGTGCGTTTCTTATTCCTTATTTACTTGCACTCATTACAGCAGGTTTACCCTTACTATTTTTAGATTATGCGGTAGGCCATCGTAGTAATGGGTCACCTCCTAAAGCGTATCGAGCTTTGTTTAAAGGAGGAGAAACATTAGGATGGTGGCAGGTTTGTGTCTGTATCATCATCGGTTTGTACTACGCAAGTGTACTGACTTGGGCTGGTAGTTATATTTATTTCTCTATTGGTCAGATGTGGGGAAGTGACCCGGAAGGCTTCTTCTTCAATACCTACTTACAAACCTCAAAAGCGACTGGTTTTGATTTACAGTTTGTAAGTCATTTATTCTGGCCGATTGTTGGAATTTGGGCGCTGACTTTAATCATTTTATATGGTGGAGTGAAAAAGGGTGTTGAATTATCTAACAAGATTTTCATGCCTTTATTGTTTGTTCTATTTACTATTTTAGTGATTCAGTCATTGCGTTTACCAGGCGCGGTACAAGGCTTAAATGCTTTCTTTACGCCAAATTGGTCTGCCATGATGGACTATAAAGTTTGGTTAGCAGCTTATGGTCATACTTTCTTTTCACTCTCCGTTGGTTTCGGGATCATGGTGACCTACGCATCATACTTAAAACCAAAAACCAATTTAACTGGCTCAGGCCTTATTGTCGGTTTTGCAAATGCATCGACAGAGATTTTAGCGGGTATTGGTATCTTTGCAGCGCTTGGCTTTATGGCACATGCAGCAGGTACTGAAGTTAAGGATGTCGTGAGTGGCGGTATTGGACTCGCATTTATTGCATTTCCTAAAATTATTTCAAGTTTAGGGTCGGGTGCTGATCTATTCGGTCTTTTGTTCTTCTCTTCATTATTTGTAGCTGGTATTTCTTCAATGGTCAGTATTTTGGAAGTGCCGATTGCTGCAATGCAAGATAAGTTGAAGTGGGGACGCAAGAAAGCTGTAACCATTATTGGTGGCGGTAGTGCGCTTGTATCAATTATTTTATTCTCAAGTGTAAATGCAATTAAGCTTGTTGATATTGTCGATCACTTTATTAATAACATTGGGATTATTGGTGGCGCATTATTATCGATTATTAGTGTAGCTTGGTTTAAACGTTCAGCACTTAAAGAGCTTCGTGACCATGTAAACCGCATTTCAACCATTCAATTGGGTAAAGGCTGGGATTTCACTTTAACAGTCATCACTTCTTTAATCTTGTTAACAACACTCTCTATGACTGTTTTTAATTTGATCAAAAATGGCTATGATACTTATAGTATGAGCTTACAAGGTGTATTCGGTTGGGGCAGTGTGATTTTCTGTGCAGTCGTAGCTATCGTGTTAAGCAAAATGAAAGATCGCTAGGAGGATAAGGAATGAATACTTCGGCAATCGTGATGTTAATAATTTCGATGGTGTTTGTATGGGGTGGACTGGCTTTATCCATCTTACATTTAGCAAAGCATCCTGAAGAGTTAGATGAAGTTTTAGAAGAAGTAAAAGACCAGCACACACTTTGATACTGGTCTAGAAAAAAGCAGGCTCTTAAGCCTGCTTTTTTTATGCAATTTTTTGGATTTTACAATAATAAAATCCATCACCAGATTGTGCTTGTGGCAATAATTGTCTGCCATGGGTTTGTTCGATTCCCCAAACTGCTTCGATTTTTACTTCTTTTGCATCGGTATGTTCTGCAAAGAAGTCGATCATCTGTTGTTCATTTTCAGCTTTTAAAATTGAACAGGTGATGTAGAGCAATGTGCCCCCAACTTTGAGTTGTTGCCACATATGTTCCAATATCTGTTTTTGTAGCTCAATGGTTTGCGCTATATCGGTAGATTGACGCAATAGGCGTATGTCTGGATGACGACGAATTACACCTGTAGCAGAACAAGGTGCATCAAGCACGATACAATCTACTGGTTCAGCCGGAGTCCACTCGGTTGCATCGGCAGCCAGAATTTCAGTATGGCTTTGATCTAGTGCTAGTCGGTTTAAGTTTTCAGTCACACGGACTAAACGACTCGCATCCTGATCAATGGCGATTAACTGTGCTGGTTTAAACTTTTCGAGCAAGTGAGCCGTTTTACCCCCAGGGGCAGCACATGCATCAATCACAGTTTTATTGTTTAAATCAGGCAATAGGGTTGCACATAACTGCGCATGTTCATCTTGTACAGAAAACCAGCCCTGTTCAAAACCAGGTAACTGAGTGATTTGTACAGATTGCTCAAGAACAATACCTGCTTCAGACAGAGTACACGCACGTGCCTGAATATCGAGACTTTGTAGTTTTGCTAAATAAGCATCTCGACCAATGTGTCGCTGGTTCACTCGTAAGGTTAAAGGTGCAACTTGTTTTAGCGATTGGCAGAGCGCTTCGGTTTGTTCTCCCCAATCCTTTTTTAAGCGTTTAAAAAGCCAACTTGGTAAGCCATGCGCTTGCTGTAAACCTTGCTGAAAATCATCAGTTTCACGAGTAGCTCGGCGCAAAATAGCATTTACAATGCCACTGAGTGCAGGGAACCCAAGTTGTTTAGTCGCATCTACTGTTTCTGAGATGGCAGCGTGCGCTGCAATACGCGTACATAAAACTTGATAAAGACCAACGTATAGGCAGGTTTCTACTGTCTCATTGTTTAAAGGTTTGCTGAGCAGAGGTAAGCTAATTGATTTAAGTGCAAACCATTGGCGTAGCGTACCTAGAACAAGTTCATGAAATAGTGCGCGATCACGTTCTGCAACTTGATTCAGCTGCGTATTTAAAATACTAGCAAGTGATTGCCCTTGCTGGACTTTTAATAACGTCTGAACGACTTGAGCACGTAGGTTAAAACGTGATGAATTTGAATTAACCTGACTCATGGCAGAATCTGTCCTACGTGAAGTTTTTGAGTTTGTGCAATTTGCTGAGCATTTAATGCTTTACCACCCGGCCATTGCACACTCGTCAAACAAACAAATGTATTTTCACCGCAAGCAACATGCACGCCTTGTTTATCAATTGCAATAATTTCACCAGCTTGGGCATCTGCTTTGCTTTGACTAGAAACTGTTGAGTTCCAAACACGCAGTGCATTGTTTTCATCAAGTTGAACAAAAGCGACTGGCCAAGGGTTAAATGCACGGATATTTCGGTCAATTTGAACAGCATCAATTGACCAATCAATACGAGCTTCTGACTTTACGAGTTTATGAGCATAGACCGTTAAGCTTTCGTCTTGAACTTCGCGTTCTGCCAAATATTTTTGTAGTGTTTCTTCTGACTCAAGTACCGCACAAATTGCGGTTGCACCTTGATCTGCAAGTTTATCATGTAAAGTCGCAGAAGTATCTTCGGCAGTAATTGGGCAATAGGTTTTATACATCATATCGCCTGTATCTAAACCGGCAGCCATTTGCATGATCGTGATACCAGTTTCGTCGTCACCTGTTGCAATCGCACGTTGAATTGGCGCTGCACCACGCCAGCGTGGTAATAATGAACCGTGAATATTTAAACAACCATATTTAGGTGTATCGAGCACAGCTTGTGGAAGAATTAAGCCATACGCTGCAACCACCATCACATCGGCACCTAAAGCTGCCAGTTCTTGTTGAGCTGCTAAACCTTCTTCGGTGGAAGCTTTGAAGTGGAGTGGTTGATAAACAGGAATATCATGTTCAAGTGCAAGCTGTTTTACAGGGGATGGCGTTAGTTTTTGTCCACGACCTGCTTTCCGGTCTGGTTGAGTATAAACCGCGATAATTTCATGGGAAGTTTTTAATAAAGCCGCCAATGCTGTTGCAGCAAATTCGGGGGTGCCAGCAAAAATAATTTTCACAAATGCAATCCAAAAAGAGTTTATGGGTAGTATACGTGAAAAACGTTTGAAGCCCTAAACTCATGGCGATTGAGCGTTTTAGTTTTTAAATAGTGAACAAAAAATTATTGAAAAAATTTTATTGATAAAAAAAGGTTATAAAAAAATAAAAAATTATTCATGTAAGTTTTGCTAAATATTGACTGAGTATTATCGTTCTTGGCTTTCCCAATATTATTTGCTTCTATAGAATGGAGAATGATCAAATTATGATGATGAGTCAATATTCCGACTGATCTAACGCTATATCAGTATCATTCAGCCAGAGTGGAAGTCATTTCACTCAAGCACAACTTGTTGGAAACACAAATGCCTGACTATCGTTCAAAAACATCGACACACGGAAGAAATATGGCTGGCGCACGTGGCTTATGGCGTGCAACAGGAATGAAAGATGAAGATTTCGGCAAACCAATTATTGCAGTGGTCAACTCATTTACCCAATTTGTTCCAGGCCATGTACATCTAAAAGATCTAGGGCAGCTTGTCGCAGCAGAAATTCAGGCAGCAGGTGGTGTTGCTAAAGAGTTCAATACAATTGCAGTGGACGATGGGATCGCAATGGGGCATGACGGCATGCTTTATTCTTTGCCATCACGTGATTTGATTGCAGACTCGGTTGAATACATGGTGAATGCACATTGCGCCGATGCAATGGTATGTATTTCTAACTGTGACAAGATTACACCGGGAATGTTGATGGCTGCGATGCGCCTAAATATTCCAGTAGTTTTTGTGTCTGGCGGCCCAATGGAAGCAGGTAAGGTCAAATTCCGCGGTAATGAAAAAGCGATTGACCTTGTAGATGCCATGGTTGTTGCGGCTGATGAAAGTTATACAGACGAAGAAGTTGCAGAATTTGAACGTTCAGCATGTCCAACATGTGGTTCATGTTCAGGTATGTTTACCGCAAACTCAATGAACTGTTTAACCGAAGCTTTAGGTTTATCTTTACCGGGTAATGGTTCGATTGTTGCGACGCATGCAAACCGTAAAAAATTATTCTTAAAAGCAGGCCAGCTTATTGTTGAATTGGCTAAGCGCTATTACGAACAAGAAGATGCAAGTATTTTGCCTCGTTCAATTGCAACTAAGGCTGCATTTAAAAATGCCATGACCCTTGATATTGCAATGGGTGGTTCAACTAATACAGTTCTACATTTATTGGCTGCAGCAAGTGAAGCTGAAGTTGATTTTACTATGGACGACATCGACGAATTATCACGACGAGTTCCTGTACTTTCAAAAGTAGCACCTGCAAAACAAGATGTTCATATGGAAGATGTTCACCGTGCCGGCGGTATCATGGCTATTTTAGGTGAGCTTGATCGTGCGAATTTACTTGATGTATCTGTACCGACAGTGCACGAGAAAACTTTAAAAGATGCATTAGATAAGTGGGACATTATTCGTACTGAAGATGCAGATGTTTATGAGTTCTATCGTTCATCTCCGGGTGGCGTACCAACTCAAGTGGCATTCTCACAAAACCGTTACTACTCAACTTTAGATGGCGATCGTGAAAAAGGCGTGATTCGTAATGCAGAGCATGCATTCTCTAAAGATGGTGGTTTAGCAGTTCTATATGGCAACATCGCGCTTGATGGTTGTATCGTAAAAACTGCGGGTGTAGATGAATCAATCTTGAAATTTACGGGTACAGCACGCGTATTTGAAAGCCAAGATGCAGCTGTAGATGCAATTTTAGGTCATGACATTAAAGCTGGTGACGTTGTGGTGATTCGTTACGAAGGTCCACGTGGTGGTCCGGGTATGCAAGAAATGCTTTACCCAACCAGCTATCTTAAATCGAAAGGTTTAGGAAAAGACTGTGCATTGGTGACAGATGGTCGTTTCTCAGGTGGTTCATCAGGTCTTTCAATTGGACACGTTTCGCCAGAAGCTGCGGAAGGCGGTGCAATTGGTTTGGTTGAAGATGGCGACACCATTGAAATTGATATTCCAAACCGTACGATTCACTTGAATGTTGATGATGCGACTATGGCGCACCGTCGTACAGTTCAAGAAGCGAAAGGCTGGCATCCAAAAGAAGAACGTAAACGTAAAGTATCAAAAGCGTTAAAAGTTTATGCAATGCATACAACAAGTGCGGCAAAAGGAGCTGTACGCGTTCTATAAAATATTCAATTTTAATAATTGAGTAGGAAACATGCACCCATTAACACGATGAATTGCTATCATGTTATGGGTGCATTTTTTATGTCTGGTAAAAAAAATCCGCTTGTAGGAAAAGGTGTTTTCAGATCATTCTATGGGTTTGCCATAAAATGGTGATAAAATCTTCACCTACGCAGAAACTCGCGAAATAACATGACATATTTTCTGCGCGAACTTAGGTAGTCATTTTTCTATCTCGACTACTGTTTAACCTTGCATTATGATCAAAATACCTTTTGATCTCGCTTAGGATTTATTTTTTAGAGGCACTACTCATGTCACTGCTACGCCGTTGGTTTGACCCTATCCGATCGAGCTGGTTTTACCAAAAGCCTTCTCGTCAAGCGGTGTTACCCACGGAAAATGGTTTAAGTATTTATTTACGACTTGATGATGTGTATAGCTATCTGGCTGTTCAGCAATTGTCTCAGCTAGATGAAATTTTAAGTGATGAGCTTAAACCTTTAAAAATTATTATTTCTCATACAGCTTCTGAACCTCCGAATAGCATGACGCATGAGGAATGGCAGCATTATTGTTTAAATGATGCCAAGATTTTAGCAAATCAGCATCGGTTTGCTTTTGATGAGTTCCCAGAAATCCCAAGCCAAGAAGCTTTAAAACAAGCCGCTGTCATACTAAAAAGAACCCCATTACAAGGTCAGAACTTCTTCCATTTACTTGAAGATATCTTTCACATGCTTTGGCAACAGCAATATGGAAAGTTACGTACTTTACATGCCATGGCGGTGAAGCATCAGATGCCACAGCACTTCCCAGAACGTATTTTTACAGATGAGCCTGTACAGGCAGCGTACTTTGAATTTGGTGGACGTAAATATCACGCAGTGGATGATTTATTACGTCTAACCCGTCGTTTAAAACAACAAAAGTTACTGACAGGTATTCCGATTTTTTTAATTAATCATATCGAATGGCGTGAACATTTGATTAATGATGCTGAAGCACTCAATGAAATTCAGGCTCTTCACCCTGAGCTTGATGTATTTATTGCTTTAGAAGATCCAATGAGCTGGTTACTTCTTGCGTATATTAAAGAAGAACTCGCAGACTATTATGATATTCAGTTAAAAGTCTATCCGCTCAGTTACCAAGGTCGAGACTGGTTTGACTGGAGCTTGGCAACACGTGTTTCTAAACGTACTGAGGTGGCTTTTACTCCTTTTTGTCGCCCTACAGAAGAAAGTACGCTTGAGATGGCAAAGCTTTTTTATAGCGTACCGGAAAATCAGCAACTCGATACAATTTTTACGATTTTGCAGGCAGTTTGGACGAAAGGAAAAGACTTATCTTTCCAAAGACACTTCCAAGAGTTACAGCAGCAACTCGGTATTGAGCAGTTAACTGAACAAGATGTCCCATCTGTTTTAGAGCAAAATGATGCACTTTGCAAAGACAAGCATCAGCCTGATTTGCCAGTTTTAGAATTGCGTATTGATGGGCAAAGTTATGTATTTAATAGCTTGTACCGAGTTTGGATGATCGAAAGTATTTTTAGTAATGTTTTAGAAGAAAAATACAAAACGGCCTCAACTTCTAATTGAGGCCCACTCCTAAAAACAAGAATAGGGCAAAACCTGTTTTTTCCGTAGCATAACCATGTAGGGAATCGGAGATAAACAGTGACTTTTTTAGCAATTATTATGATGGTGTTTGCCTTTGCTGGCATGATCAAAGGCATGATTGGCCTAGGTTTGCCCGCAGTATCAATGGGCTTACTCACCATCGCAATGAGCCCTTTTCAGGCTGCATCTCTTTTAATTGTTCCTTCAATGGTCACCAATGTTTGGCAGCTTTTTGCTGAGGGGCATGTTTGGGCTTTTATTCGCCGTTTCTGGACCTTACTCGTAGGCATTGTAGTTGGTTCAATATGGAGCTTTCTACCCACTTTAAGTCAAAGTCATGGGCACAGTAGTGAGATTTTGTTGGGCTGTATGTTGGCCTTATATGGTCTTTATGGACTGTGCGTCAAAAAGCTTCCACACTTAGGGAAACATGAGCGTTGGTTATCGCCGATTATTGGATATATTGGTGGGGCAATCACCGTAGCCACAGGCGTCATTATTATTCCTATCGTGCCATATTTGCAGTCTTTGCATTTAAAACGTGATGAGCTGGTACAAGCTTTGGGATTAACATTTACAGTCTCTACCATTTGCCTTGCTGTTTTTTTACACCATAACCCGATGTCTGGAGTAACACTGGACTATCGTTTATCTTTTGCTGCGTTGTTGGCTGCACTCATTGGAATGTGGATCGGTAAAAAAATCCGTTATCGACTCAATGAGCAGTTATTTCGACGTATCTTTTTTATAGGGTTGGTGTCGTTAGGGCTTTATATGATTTTGCATTAAGCCGTTTTTTCAGGACGATGCTGCAATAAAAAATCTGCAAACTGTTGGTAACTGCTAGGCAGCTGGTTGAAGTTTTGTGTGGCTAAAAGGAGTTTACGATTTGCCCATGCACCTAGAAGTTGGATCGAATGAAAATCATAATCTGATTGCAAACGCTGTGCCGCACGAGCTGGCATAATCGCAATTCCCACACCTTTGGCGACTACTTCAGCAATTGCACTAAAGTTAGGTAAGCGCAAACGGTATTGTATGTTAAAGCCTAATAATTTAGCTTGAGTTTCAATGGACTGTTGCAAAGAGTGGTGGGCTTTAAGGCCAATAAAACCATAACTTAAAGCCTCTACCAAATTCAACTGTTGATATTGAGCTAACTCATGTGTAGCAGGACAAATCAACACTAGAGGATCACTCGCAAATTCTTTCGTTTGCAAATGTCGGGTATCAAAAAAGCTTGAGACCAAGCCAAGGTTTGCAATTCCTTGGGTTAATGCATCTACAATTTCCGAACTTTCTGCTTCGTGCAAATCGATATTCATTTCAGGATGAAGCACTAAATATTGCGGTAATAAACGAGGCAAATATTCGCTTTGAGCTGAAGAGTTACACCAAAGCGTTAAGGCTTGTGTTGTAGAAGACTTAAAGCGCTGCATTTCTTGTTCGAGTTGATCTTTTTGTGCTAAAAGCTGACGAGCATGTTCTACAAAAGCATGTCCCGCTGTGGTGAGTTCTACACCTGTGGTTTGGCGAATAAATAAAGGTGTTTCAAAATACTGTTCGAGTTTCTTAATACGTTCACTCGCTGCTTGAAGAGAAATAGCAGAGCGGTCTGCACCTTTAGTTAGGCTACCTGTAGAGACAATATGAAGAACGAGCTGTAAATCAAAAAAATCAAAACGCATGATAGGAACGTATTGAAGCGCAAAAATTTATCATACTAAATTGGAATGAAAAAAGGCAGCTTACGCTGCCTTTTTGAATTTAAGTTTTATCTTTAAAACTAAATAACCAATTTAGAATAATGGCCGCAAATGTTGCGGTACCAATACCGCCTAAATTGAAATTACCGAACAATAATTCAAAGTTACCGGCACCTAAAATAATCGTGACTGAAGCAACAATCAGATTTTTATTGTTAGAAAAATCAACTTTGTTCTCGATCCAGATTTTTGCACCAGCAATGGTAATTAAACCAAATACGACAATAGATGCACCTGTTAAAACAGCGCTTGGAATGGTACTAATCACCGCGCCAAATTTTGGAGATAGACCTAAGAAAATGGCGAAGACACCCGCAATCACAAAAACAATGGTTGAGTACACACGAGTGACTGCCATCACACCAATATTTTCACCATAAGTGGTCATCCCCGGCGCGCCAACACTACCAGAAAGCGTTGTTGCTAAACCATCTGCAACAAATGCTTTGCCTAATTGTGGCGTTAGGTTTTCGCCAGTCATTGCACCTACTGCTTTAATATGGCCTAAGTTCTCTGCCACTAAAATTAATGCAACTGGCGCAATAATTAGCATAGCTTTGGTATCAAAAGTAGGATGTGAAAAGCTTGGGATACCGAACCATGCAGCCTGTGAGATCTGACTAAAATCGATTGGTTTACCTAGACCTAAACCATTGGTCGTGATGGCATAAATTGCATAAGCCAAGATTAAACCAACCAACAGAAGTAGACGTTGTAATAAACCACGCGTAAAGACTGCAATACTGCCCATACAAAGCACAGTGATTAATGCCATCCACATTTCAAATGGTTGGCCAGCAACGCCTTTAATGGTAACAGGTGCAAGGTTTAAACCAATAATCATCACAATTGCGCCAGTTACTACAGGCGGCATGAGTTTTTCAATCCAGCGCGTACCCGTAAGCATGACAATAAAACCGATGAGTGCGTAAAAGATACCGCACGCTACGATTCCACCTAAAGCCATAGACAGATTTGGATTGGCACCCGAACCTGTAATGTGCCCAGTCGCTGCTGCAACCACACCAATAAATGCAAAACTCGATCCTAAGTAACTTGGAACGCGACCACCCGTAATTAAGAAGAACAGGATGGTACAGATACCGGACATTAAAATAGCGAGGTTAGGGTTAAAGCCCATAAGTAATGGTGCTAAAACAGTGGCTCCAAACATGGCAAATGCGTGTTGGATGCCTAAAATGGCACTTTGAACTGGGGGGAGATATTCATTGGTAGAGACCGGTCGATGGTCAACATCACCTTGGTAAGGCTGCCATTTTGGAAACCAGTTGGACATAAAATGAGCTCATTATTCTTTAATTGGTGCAATGATACTCTTTCTTTGGAAAGCATTTAATCTCTGGTGAGCAGTATGTGAGTGAAAAGTAATTATTTTTTAACGATTGGTATAATTTTAAGAATTCTAAATATAAGGAATTAGTTATTTTTTTATAATAAAACTTAATTTTATGATTTTTAAAAAATATTTAAAAAAATATAAAATCGGGGAAAATTTATAAAAAATGGGGAACTTTGCAAGTAAAAAGCAGCACATCGGTGATGTACTGCCTTGTCAAACGATTGGTAAAAACAGCTTAACCCGTATTACGTAAACCAGCAGCAATACCCGCAATACTCACCATAAGTGCATGATCAACAGGGGTATGTTCTGCCTGACGCTCAGCAAGATAATCACGGCGGCGTTTCATGAGTTCAGCTTGTAAAAGATGCAAAGGAAGTAAGTACGGTTTACGCACTTGCATTGATTGATCAAGAACTTCGTTATTGCTCAGAAGCTTTGATTCATCTTTCAATTTAAGTAGCGTTTCAACAGCATCTTTTAGTCGCTGACGCAACTGGTTACCGAGTACTTTTAAATCTTCATCTTCAGTTAAATGAGATTCGTAGTAGAGTGCAATGTTGGCATCGGCTTTAGACAATACCATTTCCAGCATATCAATGAGCGTTTGGAAATAAGGCCATTGCTGAAGCATTTCATCAAGCGTTGCTTTTTGCTGGTCGGCAATCACTTCATTAATTGCTGCGCCAGTACCTAACCATGCAGGCAACATCAAACGAATTTGTGTCCAAGCAAATACCCATGGGATGGCACGTAAAGACTCGATGCCGCCACTCACTTTACGTTTTGCTGGACGCGAGCCTAGAGGCAACATTTGTAACTCAAGCTCAGGCGTGACAGTACGTAAGTACTTCACAAAATGTGGGTTTTCACGAACTGTTTGACGATAAACTTTCACAGAATGATCTGTCATACGGTTCATGAGTTCACGCCATTCTGTTTTAGGCTCTGGTGGTGGCAACAATGTCGCTTCAAGTGTTGCTGCGGTATAGATTTCAAGGTTTTGCATTGCAATACCTTCTAGACCGAATTTGAAGCGGATCATTTCACCTTGTTCTGTTACACGAATTGCGCCAGAGATTGAACCTGGTGGTTGTGAGAACAGTGCCTGTTGGGTTGGGGCACCACCACGGCTAATTGAGCCGCCACGACCGTGAAATAGAGTCAACTGTACGCCGTGTGTACGAGCAATAGCAGTCAGTTCTTCTTGAGCACGATATTGCGCCCAGTTGGCAGACATAAAGCCAGCATCTTTTGCAGAGTCGGAGTAACCGATCATGACTTCGTGTTTACCCTGAATGTGCTGTTTATACCAATGCATATTGAACAGCGTATTCATGGTAGTTGCAGCGCCATCTAAATCTTTTAGAGTTTCAAACAGAGGCACGACACGTAAAGGATGCTGAATACCAGCTTCTTTTTGCAGTAACAATACAGCTAAAACATCGCTTGGATATTCAGCCATCGAAATAATATAAGCGCCTAACGACTCAGGCGGTTGGTCAGCCAAAGTACGCATAGTTGCAAATACTTCTTGAACATCTGGGTGGCCAATCAAACTACCTTCCGGTTCATTAATATATTTCGGTAGAAGTGGACGTTTGCTTTGTAGTTCCTGAATGAGGAAGTTTTGGCGTGCTTGCTCAGTCCATGACTCAAAATTACCTAAACCTAAATACTCAGTAATGGCTGAAATGGCTTGGCGATGGCGACCTGATTCTTGGCGAATATCAAGTTTAAGTAATTCAATACCAAAACAGTTCACACGGTAGATAAAGTCGAGAAGTTGACCATTCGCAATTTCTGGCAGGTTACTGTCAATTAAAGAGCGATAGCACAGTAATAATGGTTGTAATAGCTCATCTTTGCTTTTAATTACATTGCTGTCATCTGCTTCTAAACCTTGTAGACGCTGCGCTAACCAGTGACGAGTTGCTTTTAAGCGTTCACGTGTAGCACGTAAATACTCACGATAAGGTTCTGCATGTTGGCTACCAATCGCTTGAATCATTTCTTCGGAACACGTCTGAATTGAAAGTTCCCAACGTAAGTTTTCAATATCTCTCAGGTAAAGGTCAGCAGCTTGCCAGCGTGATAACCACAGCACTTCTTGAGTGATTTGATGAGTAACGTTCGGGTTACCATCACGGTCTCCACCCATCCAAGATGCAAAGCGCACTGGCGCAATATTGAGTGGTAAGTTTTGTTGGCAATTGTCTTGAACCAACTCATTCAATTCACGAATGAATTTAGGTACGGCATTCCAAAGCGTTTGCTCAATGGTTGCAAAGCCCCATTTTGCCTCATCGACAGGAGTCGGGCGGTGCTGACGAATTTCATCTGTTTGCCAAGCCGAACTAATTTGCTGTTTTAAGTTCGCAAGTGCGTTTTGGCGTTCACGTGGAGTAAGCTTTTGCTGATCAAGCTGTGAAAGACAAGCGTTGATATCGTCATATTTTTGAATGAGGGTACGACGGCTTACCTCGGTTGGATGCGCCGTAAGTACCAGTTCAATATTTAAATCACAAATTTGCTGAAATAGTTTTTCTGTCGAAATACTTTTATCTTTAAATTTTTGAAATAAGTGAACAAGTGGATTTGGAGAATTAGCCTCCGAATCGAACTCTGCCTGTCTGCGGCTACGCACGACATGGTATTGCTCGGCAATATTGGCAAAATTGAGGAAGTGAGAAAAAGCGCGGGTGAGAGGTAATAGCTCTTCATCGGGCAGTTCTAAAAATAATTGTTCTAATTGCTTTTCGGCTTCAGCTTGACCATCACGTGCACCTTTGGCAAGCGCACGGATTTGCTCGATCTGATTAAACAGTTCCTGTCCTGCATGTTGTTTTAGGGTTTCACCTAACAAATTGCCAAGTAAGCGGACATCCTCACGCAGTGGCGCATCGATTTGCTGAACCATGCTATTTTTCTCCTGTTCTTATTCTTATCGAATATAGCGCGATTAACAAACATTCCAAGCTTTGAGCGTAAGAAAATGTGAATTTTTGCTTAAAAAATAACATTTAATTCGCTTATAGCGACTTAAAAGATGACATGCACTCAGTGCAACTTTTGGCAATCGGACTTTGGTTTAATTCCGATATTTAAGCAGGAATAAATGAATTGCATCTTGAATAATCTGGTCTAACTCTTGCGCATTCGGTACAGCAATAATCCTAAGTAGAACTTTATGGTGACGTACACCAAGCAACAACGTTAAAAGAAGCTCTGTTTGATAAACGGGATCATCGGCCTGAATAAAACCTAGCTCAGCTGCTTTTTGGAAGAACGCGGCTAACAGATTTTGAAGTCGGGTATGGGATGCCGTGAAAAATTGTTCAGCTAAAGGGCTCTGTTCTGCTGCGAGTTCAAATAACACATGTTCAAGCTTTAATGCTTCAGGTGAATAAATAATCTGCAAGGCACGCGAACATACCATATACAGTGTTTGATAAAAATCTGCCGATGCATCTAATTCAAATGGTTTAGTGCCTAGAGTCTCTTCGCAAGTTTCTGTAATCGCGCAGATAAACAGGTTTGCTTTGTCTTGAAAGTGGTTATAAACCGTGAGTTTAGTAACTCCGGCTTCCTGTGCAATCTGGTTCATGCTGGTACCGTGATAACCAGATTTTAAAAAAATAGCTTTAGCGGCTTGTAAGATACGAGCACGCTTTTCCAGATCTTTAGGACGACCACTTTGATTAACTGTTTGCACAAAACCCTCTAATAAAAGTTTAAAAAAATAGATATTTATAAGTTTTTCTTTAATTAATGTACCCATGGGTATATTAATTAAAAAACAAACAAACTATGATGCAAGCATATTGTGCCTTAAAAAATCAGTTTGAATAAGAGCGATAAGATATGAATCTGTTAAAACCTCTCATCATGAGTATGGTGATTGTTTGCACGGTCACATTAATGGGGTGTAGTAAAGAGGCTCCCAAAACAGAAGAAATACCCTATGTGATGGTGACGCAGCCTTCGACTACACTAAACGAATTAAAAAGCTATGCAGGAGATGTACAGGCTCGACAACAAACTGCCTTGGCATTTCGGGTGGGTGGACAAGTTACGGCTCGCTATGTCGATGTCGGCGACCGAGTTAAAGTTGGACAAGTATTAGCAAAGCTCGATGTAGCAGATGCTCAGCTACAATTAAATGCTGCCAAAGCTCAATTACAAAATGCACAGGCAGCAGCGAAAACAGCATCAGATGAACTTAAACGTTTTCAACAATTATTACCTGTCAATGCAGTAAGCCGTTCACAATTTGATACGGTCAAAAATCAGGACGACGCGGCTCAAGCAGCGTTACAACAAGCCCGCTCTAACTATGAAGTTTCTGCAAACCAAACTGGTTATAACCAACTCATTTCTAATAAAAACGGGGTGATTACAGCGCGTAATATTGAAATTGGACAAGTCGTTTCAGCAGGTCAAGCAGCTTATCAATTGGCGATTGATGGTGAGCGTGAAGTGGTCATTGGTGTACCTGAACAAGCAGTTGCCGAGATTAAAGTTGGTCAAGCGGCTTGGATTACTTTGTGGTCTAAACCGAATGAAAAATTTGCCGGATATGTACGCGAAGTTTCTCCTGCGGCTGATCAGTCTCGTACCTTTACTGTGAAAGTTGCACTCAAAGAAGGCCAATCTGCTATTCAGCTTGGACAAAGTGCACGTGTATTTTTTAGCTCGACTCAAACTAATGTCATGAGTGTTCCACTTTCGAGTGTTTCAGCTACAGATAATCAAGCTTATGTATGGGTAGTCAATGCCAACCAAACTTTACGTAAAGTACCTGTAACAGTTGGCGCATATGGCAGAGATAGTGTGCCCGTGTTAACTGGTTTAACACCAAATGATTGGGTTGTGATTGGTGGGGTTCATTTGCTACGCGATAAGCAGAAGATTCATCCGATTGACCGTGAAAACCGTGCGGTGAAAATTCAGGGGGCAACGAAGCCATGAAATTCAATCTCTCGGAATGGGCACTGAATAATAAAGGTATTGTCCTTTATTTCATGCTGTTGCTTGGCATTATCGGTGCAATCTCTTATTCAAAACTATCACAAAGTGAAGATCCGCCTTTTACCTTTAAAGTGATGGTCGTAAAAACCTACTGGCCTGGAGCGACTGCCAAAGAAGTTTCAACGTTGGTGACTGACCGCATTGAAAAGGAGCTGATGACGACAGGGCAGTATGAAAAGATTATGGCCTACTCCCGCCCGGGTGAGTCTATGGTTACTTTCTTTGCCAAGGATTCATTGAAGTCGACACAGATTCCTGATGTTTGGTACAACGTTCGTAAAAAGGTCAATGACATTCGCACTGAACTCCCAAGCGGTGTACAAGGCCCTTTTTTCAATGATGAGTTCGGTGATACTTTCGGTAATATTTATGTACTGACAGGCAAGGACTTTGACTACGCCCTTTTGAAAGAATATGCCGATCGTTTGCAATTACAGCTGCAACGTGTCAAGGACGTTAGCAAAGTCGAATTGGTTGGCTTACAAGACCAAAAAATCTGGATTGAGATTTCAAACACTAAAGCCGTTCAGCTCGGTATTCCTCTTTCTGCAATTCAAGAAGCCTTACAAAAGCAAAATAGTATGGCAAGCGCTGGTTTCTTTGAAACCGGTACGGATCGTATTCAAATTCGTGTAAGTGGACATTTACAGAGCGTTGATGAAATTAAGAAAACGCCTTTATTGGTAGGCAACAAAACCATTCAACTTGGTGATGTCGCTGACGTTTACCGCGGTTTTAGTCAACCAGCTCAGCCACGTATGCGTTTCATGGGTGAAAATGGTATTGGCCTTGCTGTCTCAATGCGTAAGGGTGGTGACATTATTGCCTTGGGTAAAAATCTGGAAACGGAATTTGCCCAGCTGCAAAAGACTCTACCTTTAGGTATGAAATTACAGAAGGTGTCTGACCAACCAGTAGCTGTGCAACGCAGTATTCATGAGTTTGTGAAAGTACTTGCTGAAGCAGTCATTATTGTTTTGTTAGTGAGCTTTTTCTCTTTAGGTTTCCGTACAGGTTTAGTGGTTGCTTTTTCCATTCCTTTGGTTTTAGCAATGACTTTTGCCGGCATGAATATATTCGATGTCGGACTACATAAGATTTCTCTAGGTGCTCTGATTTTAGCTTTAGGCTTACTCGTCGATGACGCGATTATTGCAGTCGAGATGATGGCAATTAAGATGGAGCAGGGCTATAGCCGAATTAAGGCCGCCGGATTTGCGTGGAAAACAACGGCCTTTCCAATGTTGACAGGGACACTCATTACAGCAGCGGGCTTTTTACCTATTGCTACTGCACAGTCTAGTACAGGTGAATACACACGTTCGATTTTTCAGGTAGTGACCATTGCATTATTGGTGTCTTGGGTTGCCGCAGTTTTATTTGTGCCTTATTTGGGTGAAAAACTACTGCCTGATTTTACCAAGACTGGGCATCAAGCACCTTGGTATGTTCGTTTATGGGCAAGATTAACGAAAAAACCGCAACCACAAACTATCGAGATTTCACAAGACCACCATTACGATCCTTATCAATCTAGTTTCTATTTACGTTTTAGGAAAATGGTCGAGTTTTGCGTGACCTATCGTAAAACTGTAATTGCGACAACGGTTGGGATATTCGTACTCTCTGTGCTGATGTTTAAAATGGTTCCTCAGCAGTTTTTCCCGCCTTCAAACCGTACCGAGATTTTAGTCGATTTAAAACTTGAAGAAGGCGCTTCGTTAACTGCTACAGAACAAGCGGTGAAAAAGGTTGAACAGTTCCTGTCTAAACAAAAAGGTATTGATAACTATGTGGCCTATGTGGGTACAGGTTCACCGCGTTTTTATTTACCGTTAGATCAGCAATTACCACAAGCCAGCTTTGCACAGTTTGTGGTTTTAGCCACTTCACTTGATGACCGTGATGAAATTCGTCGCTCGCTAGAAACCCAAATTAAGCAATTGCTTCCACAAGTTCGTACTCGTGTGTCATTACTGGAAAATGGTCCACCTGTGGGTTATCCGTTGCAATATCGCGTGTCCGGTGAAGATCTCAATCTGGTACGTAAAGAGGCGCAGCAGGTTGCTAAGGTCATTAGTGAAAACCCGAATACCACCAATGTGCATTTGGACTGGGGTGAGCCGAGCAAGATCATTGCAATTCAAATTGATCAAGACCGTGCTCGACAAATGGGTGTGTCTAGTGTGGATTTGGCGAATTTCCTGAATGCTTCAATTACAGGCAGTGCAATTGAACAGTATCGTGAAAAGCGTGAACTGATTGAGATCCGCTTACGTGGTGATCAAGCTGAGCGTGTTGAAGTCGCTTCTCTTGCAAGTTTAGCGGTGCCAACAGCCAATGGAACCACAGTGCCTTTAGCCCAGATTGCTAAAATTGAATATAAATTTGAAGATGGCCTGATCTGGCATCGTAACCGTTTACCAACGATTACTGTGCGTGCAGATATTCGTACCAAATTGCAGCCAGCGACTGTTGTGGGCGAGTTAGCGGAATCAATGGACAAGTTACGCGCTGAGTTACCAAGTGGTTACCTCGTTGAAGTAGGGGGAACTGTAGAAGAATCGGCACGTGGGCAAAGTTCGGTCAATGCCGGTATGCCACTGTTCTTGGCAGTGGTCATGACATTACTCATGATTCAGCTGAAGAGTCTGTCGAGAGCAACGATTGTGTTCTTGACCGCACCATTAGGCTTAATTGGGGTGGTTCTGTTCTTACTTTTATTCAATAAGCCATTTGGCTTTGTGGCCATGCTAGGAACTATTGCCTTATCTGGCATGATTATGCGTAACTCGCTCATTCTGATTGATCAGATCGAACAAGATCGGCAAGCAGGGCATCCAACGTGGGAAGCGATTATTGATGCAACGGTACGCCGTTTCCGTCCAATTATTCTGACGGCCTTGGCAGCAGTGCTAGCGATGATTCCACTTTCGCGAAGTATTTTCTTCGGTCCAATGGCCGTTGCAATTATGGGCGGGCTGATTGTAGCGACCATGCTGACATTGTTTTTCCTACCTGCATTGTATGCTGCGTGGTTTAAGGTGAAAAAAACAGCATAAAATACATAAATTTTTTGTGAATAAAGGTGCGAAATATTGAAAAGTCCAATATAGTAGCACCTGTCTTTACACAAAAAATACAGGATTATTTCGCTGCATAAAAAATAGGCATAGTGCAGTGAATTGAGGTGAAATACAGATGGGGCAAGACCATATCGAACAGCATCGCCGTTATATTGTAATTTCTTATGCGTTCATGTTTCTTGCATTGTTTACGGTTATTTTTGCGGCCTTTGCTTATCTGGTCGCTCGTAAAGTAGCTGTTGTGGATGATGCGGAAGTTTGGATTCATGCTCATGCGCTCTGGATTATGCGCAATGGTATTCTATTCCTCTTCATGTCAGTTTTTGCTGTTGTTTGGTTTATTCCTCTCTTCTTTTTTGCATGGAACAGCAACCTTTGGGTAACGGCATCAACAGTTGCTGGTGTTGTTTTTAGCGCTATTGCTTGGTTATTTTTATTAAATGCATGGTTAAAAGGCTTGTCTAAATATTTAAAAAATAAGGCAGTTTTTTAATATATCTGTTTTTTGAAAGTTTTCCCCTTGTAAATTCGGCTAAAGCCCCCCATTTAGTCGGCAATAGAGTATTGATAAAATTTCCGTGAGGAGCACCGCCAAACATGGCTAAACGTGATTATTATGAGGTTTTAGGCGTTTCAAAAACCGCAAGTGATGATGAGATCAAAAAAGCCTATCGTAAATTGGCGATGAAATATCATCCTGACAGAAACCCTGACAATGCCGAAGCAGAAGAAAAGTTTAAAGAAGCTTCTGAAGCTTATGAGATTTTATCCGACAGCGAAAAGCGCAGCATGTATGACCGTATGGGACATAATGCATTTGAAGGCGGCTTTGGTGGCGCTGGTGGTGGCTTTGGTGGTTTCAGTGCAGAAGATATTTTCAGCCAGTTCGGTGATATCTTTGGTGGAGCGTTTGGTGGCGGCGGACGTCAGCAACGCCAACGTCGCGGTTCAGACTTACGCTATGTCATGGAACTTACCCTTGAGGAAGCTGTAAAAGGGGTTAAGAAAACAATTACCTTTACTGCTCCGGCACCATGTGATGTGTGTGATGGTAAAGGCTCTCAAAATCCAAAAGATGTAGAAACCTGTAAAACTTGTCATGGTTCAGGACAAGTACGTATGCAGCAAGGTTTCTTCTCTGTACAACAAACTTGTGGCACATGTCGTGGCCAAGGCAAAATTATTAAAAACCCATGCCATGCATGTCATGGTTCAGGTGTAGCTGATCGCCAGCAAACATTGGAAGTTACTATTCCAGCGGGTGTAGATAATGGCGACCGCGTTCGTTTAAGTGGTAAAGGCGAGGCGATCCGTGATGGTCAAGCGGGTGACTTATACGTTGAAGTGGTTGTTCGTGAGCACGAAATTTTCCAACGTGATGGCGCCGATTTATATATGGACGTACCAGTAAGCATTGCCGATGCTGCACTTGGTAAAGAAATTGAAATTCCGACTTTGGAAGGTCGCGTTAGCTTGAAGATCCCTGAGGGAACTCAAACAGGTAAATTATTCCGTTTACGTGGTAAGGGTGTTCGCCCTGTACGTAGCAGCATGGTGGGTGATTTACTTTGCCGTATCGTGGTAGAGACACCAGTCAACTTAACCTCTCGTCAACGCGAATTACTTAAAGAATTACAAGCATCTTTCGATGGCGAAGACAGTGCTTCTTCACCAAAGAAAAAATCATTCTTTGATCGTTTATTCGATTAATGCTTGATTAGATCGTAAATTAAAAAGAAGGCGGATATTCAAAAATATCCGCCTTTTTATTGCGCTGATTCATCTTATTATTTTTATTCTGCTTAAAAGAAAATGACTACCGATTACTCTGTCGGGTGAGCGACATCAATATCGTCAACACTTACAATAACTTCGCTTGATGCAATTGGAGCTACTACAGCCTCGATAGTAGCTTGATTAACTGGTTTTACAGCTACTTTTACTGTTTCTACTTCTGCGGTTTTTTCTTCAATGATCGGGTCGATATCTTCAACTTTAACTTCAGCAGTGGTATTGCTTGCTACGCTTGTTTGAGGTGTAGGTGTTGCTGCTTGAGTATTTACGTTCGTGGTAATGCGTGCTTTAGATAAGCTTTCTAATGTGTCCCCAGGTTGGATTGCAGGCTCTGCAAATGCTACTGAACTCATCATCCCCATAACGGCTATTAAGCCCATAATTTTCGAATGCATGCTGAACTCCTTATAGTCATCTTTTTTTCATTCGTGGGTCCGTAGTGTGCAGATCAATTCTTTAACTTTTGTGAAAACTGATTAAATTTCGGTTCATCTTAAAAAATATTTTTTACTTTTTATTGTGAGCAAAGAGTTTTGATATAGTAAGCCAATTATGTAAAACACAAGATTGGGAAGGATTATGTCAGCAGCTCCACGCATTGGTATTTTGGGTGCAGGCGGCCGTATGGGTCGTATACTTATTCAGGCAGTTCAACAAGCAGGTTATCAATTGGGAGCCGCTGTTGTACGCCCAGAAAGTACTTTAATCGGTGCTGATGCTGGTGAACTTGCAGGAATTGGTTCAATTGGAGTGAAGCTTACTGGAAGCTTGGCGGAGGTTCTTAAAGACTGTGACGTTGTAATTGACTTTTCGACTCCTGCTGCAACATCTGAGCATCTAAAGCTATGTCGTGAAGCTGGGGTAGCTATCGTGATCGGGACAACGGGAATGTCCGATGAACAAAAAGCTGAGCTTGATGAAACGGCAAAACATATACCTGTTGTATATGCTGCAAACTATTCTGTTGGCGTAAATGTATCAATCAAGTTACTTGAGCTTGCAGCAAAAGTATTTGGCGATACAGTAGATATTGAAGTGATTGAGGCTCACCACCGTCATAAAGTAGATGCGCCGTCAGGTACAGCACTCATGATGGGTGAAGCGATTGCTGATACTTTAGGCCGTAACCTAAAAGAAGTTGCTGTTTATGGTCGTGAAGGGCATACCGGTCCACGTGATCGTCAAACGATTGGTTTTGAAACCATCCGTGGTGGCGATATTGTAGGTGAACATACTGTCATGTTTATTGGTGAGGGTGAGCGTGTTGAAGTCACTCACAAGGCCACTAACCGTATGAACTTTGCTGCTGGTGCAGTACGAGCTGCTGCATGGGTTGTAGGTCGTGAAGCGCACAAATACGACATGAAAGATGTTTTAGGGCTGAACGACGTACAGGTGTAAATCATCTGTACACGTCCTACATGTGGCGAGAAAAACAAGATAGAGCAGAACATGAATAAAAAACAAATTGCTTTGACCACTCTTCTTTGCTTAAGCAGCCTCTATACAGGGGCTGCCTCTACAGACAAGGCGAAACTTAGCCTTGACCGTAATCATATTAAAGTGTGGACCTATCAAAAGGCTGATAACCCAGTCTTTCAATACAAAGCTGAAACAACCTTTGATGTACCCATTGAGCGTGCTGTGGCGGTGATTTTAGATGTAAAACGCGCAGCGCAATGGGTGCCTTATATGGGTAAAGTTGAAATGCTGTCTCAGGATGAGAAAAAGGGTGAATTTACATTATATATGGTTTTAGATTTTCCTTTTCCGCTAAAAGACCGCGATGTTGTGGTGAAAGGAAAAATGAGTAAAGCTGCTAATGGCGTTATTACGATTAAGAACACAGCAATTAATAGTAATTATCCGATTCAACCCGATGTGGTTCGTTTAACTCGTTATGAAGGTGAATGGACATTCCAGAAACTAGCGAACAACAAAGTTAAAGTAACCACGAGTGGCTATGCGGACCCAGCGGGTTCAATTCCTTTAAGCTTTGTAAATATGTTTGTTCAGCAGCAACCGTATCAAATGCTGCTTAAAATGAAGCGGGAAGTAATGAACCCGATTTATGAGCAACCTAAATTGCCCGATATTTTAAAATAATAAGCAATAAAAAAAGCGCCTGAGATGAGGCGCTTTTTTATTAATCTGAACATTGCTGTAAAGTTCGAGCTGGGCTACTTTCACGTTTGATTTGAAATAAAACCAGTAACAAACCGAACCCCGCCAGTAATGCACCAGCAAATGATACTGCGCTATAACCCCAACCTAAATCGAGCACTAACGCACCTGCGGCTGCACCGACTGCGTTACCTAGGTTAAACGCACCGATATTTACTGAAGAGGCAAGCCCTGGTGCTTCATGAGCAACTGACATTACACGCATTTGCAAAGGCGGTACTAAAGCAAAGGTTGCGGCACCCCAGATCACTAAGGCAATCGCTGCTCCAATCTGACTTTGTGCAAGGATTGGGAAAATTACCATCATCACAATCAACAGGACCAAGAAACCAATCAGAGTTTTGTTGATGGACAAGTCTGCAAAGCGACCACCTAAATGGTTACCAATTGAGAAGCCGACACCAATCAACACCAACATAAAAGTAATAAAGGTAGGTGAAGCATGAGTAAACTCAGTCAAACTTGGCGCGATATAGGTATAAAGCGTAAACATTGCACCTGCACCGAGTACGGTGGTAAGTAATGCAAGTACCACAGGGCCACGCGTTAATACTTTCAACTCAGCTTTCACATTTGGTTTTTGGGCAACCATACCTTGCGGTAACGCTTTCCATAAAGCGAGCATGGTAATCACACCCAGTAAGGAAATCGCAAGGAACGACATACGCCAGCCAATGTTTTGTCCTATCCATGTTGCCAAAGGTACACCACCAATATTGGCAATGGTTAAACCCATAAACATAGTTGCCACAGCACTGGCTTGTTTGTGCGCGGGTACAATACTCGCTGCTACAACAGAGCCAATCCCGAAGAAGGCACCATGGTTAAGGCTAGTAATGAGACGTGCACCTAATAAGCTCATATAGCTTGGTGAAAACGCTGCGATCAGGTTACCCACCGTAAAGATTGCCATCAGAAAAATCAGTGCATTACGCCTAGCAAAACCACCAAACCACAGGGTCATGAATGGGGCACCTAGCATGACGCCAAGTGCATAGCCCGTAATTAGCATTCCGGCTGTTGGAATTGAAATACCTAAATCATGAGCGATATTCGGAAGTAATCCCATTGGAGAGAATTCCGTGGTGCCAATGGCAAAGGCACCAATTGCCAATGCCAGTAACGAGAACGCCGTATTTGATTGAGTGTTCATGAGTTTAGTCCCAAACTGGTGCCCATGGCTCTGGGCTAACTTCACGACTGTTACGGTCGAGTTCAGCAATCATTTGCATTTCAGCTGAAGTTAACTCGATATCCTGTGCTTTTAAATTGCTAATCAGGTTTTCACGTTTAGTCGAAGATGGAATGACTGCAAAATCACGTTGCAATGCCCATGCAAGTGCAATTTGCGCTGTTGTTGCTTTATGTGCTGCTGCAATTTCAGCTAAAACAGGGTCTTGAAGCACTTTGCCGTATGCAAGCGTCATGTATGAAGTGACATCAATCTTCTTCTCTTGTAAGAAATTCACAAGTTTATGGTTTTGAAGATAAGGACTTAGTTCAATCTGGTTTGTTGCAATATTTTCAGCACCAATTGTGTCAATTGCTTGTTGAGTAAGTGCAATATTGAAGTTTGAAATACCAATTTGTTTAGTTAAGCCCTGTTGTTTTGCTTCAAGTAAAAGCTGCATGATTTCAGGAATCGAAACGCCTAAATCTGGTGCTGGCCAGTGAATTAAAGTTAAATCGACATGGTCAGTACGAAGCTTTTGTAGGCTCTCTTTTAAGCTTGGAATAAACTTATCTTGCGCAAAATTATCTACCCAGATTTTTGTAGTTAAAAACAAGTCCTGACGTGATACACCGCTTTCAGCAATCGCTTGTCCAATTGCTGCTTCATTTTCATAAATTTGAGCAGTATCAATGACACGGTAACCTACGTCTAAAGCAGTTTTAACAGAATCAATGACTGCTTGTTCTTTAAGACGGAAAGTACCTAGACCAAAACGTGGGATATTCATGTGTTCACCTAAATTTGAATAATCATTTAACTTGAGGTGCATTTTGCTTTTTTTATTGTTGCGAAAAAATAGATGAATAAGCAAAATATCTTTGATGATTAGTCAATAATAGAATAAGCCATGAAATCAACAATTGAAGAACTGGTTGCCTTTATCACAATTGTTGATACAGGCTCCTTTGTAGCCGCAGCAGAACATTTAAAACAGACACCTTCAGGAATAAGCCGCTCTTTGACACGTTTGGAAGCAAAGTTAGGTGTGACCTTGTTAGAGCGAACAACACGTAAGTTAAAACTCACCCAAGAAGGGCAGCAGTTTCTGATAAAGGCTCGTAAAATTTTAAATGAGCTGAATGCGGCCGAAGAAGAACTTCAAAAGTCTGATCAGGGTACTGCGGGACTGATTCGTATTGATTCGGCAACACCATTTGTCTTACATGTCATTGCACCATTAATGCATAAGTTTCGTGAGTGTTATCCCGACATTGAAATCGAAATAAATAGTAATGATCAGGTGATTGATCTATTACAACATAAGACCGATGTGGCATTTCGATTTGGGGAACTCAATGATTCGAGTCTTCATGCCAAGTTAGTGTGCAAGAGTCGTTTATATATTGTGGCAAGTCCAGAGTATTTAGCGATTAAGGGCACACCAACACAGCCTGAACAACTCGAAAAGCATGATCTGATTGGTTTTACACGACCTGATTATATTAATAGCTGGCCAATTAAAGTTGGTGATGAATATTTTTTCGCACAAGCAAATATTAAAGCTTCTAGTGGTGAGACTGTACGCCAGCTCACAATTAGAGGACATGGTATTGCACGGCTATCTGAATTTGAAATTTGGAAAGATATTCAAGAAGGGCGATTGGTTGCGTTATTTGAAGATCAAATAGAACATCAATATCAAAGCATCCATGCTGTGTATTATCAACAAGAGCATCTACCAAAACGAATCCGTTTATTTATTGAGTTTTTGGCAGATCAATTAAAAGATGGTTTTAAAACCTGTCTCTAAACTTACCATAAGCATCACTTGGAAAATGAACTTCTAAAATTGGAGTCGTTTGTCCTTGTGATGAATGTTGAGATAAGAAATAGCTTTGTTGCTGTTCTCGGCAACTAAAATATAATTTTGAATAGACTGAATTCACCATGACAACTTCGTTTGAGCTATTACGTTTATATTCATAATGAGAAATCGTATAGGTCTCATCATCAGTGCGCTGTTCTAATTTATAGTCCTGTTGGTTGGTCATTTTTAAATAACCTTCAATCAAGCTCTGGCAAACCGTGTGTCTGTGCTGCTCATTTTTGGGCTGTGGTTGGCAACCCGCTAAAACAATAGTAAATAAAAATATAGTTTTTAATTTCATGATTTTACTACTCTTTGAGTTGATTTCCATAGCCTAAAGGTGTTCTATAAACCAGTACAGATACAGAAATTTTTAAAAAAGCAGCACAGAATGACTTTTCAATATCAGGTTCTTGCCAATCAATTAGCACATCGTATTTATCAAGATGAACTTAAACCTCATCAGAAGCTGATTTCTTTACGAGATTTCGCTCGTCAGCACAGTATTAGCTTAAGCACGGCAAAAAGTTGCTATGAATTGCTTGAGGCGAGGGGACTCATTTATGTAAAGCCGAAATCAGGTTATTTTGTGGTTGCTCGTAGTCAATCTAGTCCTATTCCTGATAGCCCAGACTTTTTGTCTTTACCTCGACATGTCTCAAATCTGGAGTTGCATAACCAAATTCAAGAAGCAGCCTTACAAAGCCATCTCGTACCGTTGGGTTCGATTCAATTAACGCCGCACTTTATTCCTGTAGAAGGTTTACGTCGTTCTATTCAACGTGCTTTGAAAAATTGTCAGCCTCAAGACTTTCTTTATTGTAATAAACAAGGGCATGAGCAACTAAGAAAAGCGCTATCCGATCATTGGCGTGAAGATGGTATTTATATCGCTCCAGAAGATATTTTTGTTACCAATGGCTGTATGCCTGCTTTGTCTTTGGTGATTCAGAAGCTCACTGAAGTGGGCGATAGTATTCTTATTCCTACACCTACCTATAATGGTCATTTACAGTTATTAGCAAGTTTAAAACGACAGATTGTTGAGATTCCTGCAGATCATCGTGGCATTGATCTTGAGCGTTTAGAGTCCTTAATGCAGCAAGGTTTAGCTAAAGTTTGCTTAATGACTGCGAACTACCAGAACCCATTAGGATATTGTTTTAGCAATACAGAGAAAAAGAAGATTGCTGAATTAGCTGCAAAGTATCAATGTTTTATTATTGAAGACGATATTTTTGGTGAATGTGGCTACAGTAGTGAGCGACCATTGCCTATTCGATATTGGGACCGTGAAGGCTATGTAATTTGGTGTGGTTCAGTTTCTAAGTCTTTGTCGAGTGCGTATCGGGTAGGGTGGTTTTGTTTAACTACAAAGTTAGAACATTTAAAGCTTGAGCTGCTAGTAAGTAATATCGGGGTGAATACACCACTACAATTAGGCCTAGCTGATTTTATTTATAGCCGTGCTTACAGAGAGCATTTAGAACAGTTAAGACCAAATTTAATGCGACAAGTTGAAGAATACCGTAGCTGTATTTTAAAAGCCTTTGAAGGCATTCCAATCGCATTGAGCCAGCCCGAAGGTGGCTATGCATTATGGATACAGTTGCCTAAAAGTGTAGATAGCTTGGCGCTCTATTACACTGCACAAGCTCAAGGAATTACCGTGGTACCAGGCCATGTTTTTGGTGAGGATGAACGCTATCGGCACTTCATTCGTTTAAATGCAGGGCATGAGTTAACAGCAGATGTCCGCCAAGCAATTAAAGACTTGGCGAACTGGTCACGACAACAGATGAAAGGGTTGAGTTAGTTTTATTCTGCGAAGTCTGCTTTAAGCACAATACGGTAGCGTGCTTGACCTGAGTGTAGACGTTCAATTGCTTCATTGAGCTGTGACATTGGAAACAGCTCAATTTGAGGCGCAATTTTTTTGCGTGCAGCAAACTTTAAAAGTTGACGCAGTGCAGCAGGTGAACCTGTAGGTGAGCCAGTTACTGATTTAGCACCACTAATAAGTGAACCTACAGAAACAGGAACAGGTTCAAGGGTGAGACCCAAGAAGTGCAAAGAACCATTTGGCGCTAGTGTAGAAATGAAAGCACGCCAGTTTAGGGTCACATTCACGGTACTAAGCAATAAATCAAATTTACCTTTTTGTGCTGTTACTGCATCGGTGTCGCGGCTATTTACGACATGGTCAGCACCCATTGCTTTGAGTTCTTCAGTTTTATCTGAGTTAGAACTAAAAGCAGTAATTTCACAGCCCCATGCTTTAAGGAGCTTAATGGCGATATGACCTAAACCGCCAATACCAATCACTCCCACGTGATGTGTTGCCTGAATTTTGTGTTTAAGTAATGGGTCAAAAACGGTAATTCCGCTGCAAAGTAGGGGACCTGCACTTTCTGGGTCTAAATCTTCAGGAAGGGGAATTGCCCACTGCCAACCTGCACGAACCTTATCGGCAAAACCACCAGCATGCCCGACGATTGTTGCAACACTTCCGCCTGTACAAAGTACTTGATGACCACCAATACACTCATCACAGGCTTGGCAACTTTCAGCTGTCCAGCCAATACCGACACGTTGTCCAATTTTTAGACCTTTGGCTTCTGGACCCAAAGCAACAATTCGTCCAATAATTTCATGGCCTGCTACCACAGGGTAGACAGTCGATCGCCATTCATTGTTTAAAACAGAAATATCAGAATGACATAAACCACAGTATTCAACTTTTACTTCAACCTGATGCGGTTGCAATTCACCTGCGTCAAATTGGTAAGGAACCAGTTTTTCACCTGCTTGCATTGCAGCATAGGCCTGAATCGTATTATTGCTCATCGGAAACTCCTTAAGCGGATTTGAACCGTTCTGGTGGGTTATGAAGCTTTAAATTGACAATCATTTTCATGATCATCGACCATGCCTACTGCCTGCATAAAAGCATAGCAGGTGGTTGGGCCGACAAATTTGAAACCATTCTTTTTAAGCGTTTTAGAAAGTTTTACGCTCAGTTCAGTTTGAGCAGGGGCCTTACGATAATCTACAACATCATTATGTTGAGGAGCTGCATCTACAAACTGCCAAAGCCATGTAGGAACATCACCGACTTGTACTTTGAGCGCTTGCCAAGCAATAGCATTATCACGAATGGCTTTGAGTTTACCAAAGTGACGAATTAAGCCAGCATCGGATAATTTTAGTTCTAAAAAATCATCTGTGAATGAAGCAATTTCTGGAATTGGATGATTAAAAAAGTGCTGACGGTAGCTTTCTCTTTTTTTCAGTACGGTAATCCAAGATAAACCAGCTTGCTGACCTTCGAGGCAAAGCATTTCAAATAAACGTGCTTCATCGTGTTCGGGTTTACCCCATTCTTCGTCATGGTAAGCAATATAAAGTGGATCGTCGGAACACCATCCGCAGCGTTGAGTTTTCATGATGATGCTCCTTATATTTATCTTGGAATTTTAAAGTTTAAATAGCACCCATTCATTTGGGCGAGTATCCCAATAATACAATTCAGCTTGAGTTAAGTCTTCAAACTTTAGCCAAAAATCTTTGCCAACTTTGTCTGAAAAACCGGTACTGATCAGTAGGGCATCATCGCTGATTTCCATGATCCAGCCTTGATAGCTATTGCCATTTAAAATGATCTTTTGCTGGTTGCCAGACTCGGCAAACTCTACTAAGCGATTGATCAGCGCTTCCGACATAAAATGTTCCTAGCGTAAATATGAATAAGGATTAACAGCACCACGTCCTTTACCATTTAGGTAAAGACCATAATGAAGATGAGGTGAAGTATAACGTGCATTGCCCGTATTGCCGACATAGCCAATTAAATCGCCTTTTTTGATATAGTCACCAACACTTAAGCCACGTTTGTGACCATCAAGATGAGCATAATAATGCCATGTTCCCGCTGGACCTAAAATCCAGATGACTTTGCCACCCAAGTTGTTATTACGAAGATCGGCAATCAGTCCTTCGGTGGTGCTATACACTTTGGTTCCACGTGGAGCCAAAATATCAATGCCTTCGTGACTACGGCCCTGACTGCGTGCCGCACCCCACGTGTCTTTTAGTTCGTCTCGATCAACACCTTTTACCGGAACTGGAAGTCGATTTGGAAGCTGCATACTCTCGAGCTTACTAATTTGAGCGGGTGACAGTGGTGTAGGTTTTTTAGGTGCACTGGCACAGGCAGCCAATAGAATAATAAGAAAGCCAAGTGAGAAATGAGAAACAAAACGTCGCACAAAATACTCCCTGTCATAGTTATATCAAAATTATTTTGACCACTATGTCATGAACGGCTTGTCGAGATCAATTTTTTCATAGCGGTTGGTATACCTTTGGCAATGGCCTGTTCCGGACTTAGCCACTGGCCTTCAAGTTCAATCGCCAAATGTTCTTTTTGATCAGGTTCCACGTGGAACACATGAGCATTAAGTAACCATGTGAAGTGAGTGAAGCTATGGCTGATCTGAAAAGTTTGAGCTTGAGGTTGTAGTTTAAATTGCTGACTTATGCTCAGTCGTTCATGTTCATTTTCTAAAATAGGTAAACAGAATAAACCACCCCATAGGCCATGAGCTGGGCGTTGTTGCCAGAACCACTCATCTTCACACTGAATAATAAGAACATCTGCTGTTTTAACAGGTGGTGTTTTTTTCGGTTTTTTAAAAGGTAATTCTTGTTCTAAACCTTGCTGGTAAGCCTGACAATGAGCTTGCATTGGGCAGTATAAACAAAGAGGCTTTTTAGGCGTACAAATGGTTGCACCCAAGTCCATAATCGCTTGCGTGTAGTCATGGTTGCGATGTGTCGGGCAAAGCTCTTCAGCGAGTTTCCACATTTCACGTTCGTGTTGTGGTTTGCTTAAGTCATCTTCAATGGCAAAGAAGCGAGCTAAAACGCGTTTCACGTTGCCATCCATAATCACGCCGTACTGACGTAAACCCAAAGACATGAGTGCACCTGCGGTCGAGCGACCAATGCCAGGTAGTGCAATCCATTCTTCTAGGGTTTCAGGGAACTTACCTTGCTGTGCTACAAGACCAGCGGCTTTATGCAAATTGCGGGCACGAGCGTAATAGCCAAGACCTGCCCAATAAGGGGCGACTTCATCCCAAGTTGCATGACCTAAAGCGTCTACCGTTGGAAAGCGCTCCATAAAGCGGTCAAAATACTGCAGAACTGTTTTTACCTGAGTCTGCTGTAGCATAATTTCAGAAACCCAAACTTTGTATGGATCATCTGCGACTTGCCATGGCAAATCATGACGACCATGTTGATCGAACCAGTTTAAGAGGGCATCAGAAAAAGAAAATTCAGGCATGAACAGCTATAGAAGAGAAGTAAGGGCTAAATTATAGCTGAAATTGGGAAGAAGTTTTGTTTAAAGCAAGCAATCAGAACGAGCCTGTTCAAACAGAGACTACTTTAAAACGAGTAGTCTCTGCTTCAAGCATAGAAAGGATTAATCCTCTTTTACGCCCCAACGTTGATCAAGTTTCAACGGTTGGTTTTTATAGTAAGGAATGACATGAATGTGGAAGTGGTCGGAAGTCTGGCCAAATACTTCACCATCATTAAAGCCAATATGGAAACCAGCTGGTTGATGACGAAGCTGTGTTTCATGACGGGCAATTTCAAGAAGTGTCAGTAAGCTTTCATGTTCTTTAGAGGTAATGTCAAAAAACGAGCTTACATGGCGCAGTGGCGTTACAACACAATGGCCTTTAGACAATGGATTTGGGTCAGGTAAAATTACAGCAAATTCATTCTTATCAATGATGTCATATTCATCAAAATTGCAATACGGACATTTCTTGTCAGTCATTGTTGTATCCTCTCATGTTATTCCATTAAACCCCGAGTGCGGGAAATAAGACTAGGCTTTGCTCTAGCTCAACGGGAGTATATTTATTGAAGTATGGTTTAAAAAATACAGGAAAAATATTGCAAAGTCATAAAGATTTAAGGGAGCAAATGCGAAAAAAGAACCATTTGCTCCAAATTTGCTTCTTTTATTTTAAAGTACGTTCTAGTAAAGCGTACATTTTAGCAAGGCCTTGTTTTTCCGCTTCGCTGTTGTAGCCAAGGTCGACACCATTCGCTTTAGCTCTTTCATCTGCAAGCGGGTTACTAAAGCCATGTTTAGCATCCTTTAAAACCACTACTTCATGTTTAACCTCAGCAGCTTGCATCTCTTTTTCAAAATTAGCAACATCTTCTAAGGTGACCATGCTGTCTAGTTCACCATGTAGAACTAAAACTTCACCTTGAATGTTGCCTTTTTGAGCAGGAGCCTTAGGTGTTAATGTGCCATGGAATGTCGCAATTGCTTTGAGAGGAGCACCTGAGCGAGCTAGATCGAGTACTACTTTGCCACCATAGCAAAACCCTACCGCTGCAAGTTTTTCACTATTCACTTCTGGTTGAGCAGCTAAAGTTTGAAGCCCTGCATTAGCGCGGTCAGTCACCGTGTCTAACTCTTCAAATGTCTGCATCATCCATTCGTAAGCTTGAGCTGCAGTCGTAGTCACTTTTTTATCGCCATACATATCGATTGCAAGCGCAGCATAACCGTGTTCAGCAAGTTCACGCGTACGTTGTTCAGTGTATTCGTTACGACCCCACCACTCAGGACCAATAATGACACCAGCTACAGGGCTTTCACTCTCTGGAGCTGCAAAGTAACCAATTAAATGGCTGCCATCTGGTGCAGTATATTGAATTTCACGGGTTTTAATTGCTGTACTCATGACATTAATCCTGAAATTTAACTTGATTTAAATACGCTTGATTAAAGCATAAAAAATAAAAGTCATATGAATAACTATGTAAAAATCTACATCAAAAGAAAAACATAGAAATAATCAGCCAATAAAAAAGAAGGAACGAGTTCCTTCTTTTTAATATGGTCATAATTAAATTAGGTTCGGCCTCGCGAAATAAAACCAATAACAGCGAGAATTACAGCGATCACTAATAAAATCACGGCAAAGTCTTTAGATAAACCTGCAACACCACCAAACCCTAATAGACTGGCAATGAGTGCAATCACTGCAAAAATTATTGCCCAACGGAACATATGCTGTCCTCCTTATTTTTCATTGTCTTTTTACTATATAGCGTGTTTTTTGCACGAAATGTGTCGTTTATGTGGTTGAAATGTATATTAAACAATCATTTTGTGATGCTAAAAATACGGCTTATTTTCTTAAGCCCAGTGTAGTTCAATGCTATAATCTCACTTTGCTTTATCTATATAGCTGTTAAAAACTTATGTCTACCGAGACCCTTCGTCCAATGTTTTGGAAAAATTACACGCTAGAGCAGCTGACACAGGCTGAGTGGGAAGCTTTGTGTGATGGGTGTGGTTTATGCTGTTTGGTTAAGCTAGAAGATGAAGATACCCATGAGGTGGCTTACACCAAGGTAGCGTGTAAGTTACTCGATTGCAGCACAGGGCGTTGCTCGGATTATTCAAACCGTCAGCAGCAAGTACCTGACTGTTTGCAGCTGACGCCAGAAAGCTTAAAAACCATTCATTGGTTACCATCGAGCTGTGCCTATAAACGTTTGAACGAAGGCAAGAATTTACCTTCTTGGCACTATTTAAATACGGGTACGAGACAAAGTGTCGTTAAGGCGAAAAAGTCGGTTGCAGGACGTTGTATTCCTGAAACTGATGTACATGAAGATGATTTAGAAGATTATGTAGTGCGTTGGGTGCGTTAATACGCTCCCGATGGGCATTTAAATTACAGCGTATAATAAAGTAACACTTTTATCGTAAATTTTTTAATGATCTCCGTTATATAAAAATAAAAGCAAAAGGAGATAAAAATGATGAGACAACTAGCAGCCCCCTTGTTATGCAGTAGCTTCTTATTATTAATGGCCTGTGGCTCCAATAATACTAATTCAAAAAATCCTGAACAACATACAACTGCAAAAACAGAGCAAACCAATGCTGCCAAACAAACTTATCAGATAGAGGCAGTTGCACATTTTAATGAACCTTGGGCGATTACCAGCTTGCCAGACCAACGTTTATTGGTGACTGAACGACAAGGCAAATTAAAAATTTTTAATCCCCAAAATAAACAAGTGCTAGATGTTCAGGGTGTTCCAGCGGTGAACTATGGCGGACAGGGGGGGGTAGGGGATGTTGCTCTACACTCAGACTTTGCCAAAAATCACTGGATATATCTCAGTTATGCAGCCAAAGGACAAGGTGGATCTGGTGCAGTGATTTCACGTGCAAAATTAGATTTATCTAACCCCAATCAACCAAAACTCACCGATATAAAGCAAATTTGGCAGCAAGTACCTAAAGTCTCAGGGCAAGGCCATTATGGGCATCGTATGCTTTTTGACGCAGATGGTAAGCTTTGGGTGAGTTCAGGTGAGCGCCAAAAGTTTGACCCTGCTCAAAACATGAAAAGTAACTTGGGTAAAATTCTGCGTTTAAATGATGACGGTTCAGCCGCCGTAGGTAACCCTTTTTATCAGCAAGGCGGCGTCACTGCGGAAATATGGTCACTGGGACACCGTAATCCCTTAGGTATGGCTTTTGATCGCCAAGGACAGCTCTGGGTGGTTGAGATGGGGCCTAAAGGTGGCGATGAGCTTAATATTATTACCAAAGGTGAAAATTATGGTTATCCAATTGTCTCAAATGGAGATCATTATTCCGGTCAGCCTATTCCAGATCATCACACGCACCCAGAGTTTAAAGCGCCAGAAATTGACTGGACTCCTGTAATCTCACCGTCGAGCTTAATTATTTATCGCGGACAACAATTTCCCGCATGGCAAAATAAAGCTTTAATTGGCGGGTTATCTTCAGAAGCAATTGTTGTTGTAGATTTAGAGCATAAGCCCGTAAAAGAAGTACAAAGATTAGAGATGAAGCAACGTATTCGTGGGTTACATGAGGCACAAGACGGTTCAATTTGGGTAATTGAAGATGGCCCCAATGCTCGTTTACTCAAGCTGAGTAAGAAACCCTCTTAATGCTAGGAAATACCCTGTAAATAAAGGATGTGTCTCATAGATTCAAATTGTAGATTTCTGTGAGACACAATAGACTATAGTGAAAAGACGATAAAGCTATTTGAGATGTCAGACACCCATATTCCACTTCCTGAACGCCTGCGCCCAAGAGACTTGTCTGAAATTATTGGGCAAGATCATTTGTTAGGTGAACATGCACCCTTACGTCAAATGATTGATCAGGGACATTTGCCTTCTATTATTTTTTGGGGGCCGCCAGGCGTCGGTAAAACGACAATTGCTTTGCTTTTAGCTCAGGCAATAGATCGTCCATTTGTGAGCTTATCTGCGCTGAATACGGGCGTAAAAGAATTACGTGAAGTAATTGCAGAAAGTGGTGACTTACTGACACCTGTAGTTTTTATTGACGAAATCCATCGCTTTAATAAATCACAGCAAGATGCATTATTAGGTGCCGTAGAAAAAGGTAAAATTACCTTAATTGGCGCCACCACTGAAAACCCGTCTTTTGAAGTCAATAGTGCACTTTTATCACGCTGTCAGGTCTATACCTTAAACAGTTTAGACAGTGAAGCAATTCAGACACTACTTAACAATGCACTCCAAAACGATAAATTTTTAAAAGAACGTTATATTCATATTGAAGAGTATGATGCTCTTTTACAGTTTGCAGCAGGTGATGCCCGTAAAGCACTCAATTTACTAGACTTAATTGCAAGTACTTTTGAGCCCGAAGTTGAAAATACCATTACCAATGCTGTAGTAGTAAAAGTCGCTCAGCAAAATATTGCGCGTTATGACAAATCGGGTGAACAGCATTACGACCTCGTTTCTGCCTTTATCAAATCGATTCGTGGTAGTGATCCAGATGCGGCTTTGTACTGGATGGCGCGGATGCTTAAAGGTGGGGAAGATCCGGTTTTTATTGCAAGACGTATGTTGATTGCCGCTTCAGAAGACATTGGAAACTCGAATCCAAATGCACTATTGCTTGCAGGTGAATGTTTCCGTTCTGTACAGGCGGTGGGAATGCCTGAGGCTCGAATTATTTTGGGTCAAACAGCAGTTTATTTAGCGACCAGTGCAAAAAGTAATAGTACTTACCTCGCGATTAATAAGGCCTTGGAACTTGCTGAGAAAACGGCAAATTTACCAGTACCTTTACACTTGAGAAATGCGCCAACCAAGCTGATGAAACAGCAAGGTTATGGGATTAATTATCTCTATCCTCATGACTACCCAGAGCACTTTGTGTTGCAAGACTATTTGCCACCTGAGTTAAAGGGAACCAAACTCTATGAGTCGGCAAGAAACAAGCGTGAAGTTGAAGGTGAACGCTTACAACAACGCAGATGGCAGCACGAACAATAGTTTATTGTTTCCTGCTATTGTTCCAATTCTTCAGTCACCTGACCATAAATCAGCAGGGTAAGCACGCCTGTACCACCAATAATATTGCCAATGGTGGTTGGGATCAGGAAATTAAACAGATATTCACCAAGAGAAGCTTCTCCTTGCCAGACCAGATAGGACATTTCGGTAGAGCCAACGACCACATGGGTAAAGTCGCCTAGTCCTATTAGATAAGTCATGAAAAAGATGACTAGGAATTTATTGCTAACAGAGGGTAGCATCCAGACCAATGCAGCAATTAAAAGTCCAGACATAACCCCTTTAAGCAGATTTTGGATGGCGGAAAAAGACGCAACATGATGTGCGAGCTCATCTAGGGCTTTGTCAATGTTTGGAGTAAACAGGTCGGTGGTCAGGAAGAATAAACTCGCCAAAGCTGTTCCAATGATATTGCATAGAATCACAATCCCCCATAAACGGCCCACGGCTCTTAATTTGTCCAATGTAAAGGGCTTAAATAAGGGCACAACTGTAGTAATGGTATTTTCGGTAAAGAGCTGCATGTGGCCCAAAATGGCAATTAGAAAGCCAATGGTATAACCGAAATTGGTGATTAAATCTGTCCAGATCGCATCAGTTGGGATATAAGAGGCAATAATCGCTTTAAATACAAATGAAAAACTGATGACCAGACCTGCTGCAATGCCTGAAAAGATCAGTGCAGCTGTTGGGCGATCCAGTTCTTCTGCACCATCACGACGGATAATTTCATAGACCAAACGGGGTGACAGTTTCTCATGTTCTTCTACTGCCATTTTTTCACGCCAGCTTAAGGTTTGCTCGACCTTTTTTTCCTCTATTTCATGATCCATCAGATTTGCTCCTCACTGAATAAATATTTTCTACTTATTATTTTTATTTATTGTTAAGGCAGCATTCGGGATAAATCCAGTTTATTCCTAACAGCTTTATGTGTCTTTTTATAAATTGAATGATACGGTGGTAAACAAAATAATATGCGAATAAAAGCAGTTAACCAGATAGGACGGTTAAATATAAACAGAGATAGAGAGTACTTTGTATGACAAGACTATTTGTCGCCTGAGTTAAAGGCGAGCAAGTTCTATAAACGAGTTCGAAACCGGCGAGAGGTTAGGTCTGTGCGTTTACAGTAAGGTAGATGATTAAAGTAAGGTATATGTTCTCAATGTGCGTATGAGTTTCATATAGTCACCTTGAGAAGCTTCAGAAATGACGGTTTCTACTTCAGCTTCGCTCCAACCTTGTTTCAAAGCTGAATCGCTAAAATTAGATAAAATCACTAATGGATTTTCACCAAAATGTATCGAGTGATTCATTAATCTCTTTTCAGGCTTAAATAGTTCCATAAAATTCACCATACTTTAAATTTAATTATTGTGATGCAATTAGTGTTTTTTTAGATTTTAGTGCTTTGTTTTTAGATTGTGCAAGTCATAATTTAATTAAATATACAAATCTGTCTACTTTTCTAAATTTTAGGGTCCTGAAAATAAAAAACCGAGCGGAAATGCTCGGTTTTTTAATGAAGCTGGCGAATTAGATGTCAGATAAATCTACACCTAAACGAGAAGCAACTTCTTCATAAGCTTCAACAACACCGCCTAAACCTTGACGAAAACGGTCTTTGTCGAGTTTCTTCTTAGTGTCTTTATCCCATAAACGGCAACCGTCTGGAGAGAATTCATCACCAAGTACGATACGGTCATGGAAAACACCAAATTCAAGTTTGAAGTCCACCAAGATCATGTTGCCTTCAGCAAATAATGCTTTCAATACATCATTTACTTTATAAGTTAACACTTTCATTTGTTCTAACTGTTCAGCAGTCGCCCAACCTAAAGCAATCGCTTGAGATTCGTTAACCATTGGATCGCCTAGGCCATCATCTTTGTAGAACAATTCAAATGTAGGAGGAGTAAGTTCTTTACCTTCTTCAACACCTAAACGACGGCATAAAGAACCCGCTGCGTAGTTACGAATTACGCATTCAACAGGAATCATTTGAAGTTTCTTAACAAGAACTTCAGTTGGAGAAAGCAATTTTTCAAAATGCGTTTCGATACCTGCTTCAGCAAGTTTTTCCATGATGAAGGCGTTAAAACGGTTGTTCACCTTGCCTTTACGATCTAGTTGTTCGATTTTTTCGCCATTGAACGCAGAGGCATCATCACGAAAGACTAAAATCAGATGGTCGGCATTGTCTGTTTCATATACAGATTTTGCTTTACCAGTATAGAGCAAGGTTTGTTTTAACATGAGGGAACCTTTTAAAAAAAAATGCCTAGTAAACGACTAGGCTGGCCAATTTTGGTAAATCTGGTTTAACACTTCCGCAGCAACATCAGGGCTTGCAAAAGTGTTGTCTGGGTTAAAGAGAGCAAGGCTATGACTAGAGCCAACACCAGTCAGTTTAAGCACATAAGTTTTGTCATTTACTTTAATCGTCGCTTGATTACTGCCTTGAGCGATGATGTTGTAATTTAACGTGCTTAGGGTTGCTTTGGTGTATTGCCAAATTTCAGCAGTACTTCCATCAATTTTTAACAGTGGGTTTTTATTACCATCTGTCACAAGTTGAGGGCGACTAAGCGCGCTACCTGATTGAGCAGATGTATCTGCTGAATCATCTTTCGTTTGTTCAGGGCGTGGCAATGCAAAACGGTTGCCACGCTTGTTTTCAAACTTCGGTGCGTGATCGATAGCGAGCTGGTCTACTGTTGGTGCAGGATACAAAGGCGTCGCTGGTCGTACAGTTGCATCGGCAGGATACTCAAGCGGGGCGAGTTGCTTTGCTTTTTTATAATCTAAAGAGTGATTATTGAGTGCGAAGCGACCACAGCCAGCTAAACTTAAGGCTGAAACTGCAAGGACTAAACCAAGACGTAATTGCATCATAAATTGCTCTTATTAAATAATTCCCGCATCTTTTAGGGCATTGCGGAGAGGTTCGCGATATTGCTCAGCGAGAGGAGTGAGTGGTAAACGAATACCAGTATCAATCAGTCCCATCTCATGTAGTGCCCATTTCACAGGAATTGGGTTAGATTCGCAAAATAGAATATTGTGTAAATTTGCAATCTTATTGTTAAGCGTCTTCGCTTGTGGCTCATCTTTAGCAATTGCAACCGCACATACTTCGCTCATTGCTTTAGGTGCAATGTTTGCAGTAACCGAGATATTACCGTCTGCGCCAAGAAGCATAAGTTCCCATGCAGTTTCATCGTCACCCGAGTAAACAGCCATCTTGCCGTTTAAAGCATCGATTAAAGCTTTACCACGAGGCACATCACCTGTTGCGTCTTTGATACCGACAATGTTAGGAATTTCTGCTAAACGTACCGCTGTATCGTTTGACAAATCTACGCCAGTACGACCTGGTACGTTATAAAGAATAAGAGGTAATTCAACAGCTTCAGCAACCGCTTTATAGTGCTGGTAAAGGCCTTCTTGGGTTGGTTTGTTATAGTATGGTGTTACAAGTAAAGCTGCATCAGCACCGAGGTCTTTAGCTGCTTTAGTTAATTCGATTGCTTCACGGGTTGAGTTTGCACCAGTACCGGCAATAATTGGAATACGTTTATTGGCTACACGAATAATTTCTTTAATAACCTGTGTGTGCTCTTCCATGCTCAATGTTGAGGCTTCGCCGGTTGTACCGACGGCTACAATACTGTTTGTACCTTGTTCTATGTGCCACTCAACCAGCTTCTCAAGACCCTTCCAATCTACACCGCCATCTTTCAACATGGGAGTGACAATTGCGACGATTGAGCCTTGAATGGTCTGTGCTTGCTGAGTCATTTTAAAAAATATCCTATTTATCCATCCGAATCTGAGGTAAGAAAAACAAAATGTGGGATGGTTGCAGTATTTTGATTGTCCAGTTCTAACAATAACAGATTGTTGAATGACAATTATGCAAATTATGACTGATCAGACGCATAAGAACAATATGCTTAACTGATAAACCCTATGTAAACTTGAGCAAAACATAGAATGCCAATTTGATCATTTCAAGTAAAAGACAGTAAATATGACAATATGGTGCAATTCTGCGAATCCCTACTTGATACAGTCTTTTTTATGGCAAGATAAAATGCATATTTTTCCCGAATGGGACTTAAGATGGCATGAAAATGAAGAAACAACCACAAAATTCGGCTTTAGTCGTAGTTGACGTGCAAAATGGTTTTACCCCTGGTGGAAACCTAGCAGTTGCCGACGCCGATACAATTATTCCAACCATTAACCAACTTGCTGGTTGTTTTGAAAATGTCGTTCTGACACAAGATTGGCATCCGGATAATCATATTTCTTTTGCAGTCAACCATGCGGGGAAGCAGCCATTTGAAACCATTGAACTCGACTATGGATCACAAGTGCTTTGGCCTCAGCATTGTGTACAAGGCACTCATGATGCCGAGTTTCATCCAAATTTGAATATTCCAACGGCCCAGCTGATTATTCGAAAAGGCTTTCATGCTCATATTGATAGCTACTCGGCTTTTATGGAAGCAGACCACGCCACAATGACGGGCTTAACGGGTTACTTAAAAGAACGCGGTATTGATACGGTCTATGTGGTCGGTATAGCTACCGACTTTTGTGTTGCATGGACTGCTTTAGATGCCATTCAACTCGGCTTTAAAACTCTAGTGGTTGAAGATGCCTGTAAGGGTATTAATCTCAACGGCTCTTTAGAGCAGGCATGGCAAACTATGCAGCAACAAGGGGTTGTCCGTATGCAATCGACTGATTTGTTAAATGAATGCTAGAGATAGTGCCCATGATGTTTGGGCTTTAATTGCGATTTGATATGGATGAACAGCATGTCTGCATTATTACGTTTTACTCAATTTGTTCAGAAAACGTTTGCTTTATGGGTCATCGTTTTTGCGGCACTGGCACTCTGGCAACCTGAATTTTTTGTCTGGCTTAAAGCTTATATTCCATGGATCTTGGGCATTATTATGCTCGGCATGGGAATGACCATGACCGTAGACGACTTTAAAGGGGTATTGCAAAGCCCTAAAGCCGTCTTAATTGGGGTGGTTGCCCAGTTTGTGGTGATGCCCGGTTTGGCATTTGTTCTGTGTAAATTATTTGATTTACCGCCTGAAATTGCAGTCGGCGTTATTTTAGTGGGGTGTTGCCCAGGCGGAACAGCTTCAAACGTGATTACCTATATGGCCAAGGGTAACGTAGCGTTATCGGTCGCTTGTACATCGGTATCAACACTTTTAGCACCTGTATTAACACCTGCAATTTTCTATCTGCTAGCCAGCCAATGGTTAAAGATTGATGCAGCTTCGATGTTTATTTCGATTTTGCAGGTGGTGCTACTGCCTATTGTGATTGGTCTGATTTTGCGAACTTGGCTTAAACGTCAGGTCGAGTCCTATATTCAAGTCATGCCGTTAGTTTCAGTTATTGCAATTGTCGCGATTGTGGCAGCCATTATTGGTGGGAGTAAAGCAGCTATTTTTCAATCCGGCTTGCTCATTTTGGCGGTAGTGATATTGCATAATGGGTTTGGTTATTTATTAGGTTTTACCGCAGCTCGTTTCTTTAAATTGCCTTATGCAGACAGTAAAGCAATTGCGGTAGAAGTCGGTATGCAAAACTCAGGTTTAGGTGTGGCACTTGCAGCAGTACATTTTGCTGCTTCTCCGATTACAGCAGTACCAAGCGCGATTTTCAGCCTTTGGCACAATATTTCTGGGCCTGCACTTGCGACTTATTGGGCAAGTAAACACAAACAAGAATAACTGTAGAAAAACATACATTACAAAAGAAGGCCAAACGAATAGTTTGGCTTTTTTATTTAAAGAACATTTTAGAGGAAGCTGAATTTAGAACTGGTATGTCTTTTGCTTTGAATTGATGCACTAAAAATAACATGAATATCAACATAAATTGCAAAGAAAAAAATAAGGCTTTTTTTGATGAACCAGATTTTTAAATTATTTATTCCTATGCTCTCAAGCAATTTAATTCTAGTTTTAAGTGGATTGATTGATATTGCTTATGTTGGGCATTTTAGCAATGACCATGTCGCCGCATTATCGGTAACCTTATCTTTATATACAGTGATTTATGTCATTGGGATGGGAATTTTGCAAGGTGTGATCCTCAAGCTCTCGGAAGCTTATGGTTGCCATGACATACCCCATATTCGTCAAATCTTTATTCAAGGCATTTGGCTGATGTTATGTTCGGCATTGGTGAGTATTGGCTTGCTTTACTTGTTTCGTGATTTACCAAAATTATTTGGTGCATCTGAACATGTGGTTTCAATTACTAAAAACTGTATTTGGGTCTTGGTATTTATTTTACCTGCGCATTTACTGATGCGCTTATTTACAGCTTTGTCTCAGGTCACTGAAAATGCGCATAAGGTTTTACTATCAGATAGCATTTTTTTCATTCTTAAAATTATTTTGTCCTATCTTTTGATTTATGGTGTCGCTTCATTTTCAATTCCACCACTCGGTGCCATAGGGGCTTTGTTAGCCACTCTCATTGTACGGTGGTTTATGTTGGCTATTTATTACCTGTTTTTCCTAGAGAAAAGCTACATTTTTATTGAGCAAGCAGAACGGACGGTTGAAGATGGCCGACAAAGTCTGCGTATGATTTTAAAAATAGGCATACCCACTGCTATCATGGCGTTGATGGACGTCGTTGCATTTTGTTCGGTTGCTATTCTGATTTTGCCTTTTGGGAGTGTGGTGTCAGCAGCCCATCAAATTGTCGCGAGCACGGGTGGTTTTATGTTTATTTTTCCCTCCTCAATTGCCTCGGCTTATAGCATTTTGGTATCGCGATCTATGGGCAGTGGCAACATGGAAGAAGCAAACAAAATTGCCAGACAAAGTATATGGGTAATTATGGCAGTGAGTGGTAGTCTGTCCCTAGGTTTATGGTTGGAGCGAGACTTAATTGTCACCTTTTATTCAGATGATTTGGCTGTGCAGGTTTTGGCTGCATCACTGCTGTTAATTGTCTGTATATCTCATTTTCTAGATGGCTTCATGACCTTACTCACCTCTTTGCTGCGCTGTTGGGATGTGTCAATTTTACCCATGCTGATTTTTTTAGTCGTGGTGTTATGTTTCGGATTGGGTGGTGGTTGGTGGATGGCCTATAAAGGGCTGTATTGGGGGAGTCATTCGATTTCTGCAATGGGAATTTATGGTTTTTGGAGTATGGCTGCCATAAGTTATTTAGTGGCTTGTCTAATGAGCGCCTTATGTTTCCGTTTTAGAAAACAATTAAGAGGATTTTGATTGAGCAGACAATGGTTAAAGAGGGTGTGCTGCTAACCAATCTTCAATTTCGTTTTCAGAAATCACTTTAAAACCATGGCGCTGTAACAGTGCTGTGGTAATCCCAACACCCGTAATCTTCTCGCCTTGAAAAGTTCCGTTATAAATTTTTTGACTGCCGCAAGATGGGCTATTTTCTTTTAAAACCACACAACTTGCTTTTATTTGCTGTGCAATTTCTAGAGTGCGGTGAGCACCTTTTAAATATAAGTCTGTTACATCTAAACCAGATGAATCAGTAATTTTTGCCTTGCCATCAAGCACATCTTGACCTGTTCCTCCTACAATTTCTGCGGGTAAGCGAGGCGTGCTAAATCCACCTAATAACTCTGGGCAAAGTGCATGGGCTTTTTTATTTAAAAATAACTGCTGAAGCGTAGTGTGCAAGCATGATCGGCCGTCATAACGTACAGGTTCACCAATTAAACAAGCACTGATTAAAATCATGAGTTTTCCGCCGTTAGAACTTTAAAAGCCATGTGAGTGTACCCAATGATTTATAAAATATGAAATCTAAATCAGGCGCAAACAAACCAAGTAAATTGATCAATAAATTACACAATTCATAATTAAATTATGTATTGCATAATTTAATTGTTTTTAGTAGCATCTGTTTTAAGGTAAATGGCCATTGGAGGTCCAACAAGGATGTTGGCCTCCATAAATCTAGGAATGACTTTAGGAAAAGGCGATTTTTAAAGGTTTATTGAAAAATCTCAATCGTACTTTTAGATAAGAAAGGACTGTGTGTATGGAAAATAAACACCATATAGAAGGGAAATTAATCATCGGCTTCGTGCTCACTCAATCATCGTTTTAATTATTGGTTTTTTTCTCATAGGATGCGTTGGGCTAAGGCATTTTGACGGTTCAAACACTCTCCCAGCAAATGCGTATTCTATAGAGAAAGGAGCTGACCAGATCAGCAGAAATAAACGGATCAGGTAATCACCAGAGGGAAACTAGATGGATATTTTAGAGAACCCATTAGAACTATGCGGTTTTGCATTTATTGAGTTTGTTTCAAAAGAAAATGAATTAGATACAATTTTTGAAACCATCGGCTTTTCAAAAGTAGCCAAGCATAAATCGAAAAAAGTGTACTTATGGCGTCAAGGAAATATCAATATTATCCTGAATTATCAGCCAGAATCTTATGCTTCATTCTTTTTCAATGAGCATGGCCCATCTGCTTGCGCAATGGGATTCAAAACACGTGATGCGGCAAAAGCTTTTAAAAAGGCTGTTGAGCTTGGTGCAGAACCAATGCAATCTAATATTGGGCCAATGGAGCTTAACATTCCTGCAATTAAAGGTATTGGTGGCATGCCAATCTTCTTGGTTGACCGTGACATTTATGAAAATGACTTTGTTTTCTTTGATGATGCGCAGCGTCACCCAGAAGGTGCGGGTTTAAATGAAATTGACCACTTAACTCATAACGTCTACAAAGGCCGTATGGAGTACTGGGCAAATTTCTACGAGAAGATTTTTAACTTCCAAGAAATTCGTTACTTCGACATTAAAGGTGAATATACAGGTTTAACATCTAAAGCGTTAACTGCTCCAGATGGCATGATCCGTATTCCTTTAAATGAAGACTCAGACAAGGGTAACGGTCAGATTGCAGAATTCTTAGCTGATTTTAATGGCGAAGGTATTCAGCATATCGCGTTTATTTGTGATGACTTAATTTCGACTTGGGATAAGTTAAAAGGTTTGGGTCTACAATTTATGACTCCACCGCCAAACACGTATTATGAAATGTTGGAAGACCGTTTACCTGAGCATGGCGAACCGACTAGTGAATTACAGCAGCGCGGTATTTTGCTTGATGGTAATACTAAAGATGGTCAGAAGAAGCTTTTATTGCAAATCTTCTCTCAAAACATGATTGGACCAGTATTCTTCGAATTCATTCAACGTAAAGATGACGACGGTTTTGGTGAAGGTAACTTCAAGGCACTGTTTGAATCGATTGAACGTGACCAAATTCGCCGTGGCGTTCTCGAAGCAAAATAAGTTTTGCTTTGTCTCTAATCTAAAAAACCAAGAGCAATGCTCTTGGTTTTTTTATGGCTAATGATTAGCGGCTTTTAATATATTGATTAATTAAATTAATCTCATTTTTAAGCGTTTCAATAATTTTACTTTGTGGGTCGACGGGTAAAAACATTTCGCTATCCAGTGCCACAATACAAAACTCAATGCTCTGGTTTGAGTTAAATACTGGTAGACCTACTGCGTTAATACCTGTGAGTAAATCACCTTTCGCTGCTGACATTTGTTGCTGGCGGATCGTCTCTTTAAGTTCTAAAAATTCTTGCCAGTTGCGTGGGGCAATGTTTAGTCCCAGTTCCTGATGCTTTTGCCATTCGGCTTCCATTAAGGGGCGAACAAAATGCTCTGGAAGATAAGAAGCAAATAAACGTCCTGCAGCAGAATTAACTAAAGGCATAATCGAGCCGACTTTAGTGACAATCGAAATAGGGTGGTTAGACTCAATTGACTGAACCACGACAGGGCCTTTCGGGGACCATTTACTAATTTGTATGCCGCAACCAATTTTGTTTTGTAGGTCGTAAATTAAATGCTGTACGAGCTGTAGTGTGTCGCTATGTTGAACACAGTTTAGACCTAAGCGCCATGCCTGATCGCCTAGGGCATATTGACCATCATCAAGCTGTTTTGCATATTCCATACGAATAAGGCTAACCAGATAGCGGTGTACTTTAGCCGGATGCATTTCTAGCTTGCTAGATAGATCTTTGAGAATAATAGGTTGATTGTGTTCCAAAAGGGCGTTTAGTACAGATAAACCGACTTCAAGTGATTGAACCCCCCCAGATACTTTTTCTTCAATCATTTAAATACCCTTAATAAATTTACTTCAGCTGTTAAACAGTGACGATCAAAACATAAATTGAAATTGCTGCGATTTACATCATGCCTGAGCCTCGCGAGAAATAGAAATCACCTTTTTCTATTAGCGAAATTGGCATGTTTAATAATAAACAATTTTCTAAAATCACTATGCTCTCATTTATAGCGCAATTTTCTAGAAATTTAGCGTTTTTAAATAATATAAATCGGCATTGATATAGAAACGTTTATTCAAACAATTCTAATCAATGCCGATTTTTTAGTTTGCTGTTTTAAAATTAGGTTCCTAACTCTTCTTCATGTAAGAAGTGAGTGTGGTGTGGAGCGCGTTTGGTTTTGCTCCATTCATCTAACATTTCAGCTTTCATTTCTTCAGTAATTTTTGCAATTTTTTCTTCAGCATGAACATCGTTATAAGTCAGTTCTAAACGATGGCCATTTGGGTCGAAGAAATAAATTGAGTGGAAAATTCCATGGTTCGTCACGCCCAACACTTTCACGTCATTTTCTTCTAAATGTTGTTTCGCAGCCATTAGGGCATTTAAATCTTCAACTTCAAAAGCAATATGTTGAACCCATTGAGGCGTATTTTCGTCTCGACCCATTTCTGGTTGAGTTGGTAATTCAAAAAATGCCAAAACGTTGCCTTGACCAGCATCTAGGAATAAATGCATATAAGGATCAAAGGCTTTCGTTGATGGAACATGGTCTTCAGCAAAAGCTAAGATAAAGTCCATGTTGAGCATTTTTTTATACCACTCAACAGTCTCTTTCGCATCCTTACAACGATATGCAACGTGATGTATTTTTTTAATGGCAAATGTCATGTTGAAACTCCTTTTACTATTCCCAATCTGGTTGTTGTTCTGGTGCCGCGTTATAGAAGGCTGGGATAGACAAACAATGTTGATAAATTGATTCAATTTTTGGAAACGCAGATAAATCTATCTTGAAGCGTTTCGCGTTGTAGACTTGTGGAATCAGGCAGCAATCGGCAATCGTTGCTTGTTGTCCAAAGCAAAATTGCCCGTTTGAATCTTGAAGTTGCTGTTCGAGACTTTGAAAGCCTTCAATAATCCAGTGCTGATACCAATAATTTTTTTGTTCGTCCGAGACATTTAAGTCATTTTTTAAATATTTCAGAACGCGTAAGTTGTTTAAGGGGTGAATATCACAAGCGATTGCTTGTGCAAAAGCACGGATTTTGGCTCTCTCTTTCACATCATTTGGAAGTAGTTTGGTTTCTGGATATTGTTCATCTAGATATTCCAAAATACTTAATGACTGTGACAAGGTTAAATCGCCGTCCACTAAAGTTGGCACTAAGGCACTGCGATTTAACTTTAAATAGTCTTCACTTTGCTGCTCATTTTTAACCAAATGAACTGGTGCAGTTTCATAAGCGAGACTTTTAAGGTTGAGTCCAATCCGTACTCTGTAAGCTGCAGAGCTACGAAAGTAACTATACAGCTTCATAGTCAGGCTCCGAAGTTTCTGCAAAATCAAAATCTAATGCAGGAAGTACAGTGTTTCGAACTTCACCAAAGCCAATACGGATACCATTTTTCTCACAGTGACCTTTCATAATGAGCGTATCGCCGTCTTGTAAGAAACCACGAGTTTCACCATTGGCAAGTGTTAATGGTTTAGTGGTGTTCCAAGTGAGCTCAAGCAAGCTGCCATAAGAGTCCGGTGTGGAGCCAGAAATAGTACCTGAACCCATCAAGTCGCCAACCTGAACGTTACAGCCTCCAATGGTGTGGTGAGTCAGCTGCTGAGCCATAGACCAATACATATATTTGAAGTTGGTTTTACAGATCACATCAGTTTGTGCTGATTTTGGTGTTTGAATCTCAACACTCAAATTAATGTCGTAACTGTTGGCGATATTTTCTTGTAAATAAGCGAGTGGTTTTGGTTCTTGTTTCGGGCCTTCAACTTTAAATGGTTCAAGTGCTTCAAGCGTTACCACCCAAGGTGAAATAGCGCTAGCAAATGATTTTGAGTTGAATGGACCTAGAGGAACGTATTCCCATTGCTGGATATCACGTGCTGACCAGTCGTTTAGCAGAACCATTCCGAAAATATGGTCCCAAGCATTTTCAATCGAGATAGGCTGCCCCAACTGAGTTGGTTTTCCTACAATAAATGCTGTTTCAAGTTCGAAATCGAGTTTACGCGTTGCAGAAAAAACTGGACGTTCTTCATTTGGAAGTTTGATTTGACCTGATGGGCGTACCACTTGAGTTCCGCTCACTACAACAGAGCTAGCACGACCGTTATAACCTACAGGTAATTCGGTCCAGTTTGGAAGCAAGGCATTTTTAGGGTCACGGAACATACAGCCGACATTGGTCGCGTGTTCTTTAGAAGAATAAAAATCGGTATAGCCAGGTACGCGAACAGGTAAATGTAAAGTTACGCTGTCTTGCTTAACTAGAACTTCCTGACGTAATGCTTGGTTTTCTTGAAGTGTTAAATTTTCAACTGAAAGAAGAGACTGTAATGTTTTACGAACTTTAGACCAGTTGGCTTTGCCTGATTCAATAAATTTATTCAGTGTAGGCTGGTTAAAGTATGTGTCTTGATCTGAAAGTTTTAAAAGACCGTGCTTTTCAAGAGCAGCGAGATCAATGACCCAATCACCAATAGCTACACCGACCTGACGCTCGCCTTCGGTTGTTCTACTAAAAATACCATAAGGCAAATTATGAATAGTGAAATCAGATTGAGGTGAAACTTCAATAAAAGAGTTTAGTTTTTGTTCCATTTTCGCTTCCTTGTCTTCATCTCGTGTCTTATACAAATAAAAGTTCGGTCTAGGGACTGAGCTACTCAATAAGTTTTAACCTTGGTTAGATCATTTTTTTACTTATGAGTTTGATATAGACCGAGCACAACCAATTGCTTCATGGTTCTTATAATACTGAATTCATAAAATTACGCAATACATAATTTAATTACACATTGCATAATAATTGTTATTTCTTGCATTTTCTGTTTTCATGCGCGGTTATGAGAAAAGTAACGCAATTATTTTTTCATCAATCTCTATGAAAATCTGATCAATTTATGATATACGTAATTTATTGGAAAAAAATTACGTGACAAGGATGAGAATAATCATATGTCAACACAAGAGCAAGGAAACCTGAAACACGGTTTGAGTAATCGTCACATCCAGCTGATTGCATTGGGTGGAGCGATTGGTACAGGGCTGTTTCTTGGTATATCACAATCGATTAAATTGGCAGGTCCGTCGGTAATCTTGGGTTATGCGATTGCAGGATTTATTGCTTTTTTAATGATGCGCCAGCTCGGTGAAATGGTAGTCGAAGAGCCAGTAAGTGGTTCTTTTAGTCATTTTGCTTACAAATATTGGGGACCATTTGCAGGCTTCATGTCAGGATGGAACTACTGGGTACTTAACGTACTGGTATGTATGGCAGAGTTAAGTGCAATTGGTCTGTATATTCAATATTGGTGGCCGCAAATCCCAACGTGGGCATCCGCGCTAACGTTCTTTATTCTCATTAATGGTATTAATTTATTGCACGTTAAGTTTTTTGGCGAAATGGAATTTTGGTTTTCCATTGTTAAAATCTTAGCAATTTTAGCCATGATTGCTTTCGGTTCGTATTTACTTGCAACCGGTACAGCAGGGCCACAAGCAAGTATCAGTAACCTTTGGGCATTAGGCGGTTTCTTCCCGTTTGGTGTTGAAGGCTTGGTGATGGCAATGGCAGTCATTATTTTTGCTTTTGGCGGTATCGAGCTTTTCGGTATTACTGCGGCTGAAGCACGTGACCCAGACAAAACCTTACCTAAAGCGGTAAATCAGATTATCTATCGTATTTTGATTTTCTATATTGCAACGCTTCTTGTTTTATTCTCATTATTCCCTTGGAATCAAATGGCACAAGGCGGCAGTCCTTTTGTAATGGTGTTTGCTTCTTTAGACAGTCAAGGCGTTGCGACTTTACTCAACTTCGTGATTTTGACTGCTGCGGTTTCAGTTTATAACGGTACAAGCTATTGCAGTAGCCGTATGTTGTTAGGCCTTGCTCAGCAAGGAAATGCACCAAAAGTATTTGCACGTATTAATAAACGCGGTATCCCAACCAATGCAGTGATCCTTTCTGCGGCAGTCACTATTTTATGTGTGTTGTTAAATTACATTTTTCCTGAAAAAGCGTTTGGTTTGCTCATGATGCTTGTAGTTGCAGCGATTGTGATTAACTGGGTAGTCATTTCATGGACACATTTAAAATTCCGTAAATTCATGATCCGCCAAGGTCAAACCACTAAATTCCCAAGTTTCATGTATCCATTTAGCAACTATCTTTGCATCGTGTTCATGCTTGGAATTTTAGTTGTCATGTCGCTAACACCAGATATGCGTGTGGCGGTGATGATGATTCCGGGTTGGATTTTGTGCTTAATGGTGGCTTATCAATTTAAACGCCGTAAGTTAAAAGCTGAGCAGCCTGTACATGCTTTAGAAGCAGATATGTAATCAGGTCTGAGTTAGAAATTAAAAAGGACGTATTAATGCGTCCTTTTTTATTTTTAAAATTTACAACAGAAATTAAAGGACTTTATAATTGTTATATTATAACATCTCTTAAATGAATAACTAAGGCTTCCCGATGTTCAGGGAGGAACAACATATTTATGAAATATTCCTATTTAGGTTTAATCTTACTTTCTCTTACCGCGTGTACGACTCAAACACCCAAGCCAACGGTTTCTAAGCATCCTCACTCTTTGCCTCAGCCATCTAAAACAGTGGTAAGAATAAAACAACAACCCGAAGATTATATTGTTTGGATCGCAACCGCAGATCACGCGCAGTCTGTACAAGCTTATAAGCAATTTCTTAAGCAGAAAGGACTTGCCAATGTAGTGCCAGATTATGAGTTATTACGTTCAGCTCGAGACTGGCAAAAATGTGGAGTTGAGCCTTATGCGGTGCCGCCGAGAGAGGTTTGGCCCAATATTGTTCCGACGCTTAGCATTTTAAAAGCATTAGTTGACGATGGTGTAATTAACGATTTTGAAGTGACATCGGCTTATCGAGCTTTATCTTTAAACCGCTGTGCGGGTGGGGCTGATGCTTCTCGACATGTCTTTAATGCAGCGCTTGATTTTCGAATTGGGCCAGAACAGCCTAGCGACTTAGACCAGTTTAATATTCAACAAACCAAAACCAAGCTTTGTCAGTTCTGGGAAACCAAAGGGCAAGCTCTTAATATGGGTCTTGGTGTGTATGCTTCGGGACAAATCCATATTGATAGCCAAGGGTTCCGTTCATGGGGACCTGACCATCACTATAGAACCTCAATTTGTCAGTGACTATAAAAGCAATTTTTTCAAAGACTAAGTGTATTGGCTTAAATAAAACTGGAATAAAAACTTGATCAATAGTTATGTTATAACATAACATTATTGTGGTTTAGAAATAGATTACGCCTGTGATCTGGCCCTATTTAAATGGCCAGCCATGATCAGTTTAAATAATATTCAAAGAGATCAAGCCATGCACACTGCAATCGCCAACTCATTTGCCAAGCTTCCCGTCACTGTTTTATCGGGCTTTTTGGGTGCAGGAAAGACCACATTACTCAACCATATTTTAAATAATCGTGAAGGCCGCCGTATTGCCGTGATTGTTAATGATATGTCTGAGGTAAACATTGATGCGGCATTAGTACGCGAAGGTGGGGCGGAGCTTTCTAGAACTGATGAAAAACTGGTTGAAATGAGCAATGGCTGTATCTGCTGTACGCTACGAGAAGATTTATTGGTTGAGGTGAGACGCTTAGCCGATGAAGGGCGCTTTGATCAATTGGTGATTGAGTCGACAGGTATTTCAGAGCCCCTACCTGTTGCAGAAACCTTTACCTTTGAAGATGAAGATGGAAATTCTTTAAATGAATTCGCTCGACTCGATACTATGGTCACAGTAGTCGATGCCTTTAACTTTCTTAAAGACTACAGTTCAGTCGACTCACTGCAACAGCGTGGTGAGTCCTTGGGTGAACAAGATGAGAGAACCGTAGTCGACTTACTTATTGATCAGATTGAATTTTGTGATGTGATTATGCTGAATAAAATTGACCTGATTGATCAGGCTCAGCAAGACCAACTCATCGCGATTTTAAAAACGCTAAACCCGCGTGCTCGAATTGAAATTGCTCAATTTGGAAAGATCGCTTTAGATAAAATTTTAAATACACAGTTATTTGACTTTGATGAAGCTGCACAAGCACCGGGCTGGTTAAAAGAGTTACGTGGGGAGCATACGCCAGAGACTGAAGAGTATGGCATTAGTAGCTTTGTTTACCGCGCGCGCCGACCTTTCCATCCAGAGCGTTTTTATGATTTGGTACAGGCTGAATGGCCGGGAGTCGTGCGTTCTAAAGGCTTTTTCTGGTTGGCTGCTGAACCGACATTGGCTTATTCATGGTCACAAGCGGGAGCAATGGCTCGACATGGCCTAGCAGGTTATTGGTGGGCGGCCGTTGCAGAAGAAGATTGGCCGAGTGACCTTGCCAGTATTGAAGAAATTAAGAAAAACTGGGATGCACGCACAGGTGATGCGCGTCAGGAACTGGTGTTAATTGGTATGCAAATGGATGAGCAAGCTTTAATACAACGCTTCGACCGTTGCCTGTTAAGTGATGAAGAAATGGCTTTAGGACCACAAGCTTGGCAGAACTGGTCGAACCCTTTTAAGCAAGATGATGAAACTATGTTGATTGCTTAATAAAATAAAGCCCCTATTTTAAAGGGGCTTATTTTTATGATTTATCTTTAATGAAAATCTTTCGAATGTAGCTGTTAAGCGGTGTCGAATAATATTTTTCAATCGCTGCGCTGATAATAAAGGTCAGAATCAGATAGCCAATTAAAAGCATAATTTTGATGCTAGCGTCGGTTTGAGCTGGAACAAAAGCAACTTTCATAAGACCCAGCACAACCAGATGAAACAAATAAGTCTCATAACTTCTTTGCCCTAACCAGACCATCACTTTAGTCAATGAGTTATGCGCCTGTGTTTCGGAAGGATGCTGAAAACACAAAATGAGTAAGCCTGTGGCAAGAGCAAATAAGCTAATACCCCATGTGCTGACTTCTTTAATTGGCGCATATAAATATAGCGCGGTCATGCTCAAAATAAGCAACCAACAAAAAGGTTTTTTATAAGTCCAGTTTGGTCGATATGTATGAGAAAAAATCGCCGTTAAACAGCCAATCGCTATGCCATCAAAACTTGAAAAATAATGATATAAATAGGCGCCGCTTTCTTCCCCAAAATGCAGAGATCTAAAATAAGGCCCGTATAAAATTACTCCAACAAGTACAGCAATAAAGACCTTATTACTACGCGTGAACAGGCACAATAATGGAAAAACAAAGTAAAAAACTTCTTCTACAGAGAGCGACCATAACACGCCCAAAGCGTAGTTTACCCAACCAAATTTAATAATCAGGATATTCATCCAGAAGGTTAAAGCTGCAAATATGGTTAAGGGATAGGAAACCTCAATGCCATTGGGGGCTTGGTTCATAAAGGGTTTTAAGTCAAATGAACCAAGTATGCTGACCCCTAAAATGAGTAATATCAGACACGGTAAAATACGTGCTGCCCGTCGGATATAAAAATGCTTGAGGTTAATTGCGGAAAACTGTTTGTCTCGTTTTAACGTGTGATGGGTGATTAAAAAACCCGAAATCACAAAAAACATGGTGACGCCATAATTTCCGTTTCTTGCGATGACTGTGCTAAATGCTTCACCTAAAAAATCAAAACCTAAACATGTATCTTTAAGTTTATAAGGAATATTAAAATGATGTAAAAGAACCAACAGGATAGACATTCCACGCAGAATATCTATTTTATAATTACGCATTCGATGTGCTTCCAGCTTTATTAATATACTGTGTGGCAGAAGAATACTATCGATCAGTTATTTTAAATAAAAATTTTAAGCATCATTTCGTAAACCAGAAAAGACCATATTTTTGCTTCTTTGAATTGAGCCAAGGCATAGCAGAAATAATTATTAAATAAATATTTATAAAGCCTTTATATATTTGAATTTCTCTACATAAAACTTTAAATTAGCTCTTGTCGAGCTATGTTTATTTTTTAAACTTTTTAAAATCTATTTAATTCATCAATTAACATGTTGTATGTGGTTGTATATACATAGCATGTCAAATAAAATACTGTTTTGCCTGCCGCCTTTTTGAGTATTTGTTATGCCCAGAACATCAAAACAAGAACATGTTGAGCTTTCGATTGAAGCTGATAGTCCAGTTCCTTTATATCAACGCGTAAAACAACTGATTTCACAAAAAATTTATGAAGGTTCATGGGCTGTAAATAAAAAAATTCCTTCGGAAAGTGAGTTGGTCAATCAACTTGGCTGTAGCCGTATGACGGTAAACCGTGCGCTTCGTGAATTAACGACTGAAGGGTTGTTGGTTCGAATTCAAGGCGTTGGTTCGTTCGTTGCTGAAGGGCAAGGCCGAACTGCACTTTTTCAAATTAATAATATTGCCGATGAGATTATTGCACGAAACCATAAGCACCACGCTGAAGTTTTAGTCTTAGAACAAATTTATGCAAATGCAGAGCAAAGCGTGTTAATGCAGACTCGCGAAGGGCAAAGATTATTTCACTCGATTATTGTGCATTATGAAAATGATGTACCTGTTCAGGTCGAAGATCGTTTGGTTGATGCAGCGCTTATTCCAGATTATCTACAACAAGATTTTAAAACCATTACGCCTAATGCTTACCTCATGGCGAAAGCACCTGTGTCAGAGGGTGAACATATTGTTGAGGCAGTTTTAGCATCACCGCAAGAGTGTAAATGGTTGAAGATTACCAAAGCTGAACCATGCTTACTGATCCGTCGCCGTACATGGTCAAACAAACAACTCATTTCAAGTGCGCGTTTGATTTATCCGGGTAGCCGCTATTATCTCGAAGGGAAATTTAACCCATGATTGAATTGATCAGGGCCGATCAATATACAAAAATGCTTTGGAAAAACGGTGCGGGCTTTACTTTAGAGATTGCGCGAAGCCAAGGTGAGGCTGACTTTGAGTGGCGCATTTCGATGGCTGATGTGACCACTTCTGGGCCATTTTCGCTATTTCCCAATAAGCAGCGCATTATTAGCGTACTCGATGGACAGGGCATGGTATTGCATGTCGATGATCTTCCTGCCAAAACGCTGAACCAAGGCGATATTTTTGCTTTTCATGGTGAGAGTCAGGTTCAAAGTGAACTGGTCGACGGTGCAATTCGAGATTTAAATTTAATTTATGACCCTGCAAAGTTTCATGCTCGTTTTCAGTGGTTGAATGATGCAGCGGAGCAGGCATTTATTAGCTCGGCAGACCTGATTTTTATTTTTAATCAGGGTGGTGAAACACAAGTAAATGTGGATGATCATTCCGTTCAGCTTGCTGCTCACGAGACGCTAAAAATTGGGAAAAACGCTGGCGTGACATCAATCAGTTTTCCCAAAAAACAACTCAAAAGCTGCTATGTCATTGAGTTAATTCAACGATAAAAAGACATCATTTACGACTTAAAAAGCACATGTCGATTTAAAAGATATGTGCTTTTTTTATGCCTAATATAAAAATAAATTAATTTAATTCATAAGCTTATTCAATTTTTTTAAAAAAATATGGATCACCCTCTTCACGCCGAAAAATATTTGTGTAGTATATGGATGTATATACAAGTTAATACATTACTATACAAATGCAGAGACAAGTGATGTTCTGCTGATGTAAGCTCAAAGGAAGGAGTCCGACTGTGACAACAACGACAACAAAATTTCGTGATGTAGAAATTCGTGCACCACGCGGCACTGAATTAACGGCTAAGAGTTGGTTAACTGAAGCCCCATTACGTATGTTGATGAATAACCTTGATCCGGACGTTGCAGAAAACCCGAAAGAGTTAGTTGTATACGGCGGTATTGGTCGTGCAGCACGAAACTGGGAATGTTTCGACAAAATTGTAGATACGTTAAAAAATCTTGAAACTGATGAAACTTTATTGGTTCAATCAGGCAAACCAGTAGGTGTATTTAAAACTCATAAAGATGCACCACGCGTTTTAATTGCAAACTCAAACCTTGTACCGCACTGGGCAAACTGGGAACACTTCAACGAGTTAGACGCAAAAGCACTTGCAATGTACGGTCAAATGACAGCAGGTTCATGGATCTACATTGGTAGCCAAGGCATTGTACAAGGTACTTATGAAACTTTCGTTGAGGCAGGCCGCCAACACTACAACGGTGATTTAAAAGGTCGTTGGGTTCTTACCGCTGGTTTAGGTGGTATGGGTGGCGCTCAGCCTCTAGCTGCAACACTTGCAGGTGCGTGTTCTTTAAATATTGAATGCCAACAAGCAAGTATCGATTTCCGTTTACGTACCCGTTATGTAGACGAACAAGCGACTGATTTAGACGACGCTTTAGCGCGTATTGACCGCTATACAAAAGAAGGTAAAGCAATTTCAATTGCGCTTCATGGTAACGCTGCTGAAATTTTACCTGAGCTTGTTCGCCGTGGTGTACGTCCAGACATGGTGACTGACCAAACAAGTGCACACGATCCACTCAATGGCTACTTACCAGTAGGTTGGACTTGGGATGAATACCGTGAACGTGCGAAAACTGAACCGGAAGCTGTGGTAAAAGCTGCAAAACAGTCGATGGCAAAACACGTACAAGCGATGCTCGATTTCCAAAAAATGGGTGTCCCAACATTTGACTATGGTAATAACATCCGTCAAATGGCGAAAGATGAAGGCGTAGCAAACGCTTTTGATTTCCCAGGCTTCGTACCTGCGTACATCCGTCCATTGTTCTGCCGTGGTATTGGTCCATTCCGTTGGGCAGCACTTTCTGGTGACCCAGAAGATATTTATAAAACAGATGCCAAAGTTAAAGAGTTAATTCCTGATGATGAACATTTACATCACTGGTTAGACATGGCGCGTGAACGCATTAGCTTCCAAGGCTTACCAGCACGTATTTGTTGGGTTGGTCTAGGCTTACGTGCAAAACTTGGTTTGGCATTTAACGAAATGGTTCGTAGCGGTGAATTGTCTGCACCAGTTGTGATTGGTCGTGACCACTTAGACTCAGGTTCGGTTGCAAGTCCAAACCGTGAAACTGAAGCAATGCAAGATGGCTCAGACGCAGTATCAGACTGGCCTTTATTAAATGCGTTGTTAAATACAGCAGGCGGCGCAACTTGGGTGTCTTTACATCACGGTGGTGGTGTAGGTATGGGCTTCTCTCAACACTCAGGCGTTGTGATTGTGTGTGATGGTACAGATGAAGCTGCTGCACGTATTGCTCGCGTACTGACCAATGACCCTGCAACAGGTGTTATGCGTCATGCCGATGCAGGTTATGAAATTGCGATTAACTGTGCGAAAGAGCAAGGCTTACACTTGCCAATGATCACGCAATAAAAATACATGGAAGAACTAGCGGTGCTTTTTGCAATTGTGAAAAGCACCGTCTCAGCAGAATATAGTGCAAAAAATTAGGAAGCCAACATGGAATTACTTATCCAACCGGGAAAATTGACCTTAGCCGATTTACGTCAAGCGTACCTTAACCCGATCAAAGTTAAATTGGATGAAAGTGCTTCATCTGCAATTGATGCAAGTGTGGCTTGCGTTGAGAAAATTGTAAATGAAGGGCGTACAGCTTACGGTATTAACACGGGCTTTGGCTTACTTGCGTCAACCAAAATCGCTCCTGAAGATTTAGAAAAGTTACAACGTTCATTGGTTCTTTCGCATGCAGCAGGTGTAGGTGAAGCACTTGATGATGCAATGGTTCGTTTAATTATTCTATTGAAAGCAAATAGCTTGGCGCGTGGTTTCTCTGGTATTCGTCGTAAAGTAATTGATGCTTTGTTGGCTTTAATTAATGCCCAAGTTTACCCACACATTCCACTTAAAGGTTCAGTAGGCGCTTCAGGTGACTTGGCACCACTAGCACACATGTCTTTAGTGTTACTTGGTGAAGGTAAGGCACGTTATAAGGGTGAATGGTTACCAGCAGTTGAAGCTTTAAAAGTTGCAGGTTTAGAACCAATTTCTTTAGCTGCTAAAGAAGGTTTGGCACTTTTAAACGGTACACAAGTGTCAACTGCTTATGCATTACGTGGCTTGTTTGAAGCTGAAGACTTGTTTGCTGCTGCAACGGTTTGTGGTGGCTTAAGTGTTGAAGCAATGTTGGGTTCACGTGCACCATTCGATGCTCGTATTCACGAAGTACGTGGCCAACGTGGTCAAATTGATGTAGCTGCGGCTTATCGTGACCTTTTAACAGACTCAAGTGAAATTGCACATTCACATGAAGACTGTAGCAAAGTTCAAGACCCGTACTCTTTACGTTGCCAACCACAGGTGATGGGTGCATGTTTGACGCAAATCCGTCAGGCTGCTGAAGTATTAGAAATTGAAGCAAATGCTGTATCGGATAACCCGCTTGTTTTTGCTGAACAAGGTGACGTGATTTCTGGTGGTAATTTCCATGCAGAACCTGTTGCAATGGCGGCAGATAATTTAGCATTGGCGATCGCTGAAATTGGCTCACTGTCTGAACGTCGTATTTCGATGATGATGGACCGCCACATGTCACAACTTCCACCATTCTTGGTTGCAAATGGCGGTGTTAACTCAGGCTTTATGATTGCACAAGTGACAGCTGCTGCACTTGCGAGCGATAATAAGGCATTAGCACATCCTGCAAGTGTTGATAGTTTACCAACTTCTGCCAATCAGGAAGACCACGTATCGATGGCTCCGAATGCCGGTAAGCGTCTTTGGTACATGGCTGACAACGTTCGTGGCATTTTAGCTGTTGAATGGTTAGGCGCTTGTCAGGGTTTAGACTTCCGTGAAGGTTTAAAAAGCTCGCCTAAACTTGAACAAGCTCGTAAAATCTTGCGCGATCAAGTTCCTTACTACAGCGAAGATCGTTTCTTTGCTCCGGATATCGAACAAGCTAGCGAATTGCTTGCGAGTGGTTGCCTAAACAAGTTACTCATTCCAAAACTGCTCCCTAGTTTATCTGAAGTGTGATTGATAAAACGGTCACATGGAGTGGCCGAATCCAACTAAATTTCCTCAAGGATTGGAGATTAAAATGTCACAAAACTCCACACTACAGCGGGGTTTGAACACCCGCCATATTCGTTTCTTGGCATTGGGCTCAGCAATTGGAACTGGGCTTTTCTATGGTTCGGCAACTGCCATCAAAATGGCAGGGCCTTCAGTATTACTTGCGTATATCGTTGCAGGGATTGCAATTTATATCGTTATGCGCGCACTGGGTGAAATGGCTGTCCATAACCCTGTCTCTGGCTCATTCAGTCACTATGCATCTCAGTACATTGGTCCGTTGGCAGGTTTTACGACTGGGTGGACTTACGTGTTTGAAATGGTGATTGTTGCAATTGCCGATGTCACTGCGTTTGGTATTTATATGGGGTTCTGGTATCCCGATGTACCGCGGTGGATCTGGATTTTGTCTCTCATTATGTTCTTGGGTGCAATTAACCTTATTCATGTAAAAGTCTTTGGTGAACTCGAATTTTGGCTTTCAATTGTCAAAGTCAGTGCCATTGTTGCCATGATTATCGGTGGTTTAGGCCTTATGTTTTATGGCTTCCATGTTGATCACAGCAATGTTGTACCGGGGCTTCAAAACCTATGGATTTATGATGGTTTCATGCCGCATGGTATTGCAGGTTTAGTGGCATGTTTATCTGTAGTTGTATTTGCCTTTGGCGGTATCGAAATTATTGGTTTAACCGCAGGTGAGTCACAAGACCCGAAAACCACCTTACCAAAAGCAATTAATGCTGTTCCAGTCCGTATTTTACTGTTCTATGTACTCACTATTTTTGTACTGATGTCGATTTTCCCATGGAACCAGATTGGTAGCCAAGGTAGCCCGTTTGTACAAATTTTTGAAAACTTAGGCATTAAATCTGCTGCAAATATTTTAAACGTTGTGGTGGTAACTGCTGCAATTTCAGCAATTAACAGTGATGTATTTGGTGCAGGCCGTATGTTGTACGGTATGGCAAATCGTGGTCAAGCACCGCAAGTGTTCAAGAAACTTTCACGTAATGGTGTGCCTTGGATGACTGTTGTGGTTATGGCTGGCGTGCTGTTAATTGGTGTGGTACTGAACTACCTGATTCCTGAAAATGTATTTGTCATCATTGCATCAATTGCAACGTTTGCAACTGTTTGGGTATGGCTCATGATCTTGCTTTCGCAAGTGGCAATGCGCCGTAAATTATCTACTGCTGAAATTAAGGCACTGGATTTCCCTGTATTCGGCTGGCCATATGCACCTGCTTTTGCAATCGGGTTTATGGTGTTCATTTTAGTGATGATGGGCTACTTCCCAGACTCGCGTCCTGCAATTTATGTAGGTGCGGCATGGCTTGTTCTGTTAACCATTGCGTATCGCATTTGGGTAAAGCCGGAGCAAAGCTTGGGAAAGGAAAGTGAGCCTGTCCAGCAAAACATAGAAATGGAAAGCTAACAAATCAACTGCCCAATGGTTTTACTGTTGGGCAGTTTCGAGGATAGGCTAATGAAAAAACTTTGGCAGAACTGCCATATTGCCACCATGCAAAATGGGCAATATTCTTATATCGAAGATGCTGCAATTGTTACCGAAGGGCATCTCATCCATTGGATTGGAAAACAACAACAACTTCCTACCGACACTTATTCCGAAACAGTTGACCTAAATGGTGCTTGGGTGACCCCAGGTTTCATCGACTGTCATACGCATAGTGTATTTGGTGGCAACCGTAGCGTTGAGTTTGAAAAGCGCTTACAAGGCGTAAGTTATGCTGAAATTGCTGCAAGCGGTGGCGGTATTGCAAGTACAGTACGCGCAACCCGTGAAGCCAGCGAAGAACAATTACTTAAATCAGCCCTTAAGCGTATTCGCTGCATGCAGCAAGACGGTGTAACGACTATCGAAATTAAGTCTGGCTACGGGCTCAACTACGAAAATGAGCGCAAAATGCTGCGTGTGATCCGTCAAATTGGTGAAGCTTTACCAATGACAGTCAAAAGCACCTGTTTGGCTGCTCATGCTTTACCGCCAGAATACAAAGACCAAAGCGATGCTTATATCGAGCATATCTGTACAGAAATGCTGCCTAAATTGCACGCTGAAGGTTTAGTCGATGCTGTAGATGCATTCTGCGAGCATTTGGCATTTTCACCCGCTCAGGTCGAACGTGTTTTTAAAACAGCACAATCATTGGGGCTACCCGTTAAGCTTCATGCTGAGCAGCTTTCATCGCTAGGTGGTTCAAGCTTGGCAGCACGTTATCATGCTTTGTCGGCTGACCATTTAGAGTACATGACCGAAGATGATGTCAAAGCTATGGCAGAGTCGGGTACGGTTGCTGTGTTATTGCCGGGTGCCTTTTACCTATTACGTGAAACACAATACCCACCGATTGAAAGCCTGATTAAGCATGGCGTGCGTATTGCGCTGTCGAGTGATTTAAATCCGGGGACATCTCCGGCACTTTCTGTGCGTTTAATGCTGAATATGGGCAGTACGCTCTTCCGTTTAACGCCTGAGCAAGCATTAGCAGGTGTCACCATTCATGCGGCACAAGCGCTTGGTTTAGAGCAAACGCACGGCAGTTTAGAGCAAGGTAAAGTCGCTGACTTTGTGGCTTGGGATATTGAACATCCATCTGAAATTGTTTACTGGCTTGGCGGAGATTTGCCTAAGCGAGTCGTTCAGCATGGACAAGAAGTTATTTTTTAAACGGTGTCACATGAATCACACATTTAAATGGCAAGGCCGACATGATGGCGAGGGTGAAGCACATCAACGTATTCACCATATTGTGAATACCACCCAACATGCCGAATTTGCCCTGATTGGTTTTAGCTCCGATGAAGGCGTGAAACGTAACAAAGGCCGAGTTGGTGCTGCCGATGCGCCAGATGCGATTCGCACACAACTGGCTAACTTACCGATTCATCACCCAGTGAGTCTGGTTGATTTGGGTACAGTGACTTGTGAATATGAGAATTTAGAGCAAGCACAAAGCGAGTTAGCAGAACAAGTCGCAAATAGCCTGCAAAATGGTTTAAAGCCGATTGTATTGGGCGGTGGACATGAAGTTGCATTTGGTAGCTTTAGTGGTCTGTTCCAATATGTACAAGCCCACGCGCCAGATAAAAAAATAGGCATTATTAATTTCGATGCCCATTTCGATTTGCGTGAAGCAGAGCATGCCACCTCTGGAACACCTTTTTTACAAGCAGCAAGGCTTTCAGAACAGCATCAAAAACAATTTAATTACTTATGTATTGGGGTTGCCAACCATGCCAATACTAAAGTTTTGTTTGATACCGCCGATGCTTTAAATTGTTCATATTTAAGAGATCATGAGGTTAATATTTTTAACCTACCAAACGTGCTTGCAGCGGTAGATGCTTTTATTGCAAAAGTAGATTGCCTGTACGTTACGATTGATTTAGATGTCTTCGCGGCTGCGGTTGCACCGGGGGTCAGTGCGCCAGCCGTAAAAGGAATTGATTTAGCCACTTTTGAAGCAATTTTTAAGCATATTCAAGAGACTGGAAAAATCAAACTTTTAGATATTGCCGAGTGCAATCCAAAATTTGATTTAGACAATAGAACAGCAAAACTGGCTGCCTATATTGTTTATCAATATTTGTTTTCTTGAGAAACAATTTTTAATGTAGAAATGAAAAAGTGCACTGAGATCGCTCATGTGCGCTTTTTTTTGACTTTCTGGTAAATTAAAGTCAAATAGGGAATATAGATAGCAACTATAAATAATTTAATTAAAAAGAAAATTAATTTATAAAATCATTGAGTTAAAAAAATACTCGATTTTTACACTATTTTTTAGGTTGCTTGGCACGTAATTTGTTTTGTCTATATTTTAAACTTCGTTAAATATGTTTGGATAATTAAATGAAAAACAGAACCTTACATTTTGCTTGTATCAGTATTTTATTTTGGATGTCTCATTCTTCTAATGCTACACCCCCCGAAATAAATACAAATACCACCGAAAAATCACAAGCTAAACAAAACAGTAATGTCTCTGTTCGGGTGAAAGCTTTAAATCAGCTTTTACAAGAACAATGGGAATATACTTTGAAAAATAACCCTGAAACTGCCACGACATTAGGCGATTTACGCTACAACGATCGATGGACCGAGTCTTCAAAAAATCAGATTGAGAAAGATAAAAAAACTACTCAAAATTTTTTAAAACGTTTTGAAGCAATCGATAGCACAGGATTTTCAGCAACTGATCAATTAAATAAAGATTTAATGATTTATCAGTTGAAAGAGACACTTAAAAGTTATGATTTGAAATTGTATGAGATGCCTTTTAATCAAATGTGGGGGCTACATTTACAATTTCCGGGATTTATTAGTTCGATTCCCTTTGATAATGCTAAACAATATCAAGACTATATTGCTCGTTTAAAACAAATTCCTATCATTCTTGATCAAGGTATTCAGTTAGCGAAACAAGGGCAAAAAGACGGGTTGATGCCACCCAAGTATTTAATTGAAAAAGTGGCAAAGCAGATTAATAGCATTGCAACTCCCGCAGGGAAAGACAGTGTGTTTGCTTCTCCATTAAAGCAATTTCCAAATAATATTTCGAAAGCAGAACAAGAACGTTTAAGCCGTGAAATCCTACAGGCCATAGATCAAAATGTTCGGCCTGCTTATCAAAAACTTGGAACGTTTATTCAGAAAGATTACTTACCTCATGGACGACAACACGAGGGTATATGGAGCTTGCCAAACGGTGACGAGCTTTATCGTTTTTATGTAGAAAATAATACGACCACACTAGAGAGCCCTGAAAATATTCATCAGCTCGGATTGAAAGAAGTTGCTCGTATAGAAGCGGAAATGCTGAAAATTGCTAAAGCACAAGGTTTCAATGACTTAAAAAGTTTCCAACAATCCTTAAAAACAAATCCCGCTGTTTTCCCAAAATCTCGTGAAGAAATTTTAGAGATTTATCGCGGGTATATTGCCCAAATGCAACCAGAGTTGCCGAAGCTATTTGGTTTATTACCTAAAAATAAAGTCGAAGTTTTACCTGTAGAGCAATATCGAGAAAAAGAAGCGGCAGGTGCGGAGTATCATCAAGGCACGCCTGATGGTTCACGCCCCGGACAAGTTTATGTAAATACTGGCGACTTCTCTGAACGTTCCAAAATATCAATGGAAGCGACTGCTTACCATGAGGCAATTCCCGGCCACCATATGCAGATTGATATTGCCCAAAACCTGCCAAACTTGCCGATGTTCCGAAAGCAGCCCAACCATACCGCTTATATTGAAGGATGGGCACTTTATGCCGAGCAGTTGGGTAAAGATGTTGGTTTCTATAAAGACCCGCTTTCGGACTATGGAAGACTATCGAGTGAGTTGTTCCGTGCTTGTCGTTTAGTGGTGGACACTGGCGTACATTATAAAAAGTGGACCCGTCAGCAAATGATTGATTTTATGCGGGAACACTCAGCTTTAGATGAACCTGATATTCAGGCAGAGACTGATCGCTATATCGCTATTCCTGCCCAAGCATTGGCATACAAAATGGGCCAACTCAAAATTTTAGAGCTACGAGAGCTTGCGAAACAGGAGCTTGGAGACCGTTTTGATATCAAAGCGTTCCACGACATGGTTTTAAATGCAGGAACCTTGCCTTTAAATATACTCGATGCCCGTATTAAAAATTGGATAAAGGAACAAAAAGCGGCAGCTTAAAATAAATTCGAAATTTAGGTCAGGTCCTCGTTGGGCCTGATTTAAAAACCAATAGAAAACAGAATATAATAATAAAAAATATATTTTCGAAACTAGAAATGGAAAAAAACCTAAAAGAATATCAGGCTATTATTTTTGATTTAGATGGCACTTTAGTCGACTCCTTTCATTTTTTTCTAAGCGTTTTAAATCAACTTTCCGCAAAGTATAAGTTTAAATCGGTAAGCCTTCACGAAGTCGAGTACTACAAACAACTTACGCCTAGAGAAATTATGAAAGAGATGAATGTCTCTCGATGGAAACTGCCTTGGATTGCGAAAGATTTTATTCAGTTAATGAAAGAAAGAGATGAAGAAATTCATTTGTTTGAAGGTATGCGGGACCACTTAATTGAACTGCATAAGCGTGGATATACGCTCGCAATTATTACTTCAAACTCTAAAGAAAACTGTCAAAATGTACTGGGTAAAGAACTCTGTGAGCTTTTTAGTCATATTGATGGCGGCTCGTCTATATTTGGCAAAGCGAAGCGGATAACGCGTGTTCTCAACATTTTGGATGTAAGTAAAAACCATGCCATTTATGTCGGCGACCAAACCACTGATGGCGAAGCTGCACATAAAGCAGGCATTGATTTTGCTGCGGTAGGTTGGGGTTATACATCGGCCGAAAAATTAAAAACCATTCAGCCCAAAGTCGTGCTCACAGACTTGGCAACCATGAAAGAATTCTTCTAAATACATGAAATACAGGATAAATCATGAATAACAATAACAACCCGATTGGAATGATTGATTCTGGTTTAGGCGGGCTGTCTCTCTTTAAGCATATTCGGGAGGCTCTTCCAAATGAAGATATTATCTATTTCGCCGACTCGAAATATGTCCCTTATGGAGATAGAGAAAGCGACTGGATTGTTTCACGAACCACGCATTTAATTTCAAACTTAGTTACTCATGGCAAATGCAAAGCGATTGTGATTGCTTGTAACACCATGACGGCCGTAGCGGTTGAAACGATTAGAGCGCAAATTAATGTGCCGCTTATTGCGATAGAACCAGCGGTAAAACCTGCTGTGGCAATGACCGTGAGCAAGCATATTGCTGTTTTGGCAACTGCCACCACTGTGAAGGGCAAAAACTTAAAAAGTTTAATTGAAACGTATGCGCAAGATATTAAAGTGTCTTTGGTGCCTTGTATTGGTTTGGCCGAAAAAATTGAAACGGGCAAAGCACATACCGCGGAGGTTAAAGATTATTTAAAAAATATTTTGGCACCGTTGGTCGAGCAAAAAGTCGATACGATTATTTTAGGATGCACACATTATCCATTTGTTTCAGACACGATTCAGGAAATTGTAGGCTCTGATATTCAAATTATTGAGCCTTCGGAAGCTGTAACAGCGCAATTAATTCGGCAGCTCAATCAATATCATTTAAATTCTGAAAGTCCAAATGAGGGAAATCATATTATTTGGACCAGTTCAGACCCGTTGGAAGTTGCGGATGTTACTTTTTCTTTGTTAGGTAAGCATTTACCTGTAAAAGATATCGCAATATAAATTTTATAAGGATGGTAAGAGAGCTTTCTCTTACCATCTTATGTTCTAGCCCAAATTAAGCACTTTTAAGTTCCCAGCGCTGTTTTGGGTCATTAGATCGTTGACTAATACCTACAGATGAACCCCAAGTATGTGTCAGTACAGCATCTGGTTGGCCTTCTACAAAGATATAACCATCTTCAAATGCCCACTTAGTTTGGTACTGGCGACCCGCACCTTGCAAGAAAACACGGCCACTATGCCAATTAATTGGTTTTATTTCTTTACCATTGGTACTGTTTAATGCGGTTTGGAGTTGTTCAAAAGACTCATTTGACTGTAAACCTGTCTGCAAAATCTTTTTGACCGTATCCATATTTTTTTCATTCGTATGTAAATCTAGAGTTTTTCTAAGCTCTAAAAGAACTTTTACGGCTTCTTTTTTAAGGTCTTGAGTATTTTCATATTCTTTAAATACTTTTGCATGAAGCTCATGAATGCTCTCTTTCTTGATTTTTTTTAGAAGAGTATCAATATTTTGATGGTGTAAATGCAATCGGAACTCTGACCTTGAAGTCCAATCTTTTTGATCCAAGACATCTAATTGCACCGCGGCAAGAATGATCTTATAAAGTTGTTCATTATGCTGAGCGAAAGGATTCACAGACAAATTTTTAAGTTCAGGAATATCTAAACCTAGAAACGGAGATTTAGCATATTCATGGAACTTGTGTTCGATGCTACGAATTGAATTATGAGCCAGTACCGTATTTAAAGAATCATTCAGCTTAGTTTCATCAAGTTTGCCAATGAGTTCGGATTTAATTGTTTCTTCGCCGTTACTATGAATAAATGTTTTTAATAAACGAACAATATCAAGACCTTCACTTGTTTGTAAATGGGCTAGTGTTTCTTCATCTTGTTTTGGCAAAAGACTAAGGAAATGTTCTAAGTCTTTGTCTAATAATTTATATGCAACCGCATTTGTCTTAACATGAGCACCGAGCACCCAACGAGAACGGATATCTTTAACTTTGTTATAAAGCATATTCACTCTGTGACCCCAACTGTCTGCACTACTGTCAAAATACCAAAGCTCTTCGTCTATATTTTTAACCTTGTCATGTACCGTAAATTCACGGTCATTTGTATGAGAGTAAGCTAACTTACCCGTTTCACCACGCGCAGTTACTGCATCTTGTACACCATTGGTTTGACCACCATACAAACTTGAAATACATGCACCTGTTTCTTTGTTAACGATTCTAAAGTTTCCTTCTGGAAAGCCATTAGCCATGATATGTCGCTCCTTATAATTAGAAAGTTTTTGTAATAGTCGAAATTAATAGTTATCAAGTAAATTTCGAAGCGTGATTTATACCATAATTTTCCACATATAAATCCAAGTGTTTTTGTTGGTTTTTGTATATAACATGTTGATTTAATTGTATTTATTAGAATGTCTTAATAAAGGCCAGAGACTATGCTTTAGAGCTTTATAAATTCAATAAAGCTATAGAGAAATAAGTTTTAGAAAAGATGCTAGAAGTGTTCGCTTATCAACTTATGGGGTAGGGCGCTCTATAAGATGTTTTATCCCTAGATATTTTTCATTTTAGACATATTTATATAAACTATTAAATTAGAATTAACGATTAGTCTATTTTATTAACTAAATATATATAACCCAGGTTTATATTTTAAATTTAATTAAAAGCTATAAATATAAAATAAGGGTTAATATTATTTAAACATTAATTAAATTATTATATTTAAACTTTTTCATTAAAATAAATTGACGTAATTAAAATCACCGATTATTATCTCGTTGCTGGCCTACATTGCCAGCCGGTTTTGACAGACCGAGTCTAGCGTATGGGTTATACTTCCTCAGTATTTCCCTTGTGGAACCTTTGTGCCCCCTTTTTCTCTATGGTAGGGCGGAAGGGGGACGCGTACGCGCGTGCTGATCGCTAGACCAGTCTGTCAACCCTCTTTCGTTCTACCACCCTAAATTAATTCGCGGTGATTTGGTGGTAGAACTCCATTTTTAAGGAGTTGGCCATGCCATTATTTAAACTCATTTTCTCTGTTATTTAATTATTTTATTTATTTAAAATTTAGGTTTTTGCGACCTAATTTTTTAAATTTATAAATTATTTCTATTTTAAAATTTTAATTATTTTATTTTCCTATATTTGTGGGAGGATTAACTGTTATTTAAAAATTATTTTAATATTTATTTTAATTATATTTTTACTTTATTTAAATTTATAAATAATCATGAGAATAATATGAAACTTCATAAATTTATATTGGTTTTAAACCTTGTGGTTGGTGCTTACAGTATTACAAACGATGACGCCAATGCTCAGCAGGAATTTAAAAGAATTTGTTGGTCAGGTGAACACATGCAAGCCAGTTGTAATTGTGTTTGCCAACAGCTTGCACAGGTGTATTCACCTCAAACCGTACAACGTTTAAAACGCACCAGTTTGCAAAGTCCTGTTCTCCCACAGGACTTTGCCCCTAACTTGTTTAGCAGCATTCAACGCTGCGATAAAACTCAAATGGGCTAAGTTCGCTTAGCTCCTTTATCTCTGTGTCGCAATGATCTCTCAAACTTTAAATCAGCGCAAAAGTAAAAGTCCGTTGTGGCATAGGGGCCTAGGGGAGAGTTCTTTATGTTCTGGTATGAACGCAATAAAAAAGCCCGATAGGCAATTAATGCGTATCGGGCTTTTTAATATGAGTTATCAAACTTTGGAGTAGATCTATGCATTAGCAAGCGTTTTCGAAGCCTTACCATCTAAATTACTGCCTTGATGTTCCGCTATTTCTTTCTGGTAATTAAGTAATTCTAGTTTTAGCTCATGACAAATATTGTTAAATTCATTTAATAAAAATAACCCAATACCCTCAGCCATTAATGGAGGAATGGCATTCCCGACTTGAGTATATTTAGGGCAGCTTACTTTTCTTCTATCCCCACCAGTTGTATAAGGCCCATGAAATTCGAACCAATCCGGAAAGGATTGCAAACGAGCACATTCTCGGACAGTCAAGATACGTGGCTCATCATAGTGTAATAAATCATCTGGCAATGTTGTGATAGTTGGGGCACATTCCGATGCATCTAAAACTTTAGTAATCTGTTTTTTTGTATTGAAAGTATCTAATACATAATCTTTTGGTAAAGTTCGCATCCTCCGTAATTGATATTTTTCAGATAGATAAGGGCTATTTAGGTCTTTTAAAATTCTTTTAAACTTTGCTTTGATTATTGGAGTATGGTTAGCTAATCTCAGACCAGTAGGTAAAAAATCCTGACTAAGACCATTTCTCATTAAATCAATGTAATTTCTATTTAAATTTTCAGGATGATGTGTACTGGAGATTTGTAGAAACTTATCACTTGAAATATCAGTGACGTTTTTTAATTTATAGGCACGATTATACTTGTTTAAAGTTTTTAAATCAGCAATAGCTTCTTGAGCAGAAACTTTGTCTGGCAAATTCTTTTTAGATTTAAATACTTTAGCAAATTGATTAAATCGCTTTTCAAAGAAAGGAGTAATTTTTTGACTAAATTCCAATATTTGTTTTTGAGATAAGGATGAATTGATTTCAATTATCTCTTCAAGGCTAATACCAAATAATATAAATCGAATTCTATGCTGAGGAACACCCCAGACAGAGCAATCTTCAATAAACGTTAGTGGCAAATAGCCTAATTCTGCTAATTTACTTTTGATACTATTAGCCGTGGCTGGTTTATCTTTGATTTTATATGTTATTCCTTTAACATTTTCCATTAAAATAATTTTAGGGCGTACCAAAGAAACTACTTTCAGATAGTCATAGACTAATGTACTTCTTGGGTCATTGGGATCTCTACGCCCAGCAGTTGAGAAACCCTGACAAGGAGGACCTCCAGCAATTAAATCAATAGATTTAGTACGACCTAATTCTGCTAAAAGATGAGATTTTTCTAATATAAGCTTGTGTATATCATAAGGCTGAATAGGTAGATCTTGTTGACTCCACTGATATTGATTAGAACTTGTTCCATCAATTAAGTTGAATTTTAAAGATTTAAATGCATCTGGATTTTTTTCTATAGCAAAATTACCCGTAAGACCTGCCTGAAGAAGTCCTAAAGAAAGTCCGCCACAACCTGCAAATAAATCTATAAAGTGCATAACTCTATTTCATAACCAAACATAAGTAATGTAAAGGACAAGGTTGAAGAAGTCCAGGAGTATTATGCTTTATCACTACTCATGACTTCAGTTGATATTAACGGTTGAGGTTGTTCTAATCCTTCCATAATACTATTGATGTGTTCAGCAGTTGTTTGTAATTTCTCCAAGTCATTAGTACATATTTGATTTAAATAATCATCAGTGTGATAACCAGCCTCTTTTAAAAGATCAATTTGTTCTTTAACGAATTGAGCATAATATTCAACGCCACCTTCAATCATTATGTCATCTAAATTTTTAATATTTGATAGCTTATTTAAAGGATTTTTGGCTTGTTCAGCTTTGGTTGGAAGAGGTGGATTAGCATCAGGAAAGTTCATGACACGTGTAAAGACAAAACACATAGACATCATATCATTGGTGTTTTCTCCAGTAATGTCGTACCGAACCACGTTACTCAATTTTACTTTAAAATGCCGATTATGTGCAGTTTTAATAAGCCAATTCATTAAACCAACAACGAGCATATTGATATGCTTTTGATTTTGTAAATCAGATCTAACAACCAAATTATTATTCAAGAGAATATTGGAAAAGACTCTAATAAACTCTTGGAAATAAATTTCTTCACTTAAATTCTCATCAATACAGGCAACTAGTTCTTCATAGAGTGTCGAATTTGTAGTGTCCTTTGATGATCTTGTGGTGATAAATAGCAACCAACCTTCGGAAATCTTTTGAAATTGATACTCCATAAAGTTGTGCAAAGCTTTCAAACGATTTTCAGTAGCATTCGGGATGACATTTTCACAAAAATCCAAATTTACTACATCGAAGCAGCCAAACTCATTCAATTTATCAAATGCAATAGATGAGGTGTTTTCAAGATAATCAAAATTGAGTTGCTCAACTTTAGAGCTTTTATCAACCCCATCTAAATCCATAATTTTACTAAGTTGAGTTTGGGCAGACGACCAACCTTTTTCAGTGTTAATTAAACCAAATAAACAAATCTTTTTCTCAAGTGATGGTAATTTTTGCTGAAAGAAACGAATATCCAATAAATCATTACCTGGTAATCCAAAATATTTAATAGTATCTATACCAGGCTTTAATTTTCTTACAATGTGTTCATCAATCTGCTTCCACCATTGTTTGTGGCGAATCCACTGTTTTCTTGGTTTATGCCATGGTAAGAACTGTTTTTTTTCACTGACATTATCTGTAATTACTTCAGATGTTCCAAAATCATCAAATGTAGTATCAAAATCATCAAATTTCATTTTTATTACTCTCAATCTACATTCAAAACTTTAGAAATCATTTCAAATATGGTTTTTCTATCGTCAGCAGATAAACCGTCGAGTAAATCAAAAGAATCAAGAACTTGAATAATAGCTGACACTTTTTCCTTTAATACTTCTTGGCGTGGGTTTGGCCTTTCATCACCAATCCATCTTGAAAATTCATTCTGATCTATTACATAACTATCAATTTTACTTTCATTATTTGAAACAAACTCAACAGGTCTAATTTCATCAATTTCTTTACCTTGTTTCTTAGCAGCATCAATGACCAAATCTGATAATGATTGACTACGAAAATTAGTAATAGTTTCAGAATTCTTATGACGTTCTTCTCTTTTAATCTCTTTATACTTACTAATAACTTGTCTTAAGGCATCGTGAAGCCAACGCATAATAAGTTGATAGTGTGGATGTGATATATTAAAAGACTCTCTATCAATATTTAATGCTGAATCTAAACCTTCATTTAGAAAAATTTCAGCTGTTAATTGCCCTCGAATAGTATATTCTGAAACTTGATATTTCATGAATGTAGTGTCAAATAGAATACCAGAAGCATTATTTATTCTTAGAATAACTCCATTATGCTCTTTAGGAATTACTTTTGGACACCATAGAATGTAGGCATCAAAAGATAATTCTCCACCAGTAATATTTGGCTCATATCTGCTTAAATCTGGTTTTGCTGAGCCAATAAATAGAATAGGTTCTTTTACAATAGCTTGAGTAGAGGGTAGTTGGGTAAATTTAATAGGTCTAAATAACTCAACATCATCAATAAAAACTTGGAAACCAGTAGAGTTCGTTTCAGTTTTAAGGGTAAACAAATCTTTAATAGTTGTATTATTATTCAATAAAATTTTTTCTGATTTACCACCTTTTTTATTGCTTAATTGAAAAACATGAGGATATTCATCATTAGTTAATAAAAATGGATGCTTTTCAATGTAATCTACGGGAACAGATAAACCTAAGACCCATAACATATTTAAATAGTTATCAAGGTCTTCTTCTAATTTTGGTGTAACTGTAGTATTCGTCCTTTCAATCATAGAATTATAAAATTTAGTAAATTTTTCTTTTGGAGTATCTTGTTTATCCCAAGGTAACTTTGGTTCAATTTCTAACTTTTCATGATCATTGATATCTGTACATCCTATATGAAAGGTTCTTTGTATCACTTCGCTTTCATCATCTACAGATTCTTGAAGCCAGAGATCAACACTCTTAAGTTGGTCTTTAGCACTTTTTTTTATATTTTTTAAAATAATATCAGTACCATGCGCCTTAGTGTTAGATGTTTTCTCAGTCTTAATCTTTACTACGCCAGTATCGAAACTTTCCCCTCTTTTTTCTTTTGAAGAAATAATTTGTTCTGAGTAATTATTAAGTTCAATGTCTGCAATAAGATAATAATCTGTACCAGCTTGTTTCGTCACAATAGTAAATGTTCGAGTAAGTTGAGCGACACTAAATAAACCAATCCCAATTTTACCTATAAGTTTTCTTTTTTTCTGAGGACTTAAAGTAGGATCATCTTCATTTGTTATACCTAGAGATGTATTTTTAGGATTGGCACTTCTTTTGGCACTGCCACCAATGTGATAAATCAAATTCGCTAAAACTTCTATGGACATACCATTTCCATCATCTCTGATAGTCATATGGTTAAATCTAGGAGCATCGGTATCTATATATACTGTTTCAGCATCAGCATCATAGGCATTTGAAATTAATTCACGAATTGCTGAGGAGGGTTGGCGATAGATACCATCGGTAACTCTTGCTAATACTTTCTCATCAGTAGAAAGTTTTGCCTCAGAAACCTCGCCATTTTTTAATTTGGTTATTATGTCAGTAACTAAAGTATCTTGTTTGTTATTTATATCATCTGATGGTGTTGTATTTTCAAGTTTATTTGTCACGATTAAGTCCCAAACTTACAATATATTATTTATTAATTTAGACATAATATATGAAAATTTACGTAAATTTAACTTTCTAGATAATTATTTAGTCTATTAAGCCATGTTTCTATTTCATTTGCAGAGATTTCTTGTTTATAGGTATCCATCCCTTGGATGATTCAAAATACTATTCTTTAAGCTTATTTCTTTCAGAATGCCTTTAGGCAAACGTGAATATTGAGTGATGATCAGCTCAAGTACTTTAGCTCTATCACTATATTCCATTGATTTATATCTTTAAGGAGTAGTGGTTTCTTATAGTCAGAAAGATCACTATCTAAGATCACAATATTTTGATTATTAAACTGCAAACTGACTTTGGCTATACATCTAGGAATGCCTTCATTTTTATATCGATTTTTTAATCAGGCAATAAAAAGCCCGATAGGCAATTAATGCGTATCGGGCTTAATCAATCAGTTATTAAAGCAGGTGATGCCTTAATAATGATCTTTTTGAATTACTCTACAGTTACTGACTTCGCCAAGTTACGTGGCTGGTCAACGTCTGTACCACGTAATACAGCAACGTGATAAGACAACAACTGAACTGGTACGCTATAAATGATTGGAGCAAGCCATTCGTTTACTGCTGGAATTTGTACAACGTGTTGACGATCTTTTTCGACTACGCCGCTATTTTCATCAGCGAAAACAAATAATTCACCGCCACGTGCCTGAACTTCTTCCATATTCGACTTAAGCTTATCAAGCATTTCGTCGTTTGGCGCAAGAATCACGATTGGCATTTCAGTATCAACAAGTGCCAATGGGCCGTGCTTTAACTCACCAGCCGCGTAACCTTCTGCGTGAATATATGAAATTTCTTTAAGCTTTAATGCACCTTCCAAAGCGATTGGATAGTGTGTGCCACGGCCTAAGAATAAGCAGTGTTGTTTTTCAACGAACAATTCTGATAAACGTAAAATTTCAGAATCTTGCTTAAGCGTATCAAGAATGACTTTCGGGCTGTGCCACAATTCACGAGCAATCTCTTCAATCATGACATTGCTAATACGCTGTTTTACTTGTCCAATTTTTAGAACGAGTAGCATAAGCGCAGCAAGCTGAGTCGTGAAAGCTTTCGTTGATGCAACACCAATTTCAGGTCCAGCAAGGGTCAATAAGTGGTGATCAGTTTCACGAACCATCGAAGACGTAGCAACGTTACAGATAGTCAAAGTTTGAATATCGATATTGTTTGCTTTCGCACGTTTTTGAGTTTCACGTAATGCAGCTAAAGTATCAGCTGTTTCACCTGATTGAGAAATACAGATATAAAGCGTATTTTCAACAATCACAGGTGTGCGATAGCGGAATTCACTTGCGATTTCAACTTGGCAAGGCACGCCAATCAGTTGTTCAAACCAATACTTCGCGATCATGCCTGAGTGGTAGCTTGTACCACACGCAATAATTTGTACGCTTTGAATTTTGCTGAAATCTGCCTCTGCATCTTGCAAGAAATCTTCGCGTAAGCTGTTGCCATCAAGTGCTTGAGAAATCGTTTGTTTGATTGCTTCTGGTTGCTCATAAATTTCTTTGAGCATGTAGTGCTTGTATTCACCTTTTGAAGCATTGCTTACTGTTGCGTCAAGCTCTTTCACTGGACGTTCAACAGGTTGACCGTTTGCAAATACTTCAATTGAGGTACGAGTCAGGCGAGCAATATCACCTTCTTCTAAATACATAAAACGGTTAGTTACAGGTAACAATGCAAGTTGGTCTGAACTAATAAAGTTTTCACCAATACCCACACCAATTACGAGTGGTGAACCTTCACGTACAGTGATTAACTCATCTGGGTAATCGCTATGGATAATACCTAGTGCGTATGCACCTTTAAGCTGAGGAACAACTGATTCTACTGCTTCAAGTAAGCTGTCAGTGCTTTTTAGTGCTTCTGCAACTAAGTGAGCAACAACTTCTGTATCTGTTTGAGAAGTAAATACATACCCTAGAGCTTGAAGGTCATCTTTAAGCTCTTGATAGTTTTCGATAATACCGTTGTGAACTACTGCCACTTTACCCGACATATGTGGGTGAGCATTATTTTCAGTTGGTTTACCATGTGTTGCCCAACGTGTATGAGCAATACCGACTACCCCAGTGAGCTGGTGTTCAGCAACAGCATCGGCAAGATTAATCACCTTACCTACACGACGCTCACGTAAAACTTCTTCATTATTCAGTACAGCAACGCCCGCTGAATCATAACCGCGATATTCAAGACGTTTTAAACCTTCGATTAAAATCTCGGTTACACAACGCTCTGCAACGCCTCCGACGATACCACACATAATTCAATCCTCTTATTTTTTAACCTTTTGGGGACGTTGATAATTTGCCTTAGAAATTTGTTGAGCACGTTCAAAGGAGAGACTTTGTTCAGCTACATCTTTCGTAATCACAGAACCCGCACCGACTGTTGCTCCATTTCCAATAGTCACAGGCGCAACCAGCGAGCTATTAGAACCGATAAAGACTGCATCGCCAATAGTGGTTTTGTGTTTATTTGCACCATCATAATTGCAGGTAATTGTACCTGCCCCAATATTTGAGTCAGCACCGATCTCGGCATCACCTAAGTAGGTGAAATGATTCGCTTTACTGCCAAGACCAATGGTTGTATTTTTGACTTCAACAAAGTTACCAATGTGGACTTCGTTTGCCAATTTAGCACCTGGGCGTAAGCGTGCAAATGGACCAATTTGGGTGTTTTCACCCACAATTGCACCATCAAAAACGCTATAAGCTTGAACTTTGGTTCCTGCGGCAATTTTTGTATTTTTCAAAATACAACCCGCACCGATTTCTACAAAGTCACCGAGTTCACAGTCACCTTCAATAATGACATTTACGTCAATACGAACATCGTGTCCAACTTTTACAGAACCGCGTAAATCAAAACGGGCAGGGTCTGCAAAAGTTACGCCTTGTTGCATAAGTTCTTTTGCTTGCTGTTTCTGAAAATCACGCTCAAGTGCTGCAAGTTGTAAGCGGTCATTCACCCCTTCAACTTCAAAAGCAAGTTCAGGCTGAATAGACGCAATTTCTAAGCCATCTGCAACCGCCATCGCAACGATGTCAGTTAAATAGTATTCGCCTTGCGCGTTTTCATTTGAAAGCTTAGGCAACCATTCATGAAGTTTTGCGTTGCTTACACAGTAAATACCTGTGTTGATTTCTTGAATTTGGCGCTGCGCATCAGTTGCATCTTTATGTTCAACAATCGCTTGAATTTTTCCGTCTTGGCGAACAATACGGCCATAACCTGTTGGGTTCTCGACATGTAAAGTAATCATGCCAATACCGGTTTTACTTGATACTTCGACAAGTTGCTCTAGCGTTGTTTGACGAACTAAAGGAACATCACCGTATAAAATTAATGAAATACCGTCTTTAGGAAGTACCGGTAAAGTCATTTGTACCGCATGACCTGTACCTAATTGTTCTGCTTGCTCAACCCATTGAATGTTTTCTTGTGCAAACGTCTGTTTTACGTGATCGCCGCCATGTCCATAAATGGTAATGATATTTTCTGCTAATAGTTGTTTTGCTGTCTTAATAACATGTCCTAGTAGCGGGCGACCAGCTAAAGGCTGTAGTACTTTAGGTAGTTGTGAACGCATTCGCGTTCCTTTGCCTGCAGCAAGGATAATGACGGTAGTTGACATGAGTAAACCTACTTAAATGGCGTTACGCCCCAGAAAGTAATAAATATGATGATACAAAGTGCCGCCCAAAGCCCTGCAATGATGTCATCCAGCATAATTCCGAAACCGCCAGCAACTTTCTGGTCGGCTACACGGATTGGCCAAGGTTTCCAAACATCAAACAGGCGGAATAAGCAAAAACCAATTAGTGCCCATTGTAACGACATTATATTAAAAAATATTAAAGGCAGAAGAGTAATTGATTGTCCTGCAAATTCATCCCAAACAATTCGCCCATCATCATGAACATCAAGGACTTTTGCCGTTTGACCGCAAATATAAATACCCACCAACGACATGATGAGAATAGCGATTAAACTTAAGTTAAATCCGAGAGATAACCAGATAGGAATGAAAAGTAAGGCAAAAGCAGAGCCAAAAGTACCGGGTGCTTTAGGAGCGAGACCAGATCCAAAACCAACCCCACAGAAAACGATGCAGCGGTTGAACCAAGACATGTTCTTAAAATGAATCGGCGGTTTATGCAAAGTGTTGGTATCCATGAATTTGCAATGGGTAATCTGAACCCAAATGCTCAAAAGTTAGTTTTGTTTGTTCAACGATCTGTCCAATCATTGTAATCTTAACGTCCAGTTGTTTTTGCAAAAGTTTTTCATAATTTTGCGGTGTTATTGTAAAACATAATTCGTAGTCATCACCACCTGCAAGTGCATATTGCCAACGTTGTTGTTCTTCGAGTTGTTGCAATACAGGATCAACAGGTAATTTTTCCAAGACGAGTCGAGCTCCAACCTTGGATGCTTTTAAAATATGTCCTAAATCTTGAGCTAAGCCATCTGACACATCAATCATGCTAGAGGCAAGACCTTTTAGCTCTTGTCCAAGCTGACAGCGTGGCGTCGGATAGTCGAGTCGTTGTTGTAGCGGATGGCCTAAGTGCTGTAAACCGTAGGCTGCATCGCCCACCTGACCGCTCACACACACATAATCACCGACTTTTGCGCCTGAACGTAACACGGCTTTTCCGGTTTCTATCCAGCCCATTGCGGTAACGGTAATGGTGAGATGTGGGCCTTGGGTGGTATCTCCACCAATTAAGGCAACACCAAATTGATTACAACAGTCATAAATTCCCTGACTAAACCCTTTAAGCCACTCATGGTCAACTTGAGGCAAGCTGATTGCTAGTAAAATACTGTGCGGTTTGGCACCCATTGCAGCAATATCTGAAAGATTTACAGCAACACTTTTCCAGCCAATCGCATGAGGTGAGGTTTCAAGAGGGAAATGACGTCCAGCAACAAGTGTATCTGCACAGATCACCAGTTGTTGATTTGGAGGGGGAGTAATTAAGGCTGAGTCATCACCAATACCAAGCGCGACATCGGAGTTTGACTGCCGATTAAAGTACTGGTCAATAATTGAAAACTCAGCCATAGAACACCAAGCCTATTAGTTTGCTTGTTGTTTTTCTGCGCTACGCAGTGTCGAACTTAGGCGGTCTAATACACCATTGATGTATTTATGACTGTCTGCTCCGCCAAAATGCTTAGCGAGTTCGATAGCTTCATCAAGTACCACACGGTATGGAATTTCTAAATGATCACGTAACTCGTAAGCACCTAAACGTAAAGTCGCGAGCTCTACACCATCAAGTGCGTCAATTTCACGGTCAAGTACCGGAATAAGTAACGCATCAAGCTCTTCATGCTGAGCGATAACTTGAGTAAGTAGTTCGTGATAATAGCCTAAGTCGACCTTGTGCATTGCATTTTCAGCACGGGTACGTGCTTCAATTTCATGTACAGGGTTGTGACTCATTTGCCACTCGTAAATACCTTGTACAGCAAAACGACGTGCTTTGCGTTTTGCTGCATAAGCGGCTTGCAGTGTTTGAGACATGCTTTAAATTGCCTTTAATAAATTAACCATTTCAATTGCAGTTAAAGCAGCTTCGCTACCTTTGTTTCCTGCTTTTGTACCTGAGCGTTCGATTGCTTGCTCGATGCTGTCAGTAGTTAATACACCATTGATAACAGGCAAGCTGCTTTCTAACGCAACTACACCTAAACCTTTTGCACATTCACCCGCAACAAAGTCAAAGTGAGGTGTGCTGCCACGAATCACTGCGCCAAGAGCAATGATGGCATCAAACTGGTTTGATGTAGCTAATTTTTTAGCAACGATCGGGAGTTCCCATGCGCCAGGAGCGTGAATAACAGTAATGTTATCTTCATTTACGCCGTGACGTTTTAATGTGTCGATCGCGCCTTCCAATAAGTGTTCAACAACAAAGCTGTTGAAACGACCCACTAAAATCGCATAACGACCTTCGCTTGCGAGATGTAATAAACCTTCAATACGGCGAATTGCCATAGCAACCTCGATTATTTCGTTGTGATTTGATCAGCAGTGACATATTCCACTACTTCTAAATTAAAGCCAGATAAAGCATTGAAACGTAATGGTGAGCTAAGAAGCTTCATTTTTTCAACACCTAAATCACGCAAAATTTGAGCACCTACACCAATGGTTTGATATTGATGTGAAAGTGCTGCATTGGATTTCACCGGTTTTGGCTTGTTTAAATCATCCAACGCTGGTCCCAAGTCTTGCAAATGATCTTGCCCGATCCAGACTAAAACACCGCGATTACTCGCTGCAATCGTCTGTAGTGCACGGTCAAGATTCCAAGCAGGTTCGCCGTCAGCCTTATTCAGCTTAAGCAAATCACGAATTGGGCTGAAACCATGTACACGTACCGTTGTAACACCTTCTTTAGGCTCGCCTTTAACCAAAGCCAAATGAATGTCCGGGTTACCAATCTCACGATAGCGATAGAGCTCAAATGAACCGTATTCTGTTTGAATCGTTTTTTGATCCAAACGTTCTACAGTCTGCTCATTCGTCATACGGTAGTGAATTAAGTCGGCAATTGTACCAATTTTTAGGCCATGCTTCTCAGCAAAAATTTCTAAATCTGCACGACGTGCCATTGTGCCATCTTCATTGATGATTTCACAAATGACAGAAGCTGGTTCAAGACCTGCTAAACGTGCCAAATCACAACCCGCTTCGGTATGACCTGCGCGGTGTAATACACCACCTGGTTGTGCCATGAGTGGGAAAATATGACCCGGTTGTACGATATCGCTTGGTTTAGCATGCGCTGCAACAGCAGCTTGAATGGTATGTGCACGCTCTGCTGCCGAAATACCAGTGGTAATACCTTCAGCAGCTTCAATAGATAACGTAAAGTTAGTGCTATGCTGAGCGCCGTTCTGGTCAACCATGAGTGGAAGATTCAACTGCTTACAGCGTTCACGGCTTAACGTCAGGCACACTAGACCACGTGCATGGGTAATCATGAAGTTAATATCTTCAGGACGAACATGCGTTGCTGCGATGACAAGATCACCTTCATTTTCGCGATCTTCGTCATCCATCAAGATAACCATTTTGCCTGCACGAATATCGGCGACAAGATCTTCAACACGACTCAGCGGCATTCGCTTTCACCTTTTTTTGTCGTAAGACAATTTCTATTGAATAAATTTCGCATAGTTTACGCTGTTTATAGAATTTTGCCTATGATTCTGATTTATCCAAATTTACCACCCAACATAATAGATCTGGATTTATTTATCTGAATAAATCATAAGAAAATAAAATTATTTAAACTAAATACCATGAATTTAAATAAAAAAAACCTAGCCAAAAGGCTAGGTTTAAATGCGCACAATGACTTTTTAAGAAGCTGCACTACTTGGACTGTCATTTTGTGGGATTGATTTTTTACCCATCAAAATTTCAGTTCTAATATTTTGCGCAAGCTCTGCACATTCAGCGTTCATGCCATTAATCATAAATGCATGACGAGTCATGATATTACTTGGGTTTGGCATTGCAACAAGCTGATAACTGTCTTGAATAGCTTTAAGCTGATCATTCTCAAGATAAAGCGCAGACTCTTTCGCATGAAGATGTTGTGCTAAACGCTGAGCGGCTTCTTTCGCATCAATTTGCATTGCTTCTACGGCATGACATACAGCGCTTCGAGTTTGCAGCGCAAAGCGTTTATCTTCACGGTAACGTTTATATAAAACGTCTGACAGTAATTGGAAAACTGTACCTACCATAAGTAAGCATTCTACAGCGTGCGGATGTGAAGTTGAGATTGCGAGTGTTGCGCCTTCTGCATGAAACTCATCTACCACCTCAATATCAGTCGCCTTTAAATGATAATGCTTTGTGCATAGCTCGATACTTTTATTTAAGAAGAGCTGACAAAGTTTAAAATAAGGAACCGAAACAGACTGGTTAACGCTACTTAATAACTGTTTAGGGTCATAAAACTGAATATTAAGTGCTAAGGTATCTTGGTCTGTAGCTTCTGTGCTTTTTTCTGGTTGTGGGCGAACCAGTGGTTTCGCTTTAGCTTGCTGCTGAGCTTGAGCAACCAAGGTTACTGTATTTTGTTTTTCAAGCGCGAGGGCTTGGGTTAACTCTTGAATTTCATGTTTTAAACGATTTTCTTCGTTAATACGGGCTAAGTATTCGCTACGGGTTGGACGAGCGATGGCACGGTAAGCAAGCCATAATAAAACATGTAGGAACAGTGAAGCTAAAATCGCAAGCCATTGGGTACGAAGAATTTCCCCAATACTTGGTTGAATAAGTGTAATTTCAATAGAACCGACTTTCTTCTCGTTTTGAAGAGCATCACGAACAAAAATTTCACCTTCGCGAGTTTTTGACATGCCGCTTGTTGCCAAAACTTGTTTATTGGCATCAAGAATACGGATAGATGCCACACTTGGATTGGTCGCATAGCGATTGGCAATAAGCGCCAAAGATACCGTATTGGCAGGCTCAAGCTCAGATAAGCTGTCTGCTACGAGTTGGCTGGTCATGAGCTGACCTTGACTCGCACGGTTTTCATTGAGCTGGTGTGTCGTTGCAATCACCAATAAAAAGGTATGCAATGCAAAACTAATGATCAGTAGGCTAGCAAATAGCCCTTGTCTAGGCGCAATCAAGTTAAACTTCCAAGGCAATTATATTGAAATTCGATTATGATTCTTACAATAGTTGTCACTCAGACTAGAGTCAATTCATGCGAGAAATCATTCTTATATCCTTTTTAGGACCGGACCAACCAAACCAGTTTACCCGATTAATGCAAGTACTATCCGTACATTCATTGCAAATACTGGATGTAGGTCAGGCCGTTATTCATAATCAACTGACATTGGGCATCGTGGTCGCTTCAGATAATGAAACTGCGACAGCGTTGGCAATGAAAGAGATTTTGATTTTAGCACATGATATTGGCTTAACAGTGCGCTTTAAACCAATCTCGGGCGCAGAATACGATCAATGGGTAAGCGAAGGTGGACGAACCCGTTATATCGTCACGGCTTTAGCGCCAGAACTGACTGCTGCACATTTACAAGCAGTTACACAAATTGTGTCTACACAAGGCTTTAACATCGAAACGATAACGCGTTTATCCGGCCGTGTAGACCTTGAAAAAGACAGTACATTGCCTCGTCGTGCTTGCGTACAGTTTGGTTTAAGCAGTGGTCCAACTTTAGATGCACAAGCAATGCGTGCAGCTTGTTTACTTCTTTCAAGCGAATTAAATATTGATGTTGCTGTTCAAGAGGACAACGCATATCGACGTAACCGCCGCTTAGTGTGCTTCGATATGGACTCAACCTTAATTGAGCAAGAAGTGATTGATGAGTTGGCGATTGAAGCAGGGGTAGGCGCACAAGTTGCTGAAATTACTGAAAGAGCAATGCAAGGCGAACTTGATTTCCAACAAAGCTTCCGTGCCCGTGTTGCATTATTAAAAGGGCTTGATGCTGCTGTTTTACCTAAAATTGCTGAGCGTTTAACTATTACCGAAGGTGCAGAACGCCTCATTTCAACGTTAAAAGCACTTGGATATAAAACGGCTATTTTATCAGGCGGTTTCCAATATTTTGCTGAATATTTACAAGGCAAACTAGGCATTGATGAAGTTCATGCCAATGTTTTAGACGTACAAGATGGCGTTGTGACAGGTGAAGTAAAAGGTGTAATTGTTGATGGCGCACGTAAAGCAGAGTTGCTGCGTGAGCTTGCCAACAAACTCGATATTTCATTAGAGCAGGCAATGGCTGTCGGTGATGGCGCAAATGATTTACCAATGCTTGCGATTGCAGGACTTGGCGTAGCATATCGTGCTAAACCGCTTGTTCGCCAAAATGCGAATCAGGCGATTTCAAGCGTTGGTTTAGATGGTGTACTGTATTTACTCGGTATGCATGACAAAGATTTAAACCGTGCTTAAATAATACTGAACAATCATTAAGCGCTGCTCAAGAGTAGCGCTTTTTTTATGCAGAATAGTCATAAAAACAAGCAAGTTATGACAGAATTGTGCACAGAAAAAAGGCAATAAAAAAAACTGAAAAAAACTTATTTTCACGCAAAAAAACAGCATAGTTTTTTGTAATGACACGCCAGAATTGATGCCATATAGGACGTAGAACTTTTTCAAATTTACAAAAATGTAATGACAAAAGAATGTTGCGACAAAGTATGTCGCATCGACAAATAACAGGTCTTTTTTTCTAAAAAAAAACATCCATAATGCTTTCTAAGCTTCAACACAAATCATGAATTAAAGTTGTTTTTGGAATGAGGTCTGGTGTTCAGACCGAATGTTTTTAGACGTTTTCATTAAGACGGAGGTTTCTATGGTAACAGCGAATTTTGCCGCTATCGCCGGATTCAGCTTAATTGCTGTCGCGCTTGTTGCTGTTTTCTTTTCTCCTTACCGTCGTTGGCTTGGTTTTATGCTTGCAGGGATGTTTTTTTGGGGGCTATTGGAAGTGGTCCGTTTTGGAGTTCAAGTCACTTTTGAAATGCCAGTCACATATAGTTATTTAACTGCACTAAGTCTAGCGATGGTAATGGTCACATTTGTTTTATTACGTGAGGATAAACAGGCACAGAAGGCTTTGGCAAATCGCCAATATATAGAACATACGCCAGTATATGAAGATGATCAGCAGCAATGTTCTAGCCGATAATTAAATTGTTATCTAACGGTAAAAAGGTATGCACAGCATGCCTTTTTTATTTACGAAAACATGATTTTTATTATACAAAGCATTTATTAAAAAATAGCCAGTTATGCTACGATAGGCTGGTCTGTTGACGTTTCATATATAGATTGCGTTGCCAATTAGAATATCATCAGTCGATGCACAAAACAGGCAATGGGGAGCCCTTGCTGAGTTTTGCCCCAAGGTTTTCATAAAAATACAATAGGCGTGAATGTTCATGAAACTTTCTTCTATACCTGTAGTCAAGTTACCACTTGTTGATGTCAGTACAGACCCGTTAGATTTATTGGTAGCAGGTTTGGCACTGCGTATGAAACAGTTGGCACGTACAAGTCCTAAGTTTATTGAGCTAGTGCATGACCGCGCATTCCGCATTCAAATTGGTACTGATTTAGGTGTTGCTCGCCAAATTATTATTAACAATGGTCACATCGATACAGTCGCTGGCTCACCTGAAAAAGCTGACTTTATTTTGCAATTTGCAGATAGCGAACAAGGTGTAAAAACTTTACTTAAAGGCGACCCAACTGCATTTATGACGGGTATGCAAGACGGTAGCATCAAAATGGAAGGCGATTTCAGCCTGCTCGTTTGGTTTAACCAAGCAGCTAAACTCATTCCACCAAGATTACCAAAACCAGTAAAAGATAAAGTACGTCAAGCACGTGCTTTTATTAAAGAAAAAACTGGTCGCTAAGATCTAATAAAAAACTCCCGATTGGGAGTTTTTTTATATTTATGCTTCAACTTCTAAATTGAAAGTGACTGGCCCATCATTAATGAGGTGTACTTTCATGTCAGCAGCAAAAATACCTGTTTGAACATTTTCAAACTGTGAACGGGTATATTCCACCAACTGTTCATAGAGTGCTTTTGCGTCGCTAGGTGGCATAGCTGGACCAAAGTCTGGACGTAAACCTTTTTGGGTTTGAGCCATGAGCGTGAACTGAGAAACAAGCAGGACTCCGCCATTTGCCTGAGATACATTCCAGCCCATTTTGCCTTGCTCATCATCAAAAATACGATATTTCAAAATTTTATCGATGAGCTTCTGGCCTATGGCTAAAGTATCGTCTCGGCCAATTCCTAAAAAAACCAATAAGCCATGCTGGATTTCACCGGTCGTTTCACCGTCTACCACCACTTTAGCTTCAAGAACTCGTTGTATTAAAGCGCGCATTGTTAGAGAGAGTTTCTGCAATTATTTGAATTGATGCAGTTTAGCAGAAATTAATTTAAATGATTTTTAAAAGGAAATTTCATGGAGTTGCAACAATGGTATAAAAGCTCATAATTCATCTATAAAAATATGCTTTAATGCTAAGAAGCAAGCGAATAATCATTGACTATGTCTCCAATTATCCATTCTTTACTTGATACAGACTTGTACAAATTTACAATGCTACAAGTGGTTTTGCATAAATTCCCGCAAACACATAGTGTCTACCATTTTCGTTGCAGAAATTTAGAAGATACTGTTTATCCATTAGTGGATATTTTGGATGACTTAAACGAGCAACTCGACCATTTATGTAATCTCAAATATAAAGAAGACGAACTACAATATTTAAGAAAACTACGATTTATTAAAAGCGACTTTGTCGATTATTTAGAACTATTCCAGCTTAAACGACGTTTTATTCAGGCCAGTATAGATGCCGAAGGCCGACTAGATATTCGTATTGAAGGGCCGATGGTTCAGGCCATGATGTTCGAGATTTTTGTCCTAGCCATTGTAAACGAGTTATATTTTAGCCGTATTAAAACAGATGAAGTCTGGGCTGAAGGTGAACGCCGTTTAAAAGCCAAGCTTGAATTGATTCAGCAATATGAAAAATCGCAACAGCCGAATGACCCTCCATTTTTAGTTTCTGATTTTGGTACACGTCGTCGCTATAGCTTTGAATGGCAAAAACATGTGGTTGCTGCATTTCATAAAACTGTCCCAAATGTGTTCCGTGGAACGAGTAATGTTTTGCTGGCTAAAGAATTAAATATCACGCCAATTGGAACCATGGCACATGAATTCCTACAGGCGTTTCAGGCGCTTGATGTCCGCTTACGTGACTTTCAAAAAGCTGCTTTAGAAACATGGGTTCAAGAATATCGTGGAGACTTGGGAATCGCTTTGACCGACGTTGTTGGTATGGACGCTTTCCTCAGAGATTTTGACCTGTATTTCGCAAAACTGTTTGATGGCTTACGTCATGACAGTGGTGACCCATATGAGTGGGGTGATAAAGCCTACGCGCACTATCGTAAATTAAAAATTGATACCAAAACTAAAATGTTGACCTTTAGTGATGGTCTCAATTTGCCAAAAGCATGGGAATTGCACCAATACTTCAAAGACCGTTTTCAGGTGAGTTTTGGTATTGGAACCAATTTGACCAATGATATGGGGCAAACACCGCTCAATATTGTGTTGAAACTGGTTGAGTGTAATGGTCAGTCGGTTGCCAAAATTTCGGATAGCCCAGGAAAAACCATGACCGACAATGATACGTTCTTGGCTTATTTACGTCAGGTTTTCCAAATTGAAGAGTTTGAAGAAGCTGTTTAATTACAATGTAGTTTTACAGCTTGGCAGGCACTTAACGCTTAAGAATGTGTATATCTGATTTTTTGCTAAACGGTAGCAGAAAATCAGAGTTTGATAGATATAAGCTTATGCTAAGATAAAATTAAGCTGGTATAAAAAGTAACCATGACGATGACACTCCCTGATTTTAAACTCAATTTATTAATAGAAGCAGAAGAGTTAGTGCCTTATTTAGGCAATGAATATATCCGTATTGTAGATTTGAGCCGCGCCTCGGTTTATGAACAGCTCCATATTCCACATGCCATTCACTTACAGCCTAAATGGTTGGTGGCTCAACATGAAGAAGCCACTGGCATTTTGCCAGATGAAGCTGGTTTACAAGCGCTCATTGAAAAATTGAATATTTCGCCAAATCACCATGTAGTGGTCTATGACGATGAAGGTGGGGCATGGGCTGGTCGTTTAATCTGGAATTTGCATTGCTTAGGATTTACCCGCACCAGTTTAATTAATGGCGGCATTCATGCATGGCTTGGCGCAGGTTTACCCACCACAGCTGAGGTTGAAGAACTACCTCGAGTTGATAACTTAATTCAGATTGATTTATCACATGCTGCTCAATTTCGAGTGAACTATGAGGAGCTACGCAAACAGGTTGAACAGGAAAATATTCAACTGTGGGATTGTAGGACGATTGATGAATATAGTGGTGTTCGTTTAGCGGCTCGACGCGGTGGTCACATTCCAAATGCACTCCATTTTGAATGGAGTACTGCACTTAATCGTCAAAATCATCTAAAATTGCATCCGCTTGAACGCACGCGGCAGCGTCTTGAACAACTTGGGTTCGATTTAAAACAACCTGTAGTCGTATACTGCCAGTCACATCACCGTTCTGGTTTGGCCTATATTTTGGCTAGACTTTTGGGTTGGGAAGCAAAAGCCTATGATGGTGCGTGGAGTGAATGGGGCAATCGCCTCGATAGTCCTATCATTACTGGAGAATCGCCGTCTTGAGTTTTACATCTCGCTTAAAAAAAGAATTATTTATTAAGGCACAAAATCTTGTTCCTCAGCATCAGTTAAGCCGTGTGGTGGGTAAAGTTGCTGCAAGTGAAAATCCAGTATTAAAAGCTGCAGTTATTCATGCATTTAAAACCAAATACGGCATTGATTTATCAATTGCTGAACAAGGTAATGCACTCAAATATAAATCTTTTAATGATTTCTTTACTCGTGCATTGAAAGATGGCGTACGTCTAGTTGACGAAAATGCTGATAGCATCGTGTCACCTGCTGATGGTGCAATTTCTCAAATTGGTAAAATTACTGCTGGCGAAGTTTTTCAGGCAAAAGGCCAAAGCTTCTCTGTAGAAAAATTAATTGGTGACCCACAACTTGCTCAACCTTTCCAAGAAGGCGAGTTTGCAACGGTTTATTTATCTCCACGTGATTATCACCGTGTTCATATGCCGTTTGCAGGTACATTAACTGAAACTTTATATGTACCGGGTGAGTTATTTTCAGTAAATCAGGTCACTGCTGAAAATGTACCGGGTTTATTTGCCCGTAATGAGCGTATGGTTTGCTTGTTTGATACTGAGCTTGGTCGTATGGCTGTCGTTTTAGTCGGCGCTATGATTGTTGCAGGTATTGAAACTGTAGCAACAGGTAAAGTAAAACCGTCGGGTCGTATCGAATTACAGCATCATCAGTTGAAGTTAGAGAAAGGTGCTGAGCTTGGCCGTTTTTATTTAGGTTCTACCGCAATTATTTTATTTGAAAAAGATAAAATCGAGTGGGAAAAACGTTTTAAAGCCGAGTCTGTTGTTGTGATGGGCGAACGTATGGGCCATACGCTTTAACCCATCAATAGATTTAAAAAGAGAGCATTTGCTCTCTTTTTTATTTACATTTCTATAATTAACTATATTTTTAAATATAATGTTTACCAGTAAATTAATTTTTAACTCATTATAAATACTCACGAAGAGAATAAAATGTCCCCAACTCCTATCATTAGTTTATATTTTGCTTCGGCTTTGACTTTCGTGGCCGCGTTACTTCATTTTATTTGTGTGTTTTGGGGAGCAAATGGTTTTCGGTTTTTAGGGGCTGGGAAAAGTATTGTTCAGATGGTCGAAAGGGGACATTGGTATCCGAATTTTACAGCTATAGCTGTGGGGATCATCCTAACAGTATGTTCTATGTATGCCTTCTTTGCAGCAAAAGGACTACAGCTATTACCTTTTACCGAAATTATTTTGTCACTTGTTGCAGCCGTGTTTCTTATTCGTGGTTTTGCTTTTCCATGGTTAAAATCAAAATTTGTTGGGAATAGTGATTTATTTTGGTATATCAGCTCAGCCTTTTGTTTAATACTGGGTACTTTATATGCCGTAGGCGTATATTCAATATCAAAGAATATATTTTAGCTTAGGCAGAGTTAATACTTTTCAAAATTAAAAAGGGAGTATGACTCCCTTCTTCATTATTTAGTCCAACCATATTTTTTGAAAATAGCATTGCCTTGTTGAGACGATAGAAAATCCACAAAACGTTTAGCTTCAGTGTCTTTTAAACTATGCTTGGTTAAGGCTACACCTGTATCTCGATAAATAACTAGCTCTGGTTCAATTCGTATAATTTGTCCAATATCTGGGTTACTGGCTCCCCAAATATTAAAGACTAACCAAGCATCATAGCTGCTATTTTCTTCCCAGTTTTTCTTGGCAATTCCTGTATTGGCTGCATAGGTGGCAATATTTTTTCGAAAAGATTTGGTTAATTGAATATTTCCAGTTCTGCCAGCAATATCTTCCCACATACCGACTTGACCTGCGCCATGCGTAACTAAAACCTTAACACCGGGTTTAGCGAGGTCTTTAAAACCTTTAATATTCTTAGGGTTTCCCTTTCTCACTAAAATGGCTGCGGGACGTAAATATAAAGGCTCTACCGAGTCTTTTATAATTTGCTCAGAAAAAGCATTTTCAAAATCAGACATCATGGCTTCGGAACCGCTATATATAACATCGGCATCTTGTTTCGCTTTTTCCGACCATTGAGAAGTAGGTCCAGAAGTCACATGGACTGCTATGCCCGTTTTATTGGTGAATTGTTTGGCGGCTTCTTTCATTGCGGGTGCTGGACCACCAGGACCATACACTTGTACGTCTGCAAAGCTATGGATAGATACAGAACCGAGAATAAGACAAATTAGGTACGGTATAAATTTATATTGTTTTGACATTTTAATCGCTGTAGTAATTAGGAAGATATCAGCATATATTTTTTATTATTTAAACGGGATTAATTTTTGCAACTGTATTTATATTAAATATTTTTAAAATATAGTTTTATTAAATTTCAGTAAATCTGTTTTAATGTGTTTTTAGATTGAATATAAATTATAGATAATTTTATGGTAATTTATATTTTATAAATTGATTATTTAAATAGATGCAATGTAAATAATAGAGGAGTAATCCCTTGATTAGAAAAAGTAATTCCTTTTTTAAAATTTTATTTAGCAGTATTTGTTTGACGTCTGGTTCTGCTATGGCTGCTCCAATTACAGATTTGAGTAAGCAAATAGTGAGCGAAAAACCGGGTTCAATATTGTCTATAGAACAGCAAGATGTAACGAGTTTATTTCCCCATGCCGATCAGCATTTGTTGATCAATTATCGTAGTCGAGGTGTGAATGGCGAGCCTATCGTTGCCTCAGCGTTTATTTTATTACCGAAAGGAACACCACCAAAAAATGGCTGGCCGATACTGGCTTGGGCACATGGTACGACAGGAGTTGCTGATACTTGTGCACCTTCGGGTGATTATGCCGGTGGACCAGTTCACTCATACCAAGAAGTTGCTTCAAAAGCGTTAGATGGTTGGCTTGCACGAGGCTATGCAGTAGTAGCACCTGATTATCAAGGTCTGGGTACTTTAGGCGCACATCCTTATATGAATGCAAAGAGCCAGCTGCACACAGTAGTAGATGCTGTACGGGCGTTACATATGCTTAAGCCAAAAGATTTCAATAAACAATGGTTGGTAATGGGCCATAGCCAAGGCGGAGCTGCTGCTATTGCTGTGGCGGCGTATGGTCAAAAAGACGCTCCTGAACTCGATTTAAAAGGAGCGATTGCACTTGCTCCAGGCGGCTATCAATATGAAGGCATTGCAGAATATGTGAAAACTAATCCAAACCCAGAACCAAGTGTGGCAGCTTTCTTCCCGATTGTGTTATTGGGAGCGCAAGCAGCGGAGCCAAGCATTGTTCCTGAAAATTTAGTCAGTGCAGAAATGAAGGCGGTGCTAACTCAAGCGCGCAGTCGTTGTTTATCTGAACTTCAATCTGATTTGAAGAAATCTCCTTCTAGCATATTTCGCCCTAATGCAGATTTAAAACCTCTTTTGGCTTATTTAAAACAACAGTCCATTGAAAATATGGTGCCTACCGTGCCATTAATGATTGTTCAAGGTTCTAAAGATCATTTGGTTGACCCTAGAGGGACATCTGCTTATTATCAACAGCTATGTAAATTAAAAAAAACAGCGATTTATCAAACAATTGATGGCGGAGATCACCGTGATGCATTGCGCCAGAGCAACACTTTTGCCACCAACTTTTTAAATGTTATAGAGAAAAATCAGGCTAAATCTTATTGCTCTAATTTTAAATAAATGGATTTAAATGTGACAAAAAAGCCGACTTTTCATGAGTCGGCTTTTTAAATGTGAGAGGGTAACTTTAGGTCATGTTATAGAGTCTTTCTTTTGGAAAAACTGCGGTAAATGTTGATCCTTCGTTTTCTTTAGACTGCACATCTAAATAAGCGCCGTGTTGCATCAGCACATGTTTTACAATCGCCAAGCCTAAACCTGTACCACCTGTTTGACGACTACGGTCGCTATCAACACGATAAAAGCGTTCAGTCAGTCGTGGCAAATGTTTAGGATTAATTCCAATGCCCGTGTCTTGCACACTAAAGTAAGCATGTTCACCATCATCATGCCAGCCAATGGTAATAGTTCCGCCTTTTGGTGTGTACTTGATGGCATTGGTAATTAGATTACTAAATGCGCTGGCAATTTCCATATCAGAACCAATCAGGTCACAGTGGCTATCAATGTGTAAATTGAGCGTGTGTCCATAATCGGCATTGTAGGCCTGAGCATCATCAAACAATTGATTCATTAAACTCGGCATTTCAATAATCTGATTTTTTGCAATTTTCTTATTATTTTCTAAATTAGATAACAGCAGTAAGTCATTGACCAACGCATTCATACGCTTGGTTTGTGACTGCATTTGATCAAATGCACGTTTCCAGCGTGGACTAATATCTTCCTGATCGGTAAATGTCTCGATATAACCACTCAGCACCGTTAATGGCGTACGAAGCTCATGCGAAATATTATCGACAAAGTCTTTACGCATCTGCTCAAGGTTATGCATACGAGTCACGTCGTAAGCCACCAATAAACGACTTTCTCCACCAAATCTTGTGAGCTTAACCTGCACATAGCGGTCATCATCAAGACTCGAATGGAGTTTAATCCCATCTGGTGCTTGATCAATATTGTTAAAATATTCAATAAAAGTAGGCTGGCGCAAAATGGTTAATAAGTTACGACCACGGTCGAGAGGACTGATTCCCAATAAACGCTCTGCGGCAGGGTTCCACCATTCAATTTGATGTTGATCATCAATGAGTACTACTGCTTCAGCGAGGGCAACTAAAGAAGATTGAGCACGGTCAATCAGCCCCACCATTTCGGCCTGAACAATACGTTCCTGACGCTGAGCACGATACACATTAAATAATAATGCCCCCCAAATACCACTTAGGTTGGGAGGAACATCGTAAGGGTTGTTGGCAATCCAGTCATTCACCAAATATAAAGAACGCAACTGGAGTGCAAAAAACACCACGAAGGCGATAAAAATACAGCTCCAGAAATACCCAACCCCTAAACCGACTAAACCTGCAATAATCAGGAAAAATAATAAAAGTCGTAAATCTTGTTTAGCAAACGTCCACAAACTACTGTAACGGGAAAGCTTTTGTTCACGTACCTGTTCAGGGACGGGGTAGGGTTCATACATAAATTTTGGTTAACCTGCGGCTAAATCTGCACGTGTAGAGAAACGATAACCTGTACCACGTACGGTTTGAACAAATCGGTCAACACCAAAAGGTTCTAACACTTTACGTAAACGACGGATATGTACATCGATGGTACGATCTTCAATGTATACATTACCGCCCCATACCTGATCGAGCAACTGGGCACGTGTATATGCACGTTCCGGATGGGTCATAAAAAATGCAAGTAAGCGATATTCAGTTGGTCCCATATCTAAAATGCTGTTACCAAAGCTCACGCGTTGGCTTACAGGATCAAGAATTAAACCATTGGCATCAATTGTTTTTTCACCGCTTAATGCATTTGCGCGGCGTAGAACAGCTTTAATACGAGAAACCAGTTCACGGGTTGAAAATGGCTTAGTCATATAGTCGTCTGCGCCAGCGTCTAGACCTTGTACTTTGTGGTCTTCTTCTCCGCGAGCGGTGAGCATAATGACTGGAATTTCTGCTAGATTTTCATCACGTTTTAAGCGGCGGCATAAATCCACACCACTTACGCCTCCAGGTAACATCCAATCAAGCAAGATAAGCGCCGGACGTTGGTCGACGATAATTTGATGAGCCTGTTTGGCATCTTCAGCCTGTAAACATTGAAAGCCTGCCATATCCAAAGAAGTATGGATCATTTCACGAATGGGAAGCTCATCATCGACAATTAAAATATAGTCATCTTTCACAGCGTAATACCTTGTAGATTTTAACGGTGAACCGTTTTGTAGTTATGACAGGCTTATTACAAAGATTAATTATGACAATTTCATTGCAGAAAAGTCTATAAAATCGAATTTAGCAATAATTTGTGACAAAAATACGGCAAGCACATGACTGAATGATGACAGGGCGGCATAAATTTTCTTAAAGCCATTCAAGGTGTTACCAATTTGCTTTCAGCTAGGTTTTTGGACTTAAAGTAGTGTCAAAAAACTTTAATATTATTTTGAAACTTGTGCCAATAAAGACAAGAAAACAATACGGCAGGCTGTCAAAACTTGTTCAAGAGACTGCTCAAAGCCACCCATGACCCATCGAATTGCAATTTGCGTAACATATCCGTTTAGCCCTGTTGCAATTAAAGAAAGCTCATTTTCCTTATGCTGTATTTGTGGCATGGTCAGCATAACGAACGCTTGGATCATACGGTCAAACTGAGCAAGGGTTTCCTGAATGGTGGCCTGATTATGTAATTCCTGAACCAGAACTGCATCAACGTAGACGATACGAGCTAAACGAGGATCTTCTTTTAAAGTCGTCAGCAGTGCTCTTAACCCTGCATCGACCATTTTTTCTGGATCTGGCGCAGCTTTAATCACAGCTTGCATTAAGTTTTGCTGTAACTCTTCAATCATTTTTAAAAAGATGGTTTGGAATAAATCCTCACTCTTTTTAAAAGATTCATAAAAATAGCGTTCGGTGAGTTTTGCTTCTTGGCAGACATCCTTTACCGTCACTGAAAAAAAGCCAAGGGTCCCATAAGTCGCAATACCCGCTTCAATGAGTTTTTCACGGCGTGCTTCTTTACGCTCAGAAAGAGATAACCCTTTGAACTGACGTTCTTTACTCACAGTTTTTGTTTTCTTTTTACTGGTTGAGTCGTTTGTCGCCATAAATAAATGGTTTCCTGATTTATCGGTTTTTCGGCAAATATGAGGCCTATGATAAAGCGGTCAGCAGAATTGTGCCAATCTATCTGAAATTACAGTGTACTATATTGACAATGAATATTGTCAAAATTATATTAAAAGAGTCTAAAGTGCACATGCAATGAACCGGTTGTGCAAATCGAAAAACAAAGGATGGACAATGAAAAATTTTAAAAACAAAGTCGCTGCAATCACGGGCGCAGGTTCTGGCATTGGGCAACAATTAGCAATTCTCTTGGCAAAACAAGGCTGCCATCTTTCGTTAAGTGACATTAATGAAAAGGGCTTAGAGAAAACTGTTGAGCTATTAAAACCCTACAGTAACATTACTGTAACAACCAAAAAGTTAGACGTTTCTGACCGCGAAGCAGTAAAGCAGTGGGCACAGGAAACCGTGCAAGATCATGGTTCTGTTAATCTCATTTTTAACAATGCTGGGGTAGCTTTAGGCTCAACTGTAGAAGGGGCAACCTACGAAGATTTAGAGTGGATTGTTGGAATTAACTTCTGGGGCGTGGTTTACGGGACCAAAGAATTTTTACCGTTTATTAAGCAAACTCAAGATGGTCACATTATCAATATTTCTAGCTTATTTGGTTTAACAGCTCAGCCAACTCAGTCTGGCTATAATGCGACTAAATTTGCGGTACGTGGTTTTACCGAATCGTTACGCCAAGAGCTAGATATTGAAAAATGTGGTGTAAGCTCGTTATGCGTACATCCGGGAGGAATTCGTACCAATATTGCGAAAGCTGCAAAAATGAGTGATAGCTTGAGTAGTTTAGGTATGGACCCAAATAAATCGATTGAAAACTTTGATAAGTTCCTACGTACCCCACCAGAAGAGGCAGCCCGTCAAATCTTAGACGCAGTTTTGAAAAATAAACGCCGTTTACTCATTGGTAGTGACGCAAAAATTCTGGATGCATTCCAACGTTTGTTCCCGACAGGCTACCAACGTGCTTCAACGATTGTCACGAAATGGATGAAATAAGATTTAAATTAAAAAAGCCATCAATTGATGGCTTTTTTTATAAGGTTCAAGCTTTTTAAATCAGGACTTTGATCTTCTTTTTCTTCCAAATAAACTGGTAATACAAGCCTTGAACAATACAGAGGCTGACAAATGCCAAGGCATAGGCAAACCAGATTCCTTTAAGTCCCCATATTGAGCTAAACCAGTAAGCACATGGAATTTCAATAAATAAAATAGCTGAGATATTGAGTAACATTGGAGCTGTCACGGTTCCGCTGGCACGCATGATGGATGCAAAAATAGCACCTGCACCAAAGAATAAAATTGCCCAAAGTACAATAAATAATAGCTGCTGCCCTAATACCACCACGGTTGGGTCGGTAATAAATAAAGCCATTAAGTATTTTGAAAAGAGATAGCCAAGCGCAATTAAGGTACCTGTAAATAAAAAGTTCATACCTAAAGCCGTGCGGGTAACACGTGCGAGTAGGTCTGATTTACCTGCACCAATGGCTTGTGCTGCAAAAATTGAAGCCGCAATTGAGATTGATAAAGCAGGGAACTGAATATAGTTGAGTACTTGGTTTACGGCACCATACGCAGCTGTCGCATGCGCTCCAAAGCGGTTAACTAAACCTACAATCACGAGTCCCGCCATTGAGGTCGTAATCATTTGAATACCGGTTGGCACACCTAAACGTAAAATGATTTTGCTCAATTCTGGGTTGTGACGGATATGTTGCAAAAGCTGGCGGTTCGGTCGAAGCGGATGTTTTTTCTTGTTTAGGTAAATCGCAAGAAAAATCAAGATAGCCACATAGCCTGTAATAGTCGCAATCGCTGGAGCAATAATTCCCAGAGCAGGCAAGCCAAAATAACCCTTAAGCAAAATTGGGGTAATGACCAAACCAATTACGCTAGTTAAAGCAAGGGCCAGCAAAGGCGTGGTGCTGTCACCCACACCACGTAAAATTGAGGTATAGATAATATAGACAAATAGAAGTGGGCTACCTGCCAACATCCATTGCACATAAGGCAAAGAAAGATGCATGACCTTTGGGTCGGTGCCTAAAAGCTCTAAAATATCATGGGCAAAAAATACACCAATAATCGCGGTAATGATTCCCCCAATAATGGTCATAAACAGGGTGGAGCCAACCACACTTTGAACTTTTTCAATATTCTGTGCACCCCATGCTTGTCCTACTAACACTGTGGTGCCTGTTGAAATTCCGATAATAAAAGCCAGCAGTAAAAATAAAATAGGGAAGAAGACAGAGACTGCGGCAATTGCATCGACTCCCATCATCTGTCCAACAAAAATGGTGTTAATGGTGCCAGATAGATTTTGCAAAATATTGGTTGCAATAAGCGGCAATAAGAAAACAAAAAATGTTTTCCATAGATTTTGCTGATGAATTAAAGACTGTCTTGGTGGCATGTATTCTCCATCGCCCATCTCTTTGATGAGCGGGGCAGATATTCAACTTAGCATATTTAGAGGAAATTTCTTGTAGTGTTTTGCTATGCTAAGTTTCTAAATTTATTAACATTCATTCAAGATTTCTCCTGCTTTTTGCAATGTTTCATCATTTTTAGCAAAGCAGAAACGAATGAGGCGTAAAGACTCAGGTGCTTGTTGGTAAAACACCGAAACTGGAATGGCCACAATTTTATGTTGCTCGGCAAGAAACTGGCACATTTCAACATCGTTTAAATCTGGTCTAATCTGGCTGTAGTCAAGGTTTTGGAAATAAGTGCCTTGAGACGGTTTAAGTAAAAAACGGCTATTATGAATTGCGTGATTAAATCGATCCCGCTTAGTTTGATAAAACTGTGAAAGTTCCCGAATATGTTCCGGATGCTGTTGCATATATTGCGCTAAGGCAATCTGACAAGGTGTCGTGCCACAGAAATTCGCATATTGGTAAATCTGACGGAATAAACCCATTAATTTAGGTGAAGCCACACAGTAACCTGTTTTCCAACCTGTCACATGAAAGGTTTTCCCAAAAGAACCAATCACAAAACTACGTTCTCTAAGCTCTGGAAAATGCAACGCACTAAAGTGTTGCTGACCGTCAAAAACTAAGTGTTCATACACTTCATCAGATAAAACCACAATATTTTTATCTCGAATCAGTTCAATAAGCTCTAACCAGTCCTGTTTTTCCCATATGGTGCCAGTTGGATTGTGGGGCGTATTCACCACAATCATACGGGTTTTGTCATTAATCAAATCTTTGACTTGTTGCCAGTTCACCTTAAAGTCAGGTGCTTGCAGGGCAATACGAACAGCTTTACCACCTGCTAGCTGAACAGAAGGCCCATAGCTGTCATAACTCGGGTCAAAAATAATGACTTCATCACCTGTGTTGATACAGGCTTGTATAGCACAGAAAATAGCGATGGTCGCGCCAGGTGTAATCGTGATCTGGGTTACAGGGTCAAGTTGAAGTTGATCACGCTGTTGAAACTGTAAAGCAAGCTGTTCACGGAGTGCGAGAATGCCATCACCAGGTGGGTATTGATTGTGTCCAGCTAAAGTTGCCTGTGAGAGGGCTTCGAGCAAAGCAGGAGGGGCTGGAAAGTCTGGGAAACCTTGTGAAAGGTTAAGTGCACCCAAGCGCTGTGCCATTGCCGTCATCGTACTAAAAATAGTCACCCCTTGTGCGGGCAATTTTGACTGAAGCTGTAGCATGTTGTTCTCTTAAAGAAATTATTAAGGTTATAAAATCGATTCAATCGCTGCGCGGATTACACCTAGAGTTAAACCGATAAATGCACCAACTACAACGCCATTTACTCGAATCATGTGTAAGTCGCCACCGACTTCATTTTCAATTTTTCCAATCATTTCACGTGAGTCCCATTCATGAATGCGCTCACTCACATAGCGTATGATTTTATGGCTATATTGATCCGTAAAGTTCATGGCAAGTCCTGTCATTTCTTTGTTGAGAACTTCGCGTACTTTTACATTTTGGACAAGATTTTCACCCAATTGCTGAATGGCAGCTCTCAGGTTCATCGCAATGCCGGAGTCTTCTTTCATTAAATCTGCTTTAATGGCATCACATAAAATGGTGACAGCACCACTAATGAAATTTAAAACTTGTGGACTATCTAGCAGTGCATCCTTACCGCTATTGAGGCGTTGACTGGCAACACTGTCAGGATTTGCTAATTCGAGCATAAGTGAATGAGCAACTGTTTCAATTTCCTGTCGCCATGGGTGTTCGTGGTCAGCCAACATCGACTCTACTTTTTCAACCAGTGAATCGATGGTACGTTGTTGAACATCAATACCAATCCAGCTTGCACCTTTTGCAAGAGACCAGACACCCAGTGCTTTAAACATTTTTCGGGTTAACTCACGGGTTTTATCCGGGTTTTGTACCACCCACTCATGCGCAATATCGAGACCACGTTGCAATACATCTTGGTGGAAATCATTTTCCAATACTGCACGTAGCATTTCACTGGCGAGTTTATTGACTTGAGTGTTACGAACCCATTGCACGCTGTTGTTTTGCACGAAATTAGCAATTTGCTCTTGGCTCACAAATTCAAAAATTTTCGGGACAGTTTGCTGAATGAGCTGCACTACTTGTGTGTTGTTTTGTGGGCTGGCTAGCCATTGCCCAATGGCAAGGCTTAGGTCAGTTTTTTCTAAGCTTCGTTCTACTACTTGAGGTGACAGAAAATTTTCCTGCACAAATCGGCCCATTGACTCTGCAATACGAGCCTTATTGCGCGGAATAATTTCAGTATGATCCCGCAAAAATTTTGGGATAGGAAGCTTGCCAAATGGGTTTCGAAACAGGACGGTAATGGCATACCAGTCTGCGAGTCCACCCACTACGCCAGCTTCCGCGCCTAACATTAAAATATGAATTAAGTTGGTGTACTCTGGCAGAAAGCGATTGGCAATCAATAACCCAATCCACAGCACTACCACAATAATAAGTGCCAGCGTTGCAAAGTATTTGCTGCGCTTCAGATTGGGTGCATGGTGTACTTCTTCTGCCATATTCATACGGTCATCCTATTCATTTTTGTTTTACTGGCGGCTCAGGCGGTGGCAGCAATTCTCCTGTCGGGCTTAAACCATATTTTTGTCCGATAGATTTGAGAATTAACGTTGCATCAAAAGCGTCCTGCGGAGCCTGCTTTTGATCCCGATAACATTCAATAGTATACGACACTTGAACAGGGTCGATATTGACCACTTGTGGGAAATCATAGAACGGATCATGCCAGAAGCCCGGATAACGGCGACCATAACCATACGGATAAAAACTCGGCGTAGATGGGTAAACCACGGCCTGACGAGGTGGTTTTTGGCTTTGATTGCTTGGGTCATTTTGCACTTTAAAAAAGCGGAAGCCTTTTTGTACGGTCGTTTGTGCTGCTTTCACCAAGGTAATTTCTTCAGCTGTTCCATAGCTCATGTTTGAGTCAGCTTGGAAGCTGATTCTGAACGTTTGTGCATTTAACGGATAGGCTGAAAACTGGCCAAGCTGATTGAAGGTTTTGGGTTTGCTCGGTAGGGTTGAACAAGCACTTAAAGTTAAGGCAGTGCCTAAAGCTAAACAAAGAGAGAGATATTTCATGGTGAACTCCCAGCTGAGCATGGAAGAATGGATAACTCAGCATTAAAAAATAAAGCGGTCTTAAAAACTGCTGTTCGGTTCTAATAAAAATTCGGTTTCCTCTGGTGTTGAAACACGTCCGAGGATGGCATTGCGGTGAGGATAACGGCCAAAGCGATCGATAATCACTTTATGTTTTTTCTCAAAGCTTAAATTAATTTCATTGCCGAGGCGTTGAAATAATTTTAAGGCAAATTCATGAATCAGCTTCGATTCACTATGCATAAACGGCATGTATAAAAACGAGCGCTGTTCAGGGTTAAGCTGTGCATCGAGTTGCAAGCTAATTGCTTCTTGTGACAAAGCTAAAGCGAGGCTGTCGTAAGCAAAAGATTCGGGTTGATCACGATAAATGTTGCGAGAAAACTGATCTAGCACAATAATCTCTGCAAGACGGCCTTCTGCCGTTTTTCGCCAAGACCAAAGTTCTGCTCGAGTTGCCTGACGATGAATGTCTGCAAATTGATCACGAATTTTTGTGTCAAATTCATCACTTTTTGCAAACCAAAGTGAACGGTGTTCAGGTGAAAACCAGAAGTTTAAAATGTCTTGATCGTTCATGATATTGACAACTCTTTAGCAATTATTCTTCAATAAAATCACAATTCTTTCGTGTCTTAAATAACAAGATTGTGATAAAAATTGCCAAACTGAAATGATGTGATCATATCAACATCCATATCATGTCACGATTTTGTATATAGTGATCTTTTATAAGCGAGCAAATGCATGAGTCAACCCACTACACCATCTCAATCAGTTATTCCTGCTTGGGTGGATTCGTCGCTACTACAAGGCATGTTACGTGGAATAGAACGTGAAAGCCTACGTATGCAAAGTAATGGGTTCTTATCACAAGAGTTACATCCAAAAGCATTAGGTTCAGCTTTAACACATCCAAAAATTACAACTGACTATTCAGAAGCGTTGATGGAGTTTATTACTTCACCACAGCCAACGATTGGGGATGCCTTGCATGAGCTCACCGATATTCATGCGGTTGTACACCGTCATTTAGAAAATGGTGAAAAACTCTGGCCGTTGTCTATGCCATGTATGCTAGATGACAATGAGGAGCGTATTCGTCTAGCGCAATACGGTACTTCTAATATTGGGCGTTTCAAGACGCTTTATCGCCGTGGATTGGGTATTCGTTATGGTCGCCGTATGCAGACGATTTCGGGCGTACACTATAATTTATCTTTTCCAGATTCGCTTTTTACTGCCTTGCAGGCACATGAAACTGACGAAAAATTAAAAGCACTCAGTCTGCAAGATTATCGTAGCCACCGCTATTTTGGGCTTATCCGTAACTTTATTCGCTTAACGCCACTGGTAATGTTCTTAGTCGGAGCGAGTCCTTCGGTTTGTCGTTGTTTCTTGACTGGACATGAACATCATTTGTTGCCTTTAATCAAAGGGTCATACTATTTACCGTATGCTACAGCCCTGCGTATGGGACGTTTAGGCTATCAAAACTCGGCACAAAAAAGTTTAGGTATTCACTACAACAACCTATCTGGTTATCTGGCTGGTTTACAAAAAGCAGTACATTCTCCTTACCCGCCATTTAGCCGTTTAGGGTTAAATGATGCCTCTGGTGAACCGTTGCAAATTAATGACCATGTTTTACAAATCGAGAATGAATATTACAGTCTCGTGCGTCCAAAACAGGTGCCTCACGCAGGTGAAACACCATCTCAAGCCTTGCAAAATCGAGGAGTGGGTTATGTTGAACTCCGTGCAGTAGATGTAAATCCATATTCACCAATTGGTGTAAATGAAACAACGGCTGGTTTCCTTGAGGCATTGGCGCTTTATTGCTTACTCAGTGATAGCCCTGAGTTGTTATGTCCTGAGCAAGATTTGATTGAGAAAAACCAGACAGAAGTGGTTAACCGTGGCCGAGCGCCAAACGCAACCATTACTGATTTAAGCGGGTCTTACCATATTGAGGACTGGGCACGTCAGCATATTTCGAACATGCAGGCTTGTGCCAAATTACTTGATCAGACCTATGCAACAACTCTGTACAGCTCGGCTTTGACCGTAATGCAAGAACGCATTGATGAAGTAGATGAAACATTATCTGCACATGTGATTGATGACACATTAAAGCATGGTGGAACCTGGAGCTTTGGCAGTCATATGGCACAGATGCATGCTGAAAGTTATGAAAAGCATGAAATCAGTGCAGAGACTTTACAATATTTTGAACAATTGGCTGCACAATCTTTACAGCAGCAAGAACAACTTGAACAAGATAGTCAGATCAGTTTTGATCAATATCTTGAACAATATAGATAAAAATGAGGTTTTACATGCGATTAAGTTACCGTTTGGTGAGTGGACTGCTTGTACTGGCAAGCATTGTCGGCATGTCTTTTGCGTTATATTTGGAACATGTAAAAGGGTTAGAGCCATGTCCGCTCTGTATTTTTCAACGTGTTGGCTTAATGGCAATGGGATTTGTGGCGCTCATTGCATTTTTGCATAACCCAGTTTCCAATGCGATTAAACGCTTCTATGCATTTTTAGCTGGTATCGCAATTTTATGGTCAGTCGGCGTGGCAGGCCGTCATGTTTGGATACAGCATTTACCAGCAGACCAAGTACCAAGCTGTGGACCGGGTTTAAATTATTTAATCGATGCTTTACCGATGAAAGCTGTTTTACAAGAAGTGCTTTCTGGTTCAGGTGAATGTGCGGCAATTGACTGGACTTTTTTAGGCCAGTCTTTACCAGTGTGGTCATTAGTGTATTTTGTTTTGCTATTACTGGTTTGTTTATGGCAATTATTCCGTTTTTATCCAGTATTTAAGACGGCTAAAAACTAAGTTTAATATGATTAAAAAAAGCTCAACTCAAGTTGGGCTTTTTTTAATCATATTAGAATAAGTGAGAATATAAGAAAAATTGATAAAAATAACGCATAATTTTGTAGACAGATAGTTCTGTTTTTTATAAAGTGCACCCGTTTATATATCCTTACGATTATAAAAAAATGCTTTTTAATATATTTAGTGTCTTGGAAAAAATAGGGCTAAATGCTCAGAAACGTGCTATCCATGTACAGTTCTCTAATGAACTACTCAATAACCAAATATTCTTACAACGTATAGAAGGCCAACATCAGCTGAATGGTGGCCTAATGGCAGAGTTGATTTGCCTTTCAACCAATGCCCAAATTGCATTGAAGCAATTTATTGGCGTTCAGGTCGCTGTTGATCAGGTTACGGATTCGGGCCAATTGTTCCGAACAACAGGTATTGTGACTGAAGCCAGTTATGGACAAAGTGATGGTGCTTTAACGCTTTATAAGCTGACTTTAGAAGATGCGACAAATTTATGGCACAAACGCCGTAATAGTCGTGTTTTTATGAATAAAAGTATCGTAGAAATTACCGAAGTTTTATTTAAAGAGTGGCAAGAAAAAAGTCCACTGTTTGCTGCGAGTTTAAGTCTTGACTTGGGTGGGTTAAGTCAAAACTATGATATTCGACCTTTCACCATGCAGCACAATGAGTCTGACTATGACTTCCTTACGCGTTTATGGCGAAGTGAAGGTATTAGTTGGCTCATTGATGAATCAGAGCTTTTTGTTCCGCATTTTACTGCGCCAATACAAGCTCAAAAACTAAGACTCATTGATGACAATAGCCAGTATCAGGCTTTAGCGCGTCGTAGTATTCGTTATCACAGAAGTAGCGCAACCGAATATCAAGATAGTATTACTGGTTTTGTTGCAGTGCGAAGCTTGCAACCGACTGCGGTACATGTGCAGCGTTGGCAACCCGATGCCCTTGCACAAGAAGAGGGTAATGGTTCGGTTATTACTACGCATACACATTCAGATAACTTTGACTCAGCCACTTTAAGTCTTGAACAAGCATGGCACGTAAGCCCTGCTTGGATGCAAGATTTAAAAGGGGAAGATCAGGCAACGGCTTCGGGTAGTAGTCAGTTAGAAAAATTAAATCAGCACTTCACCGACATGCATGCGAGTCGGGCCAAATATTTTAAAGCCTATAGTAGTGTCCGTGATAGCCAAGTCGGCTATTGGTTTAATCTACGCGAACACCCTGAAATTGATCAGCATGAAGGGGCGGATCAAGAGTTCTTGATCATTGCTAAAAACTTCTATAATCAAAATAACTTACCTAAAGATTTACATCAGCAAGTTAGTCAGTTATTAACCCAAAGTCGTTGGGATCAACATGGTTACGATGACATCGAACGTCAAGGTAATGAGCTGACCCTAATACGCCGTCAAATCAAAACTGCGCCTGAATATAATCCAGAACAGCATCGACCAATTGCCTACCCGCAAAGAGCGAAAGTCGTGGGACCGCAAGGAGAAACCATTCATGTCGATGAATGGGGGCGCATTAAAGTACGTTTTCTATTTACCCGTAGTGATGATCATGGCCATGATGGTGGTGCAGGTAGCAATGACAATGATACCGACTCAGCTTGGGTGGATGTACTGACTCCTTGGGCAGGAGAAGGCTATGGGGCACGTTTCTTACCACGTATTGGTGAGGTAGTTGTCATTGACTTTTTTGATGGCAATATTGACCGTCCATTTGTGACTGGGCGCATCCATGAAGCACAGCGCTCACCCACCAAGTTCGATGTAAAAGGTCAGCTTCCTGCAACTAAAAAACTGAGCGGGATTCGCAGTCAGGAAATCAATGGAAGCGGCTTCAACCAATTACGCTTTGATGACACAACCGGACAAATTAGTACCCAGCTCCAAAGTAGTCATGCAGCAACACAGCTGAATTTGGGTAACTTAAGCCATCCGAAAGAACAAGAGACAAGCCAAGGGCGTGGTGAAGGCTTTGAGCTGAGAACCGACGCTTGGGGTGCTGTGCGTGCGGGTAAAGGTATGCTCATTAGTACCTATGCACAAGAGCAGGCGATTGCAGACCATTTAGAGGCTGCTCAAGCACAATCCTTACTTTCACAAGGTTATGAAAGCATGAAGATGCTCAGTGAAGTTGCAGCCAAGCAACAAACTGATGCTTTGAATGTGATTAATCGCTTACCCAAATTCATCCAGTCGCTTGAGTTAAAAACCACAGGACAGGCATTAAATAGTACGGTGAATCTATTTAAAGAAGGGATTAATAACGACCCTATTCACGCTTTAAAAGACTGTGGCGGCTTTATTCAAGACATTGGTGCACTAGGTGGAAATGCAAAAGGCGTTGTAGATGAATTTAATGCTTTCTTTACCGATGCCAAAGATGCAGTAGAAAATTTAAAAGCGTTTATCGAAAACGTTGAAGAACATGGTGCCGACATCGTTAAAGGTAAACTTGCCAGCATTAAAGATCGCATTCATAAAAATCCATTTGAGAGTATTAAAGAGGTCGGAAAAGTCTTAGCGAATGTCGAGACTAAAGACTTTGACATGATGAGTGTATGCGGCACTTTTAGTAAAGGCAGTAAATTGGAAGTATCACCTTCTAAAGCATTGAGTTCTTTACAAGGCTTTATGGAGGGCTATACCCAAGGTTTAGAAAGTAGTTCCGATACTAAACAGCAAGAACAAGGCAAGATTTTTAGACAAGCGCTTATGTTATTAGCATCGCCAAATGGCATTGCTTTGACGACGCCTGAAAATATTATCCTGCAAGCGTCGCAAGATATTGCTGAAAGTGCCAGCGGTTCAATTAATTTGAGTGCACAGAAAAATATTATTGGACATGCACAAGACAAAATCAGTTTGTTTGCTGCACAAAAAGGTTTGCGTGCTTATGCAGCAAAAGGAAAGCTCGAACTGCAAGCACAAGATGATGCTATTGAAGCAATTGCTAAGAAGGTTATCAAACTCATTTCTACTGAAGAAAAAATCGAGCTTACGAGTCCTAAAGAAATTGTATTAACAGCTGGTGGGTCACAACTCAAAATTAATGCCAATGGCGTATTTTCAACAACAGGCGGTAAGTTTGAAAGTAAAGCTGGGCAGCATTTGTTTACGGGTGGGGCAACAGTAAATGCTGAGTTGCCGAAAATGCCAGAAACAGGAATGTACAGTATGAGATTTGATTTAAGTCAAATATTTGATACTAACATTTTAAAAAATATGAAGTATAAATTGATTAATCACTCTAAGAAAATTGAAGCTGTACATGAGTTTGATCAAGAAAGTAGCGCGAGAGTTTATAGTGATTCTGTTGATAATGTAGAACTCGCTTTAGTACCAGGAGCTTATTTAACAGAAATTAAAGAGTTAATTCCTCAACAGGAAGCTGAATTACTAGACGGTGAAGAGATTGATGGCTGTGGGTGTGGAGAAGAGCATGAACATGATTGAAATATTTAAACGAAAAACAACGCAAGTTTCGCGATTTAATATGAAAAAGACTTTTATATCAACTTTTTTATTGAGCACAATTATTTTTAGTTTTAATCTTTACGCAAATGACGATACTTTTGTAGTTTCGGCGAAATGTAAGGATGAATATAATTCTAGTTGTGACATTGTGAGAACTGTAAATGCTCAGAATGAAATAGTTATAAAAGGTGTCAAACTTTTAAATATTTCAAAAATAAATCAAAACTTATATAAAGTAAAAACATCATGTGGGTCTCCATGTTCAGTTACGCTTTTCTATAGTCAAAATAAAGAGGATGCCACAGACGAATTTATTGCCATTGATAATAAAAATAATTGTTTGATCGAAAGTGATAGCAAAAAGAAAGTCATTTATGCAAGAAAATTGTTTACAAATAAGCCTAGAAAAATTGTCAATTTAAAAACTAAAGAATTTAATGGGTTGCTACAAAGATTTGATTATTATACTTATTTTAAAAATATGAGTTATTTTTCACCTGATGGTGGTTTAAATTTAATAGCAAGTAATGAATCAACTATATTAGCTAATAAAAAAATAGCTAATCCATGTGGAGAATAACGATGAGTTATTCTGAAGAATTTATTGATTTTATCGCAACTGTAAAAGGCGAAGCGGGTATTTGTGGAGACATTTCAAAGAGAGCCGTTGCACATTGTATAATGAATAGAATAGGTTTTGGTGAATGGGTTAAACACACAAGTATAATGGGATATTTAAAAGATGATTTTGATGCTTTAACAAATGAAACTGATGCTGTTCGCCAAGTTAGATTGGAAATGAAATCTAATAAAATTTCTAAATCTACTCAGCATATTATTGATTTAGTGTCGCCAATTTATAATAGACAAGAAGAGGATTTTACAAATGGCATCGTGCTATATTGGAGTCCAAAAGCTCAAGCACAACTACATAAAGAACAGCCAAAAATTTATAAGTATCCACCAGCATTTTTAAACTCTGAAACGGAAAAAGTTGAAATAAAAGGTACTGAAAATGATGACATGAGTTGGCACAGATACAAGGGTACTTCACGGTTTTACGTGCAATTTGTAGATAAAAGTGCTAGCCCATTAGTTAACTCTACAGTAAGTGTTGGTTACAAAAAAACAAAAGTAGTGCCAACTCTTAGTAATTTATTGACAAATAGTCAAGGAAAAATTAGATCTATTTTAGTGAAAGGAGGATGGGGAGCAAGGATTACCGTTGATGGAAAACCTGTTGTTGATAATAATCAAAAGCCAGTACTATTAATTGCTGATGGTAAAAATCATTCTGCAGTTTTGGTGGTTGCAAATGGTATAAGCGGAATCAAATCCCAAACAGATATCCATACCCAACAACCGACTCCTTCGCAGAAACCGGTGCCTGTGAAATTAGAAAATAAAGCAAGTGTTGAGCAAAACGCGAAAGTAAGTAAAAGTAATGATCAGCAAAAAAATGTTAATTTTAGTATTAAAGTTATAGACAGTGAAAATAAACCGATTCCAAATTTTTCTTATTTTCTAAAATATAAAAATTCAGAAAAGAAGCATAGTGTAGGTACTAATGGTATTGAAAATAACTTAGTAGCGTTAAGTGGCGAGGAGATTACATTTTTAATTAGTGGGCTAGACTCAAAACAAGAAATTATTCGTTTTACAGCACAAGAAGGTATGGGCGAAAAGACGATAAAGCTTAATTTACATACTTTTAATATTCTTTTTAGACATAAAGATACGAAAAAACCTATAACAAATTTGAATTTAATTCAAAAATATAGAAATCAGATAAAGCAAAAAAAGACTGATGGTAATGGAAAGATAACTGTTAGTGCAATGCCAGGATTCGAGCTGAATTATAAATTAAGAGATGAACGGAACTTATTGACTATCAAAGTTGATAAAAATAAATCGCTTCGTGTTATTGATGTTGACTCGTCAGCAATAGAGCAAGCATCAAAAAATATAAAGACAGGGACTAAAGTTGTAGAAATAGCTCAATCTAAACAACAAGTTCCTTCATTAAAACATAAACAACCAGTTGATAAGCCAGTTGAAACTCATGACTCTACTCCTAAAAGAGATGAAAACACTGCGGTAAGTAAAGATGGTCATCCCAAAATGGTGGTTAATGATAGTAGAGAAGTTGAATTTACAGTTTTAACTTATGACGTTAAAACTAATCAATTATTTAATGGTGGTAGTTATATTGTTGAGTATAAAGGAACAAAACGTAGTCATGTCAGTGGTGCAAATGGGCTGGGTAAAAAAATTCATAAGGGGGTAATAAATGAATCTATTAGAATTATAGTTTTGGAATCCAATAAAGAGAAAATTATTTTTGATGGAAAAATTGAAAATAGTATGGCAACGATTAATTTGAAAATTCAAAAAGCAGAAGTAGCTAAGGTTGAAGGAGTAAGTGTTCTATTTAGCGGCGTGAATGAAGAGTGGAGACGAAATATTGTTTCTGAAAAAACCAAAAAAATATTAGCATTTTTAGCTAAAGAAGCGGGAATGAATAGAATATATATAACAAGCACAATTCGAACAGCTGAATCCCAAGCTAATGCAATGTATAGTCAGAATATTAGGTATACTGCGCCGGGAGAAGAAGTAAAAAGAGTCAGAGATGAATGTAAAGCCAAGAATATGAGGAAGGAACAAACTATTAGTAAAATGGTAGAGAAAATTATTGAATTACAAAGACAAAATAAAAAAGTTTCCAAACATTGTGTCAGTACTGAACAATATAACAAGGTTAATGTAGTAGATATAGGATTAAATAGTAATGGTTTTGGTACTAATAGTCACTTGAATGCACAAGGGAAAAAATTTAAGCAAGCCTGTAAGGATGCTAAGCTTAATGGTATCATTAGTGGCTTTATTTCTGGGGATGAACCTGGAGAAGGTGCAATGCATATAGAGATAACCCAATGAAAAATACTTTATTATTAATACTAGTTTTATTAATTTCTGGATGTTTCAATACAGCTAATACAGCTAATACAGCTAATACAGCTAATACAGCTAATACAGCTAATACAGCTA